>CAZNEV010000094.1:0-16838 GCA_964572085.1 uncultured Maribellus sp. | reverse complement strand
AAAAATATCAGCTTATGTTGCTGAATATCTGTGTGTTGTTAAAGTAAAATCCGTTACAAATAAAACCGCTTTTACCTGCGTGTCATTCAACCCAAGTTTTGCGAGTTGTTCGGGTGTCAATGATTTTAATAGTTCCTCTGCCCCAAGCATCAATGTATCCACCTTTAAAACATACATCTGCAACTTATTATTCCAATAGAATTTCTGATTTTGTTGGGAATGTCGTCCATCAACTTTTTGTAATTCTCAATGCCAACAACATTCCCGTTATCATCTTTGCCGATAAAGATAACGCCACCTTGTGCATTTGCAAAGCCACAAACCCATTTCAGAAAGTCATCGTGCCAACTTAATTTGCATTCTGTATTCTGTTGTTCTGGCAATTAATCAACCTCAATAAAGTTGTAAATTATATAATTTCCTCGGGTGCGTTGGAAAAAACGCTCTTTTAAAAGTTAGTGCCTGGATTACATAGAGCTTTATTATCGGCTGTTCTTCTTTTCGTCCAATGTTTTCCCCTTATAATTTTAAGTTAGTCAATTCTTTTTTCAATTTGGTTTCAAGGTCTTTTATTGAAGTATAAGGTAAACACCTTTGTCCTCTTGCGTCAAATTTTAATTCCTGCGGATCTTTAACTAATAAAACTGTTTTCTTTTTTAATCCCCAAGCATAGCCAACTTCTAAATAAACATTAGGATTTGCAGTTGTCAAGTCAGCAATTACAAAATCAGAAGTTGCAATTCTTTCTTTTACGAAATCCATTACATCACCTGTGAAAGATTGTAAGTCAGCTCGTTCGCATAAATAACCACATGAATTTACTGCTCCTTGTATCCCATAATGAAAAGAATCGTCAAACTCTGCGGCAAAAGGCATAGCCACAAATATTTTTTTCTTGCTGTTGGAACCGTAACCTGCTGCTCGTAATGTTTCTGCCGAAGACTCTGTGAGTTGTTTTATACCTCCAGATTTTTGGGTTGGAATTTCTAAAGTGGGAAACAAACCGTTAAGTACATTTTGAAGTCGAAATGCCCTACCTTCAGAACGCTCTACAAAAACAATCTCTGAAAGATTATCAGGAATATCTCCGGACGAAATACTGTCCAAAATACCTGCAAGCTGACTTTCAAATGCTTCAATTTCGTCAAGTCCATAACCAGGACCGTGAATTGTCATTAAAACCTTTTTTATTGATGGGTCACAACTCGCTAATGATACAAGAGCTTTTCTACCAAATTCTCTTATCTCTTTATATCCGAACCGCCGCAAAATTGGCACACCAATAAAAATTATATTTTTTGTGCTTGTGATTTTTTTGCTTTCAGTAAAATAATAACCTCCAATTTTAGGTAATCTGTCTGTAATTGGTTCTTGTAACTTTTCAAACTCTCTTTCAATATCCCTGTCAAGTCCGTAAGTTGCTTGGGCATATTTTAGCACTAAACTGTCTGCTTTGATTTGAGAAGCGTCACCATGAAGCACTGAAACTTTTATTCCATCCATATTGATTTGTTTTTTGTTATAAACTGTAAACTTTTCATTTTGTCAATGTCCTTTGAACTGTATTGCCCACGTTGCCGATAACCTCTGTACACCCGCTAATTGTAGATATTTCGCCTTTAGTTGCAGGCGTTAAAATTTTGATCACTCATTCCTTTTGTGAAAAGTGCAATTTCCTGCTGGATTGATTTGTCCGTTTGTTTGGTTAAAAAAAATAATTATGCTTTCAAATGTAATAATTAAGAAACTACCCCCCTATCGAAAATCTCCCTCAATTCTTTGTTGCTCAAATTGCCAATCCAGTTTTCGCCGGTGGCAACGGTCATTTCGGCAAGTGCCTTTTTCTTTTGTATCATTTCGTTGATTTTTTCTTCGAACGTATTTTTGGTGATGAAACGGTGCACCATTACATTGTTCTTTTGGCCAATGCGGTAGGCGCGGTCGGTGGCTTGTGCTTCCACTGCGGGGTTCCACCACAAATCGTAATGGACTACATGACTGGCGGCGGTGAGGTTTAAACCCGTTCCGGCAGCTTTCAACGAGAGCAGAAATATTTTATCGGCGTGGTTGGTTTGAAACCGGTCAACCATCTCCATGCGTTGCTTGATGCTGCTGCCACCATGATAAAACAGCGGTTCCTGCTTGTAGCGTTCGTTGATAAAATGTTTCAGCAGTTTTGCCATTTCGGTGAATTGTGTGAAAAGCAGCACTTTTTCGTTGCTTTCGATAATTGTGTCTAACTTGTCGAACAGCAATTCGAGTTTGCCGCTTAGCGACGCGTCCATTTTTCCGTTTTTCAGAAATTGCGTGGGGTGGTTGCAAATTTGTTTCAGTGCCATAATCATCTGCAAAACCAATCCCTGCCGCACAAACAACGATTTTTGGTCGGCGTGTTTCATGCCTTCGATTTCGTCCATCGCTTTTTCAAGCGTTTTTTCGTAGAGGCTCGCCTGTTCTTTGGTAAGGCTGGCGAAACTGTCGATTTCAATTTTGTCGGGCAGGTCAGAAATGATGCTTTTGTCCGTTTTCATTCGGCGCATCAAGAACGGGGCGGTCACCTGTTTCAATTTATCGGCAACTTCGCGGTCGTTCAGTTGCTCAATCGGGTTGCCGTAGGTATCCGCAAACTCTTTGGCGCTTCCCAAAAAGCCGCGGTTGCTGTAATCCATAATGCTCCATAATTCGCTCAAACGATTTTCGACGGGTGTGCCGCTGAGGGCAATAAAATTGCCTGATTTTATCGATTTTATGGCTTTGGTCTGTGCCGTATTTTGATTTTTAATGTTCTGTGCCTCGTCAATAACCAGCGAGTGCCATTTCAGTTTCTTTAGTTTCTCCGCATCGCTGCGGGCAATTCCGTAGGAAGTGAGCAGCACATCATAGCCGTTTAATTTTGCCAAATCGCGTTGTGTTCCGTGGTAAATTGCCGTTTGCAGGGTGGGTGCAAATTTTTGTACTTCGGCCTGCCAGTTGGTAATCAAACCCGTTGGCGAAACCACGAGTATTTTTTCTTTTTCTAAATGGCCTTCCTCTTTGAACTTTTGGATAGTCGCAATCACTTGCAGCGTTTTTCCCAAGCCCATGTCGTCGGCCAGCACCGAGCCAAAACCAACCTGCGCGTTTCGGTAAATCCAGGAGAAACCGCGTTTTTGGTAAGGCCGCAGTTGCGCGTTGATTCCGTTGGGCAACGAAATTTCCTTGAAGTTGGTCAGCTCTTCTATTAGCTTTTTCACTTCGTCGGTGAGCGCTACTTTTGCTCCATAATAGTCGCCCGAAAGTGCTGCCCGCAACATTTGAAACGCCGTCATTTCTTTCGACTGCGAAAAATGTTTGTAGAGCTTTACGAGGTCTTCCTTTTCAACATAAATATATTCGGTTTTGAATTTTATCAAGCCTTCCGATTTCTGCAAAAGAAGTTTGAATTCTTCCTCGCCCATCACCGTGTCGCCAATGGCCACTTGCCATTCAAAATCGAGCAGTTTGTCTAAACGGAAGAACGATTTTCCGCTGGCCTTGCTTTTTAGTTTCACGCTGGCTTTGGGTTTTAGGATTTGTTGCAGCGATTTTGGCAGCATCACCAAAATATCCAAAAGCTGAATGGCCGGAATCATCTGCATCAAAAACGGGGTGAAGGTTTCGTTCGCCATCACAATTTCCTGCTCGCCCGAGGTGTTGATGTAGTCGTCCAGCCCATCGATAAAACTGCTCAGTTGCGAAACGGATTGCAGGATTTCAAAACGCTCGTTGTCGAATTCTTTTTGGGTGAGGACGTCTCTCAACGGGACGGCCACATCCAGAATAGTTTCGGTATTTTGAATGTTTACCAAAACTTTGAATGCCTCGTTTTTGACTTCTTCCACTACCAGCAAGGGTTTGTATTTTCCCTGTGAAAGGTAAAATTTTTGTAACCAGGTCATAATCCCGCCCGTTAAGGCTTCCTCGCCGGGTTTGGTAAACGGGTAGCTTCCCGACTTGAAAAACAGCCGCTCGAATATCTCCGAATCGACGTTGTAGCTCACCAAACTCACAATTTCGGAGATAAACAACGAGAGCAAATTCACCGCGCGATCCTTGTTGACCTTCCGTTGCCGTTTGGTTTCCTGCCAGATAAAAATGTCGGGAGGTATGATGTTTTCCAGTTCGTCCACCAACTTTTTTACGGGTTTGCTTAAAAGCGCGGGCAACCAACGCACAGTAAATTCTTTGCCCGGCAACTGCACCACTTGCGGCACAATGGCGCCGTTGGCCACTAATTGCACGGCCATGTTCAACACCGTATGCAAGGCAGCAGTGGAAGGCTGATAATCGTAGGTTTTGGAGCTTTGTATTTGTGCAAGGTGTTGCAAAAATTCGCTGACAGAATATTCCTTGTTGTTTACCGATACCTTTGCCCGAAGCGTGTCGTCGAGGCTGACGGTATTTTGCGAACGATTGTTGATTTGAGTTTCATCGGAATAAGCGGATTGAAAAAACTGCGGCAAAGAAATCTTTCCGCTGGCGGCCTTTTGGGTGTTTTTGACGATGCGGTTTAAGTGGGAACGGTATTTCTCGCGGAAATCGGCTGCCGACGAAGTGTAAAATGCGGGGTATGGCGACAACAAAGCGGTAAGCGGCTCGTGAATGGGCGTTAACCCTGCGTAGGAAAGTTTTTGATAGGCCGCTTCCGGGTCGTAAGGATTTTCTTGTTTTGCGGTTTCAAAAAACAGGTCTTTTATTTTTGGGATTTCGATGTTTTGCTTTTTGATGACAATGCCCATTTTATTCAGTTCGGCCAACAAATCGACATTGTGCAACGAGAAAGCAAGAAAGGGGTTATTGTCGATTTCGGCAGAAGCTTTGTAAATTACCGAAGCGAGGTGCTTGCACGGAACCGCCCAATCGGGGCAGGAGCATTGCATTTTCAGGTCGCTCCACTGTTTGGGGAAAACTTTCAAACCAAAACGTTCTGCCAGTGTAAGGATTGCGGGATCCAATTCGCGGTTCAGCAATTTGGAAATGATGACCGGACGTTTGGTGATTTCGCGCAAAAACTCACCCAGTTCCGGATCGAAAAACGGTGGCATGATGATGTCAACTGAGTAAGGGCGGGGCCGTGAACCCGCAACTTTGGCCGAAATATGATTACCGTTGATTTTTATTTTTTCGATCGCCCCTTTGCGTGCATACGACGCCCCGCGCGGCAAGCGATTGCTGTAATCGATGTTGCTGAGCGAATTTAACCACTGCTCTCCCCACCATGTTTTTCCAAAAGCTGCTGCCATAATTTTCGTTTTTGTTGATACTGCCCAATTTTAAAGCGTTCAAAAGAAACCAAATATTCCCAAACCCGGCAAAAATCAATACGCTTTTTATCAACGAAATGGAGGATTTAATCAACGATTCCAGCAAAGAACCGTTCTCAAAGAAAAAGAACGGTTCTGCAACCTGGCAAAGATAAAACTTACAAATCGTAAAAGTTATTAGGGTTGTAACCATAAAAAAATACAATTTTAGACTATATTTGTGGTTGTAACCATAAAGTAAATAATATGATTCTAAGAGAACTTTATTTGAACCAACTGCGGAATTTTATTGACAAGCCTTTAATAAAAGTAATTACAGGCCTTAGAAGAAGTGGTAAATCAGTAATCCTTAAATTACTGAAAGATGTGTTGCTCCAGCGGCAAATAAGCGAGGAACAAATAATTTACTTGAATTTCGACAGTTTTCAATTCTCAGACATCGAAAACGCTGAGAAACTATATGCTTATATAAAATTTAGGATAACAAAGAAACAGCGTTATTATATTTTATTGGATGAAATTCAAGAAGTCAATTCATGGGAAAAGGCGGTAAATTCATTTCTGGTTGATTTTGATGCTGATGTTTATATAACCGGATCCAACTCACGACTTTTGTCTTCAGAATTGGCAACTTACCTCGCTGGCCGCTATGTGGAAATAAACCTTTACACGCTTTCGTTTTCGGAGTACCTACTGTTCAAAACCGAACGTACCGGAGAACCAACAATGAACAAACGGCTTGAATTTGAAACTTATCTTAGAATGGGTGGGTTTCCGGTTTTGCATATTGCAGAATACCCTATCGAAACAGCATATAAGGTGGTTTACGATATTTATTCATCTGCCATTTTGCGCGACACCATTCAACGGAACAACATTCGAGATGTTGAACTTTTGGAAAGGGTTGTAAAGTTTGTGTTCGACAATGTTGGCAACAAATTTTCAGTGAAAAATGTAGCCGACTATTTCAAAAGCCAGCAGCGCAAAATCGATCTCAATACGGTCTATAATTATCTCAGTGCCCTTCAAAGTGCATTTATTATCGACCGAATTCCACGTTACGATGTAAAAGGAAAAGAAATATTGAAAACTTATGAAAAATATTTTGTCGGAGACCAAGCCATGATTTATGCTGTAATGGGGTACAAAGACCGGCTCATCTCGGGTGTGCTTGAAAACATTGTAATGCTTGAACTAAAACGGCGGGAATACGATGTTTTTACCGGAAAATGGGATGAACGCGAGATTGATTTTGTAGCCGAGAAAAATGAAAACAAAATATATGTTCAGGTAGCCTATAAAATGAACGAGCAGTCAACAATTGAAAGAGAATTCTCCCCATTGCTCGAAATAAAGGACAATCACCCAAAGTATGTGGTAACCATGGACGAACTTTGGCATGACAACATCGAAGGTGTTAAGCATGTGTACATTGCTGATTTTTTGCTGATGGAAAACTATTGAAGTGGTAAATCGGATGGGATTGACCTTGTTCGGGCTTGGAAATAGATTTAAAATTGGGTTATTTTGGAACGGGATTGAGGTGAAAACTTTCAAAAAAGCAAGTAATGAGATGAAACATTTATAGCGAAGAATGCGACGCACAAGAGGATGATTATTCCAAAAGCGTCTCTGCGCCTTTGCGTTAAAATATAAACACATGAAAGAGATAGATAAAATAAACGAACAAGCCATCCGCAACACCATCGATGATTTCCGTAAATTCTGCGAATACATCGAAACAAACAAGCCGGTCTTGTCGAAAAAGAAAACACAATTGGGAAAAAAGGATCTTTTTGAAATCAATGCTTTGTTGCATTCTCGAAAGGATGTTGCCGCGCCGAACTACCAGCAGGAATCGTATCCGGTTATCGATTTGATGTTTCATCTGGCTGTCGATGGCAAACTATATCGAAAAACTGCTGGTGCAAAAGGAAATATTATGCTAAGTGCCGTACCGGGAAAAGCAGAATTCGATCAATTAAATATTTTCGAGCAATATGCCTTTCTTTTTGAAACGTTTTGGTGCACTTTCGATTTTTTGGAAATCCTGAGATTTGGCGGGAAGCCTATTAATAAAGCTGTTAAGGTATTCGCACGTTCTGCTCCAGGGGAACGATTAAAAAAAGGTGCATTCTCAAAGCAGCGGGATTATGATCCTATGTTTTCGTATATGTCTGTCCTCATTCACTATTTCAACTATTTTGGCTTGTGCGATTTTATTCCAATTGTTGAAGGCAACAAAAAATTAACCCGTTATGACGATTCAATAGAAGCCGTTATTCCAACTGAATTTGGGATTAACCTCTTCAAAATTCTTTCGGGGCAAAAAATCGAACGGTGGAACCTCCTTTGTTTAAACGCATTTGGCTTTTACGAAGGCGATGTTCGGGATGATCCGGGTTTTGTGCCGCTCTATAAAATGATGGCGCCGCTTTTTCCACCGGGTGCAATAAATAATACCGTTTCGGTAGCAACTGCGATTGAGAAAGGGAGTTATCTTTTTAAAGTAACTGTGGCAACGGGTGTGTGGCGCAAAATCGAGCTTTCGCACAAACACACCTTGTTGGATCTGCACGATGCCATCCAAAGTGCTTTTGGTTTCGACGACGACCATTTGTACTCTTTCTTTATGGACGGCAAAAGGTATTCGAGGAATGTCTTTGAATCACCCAACTGCGAAAACGGCCCTTATGTTGACGAGTTAAGCATCGGGGAATTGGAATTGCACGAAGGGCAGCGGATATTGTACCTTTTCGATTACGGCGATTCCTGGGAATTTAATGTGGTATTGGAAAAAATCGATAGTAGCCGAAAGCTTCCGCGATCCCCAAAAATCATTGAGAAAAAGGGAAAAGCACCGGAGCAGTATGGGTATTATTAGCGTTTAACGAAACCCTCACTTAGTATAACATATATTTAAATGCTCTTCAATTTCAAGTAGGTGGGAACCTCTGCCTCTTAGATTGAGATTCCCACTTTCGTGGGAATGGTAACTGCTGGCAATCTCTCTTTCAGAGGTGCCTACTGCTTTGCAAACATTGCTTCGTAGTGTGGTGAAGGATCAAAAATTCCACCACCGGTTTTGTAGAAGTCGTCCCCTAACTCATACACACCGTTTTTTGCTTTCACCCAATTGGCATTTTGGCGCGGGTGGTAGCTCATCATAGTGTCCCAGTTTTTATAGTTTTGGTGGCCGTTGCTTTCAATCAGCCCGAGGCTTCCCATGCCCGGAAACGATTTCAGGCGCGCAGCCACGTTTTTGTTCCATTCTATCAGAATCGGATTAACGGTTAAGTCGGCACAAAAGCAGGGAACATCGCGTTCGGATGCGGCCTTTGCAATTTTCAAGGTCATGCTCAGGGTTTTGGCAATGGCTTTCAAGGCTATGGCTTTGTAGCCCATTTCCATTCGTGCGATGGCATCTTCGTCGGTATGTGCACTTTCGTCGGCGGCCAAACGCACAGGGATGTCCGACACATCAAAATCCAGCTCTTCGGCAAACGGTTCTTCGATAATGGAAATTTGCTCGAATGCGCCAATTTTTTTAGCATGGTCAATCAGCTTTAGAAGCGTTTCCTTTTTTTCGTACCGACCGTTGGCATCAAAATAATACGGTAGTTTGCCGTCTTTGGTGTGCGTGGTCTTTATGTGGCCTATTGCTTTATGAATGGCGGTTAAACGTGCTTTGTCCTTTTCTAACATTTCTTCTTGCGTTCCGGGCTGGCCAATTTTTATTTTCATGAAAAAATAACCCTGGTCAACTGCTGCCTTAATTTCATCGATTGGGATGTTGTAGGCCATTAAGGGAATGGCAGCAGCCTTCTCATGGCGGTAAGAAAGGGCCGGTTTGTAGGTCTGCGGAATCATTTTGTCGAAGGTGGTTATGCCGTTTTCTTGTGCGTAAAGCAACCAGGCGGCATTGTCGAGGCCAACAAGTGCATTCAATGCAAAGGTTTTCCGCAGATGGGGGTTGACAGTGATTTTCTTTCCGTATTCATATACTTCGGAAAGGATATTTTCTAACAAATCAACCGGTGTGCTGAAGCTTTGCCCCTTTGCAATTTGAAGCGCCCGTTCGGTTAAAGCGTACATCAGGGCATTGCCGCCACTTTCGGAATGTGCAGCGAATACTTCGGCATCGGACCAGAGCACATTTTGTGTGCATAAGCCAATTTTGTGGGCGCCCGAACTGCTTTCGAGATAATTCACCGTTTGCCAGATTTCGCTCATGTAGCCGCCTTTAAACCCAAACGGCCGGATCAAAGGCTCACGTTCAAAGTTGGAATCCACACGGGCAATTTGTATTTTTTTATTCGCCACAGCGTTTGATGGAGAAGCCAAAAGGTTTATTGGGTTGGCAATCAGCGTGGCACCTGTGCCCAATGCGCTGGTTTTAAGGAATGTCCGTCTTGAATTGGTTTTCATAATTGAAATTGATTAAGTTTTGAACGGATAAAGTCAGTGTCTTTTTTCACCTTTGAGACAATGATTTTTTGTTTTTGCAAAAGGGTGAGATTTTCTTCTTGCTCAGAAAGTAAAGGATACTCCACATGCAGGGTAATGGGCGCAACAATGTTCAGTTCTTTCAGGGTTTTGAAGTAAGCGTCGAAATCGACAATCCCATCGCCAAGCGGTTTTTGGACCACTCTTCCTTTTCCTCCCGATAAATCCCAGGTGAAATCTTTTATAGCCAGCGAACCGATATTCTTGCTCAGCAAATGCAATGTAATTATCCACGAATTGTTTCCTTCTACAACAGCATGTTGAATGTCGAACTGGCTGCTGATATGCTCAATCGGCATTTCCTTTAAAACTTCCCAGACATCCCACACCGGTGCGCCAAACCGTTTCCCGGCGTGGTTTTGGTAACCGCCCTGAATACCGATTTTAGCATTCAGTTCGGCGAGGCCGTCCATTTTTTTCCGGATGATGTTCAACGATTCGGGGATTCCTTTCTTGAAATCGTAGTCGTAATAACCCAGGCGGTAGTGCTTTATTCCCAGCCCGGCAGCGGTTTTAAGGATTGGTTCCGTGAATTTATCGCTTGCATCGGTAATGGCGGTCACCATCATTTCGGTGTTCAGTCCGTATTTTTTTGTGGTTTCCACCACTTTTGGGAGGTCGTCTGCTACCCTTTCGGGGATAACCTTTCCTTGGGGCCTCACGGTCAAGTCCAGACCGTCGATTCCTGCCATTGCCAGGGATTCGGCCATAAAATCAGCCTCATAGCCATCCAAGTGCTTGGTGAAAAAGCCGATCGGAAACTTTTTGTCCCCATTTTCTTTATCGCCTGCCGACATTAGCAAGCCTGAAAAAGGCATAGCGGCAACAGTTGCCACAGTTCCTTTGATAAAATCTCTTCGGTTTAAGCTCATTGTTTACAATTTCCAGGGTTTCCGATATTCGTAATGAAGCAGTTGGTTGGCCTTTTCACTGTTGGTAAAGCGTTCGTTTATGGCATCCCACTGCAAACGTTCTTTGGTGGCCAAGGCAATGTTTGCCAAATGTGCAAAACTGGTTGAACGGTGGCCTTCTTCCAAGGTGCAAAGCGGACTTTGCCTTGATTTTATGCAATCTAAGAAATTGCGTACCAAATTGGCGGTGCTATCGCCGCTGCTGCCGTCGCTCAGCATTTCATTTTTTGCATCGAATTGTTCGGCATCCATCAGTTTATCCCAGCTTTGGAATTGCCCGCTCTTTGTTGGTGTGACACGGTATCCTTTTTCACTTGCTTCCACAAGTCCTTTGGTGCCTCTCAATTCCACTTCGCCCCATGGCAGCAAGCCGCCACTTGTAGCCTCATAAATTCCGAAAGCAATAATTGCCCCCGATGTAAATTCAAAAGTCACTTGCATGGTATCCGGGATATCGCCGTCGTGGTCGAGCACATATTTCCCACCGTGCGCACTAATGGCGACGGGTGCGGTTTCGCCCATCATCCAGCGGATAACGTCCATGTAATGCACGCCCCAGTTGCCCATTTGCGACGAATAATCGCTCCACCAACGGAACATGTAGGGGGCAATGTTGTATTGGTACGGGCGAACGGCACGCGGCCCCAGCCACATGTCCCAGTTGAAATCTTTTGGGGGCTGCTCGGCAGCGAGTTTCCCAATACCGTTGGGGAAAAGGTTGCTGATGCGTGCAGCCCTTGCAACAGTTATCTTGCCGATTTTTCCGGCATGTATTTCTTTTGCCAGTTTTTGGTAAGCATTAGAGCCTCTTCGGTTTAACCCAACGGCGACCACTTGTTTGCCTGCGGCTTGGGTTTCCACCATTTTGCGGCCTTCGTAAATGGTTTGCGTCAAGGGTTTTTCCACATACACGTCCTTTCCGGCTTCTATGGCGTGAACAGTCATTAAAGCATGCCAATGATCGGGCGTTGCGATGCACACCGCATCAATGTCTTTGTCGTCCAGAAGTTTGCGGTAATCGTTGTAAATCTTGGGCGGCTTTGCGAATTCTTCGCCCATTTTGGGGATTTGTCCGGGCATGGTGTCCAGGTAACGTTTGCTCACCGCCGCCCTGTTGCGTGCGATATAGGGCTCATACACATCGCACAAGGCAGCAATCTCGCAATCCTTGTTCTGCATAAAAAGGTGGAGCAATTGCGAACCCCGGTTGCCAATGCCGATAAAGCCCATGCGGATTTTATCATTGGCACCAAGAATTCTATGGGATGGCAAACTCGTTGCCTGTAATCCGGCCGACAAACCTACGGCTGTAATCGCGGATTGTTTTAGGAATATTCTTCTGCTGCTGTTCTTGTCCATGGTTAAAGTTTTAAAATTCTGCCAACCCGGCAAACTGGTTTCAGCCCAAAACTGTGGCTGTGTCTCTTTTTTGAATTGTTATGCCCCCGTATATTAAATGAAAAATTTTGTGCAACGATTATAATTTTACAAATTAGGAATCTGATTCCGGATTTGTAAAGATACTTGGGTTGTTTCTGAAAACAAATACTTAGAGATAAATAAAAATAATCTTTTTGGAACCAGTACATCATAATGTTTCCGCAATGAGAAGGAAAATATATTTTGCCGATACAGGTATTTTGAATATTATTGGGAAAGTAAACGAAGGTCAGTTATTTGAAAATGCCATTGCCAACCAGTTAAAAGAATATGGCGATTTAAGTTTTTACAATCAGCGTAATACGGCTGAAATTGATTTTATTTTGAATAAAGAAATTGCATTTGAGGTAAAAATTAACGCCACAGAAAAGGATTTAAAAAGAACCACCTATCTTGCAGAAAAAATAGGAATTCATGAATCCTATTTGATTAGCAGGAAGTATAATGAAACGGGAAGAACAATTTTTCCAATGTTTCTATAGTTGAAAAAGACGAATCAAAAAAAGTAAAACCAATCCGAATATGAAGTCAAGAGAACAATTTTTAAGAACGGTAAACCATCAGGAACCCGAGCGGATAGTGCTGGATTTCGGATCTACATCGGTTACCGGTATCCATGTACAAACCATATCGAAGATGCGCCGCCATTTTGGATTGCAACGCAAACCCATCCGAGTTATCGAACCCTTTCAAATGTTAGGCGAAGTGGGCTGGGAACTTATCGACTCCATCGGCATCGACGTTGTAGGTGTCTGGGATCGCAACAATATGTTCGGGTTCAACAATCATGCTCCCTACAAAGAGTGGAAAACACCATGGGGGCAACGGGTAATGGTGCCCAACAATTTCAACGCTACTACCGCCGAAAATGGTGATATTTTAATGCACCCCGAAGGCGACAAATCGCTTCCGCCATCGGCAAGAATGCCAAAGTCCGGTTATTTTTTCGATGCCATCATCCGGCAAGGACCAATTGTCGAAGAAGAACTGAACGTGGAAAACAATCTGGAAGAGTTCAAACTGATAAGCGACAAAGATTTAGAACATTGGCGCATAGAGGTTGACATAGCCTATTTCTCCGGGAAAGCCGTGATGGCCGCGTTTGGCGGAACCGCTCTCGGCGACATTGCACTGGTGCCGGGCATGCACATGAAAAATCCGAAAGGAATTCGCAACATAGCGGATTGGCATAACAGCACTACCTCGCGCCCCGATTATGTAAAAAGTATTTTTGAGCGGCAAACCGAAATTGCCATCGAAAATTTAAAGCGAATTTATGCTGTGGTAGGGAATAAAGTGAACGCAGTGTTTATTTGCGGTACTGATTTTGGCACACAAGGCTCCACCTTCAGCCCTCCCGAGCAATTCGACGAAATGTGGCTTCCGTTCTACAAAAAAGTTAACGACTGGATCCATGAAAGCACACACTGGAAAACATTCAAACATTCCCGCGGTACGGATGAGAACTTAATGGACAGTTTTATCCGGGCAGGTTTCGACATTATCAATCCGGCACAAATCAATGCCGGCGAAATGGATGCGGTGAAACTAAAGCAACGCTATGGTCGCGACCTGGTCTTTTGGGGCGGTGCCGTAGATACCCAGAAAGTACTCCCTTTTGGCAAACCCGAAGAAGTGCGCGAACAAGTGCTGCGCAATTGCGAAATTTTCAATAAAGGCGGCGGTTTTGTTTTTAACACCATGAATAACATCCCGGCAAACGTCCCGGTTGAAAACATGGTGGCCATGCTGGAAGCCATTCAGGAGTTTAATGGAATATCCTAAATCAATTTTATCATGAAAAAATTATTGTTAATCGTATTTGTTGCTCTTTTTGCAATAACAACTTTTGCACAGAAGTATGAAGCCAACTGGCAATCTATCGACAGCCGTCCTGTTCCAGCTTGGTTCGAGGATGTGAAATTTGGGATTTTCATTCACTGGGGCGTTTATTCCGTCCCGGCGTGGGCGCCTGCGAATGCCGATATCGGTGTGTATGCGAAATATTCAGAATGGTATTGGAAGCGGATCAACGGCACGGACAAAGCCGACAAACTTTTCCGCGCTTACCACAACGAAATGTACGGAGAAGATTTTTTCTATCAGGATTTTGCACCCAATTTTAAAGCCGAACATTTCGAACCGGAACATTGGGCGGACGTGTTCAAAAAGGCCGGGGCAAAATATGTGGTGCTCACCTCGAAGCACCACGAAGGTTTCACGCTTTGGCCCAGCGAACAAAGCTGGAACTGGAACAGCGTTGACATTGGTCCGCACCGCGATTTATGCGGCGACCTGACTGCTGCCGTGAAAGATGCCGGGCTTCACATGGGCTTTTACTATTCACTCTACGAATGGTACAATCCGCTCTACCACAACAATCTCGAAAAATATGTTGACGACCATATGATCCCTCAAATGAAAGATTTGGTCACCCGATACGAACCCGACATCGTGTGGACCGATGGAGAATGGGACCATCCCAGCGAAAAATGGAAAAGCACCGAGTTTTTAGCATGGCTCTATAACGAATCTTCGGTGAAGGGAACAGTTTGCGTGAACGACCGCTGGGGAAAAGAAACCCGCGGAGTGCATGGGGGATATTTTACCACCGAATATGATCTGGTGCACAACCAGGAAGGTGTTGGCGACACAAACCGCCCCTGGGAAGAGTGCCGCGGCATTGGAACTTCATTCGGATACAACCAGATGGAAGATTTGGGCAACTACATGAGCTCCGACGCACTGATTGATATGTTAATCACAAAAGTCTCGGGAGGCGGCAACCTGCTGCTCGACATTGGCCCAACTTCCGACGGGCGCATTCCCGTAATCCAGCAACAACGCTTGTTGGACATTGGTGCATGGCTCAACATTAACGGCGAAGCTATTTACGGCACCCGCAAATGGGAAGGAGCAAAACAAAACAAAGCAGAAAATGTGTTCTTCACCAAAAAAGGCAAGGATTTGTATGTGCATTGCACCACTTTTCCGACAAAGCCTATCGAGGTAAAAGGGATTAAAGGTGCCGCAAAAGTTACCATGCTGGGGCTCGCTGAAAAAGTGAACTATAAAAAATCAGGAAGCGCCTTGAAAATTAGTGTTCCGGATATTACACCAATAAATAATCCAAGTGAATATGCGTGGGTGTTCAAGGTGGAAGGGGCGTTGTAGAAAAATTAATCTCTGAAACAACCGAAGGCATGAAAACAAGCCTGTTTTTTGGTAAATTTTACCATATTTGTAGCTGAGTTTATCAGCAATCCTGTTTTCTCGTCGGAATTGTAAAATCAGACAATTAATAAACCTGAAATGAATTATTTTATAAAATAAAATTCAATAATGAACAAAACACAACAGTTTTTAAAAGCACACAAATTGTCGGCAGCAGAACTTGATATGAAGTCACTCACCGATGATTTTATTTCGGAAATGAAAAAGGGGCTCAAAGGGAAAGACGGCTCATTAATAATGATTCCGACATACATCAGTGCCGACGGTAAAATCAAGCCAAACCAACCGGTTGTTGCAATCGATGCGGGAGGCACCAATTTCAGGGTGGTAAAAATGTCGTTCGACAACGATTTAAATTTGGTTACCGAAAACCTGCAGCAGCGCAAAATGCCTGCAATTGACGAAGAATTGTCGAACAAGGAGTTTTTCGCTACTCTGGCAGCGTATTTAACGGAATACAAAAATGTTTCAGATAAAATCGGCTTTTGCTTTTCCTATGCCGTAGAAATATTTCCAAATAAAGACGGGAAACTTTTGGAATGGAGCAAAGAGGTGAAAGCACCTGAAGTAATCGGCCAGATGGTGGGTAAAAACCTGCTTCAAGCCATGGGAACGCCCAATAAAAAAATTGTTTTAATGAACGACACAGTTTCCACCCTGTTGGCCGGACAAGCTGCCACGGCAGGAAGGGAATTCGATACTTATCTTGGTTTTATTCTCGGTACAGGCACTAACGCCTGCTACATAGAGCAAAACAGCAACATTACCAAAGCACCGAAGTTGGATCCAAATGAAAGTCAGATCATCAACATTGAATCGGGCAATTTCAACAAGATGCCGCGCACCGATATCGACATTGCTTTCGACAATACAACCAAATTGCCGGGCCGCTATACCTTTGAGAAAATGATTGCCGGCGGTTATTTTGGCGGACTTTGCACTATGGCTTTGAAAATGGCTGCCGCTGAAAATGTTTTCAGTGCAGAAGCCAAAGTTAACATGAAAAACCTGGGCGAGCTCACTTCCGAAGAGGCTAACAAATTTGTTAGTTGCATCGACCTGAAAGCAAATGTGCTGTCGGATATCTTAGTAAGCGAAGAGGACAAAGTTGCAGCAACACAAATTATCGATGCCTTGATTGAACGCTCTGCCAAGTTGGTTGCTGCCAGTCTTGCTGCCGTAGTCCTGAAAACGGACAAAGCAAAAACTCCCGACAAGCCAATATTAATGACCATTGAAGGAACAACTTTTTACAAAATGAAGAATTTTCAGATTATGTTCGAGGCTTTCCTTCAAGGCTTTTTCTCGGGAAAAAACCGCAGGTTCTACGAAATTGTGGAAGTACCGAATTCAAGCCTTATTGGGGCGGGTATTGCTGCGATTGTGAATTAAAAGCCCCTCCCAACCTCCCTACTCTTTATACACAAATAAAAAGTATTAAATTAGTTTGCTAAAAAAAATATTG
>CAZNEV010000093.1:0-17012 GCA_964572085.1 uncultured Maribellus sp. | reverse complement strand
AAAATCTAAAGATAAATCCCTGCTTTAGTCTGAAACCTTTTTAGACTGGGCTCATCGATGAAACAAAAAATAGCATTAGCACTTTCGGGCGGGGGAGCCCGGGGAATTGCCCACATTGGGGCGATAGAGGAATTGGAAAGGCACGGTTACGAAATCAGTTCGATTGCCGGTACGTCAATGGGTGCGCTTGTCGGCGGGGTTTATGCTGTGGGCGAATTAGAAAAGTTCAAAGAATGGTTGTGTGCCTTGGACAAAATGAAAGTTTTCCGTTTGGTTGATTTCACATTTGATCCTTAGTTAAACTTTATGCATCTCATGCAGTCCAAGCACCGTTGTTTTAACCAATTATGGAAAAGAAATCCGTATTCAATACATTTTTGTCCTGGCTGAAATCATCGGAAATGTTCATGCGCCCGTCGAAGCAACTACCGGGGAAATGGAATTTGTATGAATATTACTATGATTCGAGCGAAGGATTGCTTCATTTTGACGAGGCGCAATTGAAGGCCAATAATGAATCCTGGACGATTCAATTCAACGAGAATAATTTTACCCATCAATGCAATTTACCTCTTCCGGTAGTCTCGAAAATTGAAAATGGAGCCTGGGGCACCGCTCAAAATTACCTCACCTTAATTCACCCTGCTGATTTTCGCAATAATGTGGAATTTCAATTCGCCATTGAAAAAGGAAATTTGAAATTGCTGAAAAAAGATGCTCTTGGGAAAATCGAGTTTTTTGGTTTTTTTACGAAATCCAAATGAGTTTGAAACCCAAAATGATTAATTTGGCCAGAAAATTATTAACTGTTAAAAACAATCAAATGTCAAAATTAAATCTATTCCTACTGATTTTTTTGGGAACAGCATTTTTTGTGCAGGCTCAAACCGACAATGGTGTGTTCCGGATGAATGAATTCCGGAATCCACAAAAGCGCCAGATAATTCAAGTGCCCAATATCGAAGGGTTTCAAACCTTAAAGTGCGATTTTCACATGCACACTGTGTTTTCCGACGGGCATGTTTGGCCGGGTGTCCGGGTACAGGAGGTTTGGCAAGAAGGGTTAGACGTGATGGCAATAACCGACCATATTGAGTACACGCCCCATTCCCACGATGTAAAGATAAACCACAACCGCGCCTGGGAACTGGCGAAAGACCAGGCCGCAGAAAATAACCTGATTTTTATAAAAGGGACTGAAATTACCCGCAATACGCCTCCGGGCCATTTCAATGCAATTTTTATTGATGATGCCTCCGGGTATATTGAAGACCGGGCCAATGACCATGACAAACAGGCCGTGATGAAAGCTGATGAACAAAATGCTTTTATTTTCTGGAACCATCCCGGGTGGAAAGTCAATTCAATTGAAGGTTCGTATGAGTGGATTGATTTTGTGGACGAGTTGAAAAAAGAGAACAATTTGCATGGCATTGAAGTTTTTAACGGCTTTGGTTTTCATAAAAAAGCACTCGACTGGGCTGTGGACAAAGACCTCACGGTATTGGGCAATACCGATATTCATAACCTGGTTGCCCACGATTATAGCCTTGGCGATTACGTTCACCGCACCATGACCCTGGTTTTTGCAAAAGAACGTACCGCCGGGTCGGTTCGGGAAGCGTTGGAAGCCGGGCGCACGGTTGCCTGGGCCAGTAAATATATTGCCGGTAAAGAAGAACATGTGCGCAATCTTTTTAATGCCTGTGTTGAATTGGGGCCATCTTTTCATACAAAAGGTGAAAGAAAGTATTTCGAAATTCGCAATACCAGCGACTTATATTTTGAACTGGAAGCGGAATCGGGCAACGGAACAGAAAAAGTTACCCTTTTCCCGCAAACCGCACAAGTTATAACGGCACCAGCTGAACAGAAAAGCCTGAGCTATAAAGTTACGACAGCTTTTATCCGCAGCGATAAAAATCTTTTGGTTGAATTTCTTTTGAAATAAATAGCAGGAGCCGGTTTTATTTAGCCGGCTTTTTTTTTAAAATTTCCAGAGCTGCAGGGAAAGGCTGTAATGCCCGTTCAAAAATCCCCAGCGAATAAGCTATGGTTAGCCCGTAATTGGTAATTGGAACGTTCGCCTGCCGGGCTTTCATAATCCGGCTGAGCATTTCGCGGCGGTTCCACATGCACGCGCCACAGTGAATAATGATTTTATATTCCGAAATGTTGTCTGGGAAATCGTGGCCACGTAAATTATCGATTTGCAACTTTCCACCAACGTATTTTTGCAGCCATCGAGGGATTTTCACCGTTCCAATATCTTCTTCAATGGGATGATGTGTGCAAGCTTCGGCAATTAAAACTTTGTCGCCCACTTTGAGCGTGTCAATGGCCATTGCGCCACGCACCAAAGCGGTTAAATCGCCCTGATAACGGGCAAACAATATTGAAAATGAAGTTAATGGTATTTCGGGCGGAGTGTCGGCGGCCACTTTTAGAAAAGCCTGCGAATCGGTTACCACGAGTTTTGGCGCTTTATTGAAACGTGATAGTGCCTCGCGCAATTCGCTGTCTTTCACAACAGTGCAAAAGGAACCGTTGTCCAGTAGGTCGCGGATGCTTTGTACCTGAGGCAGGATCAATCTTCCTTTGGGGGCTTCCTTGTCGATGGGAACCACCAAAATTGCTGCTTCGCCGGGACCAACCAAATCGGCCAAAATAGTGGGACGGTTGATGTAATCGGCAGGAGCTGTATCTAAGAGCAATTGCCGCAGCTCCAAAAAACCGGTTTTATGGATAGCGGAAGTTTGGACACACTTTATTTGCTGCTTGTGAAGTTTTTCGATTAGTTTCGGCTTTTCTTCAAATAAGTCAGATTTGTTAAAAACCACAATAAACGGAATGTCCCGGTCGCCGAACTCGTTCATTATCGTTTGTTCGTAATTGTCCCAATCGTTAAAATTGCTAACGATTATTCCTAAATCAGTACGATCGAACACAGCGAGCGTTTTGGCGATTCGTTTCTCGCCCAAAACCCCTAAATCGTCGATTCCTGCTGTATCGATAAACAGAACGGGACCGAAGGGCAGCAGTTCCATGGGCTTTTCAACCGGATCGGTGGTGGTGCCTGCTATTTCGGAAACAATAGACACCTCCTGATTGGTCAGTGCATTCAAAATGCTCGATTTCCCGACGTTGCGTTTTCCGAAAATTCCGATGTGCAGCCGAAACGATTTTGGTGCCTTCATGTTTTTGTTGGATTGAATCGGATGGAAATGTACAAAATCGCAGCGTTACAACCCAATGTTTGGGACATAAAAAAAGCTGTCCTTCAAAAGAACAGCCTTTTCGTAATCTAGCATGTTTAAAATCTAACTCTGACGTCATTTCTTTTTACTGTCGCAGCATTCTTTTTTAGCTTCTTCTGAGCAAGCTTTCGCTTTAGCATCGGCACAGCCGGCTGCTTTTGCTTCGGCACAACCTTCACCTTTTGCTTTGGCATTGGCAGTTTTGGCTTTGTCTTTTTTGGCTTTGTCTTTTTCTTTTTCGCCTTCAGGCAATACAACCGTGTTGTCGTCCATGTCGGCAACAATGGTAACCTGAGTATTGTCGCTCACAACCGGAGTTGAATTCGACGCGGCCATAGATACACCGTAAATGGCAACAAAAGCAAATACTAACAATAACTTTTTCATAATTTCTAATTTTTGAGTTTACTAATTTTTCTTTTTTAATTTCAGATTCAATATTAATACTATTCGGAATAACATCCAAATAAATATTAAGGTATTTTAGTCGTTAAATGTGTTTTGTTTTTTAGATGTCAGGAAATCAGAAGAATACGTGTGTTGAATTGGTTACTAAGTCCGCTGCGGTCTTTCAAGCGAACATCAAAATAAATAACTTTGATTTAGTTAAATTAGTTAAAGAAGTTAGAGTAAGGTTTTAAAACTCATTTCCCTTTTCCTCTTCTTATTTCAGCCGCCCTTTATATCTTCTTTTATTTCTATTCTTCAAAGATGTTTTTGTCCAATCTAACATAGGGTAAGCCAAGGAAGCGCCTTAACATTCCATGAATCAAGGCAAAAGGCAGGCAAACAATTCCGGCAATCAGCATCCCTATTTCGTAGAACAAGGTGCTGTCCTTAAACGGTTTTCCTTTGCGCCTCGATAGAAATGCGCTGTACGGAATACCATACATGTTGCCCGCAATCATAATTTGAACCGCGGAAAGAATAACGCGTGCTCTTTGGTCGCCATATTCTTCAACAATGGAATCGTAGGCATATCTCTTCGGATATCCTCTGGAATCTGCAAAATGCTGGGCAAACATAATCGCTTTTGCTTCTTCCGGTTTAATGAAGCTTTCGCCCCCACTTAGAAAACTGCTGATTTCTTCATTGCTCATTCCCTGGCGCAAGGCCATTTTTGTGTGTTGATAGGAACAAGCAGCACAGCCATTTACTTCAGTAACCGCCAGTTGCAGGCGTTCAACAAAATGCTCGTCCACCAATTTGTTCTTTTTATTTCCTATCATCTTCGACATTGCCGGAGGAAGGTAAACAAGCGCACGGTACAATTCCCATAAACTAAACTTGCGTTTAAATTCAGTTCTTGCGGCAATCGATTCGGGTAAAACTACAGCTTGTTCCATTATGGGATATTTATTATCATTTGTTCACTTCGTTTGCATAAACGTGATTGGTTGCCGAATGTTTCGTTAGGCATCAAATAGTTTCACATCTCCTATTATTCATCTTTATCCAAGTAGTCGTTGGTTATTTCAGCTATTTCCTGGTCTTCGGCAAGTTCCAGTAAGGCACGGTTTACTTCATAAACCAAGGTTGAATTTAACGGAAAAGCAAAACCGTACCCTTGTTTGTAATACTCGGCTTTAGCTATGTACAAGCTTTCATCGTGCGTGTTTTTGAGATAATATAACAATTGTGGCCGGTCGTAAACTACGGCATCAACCTCTTTATTTTTCAACTTCGATACTGCTTCATTTAAATCACTAACACCTATGGCGGTGATTCCATGTTCTCTTAAAAATGCTTCTGACGGAGAAGCAGAAATGCTTGCAGCTTTGCGATTGGATAATTGTTCGATGTTGGAAACGGTAGAGGAACTCAGCGACGAAAGTGTTAGGGTACTAGCGATTCCAGCTACCATTGAAGTAGCAAAAATAATTGAAATTACCATCCAGCTTCCTGCCAGTATCCGGCCCCAAAGTGTAACGGGGGCTTTGTCGCCATAACCTGTGGTGCTCATGGTTACTATGGCCAGCCACATTCCGTTGGCTATGCCGTTGAGTGGGTCGGTGGGAAATTGGTCCGGAGACTTTTTCCGTTCGGCTAACCACAAAAGCGTACCTACAATCGCCAGGATAATAAGGAAAACGGCAACCGCCATTAGCAATTTGATACTAAAAAATGGTTTGATTTTTTCCCACAGGGTAAATTTATCGGAACGCGAAACGATAGCCAGACTTGAATTGTAGAAAGGCTGAGAAAATCGCATATTTTCAATGCGTGCCGAAGTGATGCTGATTGGACCAACCACTAAGTCTAAATTGCCGTTGCTCAGAGCTTGTAGGGCTGCGTCCACTGTTTCAAAATATTTATAGCGGTAGTTCCAATCTTTTTTATCGGCCAGCTCTTCCCAAATTTCGACTGCAATTCCTTTCTTCGTCGAATTGCTGTTGAAAACGAATGGTTCATTGCCTGCAACGCCAACTGTTAACGTGTCTTTTTCAGAAGTGTTTATTTCATTCTGGGCGTGAAGTTGGGCAGCGAAAAAGAGAATAGCAAAAGCGAAACAGGTTAGAAATTGAGGTGATGATTTGTGCAGCATATGATTTTACTGAATTTGATTTATTGAATTGCTAAAATAATAATAAAGATTAATTTTTTTTACCCTGTCAACAATGTTTTTGTGATTGGCATCGGCGTTTCGGGAACTGCAATTGCCCGTTCCTGCTCTAAAAACAGACAGTACAGTTTCTGAATTGCAAAGTATTCCATTTGCCTTTCCTATATCGAGTGCGGATATTACTTCGATGGTTTGAAAATAAAACAAGGTTGCTAAATACTTTAATTCCGGGTAGCCCACTTTAGAATTTCTTTAAAATTAAAACCTAATTTTAAAGAATGAAACGACCATGAGAAATATTTGCACACATACGAGAATGATTATAAATGGGAGTTACATCTGTTACCTTAAAAAACAAACAATTATAAACAGATGAAAATTTTGATTGTAGAAGACGAAAAGGAGTTGAGCGCAATAGTAGAATCTTTTTTGCAGAAAGAAGGTTTTTTGTGCGAAACTGCCGCAACTTTTAACGAAGCCGATGAAAAAATGGATTTATATCAATACGATATTGCGCTTGTTGATATTACATTGCCCGGCGGTTCTGGTCTGAAATTGATTGAAAATTTAAAAAAGCACAATGCCGACACGGGAATTATTGTTATTTCTGCCAAAAATTCGCTCGATGATAAACTGACCGGCCTTGATTTGGGCGCCGATGATTACCTAACCAAACCTTTTCATTTGGCTGAACTCAACTCGCGAATAAAAGCACTTTTACGAAGACGCAGATTTAAAGGGGCAACCACCGTTTCTTTTCACGAAATTGAAATCTTCCCCGATGAGGGAAGTGTTACCGTTGCCGGACTGCCAATAATTCTCACAAAAAAAGAATTTGAGCTGCTCCTGTTTTTTGTTACCAACCAAAACAGGCTGTTGCCGCGCGAATCGATTGCAGAACATTTGTGGGGCGACAATATTGATTTGGCCGATAACTTCGACTTCATTTACACCCACATTAACAACCTGCGCAAAAAAATCATGAAAGTCGGTGGTAATGATTATGTGAAAACCGTTTATGGAATGGGATACAAATTTACCGACCAATGAAACGAGCAACACAAATTTACGCCATAAATGAAAATGATTATACGCGAGTTACATGAGTTACCAATAAAAAACAAGAAATTATAAACGAATGAAACTACTGACCAAACTTAATATTCGCTATATTTCATATTCGCTTGTCGTGATGCTGATTTCGGGAATCGCAATTTACTTTATACTCTCTTTGGTTATCAACCAACAAATGGACGAACAGCTTGCCGGAAATGTGCAACGCATTCAAAACCAGTTGGCAGAATATCCACAAACCGATTTTTTTGACCCTCTTGCCGAAATTGAAAAAATAGGTAACAAAACTGAAACAACATTTTTGTCGGATACATTGATTTTTAACGAAAAAGAAAATGAATTGGAAGAATACAGGCAAATCATCTCGATAAAAAAAATTGGGGAAACATATTATAAAATCACAGTCCGAAAATCGAAAATCGAATCGGAAGATTTGCTTGCAACCCTTGTATTGGTCACTGTTCTGGCTATGTTAATTTTAACTTTTACTTTAATTTTGGTAAATCGAAAGGTTGCCCAATCGGTGTGGTTGCCTTTTTACACGAATCTTAAAATAGTCGGACAATTCTCCATAAATCAAAAAAAGCCTGTGAACCTTGAACCGTCGGGAATAACCGAGTTCGACCAGTTAAACACCGTTTTAACAAAACTAACAAAACAGATAATTTCTGATTTTCAAAACCAAAAACAGTTTTCGGAAGATGTTTCGCACGAACTGCAAACGCCGATTGCCATTATCAACTCACAGTTGGAAATGTTATTGGATGAACCCGATTTAACGCAACAACATGCGGAAACAGTAAGTAAAATCTATGAGTCGGTGCGGCGGCTTTCAAAACTCAACAAGGAATTGGTGCTTTTAATGAAAATCGAAAACAAACAATTTCCGGTTTCCGAAACTGCCAATCTCGCGCAGGTTTTTGATGATAAAATTGCTGAGTTTGCCGAACTTATCGAATTAAAAAACCTTTCGATTGAAACCAATTTCAACAGTAATTTCGAAGTTGAAATGCCCGGTTTGTTGGCCGAAATATTGGCAAACAACCTTTTGATGAACAGCATCAACCACAACCTAAAAGGCGGGAAAATAATAATCGAAACCGATGACAGTTTTCTCAAAATCAGCAACTCGGGCAATGCGGCAATTACCCGTCCCGAGATGCTTTTCAACCGTTTCTACAAAGAAAATGTATCGTCGAATTCAGTGGGTTTGGGACTGGCAATTGTGAAAAGGATTTGCGATAATTATTTGCTTTCTATTGATTATTCGTTTTCAGAAAATGCACACACTTTTACACTAACAAATTCACTTTAGATTTCCTTTAGATTTAATGATTTCTTTTGTGGAAAATCACTTCATGAAATTTTTATTTGTTCTTCTGCTAACTGCTTTGTCTATAACTATTTCCGTGTCAGGGCAACAATCAAAAATCGATTCATTTTTCACTAAAACCCCGCTTCTGCTTAAAGGGAGTTATCAGCTCGGAAAAGTACTCCCAACAAACGATTTTATTCGTGGCAATAATTTGGGCAAACAAATAATCGACGATTACACCTCATTTTCAATTCTATTGTTAAAACAAACCACCGGTACCAGATTGTGGGAACAAATTTTTGGATATCCAGTATATGGAATTGGTTTTTACACCGCTTTTTTCGATGAAACCACAGCGTTGGGAAACCCGATTTCGATATATGGATATTTTTCGGGGCCATTTGTGCGTTTTCAAAAGTTGAGCTTAAATTATGAATTGGGTTTGGGTTTGGCATTTAACTGGAACGATTTCAACCCGGTAAATAACCCGGATAACATTTCAATCGGTGCCGATCGGAGTGTTCACATGGAGGCTGGGGCAAACCTCGAATACCAGTTGACACGGCGGTTTTCGTTAAGTGTAGGTTACGGTTTCAACCATTTTTCAAATGGGAAACTGAAAATGCCAAATATGGGCTTGAATACCGAAGCGGTAAAATTCAGTTTGCTTTATCAAATCAACAATCCACCGTTTTCATTTATAAAAAACGAAGTGCCTAAATTTGAAAAACATAACGAGTGGGATATCAGTTTTTATGCCGGTGCCGAAAATGTGATTTACAACGGCGATGATATTGATATTCAAGCTAAATACAGAGGTTTGTTTTTCCCTGTTTATGGGTTCAGCAACACCTTCAATCGCTGTGTCGGATATAAATCGAAAATCGGGGCTGGTTTTACAGCCGGTTACAACGGGGCGTTAAATGCTCAAATTGCGGTTGAAAATGGCGAGCTGGATGAAGTAGATTTGCCGTTTGGAAACCATATTACGCTCAGTGTTTATCCGTCGTACGAACTGGCTATTAACCGTTTGTCGGTAATTATTCAGCCTGGGTTTTATGTTTATCGAAAGAAAACCGAATTATCATCCACGGCTTTTTACCAGCGTTTGGGCGTGAAATATCATTTCTACAAAAACTATTTTCTGGGAGTAAGCTTGCGGGCAACACAATTCCATGTTTCCAATTATATTGAATGGAACATTGGGCGGCGGATAAACTGGTAATTCTGCTTTGAACACTTCAAATTTCCTTTAGATTCAGTGCTTTACTTCATGCAAAATTTTAGCATGAAGTTTCTATTTATTCTACTGATTTTTATATCGATAAAAAGCACAGCTTCAGGTTTTCAACTCGAAAATCAAACGGATAGAAAAGACTCTGTTTCGGTTGATTCTCTTCAAAATGCGAAAACCATGCTTACTCTTAAAAGCCAAACCCTACCCGTAGGTTTAATATCTGCGGGCGTGTTGCTGAATATCGGGGATATAAAAAACCATATTCAGGATAAAATACCCCGCACCAACACAAGACTCGAAGATTATTTACAATATGCGCTAATAGCCGAAATGTATTTGTTTGATGCCGCTGGTTTTAAGCACCAAAACAGTGTTTTCGACCAAACAAAATACCTTGCTATTTCGCAATTGGTTTCGTGCGGATTAGTGCATTTGATGAAAAGTACGACCAATGTAAAACGACCAACTGGTGACGACCAATCATTCCCGTCGGGACACACAACCGCTGCTTTTGTTGATGCTACAGTATTATATCACGAATTTAAAGATACCGAGCCCATTATTGCATACAGCGGATACTTATTTGCAATCTCCACCGGCATTTTACGCATGACAAATAATGCACACTGGCTTACCGATGTTTTGGTTGGTGCAGGATTAGGGATACTTACTACAAACCTGGTTTATTATTTCAAACCGCTGCAAGGTTTTCAACCTTTTCACAAAAAAAAGGATGTTGTTGTTATCCCGATGATTAATTCAAATTCAATTGGTTTTCAATGTCGGTTTTAAATAACAATCTCTTCAAAATTCCTTTAGAATCACATTGTACTTTCATCCTATTAATTTTAAAAATTACATACAATGAAAAAATCAATTTTTATCATTTTCGCATTAGCTTTCGGATTATTTGCCTGCGCTCAAACGCCGCCCAAAGCCGTTACCGATAATTTTGCAAAGAATTTCTCATCTGCCACCAAAGTGAAATGGGACCAGGAAGAGGCAAACGAATGGGAAGCAGAGTTTAAAATGAAAGGAACAGAAATGTCCGCCAGTTTCGACAATGCTGGAAAATGGACTGCCACCGAGGCTGAATTAAAAGAAAAGGACCTCCCCGCAGCAGTTTCAAAAGCAGTAAAAGCAGCTTACCCGGATTGGAAAATCGAAGACGTGGAAAGCATTGAAACACCCGAAATGAAGGGGTATGAGCTTGGAATCGAAAAAGGCAAGGAAGAAATGGAAATTACAGTTATCGCCGATGGAAAAATTACGGTAAAAAAGTAAAGCGAAGAAGGAGACGAAAAGGACGAAAAATAAAAAACTCACGTTAATGGTTGAGGTTTTTTTTAAACTTATCTTCTAATTCTCTTATTGTTAGAATTTCTGTTTCATGAATTTTCTTGATTTCCAATAAGTCTTTGTCGCCAGTTGCAAGATAATCAGCTTTGCTGTCAATTGCCAAATTCAATAAGAAATTATCTTTGTGGTCACGGCATAGCTCTACTTCAGAAGTCACTTTTGTTGAAATTCCATAATCGTCAAATGTGCGAAGAAGTTTTTCAATGTCCTTGGCCGCAAAGTACTTTTGAAATTTTGGCCTGGTGGCAACGGTTAAAAATTCTTGAACAAGTTCATCGGAGAAAACGAGTTTTACCTTATCATTTTCCACGTAATAATCTATGAAACTGTAATCCTTTGTAATAAGGAAACTAATCCAAAGATTTGTATCAAGGATAACCTTTTTACTTTTCATACCGGGCATTTCGAACCGATTCAACTTCCTTCGTAATCTCGTCCAAAGAAGGAACATTTCCGGACTGGCTCCTTAGTTTGTCAAGTAATTCAGAAAAATCCGATTTGGCCTGTTCTTTTTTTATTTTGATTAGCTTCATGTCAGCAAGGTTTTTAATCAACCGCTTTGCTTTTGGGTTTATTATTTCAATTCTTAAAGATTCCATGGCAACTTATTTTTATCAAACTTACATAAAAAACCTGAAATGGCAGGTTATGTTTTTGTCCTTATACACGTTCTGGACTTCCTTAAACATTTTTAAATTACCTTTAACTTGGTTTTAACCAACGATTAAATTCAATTCAATGAAGGCATTAATAAAATGGGTAGTCTGGATTTTTATCTTTTCGCCCTTCCCGATTTTTGCACAACAGCACGATCTGACTTTTTTTATCGAAAAAGCAAAAGAAAACAGTCCGTTTATTCACAAAAACGAAAACGACAAAAAGCTGGTGCAACTCGACCTTCAACAAATAAAAACCATTTATTCGAAACCCGAAATTACGGTTGAAGCGAGTGTTTTGTTTGCTCCGATAATTTCGCACGACAACAATCAAAACAAATTTCAATGGGTTACGAAGGATGCAATTGATTACACGGGTTACGATTTGGCAGCTACCGATGGCGGCCAGTACCAATCGGTAGTTTCGTTAAAACAAGGCTTGTTCAACGGCTCAAAAATTCATGCTTTCGAAGAGAAAGCGGCGATTCAAAACCAAATGAGCGACAACGCAATTGAACTGACAGTCCACGAACTTGAAAATGTGGTAAGCCACCAATATATATTGTGCCTGAAATCGGAGAAACAGGCTGAAAACAGTTTGGCGCTTGTTGGCGAAGTGGAAGACGAAT
Source organism: uncultured Maribellus sp. (assembly GCA_964572085.1). Taxonomy (GTDB): domain Bacteria; phylum Bacteroidota; class Bacteroidia; order Bacteroidales; family Prolixibacteraceae; genus Draconibacterium. Next base: position 4,922 of record CAZNEV010000093.1, on the reverse strand, counting down.
TGCAAACCTTGCACAAACTGGTGGAAAGCGCCATTTACAAACAAAGCGATTTGATGCTGCTCGAAATTGTGCGCCAAAATTACTTGCAGGAATACGAAACTTTCGCGGCAGAATACAGGAACATGCTCTACGATTTGAATTTACTTTGCGGAATTGACAACGAAACCGAAGTAAAAATCGACAATGTGGAATTCGTGCGAAATCCCGAAATTAAGGCAGATTCGCGTTTTCTTACTTCCTTTTTGCTCGACAGCCTCGCCCTTGCCACCGACCAAAAAATAAGCGAACTGAAATATAAACCTACCCTGAATTTGTTTGCCAACACGGGGATGAACGCCGTTCATCTGCCCGACTTCAACCGTTTTGGTTTTAGCACGGGACTAACTTTTAGCTTGATTATTTTTGATGGGAACCAGCGCGATATTGAACGCAAAAAATCGGAAATAAATTTCGAAACCCTTCAATTTGAAAAGCAAAAAACGATAGTCCAAAACACGATTCAGAAAAATTATTCGGTCAGCCAAATTCAGTCGCTCAATAAACGCATCGAACTGGCAAACAATCAATTGGAACAATATGCTGAATTATTGAAACTGTATAAAATCCAACTGCAACAAGCCGAAATTTCGGTAATGGATTACAAATACCTCATCAAAGAAATTGCAGTTAAAAAACAGGAAACTTCCTTGCTCGAAATGGAAAAACAAATGGTTATAAATGCCTGGAATTATTGGAATTATTAATCTAAAATCATGAAAAATACATCACTGCTAATTTTGTTGGCCACCTTTTTGATCTTGCTGTTTTCATGCAAAAGCAAGCCGACCGAAAATTCAGGGGAAATTGTTGTTCCAAAAGCAGCGGTAACAACCACTTCTCCGACTCTGGGGAAAATTGCGGACCAAATTACGCTGAACGGGAAAACGGTTTACCTGAAAAGCAACGCTGTAGTTGCGCCCATTTCGGGTTATTTAACCGCAGTAAATATAAAGCTGGGCGACAATATCCAGGAGGATGCCGTTTTGTTTGAAATTGAAACCCGCGAGAATAAGGCGTTACAGCAAGCAGGAAGCGAATCGGGATTGGGATTGGGATTGGGAAAAATCAAAGTAAAAGCAACTGCTTCGGGAATGATTAACGAACCCGTAACACTTGGCGTTGGCGCGTATGTTACGGAAGGTTCGCTCCTTTGCAATCTGGTTGATGTCAACGATTTATTGGTGGCGATAAATGTTCCCTACGAATTTCATGCTTTGGCAAAAATCGGTACAAATTGCCAACTTTTCCTACCCGACCATTCGCAAATCGATGGTGCAGTTTTTCAAATCCGTCCTATAATCGATGAAGCATCGCAAACACAGCAGATATTAATAAAACTTAAAAGCAAACGGCAATTACCCGAAAACCTGAATTTAACTGCAACATTCCAAAAATCGGGCAGCGCGGAAACTCTGCTCCTGCCCAAAAAAGCCATTCTAACAAACGAAACCCAAACCGAATTTTGGGTAATGAAAATTGTGCAGGACAGTGTTGCGGTGATTGTCCCCATTGAAATGGGAATCAGGAATGATAGTTTGGTTGAAATTATATCGGCTGATTTTAAACTTTCCGACAAAATCATTTTGGAAGGCAGCTACGGCCTACCTGACAGCAGTGTGGTTAAAATGGTAAAATAACTATGAAGAACATTTTTGTAAGATTCAAAAGCCCGGTTGCGGTCATCCTGCTACTTACCTTAATTGGTGGCGCGTTGTCGTACAACAACATGAAAACATCATTGTTCCCCAACATTACATTTCCGAAAATAAAAATTATTGCCGACAATGGAGAAGAACCGGTTGACAAGATGATGGTTTCGGTGACTAAACCCCTCGAGAATGCCATTAAACAAGCCGAAAGCCTAAAACTCATTCGTAGCACCACCAGCATGGGAAGTTGCGAAATCTCGGCTTTCATGGACTGGGGCTCTGATATTAACCTCGACAAACAGCAGGTTGAATCGCGTATAAATCAAATAAAGAACAGCTTGCCACCTGGAGTGCAAATTACGGTCGAGAAGATGAACCCGTCCATTTTGCCGGTTATGGGGTATTCGCTGCAATCGGAAACCAAAAGTCAGATTGAACTGAAACTGATTGCCGAATACACGGTAAAACCCTACCTTTCGCGTATTGATGGCGTTGCCGCCGTTCAGGTTATCGGAGGAAAGGAAAAAGAATTCCGGATCATTCCGGATCTGCAAAAATTAAAACTGTTAAAAATCAGCACCCAGGATATTGCCAATGCAATCCGGGAAACCGGGTTCATCAAATCGAATGGCTATAGTATTGATTACAAACGACTTTACCTGACCACAACCGATGCGACGCTCGTCAATAAGGATCAACTTGAAAACCTGGTTCTTTTTAATGACGCGACCCGGAAGGTAAAAATTGCGGATATAGCCACGGTGGAGATTAGTGAAAAAAACGAATATGTAAAAATAAAGGCCGATGGCAAGAATTTTCCTTTAGTAGCCATTGTAAAACAGCCCAAAAGCAACCTCATTGATGTGGCAGCCCAGGTAACCGCAAAAGCACAGGAGCTCAACCTTATTTTACCCAAAGGTGTAGTTTTGAAACCCTATTACAACCAGGCCGAATTTGTGAATAACAGCATAAAAAGTATCATTGATGTACTTTGGATCGGGCTGTTACTGGCGATTGTGGTGGTTATCATTTTTCTCCGTTCGTTCAAGGCGAGTATGGTATTACTGGTTACCATCCCGCTCACCTTGTCGCTTACTTTCATTACTTTGTACTCGCTCGGTTTCGATTTTAACATTATGACCATCGGCGCCATTGCAGCTGCCATCGGACTAATTATCGACGATGCCATTGTCGTGGTGGAACAAATTCACCGGGCCCACGAGCGAAACCCGCAGCAGAAATCGAACGAGCTGGTCGGAAAAGCCGTTCATTTCCTGTTCCCGGCCATAGTCAGTTCTTCGCTGAGCACCATTGTGATCCTCATTCCCTTCGAGTTAATGTCTGGGGTTGTAGGCGCCTATTTTAAAATCCTGACCGAAACGATGATCATCACGCTGCTGTGTTCATTTTTCATCACTTGGATCGGTTTGCCGGTGGTTTACCTGCTCTTTTCAAACAAAAAAGCATTCTCGAAAAAACTCAAGCCCTTCCACGTTCCCTATTACAAGTGGATTGGATTTTTAACCCGAAAACCCTACTTCAGCCTGGGACTTGTTGTCGTGCTGATCTTCAGTATCATCTATATTTTTCCCAAGCTGCAAACGGGATTCCTGCCTCACATGGACGAAGGCTCCATCGTGCTTGACTACAACAGTCCGTCAGGCACTTCGCTGGAAGAAACTGACCGGATGCTGAACGAAGTAGATAAAATCATCGAATCAACCCCTGAAGTCAAAACCTATTCCCGACGGACGGGAACGCAGATGGGCTTTTTCATTACCGAGCCAAACAGAGGCGATTATTTAATCGAATTGCATAAAAAACGGAACCGGACAACTGACGAGGTGTCGGATGAAATCCGAAAAAAAATAGAACAAACCATTCCGGCGTTAACCGTTGATTTTGGACAGGTAATTACCGACATGCTGGGCGATTTGATGGCCAGTGTGCAGCCCATCGAATTAAAGATATTCGGCAACGATCGGGATGAAATATTACGCCTGTCAAAACAAGTAGCCGACAGTCTTCAGGTAGTGGCGGGAACAGCTGACGTGTTCAATGGAATCGTGGTGGTTGGTCCGGAGATGAAAATCATGCCAAAAGAAGGCAAGCTGAAACAGTTTGGTCTTACCCCATCTCAATTGCAGGAACAAATAAGCACTTTTATCGATGGTACGATTGTGGGAACGGTACCTGAAAAAGAGCAATTTACCAACATCCGGTTGATCTTTCCGGTTAATAATAAAACGCCGCTCGATGGTTTGAAACAGGTATCCATCTGCACTGCTGCCGGAGATTATTTTCCACTTTCCGATTTTGCCAATTTCAGTGTACAAAGTGGCGTTTCCGAAATACAACGCGAAAACCTTCAGACCATGGGTGTGGTGACCGCGCGGTTGAACAAACGTGATTTGGGAAGTGTGATGAAAGATATCCAGCGTAAACTGAAAAGCATCAGTTTACCTTCGTCGTACCAGATCGTGTATGGGGGCTCGTATGCCGAGCAACAAAATTCTTTCGCCGAATTACTTAAAATCCTGATTGCAGGTGGGTTGCTGGTTTTTACCATCGTTTTGTTCATGTTTAAATCCCTGAAATTTTCGTTAATCGTACTTTTTATAAGCATGTTGGGTATTTCCGGCAGCGCGATTGCCTTGTTTCTCACTGGCACTCCCTTGAATGTGGGGAGCTACACTGGTTTGATTATGATTATCGGTATCATTGGCGAAAACTCTATATTCACGATCCAGCAATATTTGTCTGAACTGAAAACCGGTGGAAAACGGTCGCTGGTTCTGGCCGTTTCGACACGTTTGCGGCCCAACCTGATGACCGCACTGGGAGCAATTGTGGCGCTTATGCCTCTTGCTCTTGGAATAGGGACCGGCGCTCAAATGCACCAGCCCCTGGCCATAGCCGTTATCGGAGGCTTCATCGTAGCCTTACCGTTGTTGCTGATTGTGTTGCCTGGGTTTTTAAACATTCAAATCCGGTTCAATCATTCAAAAAATTTATCATCTCTCCAATTTGCAGGATTAGTTTTGATGTAATTTTTGATTTTCCAATATTCCTCTTTGTTCCTCACAATATGATCGTGATAATTGGCCTGCCACAGTTTGTTTTGCTTGTTGTATTTTGGAACACACAAATTTTTCAAATCATCAATTTTTGTGATTGTTGCCGATTTAAACCCTGCAACAAGCGATGATATTGATTTTGGTTTGCGTTGCGGCA
>CAZNEV010000092.1:0-17703 GCA_964572085.1 uncultured Maribellus sp. | reverse complement strand
ATATCAGCTTATGTTGCTGAATATCTGTGTGTTGTTAAAGTAAAATCCGTTTAAAGACTTCGCGTTTTTCGCTTTGCAAGCTTTCGTCGTAAACTGCGGTGTTTTTTAAAGAATTTGGCCCTTTTTCGGTGGTGAAAGTAACTTTGCTCGCTTCCATTAAAGACACCGTTCGCAACACATCGAAACCACCAATAGCACCGGAAGCTAAATGCACACGGGTGTTATTCTCCAACGCGGTTTGTTGCACGGTTTCATAAAATTCTGCATCAGCCAGCGCACCAATGGATAGTGTCACGATGGATGATCCATTTTTCAAAGCAGGCAATGCCCATTCTTTAAATGCCGATGGTGAAGCAGTTTCCACAATATAATCCGGTTTGAGTTGCAACAGCTCCTCAAAACTGCGACAAGGCTTGCAGGAATAATCCACTTCTGAACTATCGATTTTTTGGGCAATTTCCTCTGCTTTTTCAAATGTTCTGGAGTAACTGCCAATCAATTTATAGTTGGGCAACAGGTCTTTCAACAGGGCATCTACAACGATGTGGGCCAATTTTCCACAGCCTGCAATAGCAAATGTATGTGTTCTCATAGGGGGTAAAAATAGGATTTTTTTTCACGATTGGTGGAATTGTTTGGTTCACACGATGAATCCATTGCAACATTCAGGTGAAAAGGTTTCGTTAGTTGAGTGGATTTTCCACAAAATTACCCAAACAAAGCGTTATAGAGCTTAACTCCTTGATTTTCTTCATTTTCACCCTTAATATTCCAGTTCCACTATTTTCCAAGCAACTTCCCTGTCCATCGATCAAATTTATCCGGGGTAGGATTTTCGGGGATTGTATCGTCAAATTCCATAATCCATTCATCCAACATTGCCCGCATTTCAGCCAAATCGCTTTGGTAGTTTGTGTTATCAGCCAAATTCGTAAGCTGAAAGGGATCCGCCCGAACATCATATAATTCTTCTGCCGATCGGGGCTGAATAAAACAATCCAACTGATTTTCGTTCAGGTCACCACTTTTATACAAACGGATCATTTCCTGATAGGTCAGGCTACCAACCGCGTCAGCAGGTGGAGAAGCATTCAATTGCGGAAATGCATTTCGGATGTACAAAAACTTTTTATTGCGGATGGCACGTTCATGCGCCTGATAATCATGCCAGTTATGTTCACCAACAATAGATTCGCGGGTTTCAGCCTGATAATTTTTCAATATCGGCACAAAAGAAAACCCTTGAAAGGTTTTGGACACAGTTGCCCCGGCCAGTTCGCAAAATGTTGGGGCAATATCGATTGAACTTATCAAAGCATCGGTCCTGCCCTTTTTCATTTCTGCGGGCCAGCGAACAATGAAGGGTGTTTTTATGCCACTGTCGTACAAACGGGTTTTGCAGCGAGGAAAGGGGCGTCCATTGTCGGTCATATAAATCACCAGGGTATTTTCGTCCACTCCCTGGGCTTTCAGCTCAGCCATTACTTTTCCCAAATAGCTGTCCAAGCGCGAAATTTCATCGTAGTATAACGCCAAATCTTTACGTGTAGAATCGGCATCGGGCAGAAAAGGCGGAACAATCACATCTGCAGGATTATGCGGCTCGGGAATGGTGTTGGCTTGATAAGAACGGTGCGGATCCAACGCGGCTAACCATAAAAAGAACGGTTTGTCTTTCGGGCGTTCCTGCAAAGCTTTCACCCAATTCTCGCAACCGCTGGGACTACCCCCGTAAATAGAATCAAACTCAGAACGCTTGGGGCCAATGTGGTATTTGCCGGCCACAGCGGTATAGTAACCCGCCTTTTGCAACTCGCCGGCAAATAAGAGTTGGTTGGCCGGAAGCGGCATATGCAATTCAGAAGCTCCTGTGCTGTGCGGATAACGGCCCGTTAAAATGCTGCAACGGCTGGGGCTGCATGAACTTGTGGTTAAAAAGGCATTGTCGAAAACCAGACCCTCTTCCGCCAGCTTATTGATATTTGGCGTTTTAATCACAAGGTTTCCATACGGACCACAATCGTTCCATGCGGCATCGTCGGCAATAAACACGATGAAGTTAGGTTGAGGTTTTTCCGTTTTAGATGCCATATTTTGACACGAAAAAAAAGTAATCGGAAAGAACAAAAGAAATAGATGTAGTTTTTTCATAGTTTTTATTTTTTGGGAGTTTCAGCTTTTTCGCCATTTCGTTCAACTTCAACAGCAATTCGTCGGGTAGGGAACAAGTGAAAGATTTCATAGCCGTTTGATTTACATTAATTTTATGCAAATGTAATCAACTAATTAATACTGCTTTGATCAGTAGAGAGAAAAAATTTGGTTCTATATAGTTTTGTATGGAATTAATCAATGATCTTCAAACCCGAAGGGTTGGTATTATTATAGAACATTGAGAATAACGGATCAAAACCACGAAGTGGTGGCATTATCCTGTCATGCCTGCCCAGCCGGTCAGGCGGGCCTTTCGGCATTGAAGAAGTTCTTCATATACCTACATTATCAGTGATAGCATCAAAATTTTATTAGGACAAGGATTACCCCTCCAAAAATTCCTGTGCCGTTTTCAACGACGAATCAGTGAGTTTTTCGCCGCTCACCATTTTGGCCAGTTCTTCAAGTCGCTCCTGCTCGTTGAGATGTTTAATGGACGTAAAGGTTTTTCCGTCCTTTTCAAATTTAAAAACCTGCAAATGGGCATCGCCTTTAGCGGCAATCTGTGGCAGGTGGGTAATGTTGATGATTTGCGTAGTGGTAGAAAATGATTTGATAATGTTCCCCATTTTAATCGCAATTTCGCCCGAAACGCCCGAATCAATTTCGTCGAAAATAACCGTTGGCAAGGCTCTGGAATTGCGCAACAAGTTTTTAATCGCCAACATCAGTCGCGACATTTCTCCGCCCGAAGCGATTTTAGAAATTTCCGCTGGTGCAGTATCCAAGTTGGCGCTAAAAAGCAGCGAAACCGAATCTTTGCCATTGGAAGTATAATCCGGCAATGCTACAAGCTGGATTTCAAACTTCGACTTTGCCATCCCCAATTGTTGCAAATCAGCTACTATGGACTGTTCGATTTTTGGAAAAATGCTTTTGCGTAGATCCGTTAACTCGTTTGATTTTGTTTTTAATGCCGAAGCGCAGGCAGTCAACGTTTTTTCCAGTTCTTCTATTTCTTCGCTGTAACCTACAACCTGTGCAATTTTTGTTGCAAAAGATTCGCGCAACTCTATCAGCTCCCCGTCATCGGAAACGCGATGCTTTTGCTGCAAAGTAAAAAGCAGGTTTAATCTTTCGTTGATTTGTTCCAGTCTGCCGGGGTCGTGCTCAATTTGTTCCGCCAGGGCAGAGGCTTCGTCGAAGATGTCCTTCAACTCCAGCCAGCAACTCTGAATACGATCGGCTAAAACTTGTGCTTCCGGCATAAACTGACGAATGGCATCAAGTGCTTTTCTGCTTTCTTTTATATTTTGAAGCGCAGAGAAATTTTCATTATCCAATAACTCCTGAACCTGAACAAAAGCATTTTTTATTTCTTCGGCATGGTTCAGTTTTTCCAACTCCGCTTCCAATCCCTGCTGCTCACCTTCCCGGAGCTTGGCTTCGTTTAACTGATTAAACTGAAACTGAAAATAATCCAGATCGGCATTTGATTTTTCCGATTTCAGTTTCAATTCGTCCAACTGTTTTTGAAGGTTCCTGAAATCCGAATAAAGCTTTCGGTATTCATTCAAAATTTTACCTGAATTAGAAACGGTATCGATTAAACTGAGCTGAAATTTTTGGTTTCCGAGTTCGAGGTTTTGGTGCTGTGAATGAATGTCGATGAGCGCTAAACCCAGTTCGCGCATGGTTTTCAGATTCACCGGAGTATCATTAACAAAAGCTCGGCTTTTCCCGGACGGTAATATTTCGCGGCGCAGAATGGCCATTGAATCATAATCCAGATCGTTTTCTTCGAAAAAATATTGAAGCCCGTAATTCTTCACCTCGAAAAAACCTTCTACAATGCACTTTGTATCTTTTTCTTTCAATACCGATAAGTCGGCACGGTTGCCCAATATTAAACCCAATGCACCCAGAACAATCGATTTTCCGGCTCCGGTTTCTCCCGTTACCGAGTTTAACCCCGCATGAAAGTCAACGGTCAGTTTATCGATGAGCGCGTAGTTTGAAATGGATAATCTGGACAGCATTCAGTATTGAATTACAAATTTACATGTCATCCGCTTTGGCAATCTTCTCGTATTTGCTACCGTTTGACGGGTCTATCTCGTTGAGGATTGTCATTACCCGGTTCCGTTCATCGGGAAAAGTTTTGGAGAATATATTGACCAATTCATCAGCCTTTGAGTCAAAAAACATTTGTAAAATATAGGTGGACGGACGACGGCGAAAAACTTTTTGAAGATCGCGTAGCGATTCAGCAATGTTTGCCCTACCCTCTTCAATTTTCTCATTCATAAGATCGAGGCCGTTGCGATGGTAGCTGTACATGCACTTCCGGTAATCCGAATAGGATTTATTCAAAATATTCTCCATCAGCCAATAACGATTCCGTTCACTCTCGAAAGATTTCCAACCTTTTTCGGGGGCATTTTGCGAATTATTGACAATGGCTTGTGCTTTCTCAAAATAGGGCGTACCGCCTTCTTGAGAAAAACTGTCATAATCGAACCCAATAATTACATAGGCATAATAGGCCAAAATATTGGTAAGGTTGTCGCGGTTTGAGGTTTCGTTGAATTCCAGCGGCTGGAACTCCACATACCGGCACCTGAAATCATTATCCTTAATGTTCAGAACCGTGGTTTCGTAACTCGAATTGAACACCGGACGTGTCAACTGAACCTGAATAGACCCGCGGAATTCATCGGCAGAAATCTGCTCATCCAAGCGAATCATGATGTTGCAGCGTATTTTTTCGTCGTAGCTGTAAACGTGTTCCGTCCATTTACGGTTGTTCATAAACTCGTAAATATCCGACTGCATGGTGCGAAAAAGATTCTGGTTTGCCCCTTGGATTTTTTGCGAAGAGATGGACACGTTACATCTTAACTCTTGCGCAAACGGTGTATCAACAAGTAAGAATATTAAAATTATAGAAAGCCAAATATATTTCATGTCCCTCAAAAATAACACATTATAACATCAATAAAAATAAAAGAGGCCCTTTAAACGAGTATCGTCAACATTTTCTCAACGATGTCCGCAGCCACTTCCTTCTTGTTTTTTAACTCAAAAAGCTGTTGTTTATTGTCTTTATCAATGATTGTAATTTTGTTGGTATCGCCACCAAACCCTGCGCCTTTGTCGTTCAGCGAATTCAATACAATCATATCTAAGTTTTTCTTTTTCAGTTTAATTAAGGCATTTTCAACTTCGTTATTAGTTTCGAGCGCAAAGCCAACCAAAATCTGATCCGGCTTTTTCCGTTCGCCCAATGCTTGTGCAATGTCTTGGGTAGGTTTCAATTCGATGGACCAATTGGCTTTTCCACGCTTGGTCTTTTGGGTTTCTACCTCCACCGGCGTGAAATCGGCAACTGCAGCACACATTACCGCACCGTTTACGGAAGAAAAATACGAAAGGCATTCCTTGTACATTTCTTTAGCCGATTCTACTAAAACAGTTTTAATTCTTTTGTTTTTTGCTAAAACTGAAACCGGGCCGGAAACCAAAATCACGTCTGCCCCATTTTCCGCCAATTCTTCGGCAATGGCGTAACCCATTTTTCCGGAAGAGAAATTACCGATAAAGCGAACCGGATCTATTTTTTCGAAGGTTGGCCCAGCAGTTACGAGGATGGTTTTATTGCGTAGTTTTTTTTTTGTCTCGAAATGAGCTACTACAATTTCGACAATATTTTCAGGTTCTTCCATTCTCCCTTTGCCGGAAAGACCGCTTGCCAATTCACCAATTTGCGGCTTAATAATGTAGTTGCCGTATTCTTTCAAAGTAGCGAGATTTTTTGTTGTTGAAGGGTGGGCAAACATATCGAGATCCATTGCCGGCGCAATGAATACCGGACATCTCACCGAAAGATAAGTGGTTATCAACATGTTGTCGGCGATGCCGTAGGCCATTTTTGCTAAACTTGTGGCGGTAGCAGGTGCAATAATCATGACATCCGCCCAAAGCCCCAGGTCCACGTGGCTGTTCCAGCTTCCGTCGCTTGTACCAAAAAACTCGCTGATAATCGGTTTGCCCGACAAAGCAGACAGGGTAACCGGAGTGATAAATTCTTTTCCGGCAGCGGTAATCACCACCTGCACTTCGGCACCTTCTTTCACCAATAAACGCAAAAGCACAGCAGCTTTGTAGGCTGCTATGCTTCCGGTCACTCCTAAAATTATTTTCTTTCCGTTAAGCCTCATGGGCTTTCATTTAAATGCGTTGTTTGTTTTCCCTGCTCGGGTTACGGTGATAGATTTCGTTTTCTTTCAACTCCTCAAAAGCAATCAAAGTTGGTTTTGGGAGACGTTCGTAAAATTTAGATATTTCAATTTGCTCACGGTTCTCGAAGATCTCCTCAAGGTTATCGGTATAAGAAGCAAATTCCTGTAGTTTTTGGTTCAATTCCTCTTTCAGTTCCGACGAAATTTGATTGGCACGTTTTGCCAGGATCATCACCGTTTCGTAGATATTGCCTGTTTCTTCAGTCAACACTTCCAGGTCGCGGGAAATGGTTGACTGTGCAGCTTTTGTTTTTTTGTAATCCATATTAATTGTTAATAGTTGTTTCTTGTTGTTCGTCCTGTTCTTTATAGTTTAACAATGAAGACGTTGTTTTGTAAAATTTGTCGGCATCTTTTCTGTGTTTGCTTTCCGGGTACTCGTCAACAAAGGTAAAATATTCGTCGAGAGCGCTTGAAAGCCTTTCTTCCTTCTTATCCAGGACACTTCCCATAGCGAGCAAATATTTCGATTCTAATAGCATAAACATCAGCTCTTCGCGATATTGCGAATCGGGAAACTTAGCCAAACAATTCGACAAGGCCACCACCGCTGCTTTGTACTGGTCGAAATCGTAATAAAGCCTTGCACTAAGATAGGCCTTGTAAACCAGTTTGTCGTTCAGTTCGTCGATCAGCCGGTTTGCTTCGTCAACCCTGGGGTTAAAGGGAAACAAGTTGATGTACAACTGAAGGGCGTCAATAGCCTCTTTTGTGACCGTTTGGTCTAAACGGGGTTTTGGCGACTGCAAGTATGAACAATAACCTACCATAAAATAAGATTCTTCTGCAAATTCGCTGGTGGGAAATTCTTTTACAAGCGATTTAAAATAGTGCCCCGCCATTAAATAGTCCTTTTGCCCAATCATGCTTTTGGCATAATAGTAATAAATCTTATCAGCACGAGTCGTTCCCCGATAAATATTCACTAAATCCTGGAACAGTGTTCCGGCTTTCACATATTCACCCTGATCATAATATTCTACTGCTTTCTTGTATTTAAATTCATAATCGGAACTTTTAATAATTTTATTAAAATTGCCGCATGAGCTTAAAATTAACGTTAACAGTACGAACCCGATCCCAAAAAATCTCATTTTCATTGACATGGCGCAAAAATATACTTTTTTTAGATACTTGAAACTATCCGGTGCCTTAATTAACACATTTGCCGTCAATTTAAAAAAGTTTACATTTGCATGTAATTTTTAAAAAGAAATAACGTGGACATATTTGCAAAATTCAGAGATAACCCGGGAGATATTGGACAACACATGAAAAAAATCCATGGTTATTTTGCTTTCCCCAAGTTGGAAGGCGAAATCAGCCCCCGGATGATGTTTCGTGGTAAAGAAGTTTTAAACTGGAGTTTGAACAACTATTTGGGGCTGGCCAACCACCCCGAGGTTAGAAAAGCCGATGCAGATGCTGCGGCTAAATATGGGATGGCCTACCCAATGGGAGCTCGGATGATGTCGGGACAAACCGCCAAACACGAAGAGCTTGAAAGAGAATTAGCCGAATTTGTCAGTAAACCTGATGCGTTTCTTTTAAACTATGGTTACCAGGGAATGGTTTCGATTATCGACGCTATTGTGGGGCGTAACGATGTGATTGTTTATGATGCGGAATCACATGCCTGTATTTTGGACGGCGTGAGATTGCACATGGGCAAACGTTTTGTGTTTTTGCACAATGATATCGACAGCTTGCGTAAACAACTGACCCATGCCACCCGCTTGGCAGAAAAGCAAAAAGGCGGAATTTTGGTAATTACCGAAGGTGTTTTCGGTATGGCCGGTGACCTCGGAAAATTAGACGAAATTGTAGCTTTGAAAGAAGAATTCAACTTTCGCCTGCTGGTTGACGATGCTCACGGCTTTGGGATGATGGGAAAAACCGGGGCAGGCGCAGGCGAACATTTTGGTGTTCAGGATAAAATCGACCTTTACTTTGCCACATTTGCTAAAGCCATGGCCGGAATAGGCGGTTTTGTTGCCTGCGAACCCGACATTTGCTTTTACCTGCGCTACAACATGCGCTCGCAAACCTACGCCAAATCATTGCCCATGCCGATGGTAATAGGCGGTTTAAAACGGCTTGAACTCATCAGAACAAAACCGGAATTAAAAGATAAGCTGTGGACTATTGTTGCCGCACTGCAAAAAGGACTTCGCGAAGCAGGTTTTGACCTGGGGCGCACCAACACAGCAGTAACTCCTGTATTTATGCAGGGTGGCGAAGCCGAAGCCACCAACTTAGTTTACGACTTGCGCGAAAACCACGGAGTTTTCTGCTCGATGGTGGTTTACCCGGTGATTCCCAAAGGCGAACTGTTGCTTCGGTTGATACCAACATCCATGCACACCATGGAAGATGTTGAAATAACCTTAAATGCTTTTAAAGCGGTTAGGAAAAGGCTGAAAGCGGGCGAATACTCCAAAACTGAGTTTGCCAAGGTGGAAGTGGATATGTAAAAAACAAGCCCCTCATAACCCAGCTTCTAAATCATGATATTTAACAATGAATAAAACTCTAAAAATAGCAGGAATAATTTTCGCATCTCTTGTCGCAGGCATCAACATATCAAATGCTTGCACCAATTTCCTGGTGACAAAAGGCGCATCGGCCGACGGCTCTACCATGATAACCTATGCCGCTGATTCGCATAACTTATACGGTGAACTGTATTTTCAACCCGCAAAAGATCATCTCCCCGGCGATATGCGGGATATTTATGAGTGGGACACCGGAAAATTCCTTGGGAAAATTCCACAACCTTCACACACCTACAGTGTGGTTGGCAACATCAACGAGTTTCAGCTTGCAATTGCCGAAACCACTTATGGCGGACGCAGCGAACTGGGGAGTCAGGCTGGTGCAATTATGGATTACGGAAGTTTGATCTACGTGACCCTGCAACGTGCAAAAACTGCCCGCGAAGCCGTGAAAGTAATGACGGATTTGGTGACTGAATTTGGCTACTACAGTTCAGGCGAATCGTTCTCGATTGCCGATCCTAACGAAGTCTGGATTTTGGAGATGATCGGGAAAGGCGAAAACCAAAAAGGTGCCGTTTGGGTGGCGGTAAAGATCCCTGACGGGTACATTAGCGGGCATGCCAATCAGGCCAGAATTACAACTTTCCCCTTAAACGATAAAGAAAATTGCGTGTATTCGGAAGACGTAATTTCGTTTGCCCGCGGAAAAGGCTGGTTCAAAGGAAAAGACAAAGACTTTAGCTTTTCGGATGTTTATGCTCCCGTAGATTTTGGTGGGGCGCGTTTTTGCGATGCGCGCGTTTGGGCAGGCTTCAACAAAGTGGCCGGAGGCATGGAAAAATACGCCAACTATGCCAAAGGATTGATCGAATATGGCGGTGAGAACAATTACGCCACTAACCGGATACCGCTTTGGATAAAAGCCGATAAAAAACTGACCGTACAGGATGTTATGGAAATGATGCGCGACCATTACGAAGGAACGGATTTAGACATGACCAAAGATATTGGCGCCGGTCCGTTCGGACTGCCCTATCGCTGGAGAGGATTGACCTGGACGGTTGATTCCGTGGAATATTGTAACGAACGCGCCATCGCTACCCAACAAACGGGTTTTTCGTTTGTAACCCAAAGCCGCAATTGGTTACCCGATCCAATTGGTGGAATCCTTTGGTTTGGCGTCGATGATGCCGCAAGCTCCTGTTACGTTCCGATGTATTGCGGGATTACGGAAATTCCGGAAAGCTTCAGAGTGGGCAATGGCGATTTGCTGACCTACAGCGAAACCTCCGCATTTTGGACCTTCAACTTTGTGAGCAACTTTGCCTATTTGCGCTATAGCGACATGATCATTGACATTCAAAAAGTACAATCAACACTCGAAAATAAGTATGTTGCCTACGTTCCGGTCATCGATAAAGCCGCAGCTTTGCTCTATTCAAACGATAACGAAAAAGCCAAAGATTTTATTACCCAATATTCAGTAAACGAAGCCAATAACATGACCGAAGAATGGAAAAAACTCGGCCATTATCTCTTGGTGAAATACATCGATGGAAACATCAAAAAGGAAAAAGACGGCAAATTTGAACGTACCGAATACGGACTGCCTGAGTCTCCCATTTTTGCAGGCTATCCGGAATGGTGGTATGAAATTGTTGCCAAAAGTACCGGCGACAAGTTAAAAGTGATTGATTAAGCAGGACATTGTGCATGGACACGGGAGTATGCTCCCGCGTGTGCCAAAAAAGACCATTTTGTCTTTTTTGTAAATAATTCATTATCTTTATGGCATTAAGTTTTTAAAATTAATGCTATGAATTTATCAAAAGATACCCTTGTAAGCGAGGTGGTGAAGTTTAACTTCGGCACTGCCTCATTGTTTCGCGAAAAAAACATCGACTTCTGCTGTGGAGGCCATATAAGCATTGACGAAGCCTGCAAAGCGGTAGGTGCCGATGCTGATGTGCTGCTGGAGGAGCTGCAGGGAAAAGTGCAGGTTTCCGATCCGGATTCAGATTATATTAATAGTCTCGAATTAGATGCATTGGTTGATTATATCGTCAACCGGCATCATTCCTACGTACGAAAAGCGATTCCGTTTTTAAAAGAAATCACGGAAAAAATAAGTAATCGTCACGGTGAGAGCCATCCTGAACTGCTCAAGGTTCAAAAACTATTTAACGATTCGGCGGGAGAACTGATTATGCACATGCAAAAAGAAGAACTTGTGCTGTTTCCCTACATTAAAAGGTTAGCCAAAAGCAAGCGGGAGAAAAGCCCTCTTATGCCGGCCCCTTTTGGATCGGTGGCAAACCCGATCCGGAGTATGGAAGCCGAACATGCAATCGAGGGCGAACGCTTTGAAAAGATTGTGGAATTGACCAACAATTACACCGTGCCCGCCGATGGGTGTACCAGCTATCGCGTTGCTTTCCAAAACCTTCAGGATTTTGAAAAGGATCTGCATCGCCACATCCATTTGGAAAATAATATTCTTTACCCCAAAGCCATTGAACTGGAAGCCCATTTAATATCGTAAAAAAACGCACCGGATGAAAACAATAGGTTTAATAGGAGGACTTGGCCCCGAAGCTACAGTTGATTACTACAAAGCAATCATTGCGTCTTTTTCGACCAAAAACAAAGAACTTAACTATCCGGAAATTATCGTTTACAGTGTCAACATGTCGGAATTTATTGGTCTGTTGACGAATAAAGAATACGAACAAGCCACGGCATACCTGCTTGAAAGAATAGACGCGTTGCACCGTGCAGGAGCAGATTTTGCCGCCATTACCGCCAATACGCCACATTTGCTTTTCGATGAATTGAAAAGGTATTCATCCCTTCCGCTTATCAGCATTGTTGAAGCCACTTGTGAGGAGGCACTGAAGAATAAATTAAAAAAGCCGGGGCTCTTTGGCACAAGTTTCACCATGGATGCCTCCTTCTATCCCGATGTTTTCAGAAGAAACGGGATGGAAATTGTGCTGCCGGAAAAAGACGACAAAAAGAGAATTAATCAAAAATTGTTCAGTGAAATTGAACTTGGGATTTTCAAACCCAAAACAAGGGAAATGCTGATCGGCATTATCCAAAAAATGGTGGATAAGCAGCACATTGATTCCCTGATTTTGGGATGCACTGAATTTCCACTGATACTTACTGAACCGGAATATTGTGGCATCCCCGTTCTGAACACAACCCAAATTCACGTTAAAGAAATTGTTGAAATGTGTTAACAAGGGAGCATGCTCCCTTGTTAACTATAATTACGAAAAGTTATGCAAAGTACATACACACCCGTAGATCCCGACTATTTCGAAATAATCGGAAAAGAAATAGCAAAAAATAAACTTTCCACCATTTATTTTTTTAAGAACCCGACGATTGTTGGTGAAGAAAAAGGGAGAATCAAAAAAATTGAAACGGTTGATAACTTTGAAAAATATGTGTTGTTAAATTCAGGGAAACACCTTCGCTTAGATCGTATCATTACGATAAACGGGATTCCCGGTCCGGCATACGACGAATACGATGCTTTTGCACTGGCTTGTTTGGAATGCAACGTTGGTGGGAGCGATTAAACAAGGGAGCATGCTCCCATGTTTAATCGCTCTCTTGTTGGTATGCTCCCTTGTTTGGAAACAAATCGAAAGATTGCTTGTTGGAACTAATTGCGATAACACATTTAAATTATGGAAGTAGAAATTCTAGCCCGTATTCAATTTGCTTTCACCATTGCCTTTCACTACATCTATCCCCCTCTTAGCATCGGTCTGGGCCTGATGATGGTAATCTTTGAAAGCCTTTACATTAAAACCAAAAATAAGCAGTACGAAGTTTTAACGCGTTTTTGGACGAAGATTTTCGCCGTAACCTTTG
The DNA here is from genome assembly GCA_964572085.1 of uncultured Maribellus sp. Lineage (GTDB taxonomy): Bacteria > Bacteroidota > Bacteroidia > Bacteroidales > Prolixibacteraceae > Draconibacterium. The sequence goes on along the minus strand of CAZNEV010000092.1, from coordinate 4,862 downwards.
GGCTTGGTGTAGCCACCGGCATAGTTATGGAGTTTGAGTTCGGTACAAACTGGGCCACCTACTCGCGCTTTGTGGGCGACATCTTTGGCAGCGCGCTGGCCGCCGAAGGCATCTTTGCCTTTGCCATAGAAAGCGGCTTTCTCGGTGTTTTGCTTTTTGGTTGGAACAGGGTAAAACCCTGGGTGCACCTTATGTCAACCATTGGTGTTTTCTTTGGAGCCATGTTCTCAGCAGTTTGGATTGTGGTGGCCAACAGTTGGCAACAAACGCCTGCAGGCTACCACATTGTGGGCGAAGGGTTTCATGCACGAGCCGAAATCACCGATTTCTGGGCCATGGTTTTCAACCCGTCGAGTGTTGACAGGGTAACACATGTTTGGTTAGGTGCTCTTTTAGCAGGTTCGTTTTTGGTACTGAGTGTTCATGCCTACTATCTTCTAAAAGGCCGGTACGTAGATATTTCTAAGAAAGCATTTAAGATTGCCTTAATAGTAGCAACCATTTTTTCGTTGGCACAACTGTTTACCGGTCATCGTTCCGCCGAAGGGGTAAGTAAAAATCAACCCGCAAAACTCGCTGCGTTTGAAGGTCATTTTGAGGCCAGTGGACCTGCCGACATGTATCTTTTTGGCTGGGTGGATAAAAAAAATCAAAAGGTGTACGGCCCCAAGATTCCCGGCGGCCTGTCTTTTTTGATTGATTACGACTTTAATGCCCCGGTTATCGGGCTAAATGCTTTTCCGGAAGAAGATCGTCCGGGACAAATCAATGCGGTATTCCAATTTTATCACCTCATGGTTATTATTGGCATAACATTGATTGCGCTTACGCTTTTCGCGAGTTTTATGTGGTGGCGGGGTTCGCTGTTCAAACACCGATGGTTGCTGATTATTTTCGTTTTCTCTACGCTTCTGCCACAAATCGCCAATCAGGTAGGATGGTTTGCTGCTGAAATGGGACGACAACCCTGGGTGGTTTATGGCTTATTGCGTACTTCGGATGCGCTGTCAAAATCAGTGCAAGCCAATCAGGTTTTGTTTTCGCTGATCTTGTTTATGGCGATTTATTTGCTGCTTTTCATCCTGTTTATTTACATGGTGAATAAGAAGATCCAAAACGGGCCTTATGACGAAAGCGAGGTAGATGACAGACCGCTTCAACACGAAATTAGTAACGTTATAACCGGATAATAATTATGGAAACTCTTATAGGAATAGATTACCCAACCTGGTGGTTCTTAGTGGTTGGCGCACTTTTTTCGGGATATGCCGTATTGGATGGATTTGACTTTGGTGCCGGAGCTTGGCACCTCTTTTTCCGGAAAGACGAAAGCCGGCGTATCGCCCTCAATGCCATTGGTCCGGTTTGGGACGGGAACGAAGTTTGGTTGGTAATTGGCGGCGGTGCGCTTTTTGCCGGATTTCCGGTGATGTATGCCACCTTGTTTTCGTCACTTTATATCCCCTTCATTGTCTTTTTGGTTTTCTTAATATTCAGAGCCGTTTCCATTGAGTTCAGAAGCAAAGAAAAAATGAAATGGTGGACAAGAACCTGGGATATTTCTTACAGCCTCTCGAGTATTATGCTGGCGTTTTTATTGGGCGTGGTGCTTGGCAATGTATTGCAGGGAATCGCGATAGGCGAAAATTATGAATACCACGGAAGCGGACTTTTTGAATTTTTCAGCCCCTACTCTTTGCTAACGGGCTTTAGTGTACTTTTCCTGTTGATGACCCACGGTGCGATTTATTTATTGCTGAAGACGGAGGGGAAACTTTATGTACAACTAACCTACCTCGTAAAACAGTCGATCATTGCATTTATCGTGGTTTTTGGAATTACCACCCTTTACACCTTACTTTATATCCCCCATCTTTCAGAAAAATTCAGCAGTACACCCGAACTGTTTTTCATTCCCTTAGCTGCATTTCTGAGCATTGCAAACATTCCGCGCCTGGCAAGCAAGAAAAAATACATGTCGGCGTTTATGTTTTCTTCGTTAACAATTTGCTTACTGCTGATCGTAGTAGCCATTGAACTTTATCCGAACATGCTGTTGTCAACCATTAGTCCCGAGTACAATATAAATGTTTACAACGCCGCATCATCGACAAAGTCGTTGAAGATCATGCTCACTATGGTAGCCATTGGCGCCCCATTGGTTTTGTCCTATACCATTTTTGTATATCGCACCTTTAAAGGAAAAGTAAAACTGGACGAGCACAGTTATTAAAAAACAATGATCATGAGCTTACCCGAGCCAAAAGAAGGGCAAACGCGCGTGATAATTTTAGGCCTTGGCTTTGGTGGATTGAAACTCGCGAAAAAACTCGCAAAAAACCAATCGTTTCAATTGCTGCTTATCGACCGAAATAATTATCATCAATTTCAGCCCCTACTTTATCAGGTTGCTACTGCAGGACTTGAACCCAGTAGCATCAGCTTTCCGCTCCGGAAAATTTTTCGCGGCAGCCCTAATGTATTTATCCGTGTGGCGGAGGTATCAAGCATCGATCCGGAAAACAAAACTGTTGTTACAACCGTCGGCCATTTTAAATATGACAAATTGGTTATTGCCTTGGGTTCTACCAGCAATTATTTTGGGAATCAGGAATTAGAGAAAAACTGTATCGGGCTTAAATCGGTATCAGAAGCCTTGTACATCCGCAACAAAATATTCACCAATTACGAGGCTGCACTCATTAAAAAGAAGAATGAAGCACAGCCTAACCTGAACATTGCAATTGTGGGTGGCGGCCCTACCGGCGTTGAACTGGCCGGGGCCATTGCCGAAATGCGAAACCAGATACTGCCAAAAGAATATCCGGAACTGGATTTCTCTCAAATGAATATTTACCTGATAGAGGCAGGCGAGAGGCTGCTGAATTCCATGTCTCTTTTCTCATCGCAAAAGTCAAAAAAATATTTGCAACTTTTGGGTGTCAAAGTGTTTTTAAATACCCTCGTAAAATCATACGACGGAGAAACCGTAACAAGCAGTCAGGGCGATTTCAAAAGTTTTTGTACCATTTGGGCTGCAGGAGTTCGATCCCCAAAAATTATAGGCATACCGGATTCATCGCTGGCAAAAGGCAACCGGATTATGGTGGATGAATTTAACCGTGTGAAGTCGGTTGAAAATATTTTTGCCATTGGCGATATCGCCCTGATGCAATCGGAATCAAAACCGCATGGCGATCCGCAGGTTGCTCCCACCGCCATACAACAGGCAATAAACCTGGCAAAGAATTTAGAAAACGAATTAAAAGGCAAAGCCGCCCTACCTTTCCATTATACCGACAAAGGAAGTATGGCCACAGTTGGAAAGAATTTGGCCGTAGTGGAAATATTGCGATTGAAATTCGGCGGTGTTTTTGCTTGGTTAACCTGGATGTTCGTGCATTTGATGAGCATTCTCGGAATTAAGAACAGATTCTTTATTTTAATCAATTGGGTATCCAACTATTTCACGCATAATCTTTCTTTACGGCTGATCTTGAAACCATCAAAGTGGAACGAACCGCTATAAATTTAATTTTGCTATTGATAAACGTTTTCATAGCTTTGTCAAACAATTAACCTGAAACCATCATTTGGTGAAAAATACAGAAAAAGAATATTGGCAATCGGTTTGGGATAAATTTCGTGATGGCGATCGCGAAGCATTTAAAACCATTTACAACGAATTCATCGATGTGCTGTTTGCTTATGGTTCAAAAATCACCACCAATACATGTTTATTAGAAGATGCTATTCAGGATGTTTTTGTTGACGTTTACACCTATGGGCAAAAATTGCGCCATCCCGAATTTTTGCAATATTATCTATTCAAATCACTAAAAAACAACATCGTCCGCAAATTAAAAGAAAACCGGCGTTTTGAATCTTCCAACAACGATGAACTTGCTTTTGAGTTGAAATTTCCGATCGAGGAGCAGGATAATGAAGAACTTGATGAACAACTCTTGTTGCTCCAGAAAGAAATAAAAAACTTAGACAGCCAGAAACGGGAAGTCCTTTTTCTGAAATTTAACAGCGGGCTCACCTACACTGAAATCGGTCTGCTTCTCAACCTCAAACCCGATACCGTAAAAAAACAGGTACAACGAACCCTGAAGTATTTTAAAGAACGTTTTCAAGGCAAATCGTTTCAATTTTTTGCGTTGTTTTACCGCCAGAAAAAAAATTGAATACGTTTTAGATTATTACAACTCTCTTTTCACCCTATCCGACTTCGTCTTTCAGCCGGCGTAGAGAATTCTAATAAAACGTTAAAATACCATTAACACTATTAGATATACGTCTTGCAAATGTTTCGAACCTACAAATCTGCTTGCCACATGGGCGGCTAGTTTTGGTGAAATATTTTGGTCGAAAAGCAGTTTTATCAGGCACAAAGTTCGATGCGTTCCTTATTTGCGGCGTAACTCAAGCAAGCTAATATATCTTCCCTCTCAAGATATGGAAAATCGTCAAGGATTTCTTCAAAACTCATTCCCGAAGCCAGATAACTCAAAACGTCAGCGACGGTTATCCGCATTCCTCTTACGCAGGGTTTCCCACTTCGCTTTCCGGATTCAAGTGTTATTCTATCATTTAGTAGCATGGCAAATATTTTTAATCAAAATTACAAAAAAATGAAAATTATAAAAGCATTCACAAAATAAATTAAACCTACTCCGAAAACAATATTTTAACACAAAGACACTAAGTCACAAAGTTTTTGGAAAGTTTAAACTGCTAACAATAAACACTTTGTGTTTATTTGTGTCTGCCTATGGCAGGCAGGCGAGCGGGGAGAAGAGGCAGAGTAAGAATTGCAGAAATAGTTAATATTGCGAAGATTCTTAAACGAATATAAA
>CAZNEV010000091.1:0-17729 GCA_964572085.1 uncultured Maribellus sp. | reverse complement strand
GGATAAAGACATTAAAGTACCCTCCAAAGCTATTGAAGAGATAAAAGAAGAGATGTAGGAAATATTAGCAGAAAATAAAAATACAACCAAAAAATAACAGAAAAAATGAAAGGGAAAAACCATAAAAAAGACAGTTCAATGCTCATTAAAAGCCAATTTTGGTAGCCCCCTTTCGGGGGCAAAGGTATAATAAATGAGTTTGTTTTTTTTACCTGAAATATTTCAGGTAATCATTTCTAAAAATATTTTTTGTAACATTTTAATTCAAACAAGATGAAAAACATTTTATTAATAATAGCAATTGCTGCATTTATTGTAGTAAATGCATTACAGATTTCGACCTCAAAGGATAGCAATATCAATATAAATGGTATAATTCAGACTGCTAAAGCAGAGCTGGAAAACGAACCAGGAACTTGCTATACTATTGACTATGTTGATAGTTATTATACTTATGAATGTGTAGGAGGAGGAAGCTACTATGAGGATTTACATATAGTCTATACCTGTAGTTTTGGGAATGAAACAACTTGTATTGAGGGTTGGGAGTCGTATGTTCGCTATTGCGACGGAACAACTTATGAAGACTCATATTTTGGTCAAGTGGACTGCAGCTAAAAAAAATATCCGGAGCAATAACAGTTTGATCTCCGGATATTTTATTTATTGCAAAATTTTAATTAAATCTTAAACTATTTATTATGAATGTAAAATGTTCCACAATTTTACTATTATTTGTAAAAAGCTATCTTGTTTTAAATTTTCTTTCTGGCTGTATTCATAACCAGGAAATCGGATATATCAAGTTCGTTAGCAAGTGTGGAAATTAATATAGACAATTTGAATACTGATGGGATGGTATATTTCTCTGATTTGTTCGAATCCTTTGAAATAATTCCTCTTGAAACTACAAATGAATCACTAATTGGAAAAATAAACAGTATTAGTTTAATTAAAGACAAAATAATTATACTGGATCGTTTTGTTTCAAAATCGGTATTATTATTCAACAGTAATGGAGAATTCATAAGAAAAATTGGGAAATTGGGAAAGGGGCCTGGAGAATATATTTCACCATCCTCAATTTCTGCTGACGATATTAATGGCAAAATTGCAGTATATGATGGAATGTTAAATAAAATCTCGTTGTATGACATTAATGGAGAATTTGAAAAAAGTATAAAGCTAAAATCAAAAATTGCTGCTAAAAGTATTGAATTATACAAGGATAAAATATACATAAGCAATTACGCTCATGATTTAATTCCTTTTCTTATATATGCAATTGATTTTGACGGTAATGTATTAGGTGAATGGCTTCCTAATACCTATCCCGAAGGATTTAGTGACAACACCCAATTATCTACAAATACGGTTTTTTTTCGGACAAACAAAAATCTTAAATTTCGTAATTGGTTGATGAATGCCATTTATAATATTGAAAGTAATTCTATAAAACCAACAATTTTATTAAAATCTAATAACAATTTTACAAAACATGAATTGGCAGAGATAAAAAATAATCAAAAGGGTAATTACTTCATGAGTTTATTACGAAGTAATAAGTTTATTGGTATTTCCAGCTATATTGAAGTAAATGATCTTTCAATTTTAGAATATTTAAATAATTCAAAAACGTTCGTTTTGTTTTATAATCATAAAACAGGGACAATAAATTGTACTACATTGTTAAAATTTCATGACGACATGACCAATTTTCCTGGTAGAGTCTTGAGTTTTTTTCATACGTCATATGATGATAAACTTATAGCACCAATTACTGGGCATTTAATGGAAGATTTAATTGAAAAAGTCAGGAAAAGTGGAAATTTATCCACGTATCATAATTTGCAGAACCTAACATACGATAGTAATCCTTGTATTGTATTGTATAAATGTAAGAAGAAACCAAATTTATGAAATGGTTTAATAACGATACAAAATTTGAATTGAAAAGAATCTTTAATTTATATAATGCCTCATTCCCTATCATTATGGCAACTGTGGCTCTGATGATTCTGGGTTTTGCTTTGTCACCGCTTTTAAGGGTAAAGCTGCTGCCCGATCGCTCGTTGCCTTCCGTAACAGTTTATTATAGCTATGGTGGGGCCAACGCGGTGGTAGCCGACAGCGAAGTCACCTCTCGGCTGGAAGCCGTATTTTCAAACCTCCAAGGGCTGGTAAACATGCGGTCGCGCACGGGAGACGGAAGCGGCGATATTACCCTGGAAATGGAAAAAGGCCAGGATATGGATGCAGTGCGTTTCGAAGTCTCCATGCTTATCCGGCAGGTGTACCCCGAGTTGCCGGCGGAGGTAAACTATCCGCAAATTAGGGTTTCTCGCCCGGAGGAGGAGGAGCGGGTGGAGCAGCTTATGAGCATCGTACTCAACGGTCCGGCGGGTAACTGGCAACTGGGCGCTTTGGCCGAAAAAAAGGTAAAACCGGCACTTTCGCTGGTGGAGGGGGTGCATAATGTACAAATTTCGGGTTACACGCCGTTACAATACGAATTGGTGTACGATGCTTCCAAACTGAAAACACTGGGATTAACACCCGCGAACATCGGTAATCAAATCCGGGATTATTACACTGCCACTGGGTTGGGGATGGTCCGGCAGGCTCCGGGAAGCAACCAATTTTCCGTCAGCTCCCCGGTGCAGTTTGGAGGCCTGCACAACAACACTCCCGACTGGAAGAACATTCAAATCCGTGCCGGCAACCGTATTTTCAGGCTTACCAGCCTGGTGGAAATCCGGCAGGTAGAAGCGCCTGCAACCGGATACTACCGCATCAACGGTCTCAATACCATTACCATTGGGGTGCTGGCCGCAAAAAGCGCCAACCAGTTGCAAGTGGCGGTAGGGATTAAGGAACAGCTTGCACGGCTAAGCAATGAATTGTCGCCGGGTTACACGTTGGACATTGTCTATGACAGCACGGTGTTTTTAAAAGAGGAAATACAAAAGATCATCATTCGTATCGGGTTGTCGCTGTTATTGTTACTGCTTTTTGTGTGGTTAGTGAGCCGGAGCCCGCGTTACCTGTTTGTCATGTTCATCAGCATGGCGGCCAATATCTCCATCGCCTTTATTTTTTATTACCTCGCCGGTATCGAAATCCACCTTTACTCGCTGGCAGGGATTACCATTTCGCTGGGCATTATCATCGACAACACCATTGTTATGGCCGACCACCTCCGCATCGGCAAAAGCATTTCGGTGTTCAGAGGTATTCTGGCAGCCACATTAACCACGGGCGGGGCATTATTAGTCATCTTTTTTTTGGATGACGAACAGCAGTTGCTATTGCTCGATTTTGCGTATGTCATATTAATCAACCTCGGGGTATCACTGTTTATTTCGTTCTTTTTTGTGCCCGCGTTGCTCCGCCAACTGCCGCTGCCGCGTCCGGATGCCACGCGCAGCTATAAAACAAAACGGCGGCTGGTGAGGTGGTACCGCCGTTATTCAACCGGCATCCGTTTTACTGCGCGCTACCGGAAGGTATTGTTTGGCATTGCCGTTCTCGGCTTTGGCTTGCCTGTTTTTTTGTTGCCCGGGCATTTGGACAACAATCTATGGATCAGCAAACCATACAACGCCGTTTTTGGGAGTGAGTTTTACAACGAGCACGTCCGCAAAGCGGCAGATATGGCGCTGGGAGGTTCGATCCGGCTTTTTCTGCGCGAAACAACACACGAGGGACTGGGCAGCACCGATCGGCGTACCATGCTTTCGGTAAGGGCGGATATGTACGAAGGCACGACTCTCGAAAAAGCCAACGAAATTGTCATGCGGTTGGAAAACCTTTTGGCACAATACGATGAACTGGAGCAATTTCAAACCCGCATTTATGGTTCGGGAACTGCATCCATTCAGGTTTACTTTAAACAGGAACATGAATTTACCGCATTTCCTGCCACGCTGAAATCGGAACTGGAATCGAAGGTAATCGAAATGGGCGTGGGCGACTGGACCATCACGGGGGTTGGCCGCGGTTTCGACAATTCGCTGCACGAGGGCGCACGCAACTCGCGGGTAACCTTTTACGGTTACAACCTGGAAGCACTGAAAGGTTTTGCCGAGCGGTTTAAAACTTACCTGCTCGATATTCAGCGGGTGGAGGCCAGCTCTATTTTTATCAACGGGCGGGCCACGTATAACGATAAAGTACGTAACGAGCACCTCGTAGAGTTTGAAGACGAACGGCTTTCGCGGGCAGGCATTCCAAAAGGCCGGATATTATATGAGCTTCGGAAACTGTCGGAAGAGGAGTACCGGGTCATCGATTTGTACGAACAGGGAAACCGCCGGCCGGTGGTACTGAAAGCCGGGGAAACGCAAATTCCCAATTACTGGCAGTTTTACAACCTTCCGCTGGAAATGGGCAAAGAAAAAATTGCCCGGATGAGCTTTTACGGCGCGCTTTATAAAGCACGCGTAACCGATTTGATCAACAAGGAAAATATGGAATACACCATGGTGGTAGAGTTCGATTTTATCGGTTCACACGGACAGAAAGAATACATCGTGGGAAAAGTGATCCAGAAAATGGCCGATGAATTACCCATTGGTTTCCGTCTGAAACAACAAACCTTTTACGGCGACGCATGGGGCGATAAAAGCGAAAAAGATAAGCGGCTGCTCATTATTCTGCTGGTGCTGGCCATTATTTACGCCATTTGCGCGGTAGTGTTCGAGTCGCTGCGCCAGCCCTTTATGGTGCTGGTGATGATTCCGCTTTCATTCATTGGTGTATTCCTCACGTTTTACCTGTTCGATATCGCTTTCGGACAGGGCGGTTACGCCTCCTTTTTGTTGCTGAGCGGGTTAACCGTTAATTCGGCGCTGTACATCATCAACGACCTGAACAATGTGAGGCAAAGTTCTCCGGGAATGAATGCCATCGGGCAATATATTCATGCTTTCCGGCAAAAGATTGTCCCCGTAATGCTGACTATTTTCTCCACCGTACTGGGATTGATCCCCTTTTTATACGGTGGTCAAAAAGAGGTATTTTGGTTTAGCCTGGCCATCGGGACCATCGGGGGATTGCTGTTTTCGATGGTAGCACTGGTGATGTTTTTGCCGTTGTTAATAAAGGGGATTAGAAGGAAGAAGGCTAAAGACCGATTAGTTTAGTGACTTTAAAATAAGTGTATACTATAATGGGCAATTATTCGAGCCAACAAAAGAAAGGAAAGACTTACATGAAACACAAAAATCTATTGCTAATAAAATTCCAGTTCTGGTAGCTCCCCCTCTCGGGAGCAAAGTTACAATAAAAGGAGATAAGATTCTATTTGAGAAAGAACTTACAGATTTAAGTCAATTATTAATTTTTAAAATTTCAAAATGAAAAAAATAGCAAATATTTTCATATACTTGGTAGTTGTGTCGTTTGTATTCTTCAACCTATCTGTTTTGGATACTAAAGGAGATAGCACTAACAATCTAAATTTAGACAAGTTAAGAATTCAATTAGCACATGCAGCAGAGCTCCCGGATGTTACGATAACGTGTAGTTATGGTGCACCGTATGACTTTTGTTATATTCTTACATGGAAATGGTGTCAGAATGGTAACTTCTTTGATTATGGTTGCTGGGCGACTGGAAACCCTAGTGATTCATGTAGTGGATTTTGGGCTACTGTTTGTAGCTACATAACGATTTAAGTTTAATTGAAACAGTTTGTGAATTCACAAACTGTTTCTTTATAAAAACAATAAACTATAATAAAATGTATAAATATTTAATTTACATTTTTTGCATTTCCTTCTTAGTTTTTACAACCAACTGCAAGAATAAGAAAATGCAAAATGACCAAGAAACAATAACGGTAGATTTACAGAAAAGTAATAAGGTTTCGATTCATGACGTTTTCTCTAAAATAGACCTAATACCGATAGAAACAAATAAAGATATCTTAATAGAAAATGTGAGTAAGCTTATTTACAAAGATGGACTATTTTATATTTTAGATAAAAACCAAAAATGTATCTTTATTATTAATCAAGAAGGCCGACTTGTTAAAAAGTTGGACAGGGCAGGTAAGGGACCGGGAGAATATGGTGATATTTCAGATTTTGAAATTAATCCTTACACTAATAATATTGAAATACTAAGCCAATGGGGAATTATCTATATTTACAATCTAAAATGTGAATTTATAAGTAGTTATAAATTACCTTCAAAAATAAGAGCTATCCATTTTTTTACAAATATTGATTCAGATATAGTTGCATTTTATGCTTTATTTGAAAAAAAAAGTATAATCCTTTACTCAAAAAAAGCTTCAAAGATAGTTGATAATTTCTTTGAAGTACCAGAATCAATTAAAGGTTCTCCATTGCAAGGATTAAAATCCCCATTTGTGAAATTTGATGGAAGGACTCTTTTCTATCAGGGCTTCACCAATACTGTTCATGAATTTAATAAATCAAGACTAAGGACAAGATATTCTTGGGATTTTGGCAAAAACAATATTAACATAAAAAAAATACCCCAAAATATGGAAATCCCCAAATTTGTTAATTACATACTTAATAGTGAGTTCGTGAATAGTTTCTTTTATAACGCGGAAAATTCAAATTTTATCAGTACAAGATTTGTTTGTGGTAAACAACGTTATTCCATTTTTTTTGATAAAAACAAAATGAAAACTTTATTAGTAAAGGAATTTAAAGAACAAGTTTCGCCTCCTTTTTCTGCAGTCTCCGATTCTAAAGGTTTAGTATCAATCATAGAACCATTGAATATTAATCAATTAATAAATCCTTCGATTTTGAACAAAGAAAATAAATTGAAGTTTGAGCATATAGAGGCTACAGACAACCCAGTAATTATTTATTACCATTACTAATAATATTCATACTTTATGAAATGGATAGCTAACATAGTTCTATTTTTATTACTACTATGTAATACAGTAATTCTTTGGATTACTTACGAACCTAAAGAGAAATTTATTATTGACATAAATGACAAGTATAACCAACAGTATTTTTATGATAATTACAAGGCATCCGTTTTATCCAATAAAATAATCGCAAATGACTGTGAAGTATTTTTTGGCAATGATACCTTAGAATCTTTTAAAATTAGCAAGTTGCTAACTAATGATGTTCTTTTTTTCCGTTTTTCTGGTAATTTTTGTAGTGGATGCAATGAATTTGTAATTAGAAGATTACAAGAACATTTTGATAATTTTTCTGAAAGTAACAAAATCATCTTATTAGGCGAAAATATAAACCCAAGATTAAAAGAAGATTACTTTGGTAAAAAAGTATTGAGCTATAAAAAAGACGATTTAGGCTTGCCATTTGAAGAATTTGATTTTCCGGTCATGTTTGTTCTTGATGAGAATAGATTAGTGAAAACGGTTTTCTTACCGGAAAAAACTTTTCCCGGATACTTTGATAATTATTTAAAATATATTAAAGAACTGGGTATTGAAAAAAATGAATAATAAAATCCTGCAATATTTTGTAAAATAATAGCTTGTACTTAACAAATAAAAAGAGTGAGGTATGCTCAATCTTTTTTGTAATCTGAAAAGTGCTGATATTGAAATAGCGATAAAATAATGAAATCAAAACCTATAAAAATTATGAAACGATGGATGGACGACTTAATTGACAAAAGGACTTTTTTATATAGTAAAAGACTTTTTTATGCATCAAAGAAAAAAATACAAATAATCGGAATTCAGAACATTATACGAATTGCTAATCCAATCTTCGAACTTCGGTTTTCTTTCTTCCGACCTCTTCCCATCCAAAATCTCGATTTTCTGTCTATGGTTTTTGGTCTTCTTTTCGTTGCCTTCCTCTCCTCCTGCAACAGCAAAACCGATCAACAAAAGAACTTTGGCCGGATGAACCGGTTTGAGGATCAGAACATAGTTGTTACCGGTTTTGCCCGTGAAGGAACATTTTATCGTGAGTTTGAAAGCAACGGAAAACTGAAAGCCGTTAACCGGGCTACGTTAACCTACGAGCTGGATGAAGAAATCCTGACCGTGGATGTAAAAAACGGAGCGAGGGTTGTAAAAGGGCAGGTTTTATCCGTGCTCGATGAAACCAACCAACGTCACAACCACGAAAGGGCCTGCCGGACACTTGACAAAGCCCGTCTTAACCTTGAGGATGCCCTTATAGGTATGGGGTATCAATTAGAAGATTCCACGTCCGTACCGGAGCACATCATGAAAATTGCACTGATCCGTTCGGGTTACACCGATGCTGTCAGTGAAAAAGAACTGGCCCTTATCCGGCTGGGCAAAACCCGGCTTAAAGCTCCGTTTTCAGGGATAATCGCCGGGCTCGAGGCCAAACCATTCAATAAATCGGGTCAGTATAAAGAATTTTGTACGCTGATCGATGATTCTTCCTTCGAAGTCGGATTTCCGGTTTTGGAAAACGAAGCGGCTAAACTATCGGTTGGAATGCCGGTGGCAGTAATTCCTTACGCCTTCGATGGCGATACCATAGAAGGATTTTTATCTTCAATGAATCCCGCGGTAAACGAGGCCGGGATGGTAATGGCAGCAGCTTTGGCAAAAAATAAAACCGGAAGGCTGACCGACGGTATGAATGTAAAAGTGATTGTGCGTGATGCCGTCCCCAACCAGCTGATTATTCCAAAAAGCGCTGTAACGCTCCGCCAGGAACGGAAAGTGGTATTTGTTTGTAAAAACGATACCGCCCACTGGCGTTATGTAAATATCGGGGAAGAAAATGCACAGTTCTGTACCGTAACAGGAGATAATATTAAACCGGGCGAAGAAGTGATTACAGATGGCAATTTCAATCTCAGCCACCTGGTGCCGGTAGTGAAAATGGGACAGTAGAGGGACGGGAGACAAAAAAACTAAAAAAATGAGTTAACCATGAAGTACCACTTATATACAATTTGTTTATCTGCAATACTGTCCGTTTTTGCTGTAGAATATGTTTTCGCACAACCCGTTGAGCTTTCCCTGAAGCAAACCATCGAAAAAGCGCAAAGAGCTTCCCTCGACAATTTCCGGGCAAAATACATGTACCGCGTAAAAGAACTGGATTACCTGGATTTTATGATGGAACGCAGGCCACGTCTGGGCTTTCAGTTGACCCCTTTTAACTATACACGCAGTATTGTTGAAGAATACAATTCTGAACAAATGAAATATGAACCGGTGGAAATCCAGCGGCTGACTTCACAATACAACTTGAATATTACTCAGGCGGTTGCCCTCACGGGCGGCGATGTCACCGTTTATTCGAGCCTGATGCGCAGCCAGCGTTTCGGGGGCAATTCCAATAACAACCTCGATTATATCTCCACACCGCTCAGTATAGCTTACCGGCAAAATTTCTCGCGTATCAATGAATATAAATGGAATTCGAAGATTGAACCAATGAAATTCGAACAAGCAAAACTTGAATTTACAGAACGGCAGGAAGAAATTGCCGTGAAAGCGGTGAGTTTGTTTTTCTCCCAGCTCACCGCTCAGATGAATTTCGATATCGCCCTTTTGAACAGGGAAAATGCATATTCCCTGTTGGATATGGGGAGAAAAAGAGAAAAGATCGGGTCTATTTCGGTGGATGAACTGCTGAACCTCGAACTGAAACAGATTAACGCCGAAATCAGTGTGGCACAGGCCCGGAATAAGCTTGAAGATGCACGCCTCGATTTCTGTGAATTTTTGGAACTGCCTGTAGATACCAGGATCCGATGTATTGCCCCGGAAGATGTAAGGTTAATGTTTGTCGATCCGAACCAGGCGCAACAACTGGCAGTAAAAAACAATCCCGATAGCCACAACCTGGCACAGAAATTTCTGGAAGTGCAAAAACAGTTAAGTGCTGCCAAACGCAGAAAATACGACATCAGCATGGAGGCCGGGGTAGGGTGGAACCAAAACAGGGAAGTTTTTAGTGAAGCCTATCAGGACTTAATGGACCGACAAAACTTCAGGGTCTCATTTAGTATCCCGATTTTGGACTGGCAGGAAAACAAACGCAGGGTGGAACGGGCTTCGTTGAATCAACAGCTTACCGAAAGGGAAAATAAAAAAATAAAAGAACGGCTGGCAATTGAAGTGGCCAAAACAGTTAATGAATTTAACATTAAATACAGCGAATTGAATTCGGCCGCCAAAGCCGATACCATTTCACAACGTGCCTACGAAGCCACACAGCAGCTTTTTTCCCTCGGGAAAGCCAATGTAATTGCCATTAACGAAGCTTACAGGGCGATGTATTCTGCAAGAAACCAGTATTTTAACGCGCTGAATAATTACTGGCTCTATTATTACACGATCCGGAAATTGTGTTTGTTCGACTTCGAAAAAAATACCGGTTTAACGGAAAGTACAGATCAGGAAACCGGAACTAAATTCTAAAACATACAAACTTAAAAGAATGGTAAAATTTCTCATACAACGTCCGATTGCCGTAACCGTAACACTTATTGCTTTCCTGGTGATGAGCTTGGTGGCCGCAAGGCTGATCCCGGTTTCGCTGATGCCCGAAATTGATATCCCGGAAATTGTAGTGAGAATGAACACCCCGGGGCAACCAGCGCGCGAAGTGGAGGAGCAGATGGTGAGTAAAATCAGGCGGCAACTGCTGCAGGTTTCGCACCTTAGCGATGTCGAAAGCTTGGCATCGAACGGACAAGGCAGTGTCCGGCTGATTTTTGATTACGGGACAAATATTAACTACGCGGTTATCGAGGTAAACGAAAAAATAGATGCCCTGATGCATGCTATGCCTGAGGGTTTTACGCGTCCACGGGTTATAAAAACTTCCGCTACCGATATTCCGGTGTTTTTCCTGAACGTAAGCCTGAAAGATTCCTTGGAAAAAAACCGGTTCATGGAGCTGAGCCAGTTTTGCGAGCAGGTGATAAAAAAACGGGTGGAACAACTGCCGGAAGTGGCCATGGCCGATATCAGCGGATTAGAATTTCCTGAAATCGTACTTCAGGTGGATATGGAACGGTTAAGCCATTTGGGGATCGACCGTTCTACATTTGTTAACGCCCTCGAAACCAACAATTATTCGGTGGGAAATATTAAAGTAAGGAGTGGTTTGTATGAATACAACGTACGTTATGCATCGTTGCTCACCAACCGGGACGATATTGAAAACCTTTACATTCAAACAGGCAACCGGGTTTTCAGGTTAAAAGATTTGGCGGAAATAACCATCCGGGCCCAACAGGATAAAGGGATTTACCTGGCGGATAACACGCGCTCGGTAGTTATGGCAGTCATTAAAAAATCGGATGCCCGCATCGCTTCCTTAAAGGAAAAAACAAACGAACTGATGGAGCAGTTGCGGCAGGACTATCCCCGGTTAAAATTTGGTATTGAGCGCAACCAGACTGAACTGCTCGATTATTCGCTGGGCAACCTCAAATTCGGGCTGTTGGTGGGCGGGTTACTGGCTTTTTTCATCATGTTCCTGTTTTTGAAAGATTTAAAATCACCATTGTTAATTGGTGTTTCAGTACCGGTGAGCCTGGCTGTCAGCCTGCTGTTTTTCTTTTTGCTGGGAATTTCGATCAACATTGTTTCGCTTTCAGGATTGATTCTCGGAGTTGGGATGATGATAGACAACTCGATTATAGTTGTTGATAATATTATGCAATACCGGCAGGGGAAGTTTGAAGGAGGCGGAATACGGAATACGGATAAACTTTCAAACAATATCAAACTTTTAAACAATGCGTGCATCAAAGGCACCAACGAAGTCATCCGGCCGTTAATCAGTTCGGTATTAACCACCTGCGCCGTTTTTGTACCACTTATTTTTCTGAGCGGCATTTCCGGGGCATTGTTTTATGACCAGGCAATGGCAGTAGCTATTGGGTTGAGTATTTCCTTGTTGGTTTCTTTCACCCTGATACCGGTTTATTTTCGCCTGTTTTACCGAAAACCGAAAACAGCGGGGATCAAGAGCTATCCAAAGAAAAACCCGTTGGACAGAATCCGCCTTTACAGCCACATCGAGGGTTCCTATTCCCGTGGCTTCGATTTTGTATTCCGGTATCACGTACTGTTTTTTACTTTCGCATTGCTGCTGATTGTGGCCGGTTATTTTATTTTTACCAGTATTAAAAAGGAGAAATTCCCGGTATTCAAACAAACAGAAGCCATTTTTAATATCGACTGGAACCGGAATATTACGGTTGCTGAAAATCAAAAGCGTTTGAGTGAATTTCTTTCACTAAACAAGGCACTGTTGCAGCATTCGTCGGGTATGATAGGCGAACAGGATTTTTTACTGGATGCAGCCGGCGAACAGGATGCTTCGGAAACCCAGTTGTATGTACAGGCAAAAAGCGAAAGCGATTTAACCCGGTTAATCGAACAGTTTACACTGTATTGTCAGACCAATTATCCCGAGGGGATTGTGGATATTGCGCCACCGCCTACATTGTTTGAAAGGGTATTTAACAGCCGCTCGGCGCCGCTTGAAGTACGGCTGAGGAACAAAAATGCTGCCGACCTGCCTGAGCCGGTGCTGGTTCAGGATGTGCTTGCCAAAACGGAAGAAATATCCGGATTTCGAATGAAAAACAAGCTGCGCCTTCAGGATTACTATACCATTGTGCCCGATTACGAGCGGCTTTTGCTGTATAAAGTGCCGGTAAATGAGGTTATATCTGTACTGAAAAAAGCCCTGAACCAGTTTCAGGTATTTACGCTGAAACAGGGGCAGTATCAGGTTCCGGTTTTTTTATCGGGCGAGGAAAAACCGCTCGACCAGATTATTCGTTCGGCACGGGTACGCTCGGAAGACAACGAGTTTATACCGCTGTCGTCGCTGGTTGCTGTTCAGGCGGGAGCGGATTACAAAACAATTCAGGGAGGTAAATCCGAAATCTTTATTCCGTTGAATTATGAGGTTTCGGCAAAAGGGGCCGGTGCTGTTGTTTCAGCTTACGATGAAGTTTTGGAATCGTTCCCTGAACTGGAAACCGAGGTGCGCGGCAGCCTTTTGGAAAATGTGACGCTGTTTAAGGAGATGGCGGTCATTCTGCTGGTATCGGTGTTGCTGCTCTATTTCATCCTGGCCGCACAGTTTGAATCGTTGCTGCAACCGCTGATTGTGCTGATTGAGATACCCATCGACATTGCCGGGGCATTAATCCTGCTTTGGCTTACGGGAAACAGCCTGAACTTGATGGCATTTATCGGCATTATTGTAATGACCGGGATCATCATCAACGATTCCATCCTGAAAATCGATACCATCAACCAGTTGATGAAAACAAACCTGCCTGTAATCGAGGCGATACACCTGGGTGGCAAACGCCGCTTGAAACCGATTATCATGACCAGCGTCACCACCATGCTGGCCATGGTTCCATTTCTGTTTGGCGACGATATGGGCTCACGGTTGCAACAGCCGTTGGCCGTAGTGGTCATCGGTGGGATGTTTATCGGTACGCTGGTGAGCTTATACTTTATTCCGCTATGTTATTATTATTTGACTAGGATAAAGATGATACCGGTTTCAAACAGTAAACTTGTAGAATTAATTTGTAAACGAAATGCTTACAAACTAAATGATTAAACGGGCACATTTTTACTGCACAATCGGTAAGTTTGGTTATTAATTGTTCTAATCAGGATTGTTATGAAAAATGTCTTTCAAATAACGATAATTACTATTCGTCTGATAAATCTTGAAAAAGTGCATCAGCATTACTCCTCTGAATTGATTTCATTTATAAAGCAGATATGTGGGGTGCCGGGCTTAACAAAACCTGCCGACAACCTATTGGGAAACAACATCAAAATACAAGGGGGGCTATACCGCTCCGTAGTACTAACCGGTGAGTTTTTACTCCAGAAGTGGTAGCTCCCCTTTGGGGAGCAAAGATACAATAAAAGTAGATAAGATTCTTTTAAGGAAAGAACTTACAGATTTAAGTCAATTATTAATCTTTAAATTTTTAAAATGAGAAAAAAAGTAAATATCATTATAGGTTTAGTAGTTGTGTCGTTTGTGTTTTTTAATCTATCCATTTTGGACACAAAAATTGATAATACTGCTAGCTTTAGTTTAGATAAGCTCAAAATTCAATTAGCACATGCAGCCGAACTACCGGAAGTAACGATCACTTGTAACTCAGGTGGTTATGGTTCTTGTTGGTATGAAGACTGTCATTGGGAATGGACTCCACTTGGAGGTGTTCCCATGACATATTGTCCTTACTTTACAGGTTATCAATGGGACATTTGTGTCCCAGAAATGCCTTGTTAGCTCATAAAGGGCTGTCTCAACCTTTTGAGACAGCCCTTTATTTAATATCTTATTTGAGGCAGTAAAAAGATTCTCCAAAAAAAAGCTTGCTTTTAGCCTCAGTAAATCATTTAATTACCTGATATGAAGTTAAGCAATAAATATATTTATATTTTATTGTTTGCATTAAGTGTTGTTGCTTGTTCGCGAAAAGCTAATGATGACAATTTGGTAATAAATTTAAAACCAGATAATGCAAAGTCAATTGATTTAAAAGAATGGTGTAAATCCATAGAATTAGTTCAACTCGAAACCTCCCCAAAATCACTTATTGCAAGCTGCCACAAAATTATTGAACATGATGAAAGGTATTATATTCTAGACCTTGACCAACGAGCAATATTTGTATTTAATAAACAAGGCGAATTTGTATTCACAACAAAAGATTTAATAGGAAAAGGACTTAGTGAATATGCTAGTATAGTCGATTTTGACATCAATTCATTCAACAACGAAATTGAAATACTTGATGCCCCAAGCAGAAAGATTAAAATATATGATTTAAATGGGAACTATAATAGAACAATTCTATTAGCATCAGAATTACTACCGCTGGGTCACTTTAAGCCTATCACCAAAGATACTTATATATTTTACACTAAAGGCGGTCAGCGAAGGGACGAGAGTTTATTATTCTATTCTGTAAAGATGAAAAAAATTGTAAAGAAAACGGGAAAGTTACCAGACAATGTTCATTTTCTCCCAACAACAATGAATGTGCCATTCCACCAGATTAATGACCATGTCTATTTTAATTACACTTTCCCTTCCAATAGCATTTATCTGATTGACAAAGAACATCTTGATATTGCAAAAATATTGGAGTTAGATTTTGGCAAGTATACTTTCACAATTGACCAATTACCTAAAAAAAAGAGGAAAGATTTTTATCGAACATTTATGAGAAATAATGACGAATATGCATTTATCATTAATATTGTGGAGAACGATAAAAATTTATTTGTTCATTTTTTGCTCCACAAAAATATTTTTATTGCTAAAATTGACAAAGCTACTAGAGAAACAAAAATCTGTTTTAATGAGACTAATTTAATGGGACAATTACCTCCCGCAAACTTAATTAAAGATAATGTATTAATTTATGTTTGTGAGCCTGGATATTTGAGATATGTCATTTCAGAAGAATTATTGGACAATACTTCTAAGGATATTATCTCAAATATAAATGAAAGCGATAATCCAGTAATTATAAAATACACTTTAAGAGACAATTAGGAAATGCCGACAAAAAACATAAAAACATTTTTAATTATTTTAGTATTACTTGTAAATATCTTTCTGATTTTAGTAATACATCGTAAGAACGCTGATTGTGGTTCATTGAATGACAATTTAGGGCAGGCACAAATTTTAAATCTGCAATTAAAAGAAAGCATTAATTCATCTTTTAGTAATCAGGGTTACAAAGTGGAGAATTTGGAAATCTCTTGTGACATAGATAATTCAAACACAAAGCTATTGTCCGAAAGTATCTCACAACCTTGCTTAATTGTTTATATCCCATATTCGGAAGACATTTGTATGTCTTGTATTCATTTTGCTATAACAAAAGTTAAATCTTACTTTTCTAACTTTAGTACAAACAGAGATATATGCATAATTACCTCATGTTACAATCCAAAAATAAAAAGCAGAATTTATCAAAAGAAAATTTACCATTTATCAAAAAAGAATGGAGGTTTTAATATCCCTGCTGATAAAAAGTTTCTCCCCCACTACTTTATAGTGGATAAAAAGTTTGTTATAACTTCGTTTTTCACACCAAATAGTTCATATCCTGATTTGACTGATGATTATTTGAGGAGTGCAAAAAAAATTCTGAATAACTATGATTAATTAGTTGCGATTTTTATTCAATACATAGTAGAGTATCATTTAAATAAAAGCCCAAAACAATGTATAATTGCAATTTTAGGTAAAATAAGTCGGCTGGAAGTTTTAAATAAAAACCTTATAGAAAAGGAAAGGTACCTGATGAAAGTTTTGGAACAAATTGTCTATAATAATTTAAATCTTACAAAAATTCAAGAGGAATACACGCCAGACCCTAATGTATAGTTAATAATTTATCAATAAATTTGATATGAGAAAAATGTTATTGCCGGCCAGCCTTTTTCTTTTGGTTTCCTGTTCATCAACTCGATTTAAGAATGATGCTCTAATCCAATTTTTTGAAACAGAGTATAACTTCGGTAAGCTAACCTACAAAAAAGAAGCAGAATACATTTTTGAATTCACCAACCCGGGGGAAACGCCGCTGGTTATTTCTGCAGTAAAAACTTCCTGCGGCTGTGCGGCGGCCGACTGGACTAAAGCACCCGTGAAACCGGGCAAATCGGGACAGGTAAAGGTGAAATACGACGCCGCTTTTCCGGGGGTATTTCAGAAAACCATTACGGTGCATTATAATGGGAAAGACTCCCCGGCCATATTAAAAATCAGTGGGCAGGTAGCTTATCCGTAAAATTTGGAGGATTCTGCGGAATAAAAAGGATGCCACCGGTCTTACCTGATAAATTTACTTGAAGTGGAAAGGATTGATTTTGAGGTGAAATTGGCACATCAAAAATTATACCAGATACCGGTTTCAAACAGTAAACTTGTAGAATTAATTTGTAAACGAAATGCTTACAAACTAAATGATTAAACGGGCACATTTTTACTGCACAATCGGTAAGTTTGGTTATTAATTGTTCTAATCAGGATTGTTATGAAAAATGTCTTTCAAATAACGATAATTACTATTCGTCTGATAAATCTTGAAAAAGTGCATCAGCATTACTCCTCTGAATTGATTTCATTTATAAAGCAGATATGTGGGGTGCCGGGCTTAACAAAACCTGCCGACAACCTATTGGGAAACAACATCAAAATACAAGGGGGGCTATACCGCTCCGTAGTACTAACCGGTGAGTTTTTACTCCAGAAGTGGTAGCTCCCCTTTCGGGAGCAAATAAAATAAAATATTGACATTCTTCAAATTAATAAATCTACTTTAATTTAAAATATTAAACATGAAAAAATTTAGAAATATTATTTTAGGCACTTTACTCCTTGTGGTTGTTATTGGGAATATTTTCCTTACTCAAACAATAGTAAAGTGTAATGATCTTAGTTTAAATATACTTGGGAATACTGCCAATGCTCAAGCAGAATATGGTAATTTTTATGATGGTTACTGCCAAGGGTGTCGGTATTACTGGGATGGCGGATATGTTGACGGAGTAGAAATAATATGTTTCGGCTCAGACATATATCACTATTGTGTTCCTACGGGATGTACACTCGGATTTTGTTGAATTAATACCCAGGAGTACTCCTGGGTTTAATAAAATTCTTATATAATGAAACGAGCATGTTTGCGCCGTGCAAAATCCGTGAGGTGGGGATTTAAAGGCG
>CAZNEV010000090.1:0-18255 GCA_964572085.1 uncultured Maribellus sp. | reverse complement strand
AAGACTAATATACATTAAGAAGTACAAGGTAAGAATAATTTGGTATTTGAGGAAAAATAATTTAAAAATTCTTCAATTCCATAAAATTCGTTAACTTTAATCCGAATTTGATTTGCATAATAATTAATGATTATTGGGGTACAATACTGAGACCACGAATATTAGAATTCTACAAGCGTCGGGAACAACAAAGTCATTGAAAAACAAAAATGAACTATGATAATGCAAAACTGTCAGCTTTTTTTTATATTCACAAAAAAAAGAAATGCAAGCAATCATTATCGTCTTACTTATTTTAGCCGTTTTGCTGGTGATTTTCACCTTGCAGAATTCCACTGAGATTACCGTTCATCTGTTGCTTTGGGAAATCGGCGGTGTACCACTGGCTCTGGTTATCTTGTGCTGCATCATTCTGGGCTACCTTTTAGCTTTTGTGTACTTTTACCCGAGCCTTTGGAAGAGCAGAAAAGAAAACAAACGCTTGGTAAAAACCAATGAGGAACTTCTGGCCAAACAAGTGAAATTCACCGTCGTGGACGAAAATCATCCGGAAGGAATCGAACTTGACGAAGATGACGACAGGAACTCTTTCTTCCAAGATTGAGCTTACGGTTTAATACAAATCGCGGTTTTTATCAATAGCTCACTAATGGTTTTAATGGGTGCAGAAATAACCGTAGCCGTTAAACCTCCACCAATACCATTTAGGAACGTTGGAAACCACGTAGCTGCTATACAATGCCGGCCAATCCACTGAAGCACTCTGTTTACATCCTGAGCAAAAAATCCAAAAATGATACTGGCCACCACCAGTTCGACTTATTCTTTTGAGCGGCTTTCTTTAAAACCAAACCGATTGCGACAGTAGAAAACATAATTATACATAAAATTTACTTTAATGCTCAAGTTTCGTTTAGTCATGTCGAATTCGTTTTGATTACAAAATAAAAAAAACCAAATTTGCCCTTTGTAAAAATTTAGGAAACGCTGAAATCAAATTCAGCATGTATAAATCAATTATAACCTGTAGAAAATGACTAAAATGAATCGTAGAAATTTTATCGGTAAAACAGCGGTGGGAGCTGCCGCGGTAACCATTATTCCCCGCCATGTATTGGGAGGAAACGGTTTTGTGGCTGCCAACGACCGTATTAACATTGGCTATATCGGTAACGGAAAACAGATTTACACCCTGCTTAACGGCATTGGGAAATGTAAAGAAACAGTGGCCGTTGCAGCAAGTGATGTTTATAAAAGCAAGTTGGACATGTTTGCCGAAGCAGCAAAAAAGAACAACGCCGGCAAAAGCGTCAATTCTCAGGTGGACAAATTCCACTACTATCGCGAAATGCTGGAACGCCCGGACATTGATGCCGTGGTAATTGCCACGCCCGACCATTGGCATGCACAAATGGTGGCTGATGCTGCAAAAGCCGGAAAAGATATTTATTGTGAAAAACCTATGGCGTTAACGGTTGCCGAAGGACGTGCCATGGTGAATGCCACCCGCAAATACGACCGTGTTTTTCAAACGGGAAACATGCAACGCTCGTGGCGCGACTTCCGCCACGCGGTTGAACTGGTGCGCAATGGCTATATCGGCGAAATCAAAGAAATAAACGTGAGCGTTGGTGAACCTGTTAAACAATGCGATTTACCCACACAACCTGTTCCGGAAGGTTTGGATTGGAACGAATGGATAGGGCCATCGCTTTATCGCGGGTTCAACGAAATTTTGGCGCCTGCCCATCCGCACGAAGGTCCGTGGGCGTGGTGGCGTGGCTATCGTGATTTTGGTGGTGGTTTAATTACCGATTGGGGTGCACACATGTTTGACGTTGCACAATGGGCAATGAACAAGGACGGATCGGCACCCGTGCAATTCATTCCTCCTTCCAAGCCGGAACAAACTCACGGATTAACCATGATTTATGATAACGGTACGCGCATGAACCATAAAATTTGGGGCGGCGAGAAAGACGGCAATGCTGTTCAGTTTATCGGAACCGAAGGGAAAGTTGAGGTTAGTCGCAGCTTCCTGCGCACCTTCCCGAATGAAAAGCTGGCCAAAGCTAATTTAAAAGAAACCGATAAACGCGTTTATTATAGCGATAATCATTATCAGGATTGGATTGATGCAATTAAAAAACGCTCGAAACCAATTTCCGACGTTACCATTGGCCATAGTACCGCTGCGGTTTGCAATATTGCAAATATCGCTTATGAAATACAACGCCCTTTATTGTGGGATCCCATCGCTGAAAAATTCACCGGCGACGAATCGGCAAACCTGATGCTCGACCGTCCTATCCGCGGAAAGTGGGATTATACTAATTTTTAGGAGGGAACCGGACTTTTTAAGTCCGAGACAGGATATTTAAAAAGAACCGTTCCTTTTGCGTTCAGCAGATAAAGAACGGTTCCTTTTTTTAGAAAGCCCGACAGCAATTAAGATATAAAACAAGGCGTTGGATGCAGCGAAATAAACGGTGGTAAGTTGTGAAAAGGCTCGCGAGTAATCCAGTATCAGATTGAAAAGGACAGAATAAAACAAACTTCCCGAAAAATAAATGATCATTCCTATGTTGATCCAAACCAGGGGTTCTTTCCGGAGATTGGTGATCCGCGCTTCGACCATTACGCCATAAAAATAGATCACGGCAAATGCGACAATTATAAATATAGAAACGGCTTGTGGCAAACTTGGAAAAGAATAAATGCTTCGAAAAGGAAGATAGATGCTATAAAAAAGCGTGAAACCGCCCATAATGCCGTAAAACCACTTCTTGTTTATGGTTGGAGGAAGCATAGCGCGATAAAAGAAACACAGCAGTATAAAAGAAACATAGGTGTAAAGGTGGGCTAAGGGCATGGTGTTGCGTGCACCGTTAGCAATTAAAACCACCGAGGTTATTTCGTTGGCGACTCCATAACAGACAAAATAGAACAACCATTTTAAATTTTCAAGCGATTTGAATTTAATAAGGCCTACTATAAAAGGGATCAGAATAGGCATCCACTGGATGTAATAAAACTTCACGCTAAACGTTGGTTTCGGATGATTAGGTTACAAATTATACGGGCTCCGGTCGTCGCAATTTGGCGGGCAAGGCACTGCATGGTTATAAACCTCCATCATAACTTTCTGTCCTCTGGTTTCTCCATTTCCCGGAATAATCATGGCATCCATAGTTTTTGAAATACCAAATTCTATTTGTGCTTCCTTTTTATCCTGAACATTGAAAATCTCATGCAATTCGAACTTGGTGAGCAAATAGGCACTTGGATAAATGTATTGCCTGCAGTCAGCATATTTCTCATCAACATCTAATTCCCCGGCACGCCAACTGCGATACCGTTTTAAACTCTCGCGTACCTCTGCCGTCCTTGACGAATAATCCACATTTTGTCTTTCGAGTTTAAATACCGGTGTTTCGTAGTCAACATACACATCGCCGCTGCCCAGCAGAAAAGCCGAGACAGCAAAAGCACAGAGTTCGTATTGCTTCGATTCGTCATTCGGCTGCAAGCCCAGATAAATACGCACCCGGTTTTCATTTTCACCGGCCAGTTTTTTATAGGTTTCTTTTTGAAGTATGATTTGTGGAACCTTTAGGGTAAAGCTCATCTTCTTTTCCTCCTTGAAATTTTTTCTCCAGTCAAGTGCCTTTTGTGTCGGAATTTGGTCACGTTTTAATTTTGAATTCATTTTCATACGGATTTTAGTAAATATTTTAAGGGTCTAAAAATAACGTAATTCTTAACAAAAACTGCCCCGAAGGGCAGTTAAAAGAAATGAATGTATTCAAACGTTAGTAATAATCGTCGAAATAGTACCCATTATTTGAAAATTCGTTATTGTAGGCAAAATACCTTTCGGGGTAGTGAATCAACTGGAAACCAAAGTTCGTGTGTTCAAAAAACAGGTTGCCAACCCGGAAATAGAGGTATCCATTAATATAAACCTGCTCATAGGCAGTTGGCAAATAGTCGAAAGCCAATCCAAAAGGAATATCTACCAACACGTAACCCACTCCTCTGACATGCCTGAAAAAATGTCCGCCGTAAGAATAATAGCGATGGTTGTTATGGATAAATATTTGCGGTGCAAAAACGAACTTGCGCATCACGTGTCCATACCGATTGTGGTGATAATAATATTTACTGTATCGATAGGCATACGGATTGTACCCACGGTAATAGTCAACCCAGCTCGTGTGGTTCCATCTGTAACGTTCCCAGCTTCTGTCCCAGTGGCTGCTTTTATTTGGATTGTAATTGCGGTAAAAACGATTGTCGTTTCGGTTATAATTCATTCCACTGCTTCTATTTTGATTCGACCAGTAATTGTTGCTTCCGCGATAATCCCGGGTGGTAGAATAGCGCTTATCGTTGTTATTGAGATTATATTTTGTGCGAACAGAATTCTGTGTTCCAGGATTAGTACGAACAGTTGCACGATTGCTATTTTGATTGTCGCGGCTTGTTGAACTGCGATTCACTGTTCCATTTCTATTGCTGTTTCGGTTTGAATTGCTGCCCGGGCTTACACTTTCATTCCTTTGACGGGTGTTGGTATTCAGCGGAGGTGCTACCTGGCGTTTCTCTTGCCGATTGTTTGAAGGAGCCGTCGTGGTTTGACGTTTCACCTGGCGCTCCGGGCTAGCCGAACGATTGGAGGAAGGTTGTTGTACTTTATCCGAACTTCTGGAAGTACTTTTAGTTTGTACCGCGCGTTCGTTAGCTTTGCGGGCAGGGGATTCTTGCCCGCTTTCCACCCGGTTGCTACCGGTAGAACGACGTTGTGCTGTTGAATTTGGTGTTGCCATAGTAACTGCCACCAGAGTAATCATCGTAGCAAGCAGTCTAATTTTAATTGCGTTCATTTCTTTTTGTTTTTAGATGATTTAAACTTCTCTTTTGGCGCCTTATATATCGATATACTGTTCAATATGCAAAGCTTATGCCAAAAGCCCGCACAACTACTCGTTCTTTTATAAAGCACTGTAAAAGTGAGATTTGAGAAGTTTTTTTTTATTGGTAATACTCACTATTTTTGCAGGCTCGAAAAACAGGGATTGTAATGGCAAGAATTTTAGCGATTGATTATGGAAAAAAGCGTGTTGGGCTGGCAACTACCGATCCACAGCAAATTATTGCCAGCCGGCTGACCACTATTCCCGCGCACACCTTATTCGATTTTCTGAAGGAATATTTTCAAAAGGAAACGGTGGTAAAAGTGGTGGTGGGCTACCCAAAACAATTGAACAACGAAGCCTCCGAAGCTGTTAGGTACATAAATCCGTTTTTGAAGAAGTTTCAACAAATCTATCCTGAAATACAATTGGAGATTGTTGACGAGAGATTTACCTCGAAGATTGCTTTTCAAACCATGATTGAGGGAGGTGTAAAAAAAGAAAAACGAAAAGATAAAGCGATGGTGGACGGAATTAGCGCTACCATTATTCTACAAAGTTATTTGGAGCAACAACGAAATACATTAAAATGAAATATCCGGTTACAGTTTACGGCGACCCCTTGCTGCGAAAAAAATCACGGGCTATAGATAAAGATTATGAAAATCTTGGTGAAATTATCGAAAACATGTGGGAAACCATGTATTATTCCGATGGGGTTGGGCTTGCTGCACCCCAGGTGGGCATGTCCATCAGGATGTTTATAATTGATGCCAGCTCGGGTGCCGACGAAGAACCTGAATTGGAAGGATTCAAAAAAGTATTTATCAATCCTGAAATCCTGGAAATTACCGGAGAAGAATGGGTGATGAACGAAGGTTGTTTGAGCCTGCCGGAAATCCGGGAGGACGTGTTACGCCCCGATGTGGTACGCATTAAATACTTCGATGCAAATTTTGTTGAACACAACGAAGTTTACAAAGGCTACGCCGGACGGATAATTCAACATGAATACGACCACCTCGAAGGCAAACTTTTTATTGACTATTTATCACCTTTGCGCAAGCGTTTGCTGAAAAGCAAATTGAACAACATCATTCAAGGCAAGGTACAACCCCATTATCGCATAAAAGCTCCGGAGAAACAGTTGTAACCCTCCTGTTATATTTTTCGTTTTGATAGAATATCTTTCAAACCGAAAAATTGGAGAAAACAGTACAAAAAATTCCCTTTCTGCGCATCGCCATAGCTCTTGCTGCTGGTATAATTGCAGCCCATTTTAACGTTGTGGGCGGAACGTTTGCTATCGGAATCACAATTGTACTTACCGTATCATTAATCGTTGTCAATAAAAATTACAGCTACCATTCCGGTTTAATTTTTGGCGTGGGTGTTCACTTTGTGTTTATCCTTCTTGGGCTTTTTATTTATCAAGAATTCAACAAAAAACCTGTATTTTATGAAAACGGCAAATTTTTAGGTCTAGTTTTAGAGGTGCCACAAGAAAAAGAGAACTCCTTCAAATCATTAATTAAAATCGTAGGATTTAACCAGACTCAAACTTTTAGTGTAACGAACGAAAAGATAGTGGTCTATTTTGAAAAGGGCAGTAAACCGGCCCAACTGATGCCCGGCCAGACCATTATCTTCGATCAAACTCCCCAATTGATCAGGAACAATGGCAACCCTTATGAATTTGATTTCAAAAGGTATTTGGGATTAAAAAAAATCTACCGACAGGTTTATTTACGCGAAACCAGTTGGCAAACTACAGGAAAAACAGCTCACTCATTACAAACACGTGCCGAAATTTATCGCGAAAAGCTACTAAACATCTATCGTAGCCAAGCTATTGACAAAAAGGAGCTTGAAATCCTTTCAGCCTTGACTTTGGGTTACAAGCGCGATCTTGATCCGGAAACCAAACGCGTGTTTTCATCGGCAGGGGCCATGCACATTCTGGCAGTTTCCGGGCTTCATGTGGGGGTGGTTTGGTGGCTCATCTCGTTGATTTTCGGTTTTTTAAAAAAACACAAAACCGGAAGGGCAGTTTTCGTTTTGGGAACGATATTAATTCTCTGGGGTTACGCCTTTGTTACCGGCCTGTCGCCATCTGTAATGCGCGCCACCGCTATGTTCACTATTTTTGTTTTGGGCGAAAACCTGAACCGAAAAGCCAATGTCTATAACTCCCTCGCTGCCTCGGCTTTTTTTCTCTTGCTTATCAACCCCAACAATTTATTCGATATGGGGTTCCAACTTTCGTATTGTGCGGTATTTGGCATTGTATTTCTTCAACCGAAGTTTGCTCGATTGGTAAAAGTTAAAAACAAAGTTTTGAGCTTTTTTTGGGATTTATTAACGGTATCGCTTGCTGCACAAATAGCTACTTTTCCCTTATCGGTTTTTTATTTTGGACAACTACCCACCTATTTTTGGGCTACCAATACTATTGCAATCCCATCGGTAATGATTCTAATCCCGGAAGGAATTGCGCTGCTATTGTTTTCAAAAATTCCGATATTATCAACGCTCATTTCCTTTACCCTCAATTTATTGTTGAAGTTTGTGTATGTCTTTCTCAAATTTATTGAGCAACTGCCGGGCTCCGTAATTTCTGTGCAAATCAATTCATTACAATTGTTGTTATTAGCTGCCACTTTGTTTTCAACATTCATTTTTCTGCAAAATCATCGCCATTTTTATTTAAAGACGACTTTGGCATTTATTCTAATCATTTCAGTATCCTGTTTGTCAGACAAAGTAAAACAAACGAAAAAGAGTGAAATTATAGTTTATAACAATGATGGATTTGCAGTGGTGCACCTTTATAAAAGCAAAGCAAACTTTGTTGTAAGCGAACAAAAAATAGCCGACGAAGCCTATATTCACCGCGCTATCGCAGAGACAAATCAAAAGCAAAAATTAAAGAATCCGATTTTTTTGACCATGAATGATACGGTTACCGACCACATTGTTTTAAAATCCGGATTAATTTTCTTTGAAGGAAAAACAATTGCTTTAGATCAAATTGCTCATCCTAAAACGGATAAAATATCTTTCGATTATTTAATCAACCCCCGGAACCTGAAGAATTTAACCCGCTTGCCGCAACAATCTGTAATTATTGTTACCAACAGAAGACTTGTAAATGAAGACAATCCTATCTTTTCAAAAATACATCATACTTACATGAATGGTGCTTTCGTTGAAAATTGGTAACTTTCGGATTGTTTGAATACCCGGCACCGTAATAATATTGGAATGTAACGATGATAGTTCGGAACTTAATCAGTTACTTTGCCGGCTGAAATTTTAAGAGCTTAGGTATGAAAGTTGTAATTGCAGGCGCCGGTGAAGTCGGCACTCATTTGGCTAGAATGTTGACCAACGAAGACCATGATATTGTTTTATTGGACGATTCTCCCGAGAAATTGACACAAATCAGCAACGACGTGGATTTGATGGCCATCGCAGGTTCAGCCCACTCTTTTCAGGATTTGAAAAAAACAGAATTGGGAAAGGCTGATCTGTTTATAGCAGTAACCCCATTCGAAGAGCGCAACGTGTTAGCTTGTTCCATGGCAAAATATCTCGGCGTAGGGCGCACAATTGCCCGCATCAACAATTCCGAATACTTAATGGAAAACTATAAGTCAAAACTCAGAAAAATGGGTATTGATGAGTTGATTTACCCGGAAAGTTTGGCAGCCAAAGAAATTGTGGCATCTATCCGGCAAACCGGAACACGGCAGCTCATCGAATTTTCGGGCGGAAAATTATTGTTGATGGGAATCAAGGTGCGCGACAATGCTACAATTTTAAACAAAACACTCGCAGAGTTAGCCGATGACATTAACCACGTTATGGTGGTAGCCATAAACCGGGACAATGGAACCATTATCCCCAATGGAAGCGACTATATTAAACCTGAAGATATTGTGTTTTTCATCACTACCCGCAGCGAACAGCAAATGATTTTCGATCTTACCGGGAAAAAACCTTTTGGTGTTAAGAACATATTGTTTCTGGGGGGTAGCCGGGTGGCACAAAAAACGATTGAAAAATTGGGCGACCAATACCGCATTAAAGTAATAGAAAGCAATTTAGCCCGTTGCGAAGAGATTGCAGTGAAACACAGCAATGTTTTGGTTATCCACAGCGACGGCAGGAACGTGGATTTATTGCGCGAAGAGGGCATAGATAAAATGGACGCGTTTGTGGCTACCACCGGAAGTTCGGAAACAAATATTTTGAGCTGTCACCTTGCCAAATCCTTTGGAGTTCGGCGCACTATCGCAGAAGTGGAAAACCTGGCATTTATGGGCCTGGCAGAAAAAATGGATATAGGAAGCATTGTCAACAAAAAACTGAACGCTGCCAGCTATATCTACCGCTTCACTTTAAATGCCGAAATATCGAAGGTTAAATGTCTGACGGCTTCCGAAGCTGAGGTTTTTGAATTTATTGCAAAAAAAGATGCTAAAATAACCGAAAAGCCCATCAAAGATTTAGACTTCCCCGAAGAAGCCAGGATCGGAGGAATTATTCGCGGCGAAAACGGTTACGTTGCACATGGCAATACCCACATACAGGAAGGCGACAAAGTAGTTGTTTTTACGCTGCCTGCGGGCATAAGAAAATTAGAACGGTTTTTTAGATAACAACCGAAAAACGGTTTCCTAAGCATGAATCTCAAAATTATTTTCAGGGTACTTGGCTTCTTATTGTTTGTTGAAGGTGTAGCTATGTTGCTTTCATCGCTTGTAGCAATTATTTATAACGAACATGATATTTTTGCGTTTTTAATTTCGGCAGCAATTAACATTGCGATTGGCGGCATTATTGTGTATGCCACCTGGAATGCCAACAAAGACATTGGAAAACGCGAAGGTTTTATTATCGTCTCCCTGGTTTGGATTGTTTTCTCGTTTTTCGGTAGCCTTCCGTTTATCCTCAGCGGCTCAATCCCCAATTTCACCAACGCATTTTTTGAAACCATGTCGGGCTTTAGCACCACAGGTTCATCCATAATAAGTGATATTGAAGCCCTTCCGCACGGAATATTGTTTTGGCGGAGCATCATTCAATGGTTGGGTGGTATGGGTATAATTGTGCTTTCGCTGGCCATATTGCCGGTTTTCGGAATTGGCGGGATGCAGTTGTATGTTGCTGAAGTACCGGGTCCTACTCCCGACAAAATCAGTCCCCGAATCCGGCAAACCGCAAAAACACTTTGGGTGATATATCTCGGCTTCACAGTAACCGAAACTTTATTGCTATGGATTGGCGGCATGAGTTTATTCGATGCCGTATGTCACTCCTTCACCACGATGGCAACAGGCGGTTTTTCTACCAAACAGGCAAGCGTTGCCTACTGGTCTTCGCCATTTATTCAGTACGTGATTACTTTTTTTATGCTTTTTGCCGGAACGAACTTTACTTTATCTTATCTCGCCCTCAAAGGAAAATTCAAGTCGGTATTTCGTGATGAAGAATTCAAATATTATTACATTATTACATTTGCCTTTGCGATTATTATCTTCATCGGCCTTCTCATTACCACGAGCTTAGGAGTGGAGAAAGCGTTCCGGGATGCATTCTTTCAGGTTGCTTCTATCATAACCACTACCGGTTTTGCCACCACCGACTATTTGCTGTGGACACCTTTTTTAACTATCCTGATTTTCGCGCTTTTCTTTTTTGGCGGGTCGGGTGGATCAACCGGTGGTGGTATAAAAATCATGAGGATTGTTCTTCTTTTCAAAACCAGTTATTATGAGCTGCGGAGGATGATCCATCCGAATGCTATAATTCCGGTTCGGTTCAACAAGCATTTTGTTGATTCGAAAACGATGAATAATGTCCTTGCATTTTTCATGATCTACTTGGTGATTTTTGCTGTGAGCACCATTATTTTCACCTTAATCGAACCCGACATGGAATCGGCTATGGGTGCGGTGGCAACCAGCCTTGGGAACATTGGTCCGGGTCTTGGAAATGTTGGTCCTGCAGAGAATTTCCTTCACATTAAACCGGTTGGCAAATGGTTTCTTTCATTTCTCATGCTCCTTGGTAGGCTTGAATTATTCACCATATTAGTGTTGTTTTCTCCTTCGTTTTGGAAGCATTAAACAAGGATTTGGACTGCCGTCAATACTTCAATACTCCTTTTCCCTCGCGAATAATTTTGATTTCGTTTTTCGTGCAATCCACAATGGTTGACGGAACCAGTTCTCCCGGACCACCATCGATTACAATGTCCGCAAAATCCTGGTATTTTTCATGAATCATCTCCGGATCGGTGGTGTATTCCAGTATTTCATCTTCGTCGTGAATGGAGGTTGAAACAATAGGATTGCCCAACTCGGCAACTATTGCACGGATAATATTATTGTCGGGGATACGGATACCGACTGTTTTCTTTTTACCCTTAAAGTATTTCGGCACATTGTTGTTTGCATCGAAAATAAAAGTGAACGGCCCCGGCAGGTTCTTTTTCACCAATTTAAACACCGAACTGGAAATGGGTTTTGTGTAAACCGATAAGTGGCTGAAATCGCTGCAAATAAGCGAGAAATTATTTTTTTCGATGGGAACACCTTTCCATCGCGCCACTTTTTCTACCGCTTTGGCATTGGTAATGTCACAACCCAAACCGTAAACCGTATCGGTTGGGTAGATAATCAGACCACCGTCGCGCAACACCTCAACTATTTTGCGGACGTCGCGCGGATTTGGATTTTCATTGAATAGTTTAACTAACATTTTATTTCTAATTTAGCGGTGTAAAAGTAATCGCTTATTTCTGAATAGAAAATAATAAAAATCCATGAATTTTAAAATTGTTCCCACTGCCGATGGTTCCCCAACCATTTTCTTACCGGAACTAAACGAACATTATCACTCGGTGAACGGGGCAATAACCGAATCAAACCATGTTTTTATTGAACGGGGCTATTTGCATCATCCGGGAAACAGCATCACGGTATTCGAGGTAGGATTTGGCACCGGCTTAAATGCTCTGTTGACGGCTATTTCGGCAGAAAACACGAAACGCTCTACCCTCTTTATTTCGGTAGAAAAATTTCCATTAAGCAAAGAAGTTACAAATCACTTGCATTACGGCCTACCTATTTCGAAAGAGGCAGAATCAATTTTTCACCAAATCCATGAAAGCAAATGGAACGAAACCGTAACCATTTCACCCCATTTTAATTTATTAAAATTAGAAGCTGACCTGTTAAATAGCGATTTTAAGCTGCCTTCCGACTACGACGTGGTTTATTTCGATGCTTTCGGACCTGAAAAGCAGCCAGAAATGTGGACACCAACTATTTTTCAAAAACTATACAATGCTTCGGCAGAGAATGGTATTTTTGTAACTTATAGCGCAAAAGGTGAGGTACGCCGGCAATTGACAGCATGCGGTTATTTTATGGAGCGGCTTCCCGGGCCGCCTGGAAAATTTCAGATGCTACGGGGAATAAAAAAAGGGGCAAATATTTAATTGCTAAAAATTTACCTTATCTTCGCCCCCTTAAATTTTGAAACCAAAATATGACGGAAAAAAAAATCTCCGGCGACCTCGACCAATTTAGCTATGCGCTAGGAATGAGCATTGCTGGAAATCTTATCCAAACCGGGGTAAAAAAAGTAAACTCCGATGTCTTTATCGACGCGTTTAACAGCACTTTCAAAGGGGAAATGCCAAAAATCCATCCCAGCGAAGCCAATTCAATTTTAGAAACTTATATCGGAAAGATAAACGAAGGACAAGGAACAGCTAATCTGGAAGAAGGATTGCAGTTTTTAGCAGAGAACCTGTCGAATGAAGGCGTGGTTGAACTGCCCAGCGGTTTGCAGTACAAAGTTTTAAAAGAAGGCACCGGTAAAAAACCCTCGGCCACCGACCAGGTGAAATGTCACTACCATGGTACACTTACCGATGGGACCGTTTTCGACAGTTCAGTAGAACGTGGCCAACCGGCTGTGTTTCCGGTGAATGGAATTATACAGGGCTGGGTGGAAGCACTTCAGTTAATGAATGCCGGATCGATATGGAAGCTCTTTATACCGTCCAATTTGGCCTACGGACAGCAAGGTGCAGGTGGCGCAATCGGGCCCAATTCAACTTTGGTTTTCGATGTGGAATTATTAGAAATCGTTTAAATATTAAAAAAACATGAAAAGCAGAATTATTTATTTTTTGGCCGTTGCCTTAACAATAGCAACAGCCACATCATGCCAACAAGGGGGTATGAAAAATGTAAAATTACAAACGCAAAACGATTCGGCAAGTTACGCTATCGGTGTGTTGGTAGGTGCCAATAACCTAAAACAATTGGAAATGGCACCCGGTGGAAGTCAAATCGATGTTGACATCATGTCATCGGCCTTTCAGGCTGCTTCTACAAAGGGCGAAACAACCCTTACGGAAGAAGAGGCACAAACCATTATTCAGAGATTTTTTGAGAGTGCCGGAGAACGTGAATCGCAAAAAGCACTTGAAGAAGGAAATGCTTTCTTAGAAAAAAACAAAAGCCGCGACGGAGTTCACACTACCGAAAGCGGTTTGCAGTATGAAGTGCTGACCGAAGGAACCGGTCCAAAACCCACCGCAGAAGACCAGGTACGTGTGCATTATCACGGAACCACCATCGACGGAAAAGTGTTCGACAGTTCAGTGGAAAGTGGCGAACCAGTAGTATTTGGTGTAACCCAGGTTATTCCTGGATGGACCGAAGCATTGCAAATGATGCCCGTTGGCTCAAAATGGAAAATCTACCTACCATCGAACATTGCTTACGGCGAGCGTGGTGCAGGTGCCGACATCAAACCCAATTCTGCTCTTATTTTCGAGGTTGAATTGCTTGAAATTGTAAAAGACTAATAACATCTACAATTATGGCATTAAGCGTAAAAGGAAAAATCGAACAGATATTAAAACCTGAATCGGGCGTGAGCCGTGCCGGAAAAGAATGGAACAAACAAGAATTTGTGATTGAAACCGACGAACAATTTCCGCGTAAAGTGTGCTTTACCTTATTTGGTGACAAAACATCGCTGATTAGTGGATTTGCCCCCGGCACCGAGGTGGAAGTTTCTTTCAATCTGGAATCGCGCGAATACAATGGCAAATATTTTCACAATGTTAATGCATGGAAGATTGATAAAGTAGGTGCGGAAAACCTTCCGGAACCTCCTCCCGGGTTTAGCCCCGCTGATGTTCCGCCACCCTCCGAGGAAGATATGGGCAGCGACCTGCCGTTTTAATTCATCAAAATGAACATTTCCCGCACAGCTATGAAAACTGCTGTGCGGGTAATTTTCATGCCTTCCCGTAAAAGCTAACCCTTATTTTTCCCGTGTAAAAACCGGATTCCCGTCAGTTGAAAGCCGCGGATTAAAATGGTAGCCTTCGCTCTCGAAAGCCTGCAAGTTGGATATTTCGCTAATATCATTTTCCAGTATAAAACGGGTCATCAAGCCGCGGGCACGTTTGGCGTAAAATGAAATCATTTTGTAACTGCCGTTTTTTAAATCTTTAAAATCAGGGGTGACAATTTCCGCTTTTAGTTTTTTCTTGTCGATACTTTTGAAGTATTCGTTGGAAGCCAGGTTGATTACTATCTCGCTGCCCGATTCTAAGACGGCTTCATTAATTTTTTTGGTAAGAATAGGATTCCAAAAATCGTAGAGGTTATTAGCCTTGTTGTACTTCAATTTTGTACCCATTTCTAAACGATAAGGCTGAATCAAATCGAGTGGTTTCAGTACGCCATACAATCCCGACAAAATGCGAAGTTTTTGTTGCGACCGTTCCAATACTGTTTCTGAAAGTGAGCCGGCATCCAGTCCCTGATAAACATCACCGTTAAACGCAAGAATGGCCTGTTTAGCATTTTCAGGTGTAAATGGGATTTGCCAGGATTGAAAACGTTGAAAATTCAGCTCTCCCAAATCGTCGGAGATATTCATGAGCTTTGACACTTGCTTGGGGCTCATCTTTTTCAGTTTTGATACCAGCTTTTCCGAATACCCCAACAGTTCAGGCTGCGTATATTTTTCAATGCCCGACGAGGCGTCAAAATCGAGCTTTTTTGCAGGAGAAATAACAATCAACATAGTTTTCAAATTTTAAAGTTCCTTCAAAAATAGGCGATTTTTGTTAAATTGCCGATCAAATTTAAATCAATAAAAATCTGACAATCATGAAACGTATTATTTTCTTCTCGCTCGTATTTTTATTCATTACAACTATAATGAATGCGCAAAGGAAAACAACATCCGCTTGATTCCACAAATCAATTTGTTGGGACATCAATCCTGACACAGTAACGCCACAAAATTGCTTCAGGTTTATCCCGAATTTGATGAAACCCCTAACATCCAACTCCCGGAGAAATATGAATGGCCCAATCCCGATGGCTTGTATTGCAAAAGCTATTGCCCGCTTCACCCCGAGGTTCACGCGGTAGTTTTTGATTTGGCAGATGAAATTTGCGAGGTTTTTGAAACCGACGCTTTTCATGCCGGCTTGGATGAAGTTTTTTACATTGGTCACAAGGATTGTCCACGTTGTTACGGTCACGATAAAACCGAACTATTTGCTGGCGAAGTAATAAAAATCCGCGATCATCTAAACAAAAGCGGCCGCGAGCTTTGGATGTGGCGCACAGCGGAAATCGCCATCGAACAAGAAAAAATGATGCGGAATTTTATTGGAACTGCCACGCCGGCAATGAAACCAAAATACAGGGGAATGTTACAAACAGCGTGGGGCTCGGCTGAAAGTTTTATGGGAAGTTACAAGGGAACGGCAGCGCAGGAAGACAAATCGGCTGCATGTTTTAAGGCGCTGAGCGCGGCCTGGGCTACCGATTCCGCGCTCTTAGGGGCGGAGGCAATCCGTAGTGCACGGGAAAACGCTGGCAAGCCGCAAATGTGAAGTCCAGAATAAAGGCAGTAGTAAATTGTAACCTACTGCCTTTTTTCAGGGCTCAACTGTGCCTTAAATCCTAATTTGTTAGCAAGCGTTTTTATCCGTCGTTTCTAATTTGTTTTATCGTTTCGGTGTTTAAAACCCAATCAATTCCTTTTGTTTTAATCCTTTGATCAGTTTTTTGTCTCCTGTCCAAAGTGGTGAAGCTAATTCTAAACTGAGCGCAACAAATGGTGTGTCGAATTCATCAACATTTTTGGTCAATTCAGTAGCTTTCTCCCAAGCTATTTGTCGTAAGGCTTCTAAATCAATTAGGTCGATTTTTTTTCATTATTGTCCGTTTTAAAAAACCGAGTTCGCCTTCTGAAAGTCCGGACAATTTCAATAATTTTTCATGGTGTCTTTCAAGTTCGTCCAATATGGAAGTTGGCGCATAAAAGTCGAACGCGTTGGGAGAATTGAGTAAAAGGTCGCAGATTGTCCCGTTGGGGCTTAGGATTCCGCTGAAAATTATATTCGTGTCAACTACGATATTCATTTAATGAATCGACTTTTGTTTTTATCCCACCAAGTCGATTTTGATTCTTTGGCAAGTTCATCGATTTCTTCTTGGGTTGCTTTGCTTTTGGAAGCTATTTCCCTGAATTTGATATAATCCAAAATCCGTTGTAATCCTGTAAGGTCAGTACTCGAAGCGACCCGGATTAAAATTTCGTTATTTGTTCTTTCTATTTGCATACCCAAATATAGTTAATTTTCTCGAATTGTATTTTGTGTTCTTCAAATGCTTGCTAACGGATGGCGGTATATTTTCGGGCGGCGTAAAGGAACTCAAAACTTTCCAGCCGTTAAAAACTTGCTAAAAAGCTAAAACCAAGTGTTTGCAAACTCCCGCCGCCTGAAATATGACCGCATGTTAACGCCTGGCAATATCTATTAATTTTATTTTCTAATAATTTAGTCCAAATGCCCAAAGTGGTATTACATTGAGGTATCCAAATTCAATATCATCTTTTACAACAAACGATTTACCGTCTTTTTCTATTTGGTTTTGCTGCTTGTTCTTTCCGCCAACTTCAAATGTATAGTTATCGATAATAAAATCTGCGCTTTTCGAAGATATCACTTCGTTTTTTACTCGCATTTGGTTGAAAAAGAAAGTTTCGCGTATGTTCCCAATATTTGATTTGTCTCCAACTAAGTTAAAGATGATATTTACATTATCTAAGTATACTTTATCAACTTTTCCTAATCCTCTAATACCGCTTGTTTCATTACGTAATTGACTAATAAGTCCAGCTTTTTCCATATACGTAAAATAATCGTCTAAGGAATTTCGGCTAACACTAATCATTTCCGAAATTTTAGAGAAATTAGGCTTAAATGGAACACTTTCAGCTATAATAGAAAGCAATCGTTTTAGTTTTCGACTTGTACCTACATTAAGGTTTGCATATTGAGGAATATCGGATTCTAATGTTTGTACAATTATTTGTCCTAAACGTAGACTCATTTCGTTTTCAAGTCCAAATGGATAGTATCCTCGTTTTAAATAGTCATTAAATAAAGGTAAAGGATGTTTTATGTTTTTAAGTATCACTTCGTTATTAACTATCTGTTCTAACGAATAAACTTCATTTTCATAATTATGAAATAGTTTTAAATATTCTCTAAATGAAAGTCCTTGTAACTTGTATATTATTGCACGACGACTTAAGTCCGCCGACCCCTTTAATATATCAAGAACTGAAGAACCAGTAAATATTACTTTCAAAGAAGGAAATGAGTCATAGATATTTTTTAATTCACGTGACCAGTTAGGGTATTTATGAATTTCGTCTATAAATAAATATTCTCCTGCACTTTTATAGAAGTTGTCAGTTAAATCATACAATTTATTTTCTCCAAAATACATATCGTCAGCAGATACGTATAGTGCTTTCTTGCTATCAAGATTCTCTTTGATGTGTTGCAAAATCATAGTTGTTTTACCAACACCTCTTGCTCCAATAATCCCTATTAGTCTGTTATCCCACGAGATTTGTTTGTATAAATAGCGTTTAAAATCTGTAGTTGTGCTTTGTAAAAGAATTTCAAATTTCTGATAAAGAGTTTCCATTATAAAGATATTGTTTTTACAAAGATAATAAACGCACAATGTATTTAGCAACTATTTTGTTTATTGTTCAGCTGGATGTGCATATTTTTTTGCTTGGCATTAACGGATGGCGGTATGGTTAGTTGCCGATTTCGAAGCACTTTCCTATCAAGTTACAACTACTTTTGATACGAGCTGTGCCGCTCGAATACGCACTGCACCGGCAATTAACTATACCGCGTGTGTGTGCCCAGCATGAGCATGTGCACACTTTTGTGAAAGCTCTGAAAAAAGTT
>CAZNEV010000089.1:0-18573 GCA_964572085.1 uncultured Maribellus sp. | reverse complement strand
AAAAGTATCGGGGACTTCGGTAGGGATATGGCTTTTGGTACCTGAGCTTTTAAGGTTGGGGGCATGGGACATAATAAAAGGGTGGACAGGCAAAGGGGACATGGGTTTAGACCCGCGTATAGCCATGCAGGCAGTTAACGAGTCGGCATTGTGCATCAACCGTGTTAGAAGAAAGAACTCCCTGGGGCACCAGGGCTTTGAGTTGGCAAATGGCATGGGGCGGTTGGTCTCTGATGAGCAGGTGCACCTTTTATTGGACAAACATACAACGGAACAAGCACAGGCGATGCTTTTGAATTTAGGTATCCAAAGGCAGCTGTCGGGGCATTACCAAGGAGATATAATCGCGGTAGACCCCCACCGGATAATCAGCAGTTCTAAAAGGGTAATGTCCATGAAACAAAAAAATCCCAACGCACCGTCCCAAAAAATGCTCCAGACATTTTTTAGCGTAAGCGCACAAACCGGGCAACCTATAATGGCTACCATGTCGTCAACGGGAATGCCTACCACGAAAGCAACTTCTATTTTAATAAATGAAACCGGGAAGATTGTCCGCTCCCCCTCATTGTTGGTTGCCGACAAAGAGCACTTCTCCAGGGGGCTGTTAAGCGTGGGCGGGGGGCATGAAAACTATAACCTTTTGGTTCCGGCCATAAAAACAAGCAGGGTGCTGAGGATAATTGAAAGCCTTACGTACAAACGCTTGTGGGCCGGCTTTGCAATCGCCGAAACAACCTTTTCGTTCGACAAAGAAGAAAAACAATACAGGCTTATTGCCGAAAGGCACGGGGAGGTCGAAAACGATTACACGTTTAATGCTTTTATTACAACATCAAAGAGGGATGCAAAGAAGTTAATTTGTGAAGATTATGACAAGCGGTGGAGCGTTGAAGAATTCTTTAAATTCGAAAATGAAATGGGGATAAAAAGGGCCCCGGCCCTCAACCTCAATATCAGATATGGGAAGCTGGCACTGGCCATGATTGCCCAGGGGGCCACCTATCAGTTAAGGCAAAAAATGCCGGCACCTTATAAAAACTGGGATGCCAAACACCTTTCGACCGATATACTTGCCTGGTCGGATGGCGACATAAGGGTAAAGGACGATACAATTATCGTAACTTTTTACGGGAAGCCAAACCACATAAATGAACGGGATTTTGTAAATTTACCGGAAATTTTAGAACGCGAGAAAATAGATCCCAAAATACCCTGGCTCTACGATTTTAAACTGGACTTCAGGTTCAAATAATTGTAAGATGAACTGGGGGTGAAAAATCGTTGAGTACTCGGGACTCAGGGTGACTGTCAGACTGAGCGAAGTCGAAGTCTGGTTTCGTTAACTAAATGACATTGCAATTTAATTCATCAAAAATGAAACGCATATCTCTGCTCGTTTTTACCGTCCTAATTTTTTTAATTATGAATGCCTGCAATCCCAAAGAAAATGTGGACTTAATTGTGGTGAACGCAACAGTTTACACGGTGGACGAAAATTTCTCCAAAACACAAAGCTTTACGGTTAGGGGTGGGGAAATTGTGGCTACCGGAACTTCTGATGAGATTCAAAAAAAATATGCGACAGCAGAGACTATCAATGCAGAGGGAAAATTTATTTACCTGGGGTTCAACGATGCGCATTGCCATTTCAACGGATACGGCACAAACCTGATGCAGTATGCCGATTTGCGCGGAACGGAAAGTCCGGGGGAGATTTATGAAATACTGAAAGAGCACTACAAAAAATACGGGGGCGAATGGGTGTTAGGCCGCAATTGGGATCAAAACGATTGGGGCTTAGATAAAAAGACAATTTTGCTAATGGACAAAATGCAGCAAAACGGAAGTTTGAAAATGCGTATAAACGCCATGTTAAACCCCACGGACGAGAATCTAAAGTATTTTGTAAAAAACGGGAGAATTAAAAAGGAACGTCTCACGGTGAACACCATAAAAATTTATGCCGATGGTGCCCTGGGTTCACGTGGTGCACTTCTGTTGGCCGACTATTCCGACGATCCCGGGAACAGCGGCTTGCAAATTGCCAATCAGGAATATTATGATAATATATGCGAAATTGCCTATAACAATAACTTTGTTGTTGCTACACATTGTACCTCCGACATGGCCTGGGCCGGCAGTAGGCTGGGAGAGGAGCGAATAAAAGGTGCTTACCCCTATCAAACCCTGTTGAATCAATTGGGTTGGTTGCCCAACGGTACTGATTTAATGAATGCCAGCCCTCAAGAAATACTACAAACAAAAATACTAAGCACTTGGAGCGGCGGCGAAAAAGTGTTTGAGTTGCAATCCCTTAATTAATTCATGTCCTTTGGGTAATTCGTGTACATCGCCAAAATTCAAAACTGGCGAAAAAACAAGACCGTAATTTATTCCGGGAAATTAATGCACTTTGTGCCCGAAGATGGCATTTATACCTATTTTCGTTACAACGATGACGAAAAAGTAATGGTTATCCTCAATAAGAACGATGAGGCGAAAAAATTGTCAACAAAACGGTTTTCGGAGGTGATGGGAAACTGCAAGAATGGATTCGATATCATCAGTTCAAAAGAAATTTCAAGTTTATTTGAAATAATTATTCCTTCCAAAGCCGCTATGGTTATTGAGTTACAGCAATAAATAAAATATTTTTGAAAAAAATAATTGAAGATTTTGAAAACCTTTTTTGTAAAAAGATGTTTAAGCTATTACCACAGAGTAAATATCTAAGTTTACTCACCATTTTCAAAGATGGTTTGGTTTTTGGTTTAGTTTAGGTTTAGGTTGATTGAGAAAAGGCTGGTTGTTGAACCGGCCTTTCATTTTTTCTACCGCTTCATAATCCCATAGCACATAATCTTTAAAATAATATCCACACTGCTTTCTAAGTTTACTTTTCCATAATAGCCTGCGGTAAGCGGCATTTCCAATCCTTTTATTGCAGTGGTAATTCCAATAGCCGCCAGGTTGAAGTCGTATATTTCGAATTCGTTTTTTCGCACGCCTTCAATCAAAATCCGTTTTATCATGCGTATTTCGTCTTGTTCGTAGCGGCGCTTAATGTCGTCGATAAAACCGATGGCAGTTACGTCGTTTTCTAAAGCATGATAAAAATTAGCGAGGCTGCGGAAGGTGGTCAGTTTAGTTAAAATGTAGTCGCGCAGTTTGTCCACGGGATCCGTGTTGCGGTTGATCACAATTTCCAGCTCATGGGCTAAAATATCCACCTCTTTCATAATAACAGCCTGAAACAAATCCTCTTTGCTTTTAAAATAATAATAAAGTGAGCTTTTTCCCTTGCGAACGGCATTTGCGATATCGTCGAGCGTTGTTTTTTTGTAGCCGTATTTACTGAATATCTCGCGGGCAATTTTTAAAATATTTTCTCGGTTGAGATCTTTTTTATTGCTTGTTTCACTGCTGTTTTGCATTTTTTGGTTTTTTAAATTTCGTTGAACTAAGGAACAAATATAAGTATTTTAGACTTCGCTATTCCAAAACATTTTTATCGCTGTTTTTTGCCGGCAAAAAGTCGAGCTGCTTTTTCTCCAAATTCGTCTTCCATACTTTAACGGTTAACTCATCGCCCAACTGATAGGTTTTGTTGGAATGCCGGCCTACGAGCGCGTAATTTTTCTCATCAAAAATGTAAAAATCGTCATCTAATTCGCGAATCGGGATCATTCCTTCAATTTTATTTTCCAATTCTATAAAAATTCCAAAATCAGTGACGCCCGAAATCACTCCGGGATAAATTTTCCCGATGTGCCCTTGCATAAATTCCACCTGTTTATACTTAATCGAAGCCCTTTCGGCATTGGCTGCACGCGCTTCCATGTCTGACGAGTGTTTGCACAAATCTTCGAATTTCTGTTCGTTGGCCGAACGCCCGCCTTCGAGATATTTCGC
This sequence comes from uncultured Maribellus sp., assembly GCA_964572085.1. Classification (GTDB taxonomy): domain Bacteria; phylum Bacteroidota; class Bacteroidia; order Bacteroidales; family Prolixibacteraceae; genus Draconibacterium. Next base: position 14,658 of record CAZNEV010000089.1, on the reverse strand, counting down.
AAGAAGTCGGTGTGCCATCATATCGGGATAGCGACGTATGGGCGATGTAAAGTGTGAATAATACTCGAATGACAAACCATAGTGTCCGATGTTCCGGGTGGAGTAGGCCGCTTTTGCCATGGTGCGAATCGCAAGCGTTTCAACCAGATTCTGCTCTTTTTTGCCCTTCACGTTGTTCAGTAAATTATTCAGCGACGACGAAATGGTTTTGGCAGAAGTCATTTGAATTCCATAGCCAAAGCGCTGGATAAAGGAGTTGAAATTGGCCAGTTTGTCGGGGTCGGGTTTATCATGAATGCGATAGATAAAGGTTTTTGGGGTTTTACTTTCTTCTTTTTTGCCTATGAATTCTGCCACTCGCTTGTTGGCCAGCAACATAAATTCTTCAATCAGTTTGTTGGCTTCTTTGGCTTCTTTAAAATAGACCGAGAGCGATTTTCCTTTTTCGTCGAGGTTGAATTTTATTTCGACCCGCTCAAAAGCAATGGAGCCTTTTTTGAACCTTTTATTGCGCAACTTAATCGCCAAATCATTCAGTTTCAGAATTTCTTCGGAAAGTTCGCCCTTGCCGGTTTCGATCACTTCCTGCGCATCTTCGTAGGCAAAGCGACGGTCGGAAACGATGACAGTTTTACCGAACCACTGTTTTACCACGTCGGCGGAATCGTTCAGTTCGAAAATGGCAGAAAAACAAAGCTTTTCTTCGTTGGGCCGCAAGGAGCAAACGCCGTTCGACAAGCGCTCGGGAAGCATCGGGACAACCCTGTCAACCAAATAAACCGATGTGGCGCGGTTTTGCGCTTCCTGTTCGATAATGGAGTTAGGAACTACATAGTGCGTTACATCGGCAATGTGCACGCCTACTTCCCAGTTTCCGTTTTCAAGTTTTCGCAACGAAAGGGCATCATCGAAATCTTTGGCATCTGCCGGGTCGATGGTAAAAGTGGTAGCCTCTCTCATGTCGCGACGTTTTTTTATCTCTTCCAAAGGAACTTCGAGTGGAATTTTTTCAGCCGCTTTGTCAACGTTGACCGGGAATTTATGCGGAAGTTCAAATTCAGCTAAAATCGCGTGCATTTCGGCATCGTTGTCGCCCGCATCGCCCAACACTTCAATAATCCTTCCAAACGGGCTTCGTGCATTCTCGGGCCATTCCACAATTTCGGCAATGGCTTTTTGACCGTTTTTGGCGCCGTTCATTTTTTCCTGAGGAATAAAAATATCGAACGCCACTTTTCCGGCGGGGAGCAGGAACGCAAAATTTCTGGAGGTTTGCACTGTGCCTACAAATATCGACTTGGCACGTTCCAAAATTTCGAGTACTTCGCCTTCCAAATCGTGCTTTTTGCGGCGGGCGTACATTCTGATCCTCACTTTGTCGCCTTCCATAGCGTGTTTAAGATTGCGCGACGATACTAAAACCGGGCGGTCCACCTCTTCACTGTTTACATAGGCAAATCCTTGCGGTTGCATTTCTACCACGCCGGATGCGGTACCGGTCTTTGCTTTTAGTTGGTATTTTCCCCGGGCGATTTGCTCCAGATAATCGTCCTCATGAAGTTCCTGCAACACCACATTCACGAGTTTACGGGTTTCGCCGTCTCTTATCCTCAATAGGGTGGAAATCTGTTTGTAATTCACCGTTTGCCCCGGTTCTTCGTATAAAATGGTAAGGATTGAATTTTTGAGTTTTTTCTTATTGAAAGTTCCCGCTTTTGCCCCTTTGAAACTTCTGCTTTTTTTCTTCTTTTTTGTCATTAAAATGTAGAATTTTATTGCCCGACAAGTTAATTTATTTTCTTGTAACATTGAATTGCTTTACCCTATTTTAATATTTATAGGAATTCGTATGTTTGCAATCCATTTGAAAACCATGAAGATTAGAGGAAGATTACCGTTCTTTTTTATCGCTGTGCTGGCGTGGACAGTGGTAATATCGTCCTGCGCCAACTTAGGCATGCCCTCCGGTGGACCGATGGATTCCCTGCCGCCGGTGCTGATAGGAACTCACCCTAAATTCAAAGCACTTAACTATAAAGGCAAGGACGTGCGTTTTACCTTCGACGAATACATTGCCACCGAAGCGATATCCGAGGCATTGGTGGTGTCGCCACCGTTGAAGAAAAGGCCAATTATCCGTACCAAATCCAAAACACTGGTGATTGAATTTAACGAAGATTTGTTGGACAGTGCAACGTATTCGCTCGATTTTAAAAACTCTATTGTTGACAACAATGAGAAAAATGCCTATAAAAACATGCGTTTTTCGTTTAGTACAGGGAATGTTTATGATTCCTTGCGTGTAGCCGGGCGGGTGTTGAACGCGTTTAACCTGGAGCCGGTGGAAAATGCTGTGGTGCTGTTGCATAAAAATTTACACGATTCGGCGGTGTATTCGGTTCGCCCAAACTACATCGCCAAAACCGATAAAGAAGGGCTTTTTATGATCGATAACATCGCTACGGGAAAATACCATCTTTTTTCGTTGAATGATATGAACAACGATTTGATGTATAACGAAGGAGCGGAAGAAATGGCTTTTGTCGATTCGCTAATTATTCCAACGGCTGAATTTCACGAAGAATTGGACACTTTAGTAAGCGGAGTGGATTCGATGTTGATTTTCGGGCACACGCAGTTTTATCCGGAACCCATTTACCTTCGCCAGTTTACCGAGGATATTTTTGAACAGTACATTAAATCGTATAAACGGGAAACGCGCAACAAAGCGATTATTGTTTTTAACGAATCAGTAAGCGATACGTTCGGCATAAATGTAATAGACAACGATGCAAAGGATTGGTACCTTTTGGAATACGAAGAAAAAATGGACTCCTTGGTGGTGTGGATTGCCGACACAACTTTATCCCGGCAAGATACCCTGCTCTTTGAAGTTTCCTACTTTCAAGTGGATTCGATGGAAAATTTGTATGTAAAGAAAGACACGCTTCAACTGAACTTTACCGATAAAGCAGATACCTCGAAGAAAAAGAAAAAACTCAAAGAAGGAGAGGAGGATCTGCCCGAACCGATAGAACAATTCACCTGGGAAACTACCATCCGTTCATCGGTGGTAGAACTCAACGAAGGGATTAAGCTGAGGGCAAAAGAACCGATCCTCTATTTCGACAGTACTAAAATAACGCTTTACCTTACCGAGGATACACTGAAGAGCCCATTGCCGCTAGCGTTTGAAAAAGATTCCACTGAATGGCGCACCTATAAGCTAAACTGCAAATGGAAACCGGAAACCGGATATACGCTCGAAATTGATTCAGCAGCAAGTGTCAATATTTTCGGAATTACAAGTAAGAAAATGCAGAACAGGTTTTCCACCCGCGAAGAAGATTATTACGGATCCAGAATCCTTAACTTTACCGGCGTAACAATGCCCATGATTGCGCAACTGCTCAGCAACGACGCGAAAGAAGAAGTTATCCGGCAAAAAATATTTGTGGAAGATGGAGAAATCCTGTTTGATTATTTGCCTCCGGGAAAGTACAAGATTAAGGTAATTTACGATGCAAACGGAAACGGAAAATGGGACAACGGAAGTTTTCAGGACAAAGTTCAGCCAGAAAAAGTGGCGTATGTGAACGAAGTGGTTAAGGTGCGTGGCAACTGGCACGAATCGCTCGCTTGGGATTTAAAACCTGATTTAACTTTCACGAAAAAAATCATAGACCTCGAACTGGAAGAAAAGCTGCGAAAGGAAGCAGAAGAAAAAAAGCGAAAAGAAAGCGAAAAACGCGGAAGCCCGGAAAATATGCCGAACATGCAAAATATGATGCAGGGAGGAGGCGGATTTTAAAATCCGTTAGCTATAATAATTACCTTTAACGCAAAAAAAACAATAATTATGGCAAGTGTAAGGAATCTGAAAAAAGATATCGACATGTTAATGTCCTTGGTGTTGAACGACTGCTTCTATGTGTTGGAATACAATACAAAAGTGGACGCGGAGGCGGTGATGGATATTGCAGGCGAAATAATCCGCAAGCACCGTGAGCTTAGAAAAGAGGTGAATCACCCTGATGGAAAAGACAATCCAAAATTGGTGAAAAACTATTACAAACAACTCAGCGCTAAGATGCTCGCATTTGTGGATGAATCGTTTGAGAAGCTATCAGCAGAGGTGAAAAAAACGGTGTAACTACATTCAACCAGAACGGAAATATTTTTCTGTCGAACTCGGCTGCACGGCATTTGCTTAACCGCGAACAACTTACTCATATTAATCAATTGAGCCAGGTTGATAAAAACCTGTTCGATATAGTAAAAAGATTTAAAACCCGGCGGCCACAAATTGGTAAGTTTTAATTCATCAAGCGGCACAGTTCAACTTTCGATGAAATCGACAGCTTTTATTAATTACGTCGCCGATTCAAATTGCTTTAAAAACCGCACATCGTTTTCGAAAAAATGGCGGATGTCTTTAATCCCGTACCGGAGCATGGTAATCCGCTCGATGCCCATCCCGAAAGCAAATCCGGTATATTTTTTACTGTCGATATTGCAGGCTTCCAGCACATTGGGGTCAACCATGCCGCAGCCCAAAATTTCGAGCCAACCGGTATATTTGCACACGTTGCAGCCTTCCCCGCCACAAATGGAGCAGCTCACATCCATTTCGGCACTGGGTTCGGTAAATGGAAAATACGAAGGGCGCAGGCGGATTTCCGTTCCTTCGCCAAATAATTCTTTGGCAAATTGCAGCAGGGTTTGTTTGAGGTCGGCAAACGACACATTTTCATCCACATATAAGCCTTCAATCTGATGAAAAATACAGTGTGAACGCGCAGAAATGGCTTCGTTGCGGAAAACACGGCCGGGGAAAATAGCGCGGATAGGCGGTTGGGTGCGTTCCATAACCCGGATTTGGACGCTTGAGGTGTGCGTGCGCAATAGCACATCCGGATCTTTTTCGATGAAAAAGGTATCCTGCATATCGCGGGCAGGGTGTTCGGGCGCAAAATTCAGTGCCGAAAAAACATGCCAGTCATCTTCGATTTCCGGCCCTTCGGCAACCGTAAAACCAAGCCGTGCAAAAATGCCGATAATTTCGTTTTTCACCAACGAAAGCGGATGCCGCGTACCCAGTTTCATGGGTTCGCCGGGCATGGTCAAATCAGTGCAATGTTTGGTGTTTTCAGTTAGTTCAAACGACTCTTTTAAGCTGTTGATTTTTTCGAGCGCAAAGTTTTTCAGGGTGTTAATGGCGTTCCCAACCTCTTTTTTCTGCTCGGGCGAAACGTTTTTAAAATCGTTGAAAAGCTGGTTGATGCTCCCTTTTTTACTGATGTATTTTAAACGCAATTCTTCTACCTCTTCTTTGCTTGCCGCAACAACCTTCTCCAATTCGCTTTGTAAAGCCTTAATTTTTTCTAACATTTTTCGCCGTGTTAATTTTGAGCGGCAAAGATAATCATTCCAATTAATTGGGAAGCAAAAATTCGACGGGTGTCATTGCATCGTCCCGGGAAAGAACCGTTTTTTCTCTTCACAGTTGAGAGAGAACGGTTCTTCATTGCCTACAATTGCAGAGAAAATGGAATCCTTTTATTGACAATGAGAACTATTTCGTCAGCATTATTTCACCCAAAACTGATCGGTTTTAAAAATCTTTTTTCCCCAGTAAACAAAAGGGGTATCGGCTACAGCAACAATAAACTTTAGAAAGTAGGTGGTGATGAAAATTTCGATTAGGACCGGGAATTCAAATACGCCATAAAAGGCTATCAAAACAAAAACTGAGCTGTCGATAAGCTGCGAGATCATGGTGCTCATGTTGTTTCGGATCCAAAGCTGATGGTCGTGCACGAAGCGTTTTTTCCAGAAATGAAAGGCCCACACATCGTGGCGTTGCGAAAGCAGGTAGGCGCTTAGACTGGCTAAGGCGATTCGCGGCATCAAGCTAAAAATGGTAGCTGTGGCCTCGTGGGTGCTTGCAGCAAACTCATCGCCTTGCAAAGGTTGAAAAGCCAGGGCCAGGTTCATCAGCAGCGTCATCGAAATAAGGCTGAAGAAACCGATCCAAACGGCTTTTTTTGCTTCGGCTTTTCCGTAATTTTCCGAAAGAATATCAGTAATTAGAAATGACGTGGCGTAAACGATATTCCCCAAAGTTGCTGCAAGGCCAAACAGCTCAACCGTTTGAATCACCTGAATATTGGCTACAATGACGGAGATGGGTATCCACATGATCAGGCCCCATTTGCCAAAGAGTTTATATGCCAAAATGATGAGGAAAAAATTGGCCAGCAACATGACTAACCAGAGAAGCTCGTTGTACATTTTTTTATTTTTTTTCGCAGGGTGATGGAACCTGCGTAATCATACTTTATTTAGGATGCGAAAATAATAAAAGTCACTCAACCATGATAACGTTGCGTGAAATGTAGCCGGTATAATCTCTCATTTTTGGTTCGTAGCTTTCGTGAAACAGCGGTGAACTAACGATAAAATCGGCCGTGGAGCGGTTGGATGCAGTTGGGATGTTGTACAAAACAGTGATTCGCAGCAGTGCTTTCACATCCACATCGTGAGGTTGTGGCTGCATGGGGTCCCAAAAAAAGATGAGGATATCAACTCCACCTTCAACAATCAACGCACCCAATTGCTGGTCGCCGCCCAAGGGACCCGATTTTAATTTGAGCACTGTGGGTGGTACCATGCTGTTCTCCAAACATTTTTCTGCTAAGGTTTCTTCTACCAATTTGCCGGTAGTGCCGGTGCAGATCAAGTCGTGCTGTATTATTTCCCTCCAGTTGAAGGCAACCCATTCAATAATATCTTTCTTCCGGTTATCGTGTGCCACAATGGCTATGTTTTTCTTCTTTTTCATTGCAATTTATTTCGCTAGTGATTTTATCTCATCTACAATTGATTTCGCCAGTTCATCGGCTTGTTGCATCGACTTTGCTTCGGCATAAATGCGGACAATGGGTTCGGTGTTCGATTTGCGCAAATGCACCCACGAGTCAGCAAAATCAATTTTTACGCCGTCAATGTCGGCAATCTCTTCATTGGCATATTTTTCTTTCATTTTCTGCAAAACGGCTTCCACATCAATATCAGGAGTCAGTTCAATTTTATTTTTCGAAATGAAATAGTTGGGGTAGGTTTTGCGCAATTCGGAGCATTTCATTCCGCTTGTGGCAAGGTGCGATAAAAACAGGGCTGCACCCACCAACGAATCGCGGCCATAGTGGCTGGCAGGATAAATAACTCCGCCGTTGCCTTCGCCGCCAATTACGGCATTGGTTTCCTTCATTTTGGCCACTACGTTCACCTCGCCAACGGCGGATGACGAATAGGTTTGCCCGTGTTTTTCGGTTACGTCGCGCAATGCCCGGCTCGACGACATATTGGAAACCGTGTTGCCCGGAGTGATTCCCAGCACATAATCGGCAACCGCCACCAAGGTATATTCTTCGTTAAACATGGAGCCATCTTCGTTGATAATCACCAAGCGATCCACATCAGGATCCACCACAAAACCCACGTCAACTTTACTGTTTTTGATGATTTTTGAGGTTTCCACAAGGTTTTCAGGAATTGGCTCGGGCAAGTGCGCAAAATGCCCGGTGGGTTCACAGTTGATTTCAACTATGTTTTTAATTCCCAATGCTTTGAACAATGCAGGCATCGCAATACCGCCTACCGAATTTACGGCATCAATGGCCACGGAGAAATCGGCGTTATTGATGGCTTCCACATCCACCAATTCCAAATCCAACACGTGTTGAACATGGTAATCCGTATAATCCTTTTCACTCACAGTACCCAGTTCATCCACTTCCACGAAACTATAATCTCCCGTTTCGGCAATTTCGAGGATTCTAGCACCTTCATCGGCATTCAGGAATTCTCCTAACGAGTTGAGCAATTTCAGGGCATTCCATTGTTTTGGATTGTGGCTGGCGGTTATTATGATTCCACCATCAGCGTTTTCGGCGATAACTGCCAGTTCGGTGGTTGGTGTGGTGGCCAGGCCAAGATTCACTACATCGCAGCCCATGCCATTCAGCGTGGCAATAACGATGGAAGCCACCATTGGCCCCGAGATGCGTGCATCACGGCCAACCACGATTTTTAGTTTTTCATTTCCGGTACTTTGTTTTGCCCATACAGCATACGAAGCAGCAAATTTCACCACATCCAGCGGGCTCAGGCCTTCGCCGGGTTTTCCGCCAATAGTGCCGCGGATTCCTGAAATTGATTTAATTAATGTCATATCTTCTGGTTTCTTTCAATTATTGCATCCTCAGATACTGTATCTCTTTCTCCGACAGGAAACGCCACTTTCCACGGGGCAGGTTTTTTTTTGTCAGACCGGCAAACATCACACGGTCGAGTTTTTTAACGCGATAGCCAAAATGCTCGAACATACGGCGTACAATCCGGTTTTTGCCCGAATGAACTTCAATGCCTATTTCGTTTTTTTCTTCCTGATTGATATAGCTCACGGCATCGGCCGCAATTTTACCGTCTTCTAAATCGATGCCGTCGGCAATTTGCTGCAAGTGGGCCAGGGTAACCGGCCTATCCAGCGAAACCTGGTAAATCTTTTTCATTCGGTGGCTGGGGTGGGTGAGGCGTTTCGATAGATCGCCATCGTTGGTGAAAAGCAACAAGCCGGTAGTGTTTCGGTCAAGACGTCCTACGGGATATATTCGTTCGTCACAAGCATTTTTCACTAAGTCCATCACAATCTTTTCGGCGTGCGGATCTTCGGTGGTAGTCACAAAATCTTTGGGTTTATTCAGCAACAAATACACTTTTTTCTGTGCGTCTAAGCGGCGTCCGTCGAAACGTACTTCGTCAGTCGGCTTCACTTTCACGCCAAGTTCAGTAACCGGAATCCCGTTCACCGAAACCAATCCGGCAGCAATGTAGGTATCGGCTTCGCGGCGTGAGCAAACCCCGGCATTGGCGATAAAGCGGTTCAAGCGCATCTCGTCACTGGCGCCTAATTTTTTTGGGATGTTTTGGTTGGCACGCGGTTTCGATTTTGAAAATGGTTTTTTCATCCCCGGTTTCGAATAGCGGACAGCCTTGTCGCCTGGCTTATTTTCCGGCCCTTTTCGTTTTCCGCTCACCGTGCTTTTTGGCGGCAAGCTCTTCCCAATTCGCTTTCCACCCGGGCTTTTTTCGCGACTATTTTTCCTGCTGTAATTACTTTTCATTGCTGTTGACAAATTTTTGCAAAGGTCGGAAAAATTCCGCATTATTTTTTTGGCTTTTAGAAAGGTGGTTAAAAATATGGTGCTATATGGAGGATTAGATTAATGATTTTGTATTTTTGAGTAAAAGAAACGGATTATGAGAACGATTAAATTAAACATACCGAAGAGCTTTGATTTGAAAGATTATGACTTTTCAATGATAGTTGCTTCAAAATTGTATGAGGATGCTAAGTTATCAACAGGACAAGCAGCAGAAATTGTGGGCTTATCAAAAAGAGCATTTATTGAGATGCTTGGAAAATATGGAGTTTCTGTTTTTAGCACCTCAATCTCTGACTTGAAATATGATATAGAAAATTTATAAAATTATGAAGCAATCTAAAATCAGATCCCATTTAACCCAATGGACGACAATACATGTCATAATCACATTTTTCCTTTGTTTTTTTATTACAGGATGCTCCACAGGTAGTTCCGGGGATAGTGAGGCGGTATTTGTTTTTAAAGATGTCAGTGTTATTGATGCTGTTAACGGTCTAAGGCCGGGACAGATTGTAATAGTCAGAGGCAACAAGATAGTTGAAGCCGGGCCGGTTGAAGAGCATAAAGCACCTTCCGGGGCAACCATTATTGACTGCAAGGGTAAATACCTCATACCCGGACTCTGGGATGCTCATGTGCACCTGACAAATACTGAGGCACTAAGGCCGGTGATGCTTAGCCTTTTTATTGTTAATGGCATCACTTATGTGCGCGATACCGGTGCAGCACTTAATTCAGTGCTTCCGCTACGGAAGAAGGCCGAAGAAGCTGCACAGACGGAAGGAATGGCTCCGCATGTATTTATAACCGGGCCTCATATGGATGGTCTTCAACTCAGTTGGGAATCCTCAGTTAGTGCGGTTTCGGTTGAGCAGGCAAGGTTTATCATAGATTGTCTTACAAATGCCGGGGTAGATGAGCTGAAAGTGTACGACCTTTTATCACCTGAGGTCTGTCTTGAGGTGCTATCCACAGGCAGAAGCAAAGGTTTCAGGGTGTGCTCCCATGTACCCCTGAGTATGGATGTTATTGAGGCATCGAATGCGGGATTGAGCAGCATGGAGCATATGTACAATCTTGAAATGTCATGTTCATCCGATTGGAAATCCCTTTTGAAAGCAAGGCGAAAAATGATTGCAGAGGGATCGGAAAAATCCGGCCGTGAACTCAGGGAATACATTTACCATGCACAACGCCTGCATGCCTTTAAAACACAGGATGAAGCACGTCGTGATACTGTACTCAAAACCCTGGCTAAAAACAATACATGGCAGGTACCAACTTTGGTCATTATTGCCCAGGCAGAACATAAGATTTTTGCCCGGGAAGACTGGAGAAGAACATTCCGTTACCTGCTCGAACCGGTCAGATCAGATTGGGAAAAAACTGCAATCGCAAAGACAAACCAATCTCCAACGGAAGAAGATTTAGCGCATGCCTCCTGGGCGTACGACATGATACCCAGGTTGGTTGAAGCTGGTATTGGGATAATGGCTGGTACAGATATGCCACTCGCTCTGTTGACGCCCGGATTTAGCCTGCATGAAGAGCTTGCGCTTCTGGTGCAGGCCGGTATGACACCCTTGCAGGCTATTGAAGCCGCTACTCTCCGGCCCGCACAATATTTCAGGCTTGAAAATCAACAGGGATCCATTGCAAAAGGCATGATGGCAGATCTAGTGTTATTGGATGCCAATCCCTTGGAAGACATAACCAATACAAAAAAAATCAATTCTGTTATGAGAAATGGCTTTCTCCATACAAGAAACAGACTTGACGAAATACTGGCTCAATTGGAAAACTGAGACTATATAATTTTCTCATAATAATTCTTGTATAAGAAACATGTAGCCTTTTCGGCGCCGTATCCGGGAGCAATCGTCCCGTTAAATCTCACGCAGTTGGGAAATAAAGTTATCGTTCAAAAAATGCCTTCTTAAAGATCAGGATGTCGGAGGTACGATTGAAATTGCTTTTTGCATAATCAAAGAATTGGAGATGGTTATGCGCTCTTTATCTTTGGTTTTAATGTGCACAAAGAAGTAAGTGATATCGTCGATGGTACCTTCGATTACAAAATCTTTTTCAATTACTTTGATGTGATCGCCCAACTTTAGTGGATGGGTGAAGAAAAGAATCAACCCTGCGGTAATGTTCGACAGGATAGACCATTGTGCCACAAAAGCGATACCCAGAATGGCCAGTGCCGAAGATATGAAAACAACCAAATCGGCTTGCTTCACCCCCCATATCGCCGAAATAAATACAACGGCCATTATCGAAAGCATCAGGTTTATGGCTTTAAGGGTCAGGCGGCGGCGTTGCAGCGAAAAATGAAACTTTTTGAGCATGTTCTTCACCAGATGTCTCGTGATAAAATGAGCAACGACTAAGGCTACAATAACGACAAGGGTTTGTATAATTTGAATGAAGTGACTATTCATTTCGACAGGTATTTATTTTTTGGCAAAGATAGCTCAACACACTAATAATTAATGAATAATCACTAATAAATTGTTTAAACCACTCCCGGCAAGCTGATACCCTTAATCTTTCGATACAAATCTAAGGCAAACACATCGGTCATTCCAGAAACAAAATCAACTACCGACTGGATTTGTTCATAAACCGAATCGCTATCCGTTTTGTATTGTCCGGGCAAAATTGAAAGGACTTTTTTGCTATACAGATCTTTTGCGTTCATGGCGGCACCAATAAATTCTTCCAGCAAAGTACCGATAATTTTATAGCCGGCAATTTCAATTTCCACTACCGAGCGGTGCTGGTAAATTTTTTCAAATGAGATCTCCCGGACGGTTTTCATCGCCGTAGCTTGTTGGTTTTGTAGCAATCCAATTAGGCTTCCAATTGATTCACCCCGTAAGATCTTCTCCTGATTGTCATTGAAGATCCGGGTGCTTTCATAAATCAATTCCCCGATCACTCCGGCACGTAAATAGCTGATTTGCTCGTTTCGGTCGGTAACCCGTTTTAAGGTTGTATCAATATTTTCAAGGCTTTTTTTGTCCGCTTTGGAATCATAAAAGCCGATGTACAAATCTTTTGTGTGCTCGTAGCTTAAAATTCCCAGTTTAAAGGCATCTTCCAAGTCCATGATTTGGTAGCAAATATCATCGGCGGCTTCCACCAAATAAGCAAGCGGGTGGCGCGCAAAACGACCTGGAGTTCCGGAATGTTCTGTGATTTCAAGTTCACGGGCAATATTCCGGTAAATATCTTTTTCGGATTGAAAAAATCCAAATTTAGGTTTTACGGCCTGCACCGATTCATAAGGATATTTTACGATGCCCGAAAGCATGGAGTAGGTGAGGGCAAAACCGCCCGGGCGTTTTCCGTTGAATTGATGTGTCAACAGCCTGAATGCATTTGCATTTCCGTCGAAATGCGTAAAGTCTTTCCATTCTCCTTCCGTGAGTTGAGTTTGAAATTCTTTTCCGGCACCTTTCATAAAAAAATTAGAAATGGCTGCTTCTCCTGAATGTCCAAAGGGCGGATTTCCTAAATCATGCGCCAGGCAAGCAGTGGAAACGATGGTGCCAATTTCGGAAATCAGGAGGTTTTTGGGAAATTCCGCCTCTAATTTTTCGGCCAGCAAATTGCCCAATGAGCGGCCAACACTGGCAACTTCTAAACTATGCGTTAAGCGGTTGTGCACAAAAATATGCTCCGGAAGCGGGAATACTTGTGTTTTGTTCTGCATCCTCCGGAACGGTGACGAAAAAATAATCCGGTCGTAATCACGTTGAAACTGGGTGCGATCTTCGGTTCTGCCTGAATCGGCCCAATCTTCCATCCCCAGACGTTTTGTCGATAATAATTTATCCCAATCCATATTTTATAGCGTATAGGTTGAAAAATTTCGCACCTCCGTAGCCATTTTTCGCGCCCGGTTATCGGTGATCTCGTCTAACTTCCTCCAAAATCCCGGGCCATGATTCTTTATTTCAGTGTGCACCAGTTCGTGTAATAAGATATAATCGATCAGATGATCCGGCAGTTTCATCATTTGCAGGTTTAAACTGATGTTGTTGTTCGAAGAGCAGCTTCCCCAGTTGCGTTTGTTATTGCGTATCGAAATCTTATTGAATCGGAATTCGTGTTTTTTTGCCAACTCTAAAAGGCGTGGAGGCAAAATCCGTTTGGCTTCGTAACGATAAATTCCCACCAGAACATTTTCGATGTACTTTCTCGATTCCGGAGAATCCAAATCGGGCACCTCAATTTTTATTTCGTCGAGATTGATTCTTGTTTTGTTTTTCGGACCTATGGAGAATAGGACCTGATGCAACTTTGTTTTCACGCTGCTACCGTGGTCAATTGCTGTTTTGCGGCTGTCGAACTTTCGCTGCTGTCCGGTAATCCAATCTGTGTTTTTCACCACAAAATCAGAGACTTCGCTTGCCGAAGCAAAAAAAGGAAAAGAAACACGCACGGTTTGATCGGGTTTTACACTAATCTTTATATTTTTAGATCGTCGGTTTTTAAAAAATATTACAGGCCCGATATGTTGAAATTGAACTACTTTAGCAGTCATACGTTAATAAATTAAAAAAACAAAGATACCAATTATGGGAAACAACAAAAAAATGGAAGCGTTTGTCAACCTTACCAAAAACGACACGGTGCAGGCTATAGAAGACAAGATTTTACCGGGCAGTTTAGTGTTCGATTCGCTTAACCCATTTCCGGGTTACTATCATGAAACACCAACGAGGGTGCGGCCCATTTACATTTACCTGATCTTGAGCCGCCAATATCCGCTGGAGGAGATCATCAGGGCAACACAAGTTGTCGAGAAGGAATACAATTGGAATTTCGATGCCGGCAAAGGTTATATGAATATTGGTTCGGAGTATTTGAATGTGATCCGCTTGCGGCATCTGCCCCAGCTTGATCTGGTGGTTAAAATCCAAAAAGCTTATCAGAAACAGGGCATTGAATTTTTGATGAACAAGAAGCTGAGAGGCAAGCTGGAAGTAAAAGTAAAAATCGTTAAATTTTTAGAACTCATAAGCATTGGCGAGTTCATCTATTTGAATGCTAAAGATTCGACTTTTGCCTACATCGAAATCCCAAAATATTTACATCACGAGGCATTTTTGAAAGTTTCGATGGATGTGAAATACAATTGGGACGGCCACGAGTTTGATGCTGCGCGAGGTTCTATTTATTATGACGGCATACTGCACGAAGCGGTAAGGATACGGTCGGATAAAATAGATTTGGAATATTTAAACAAAATCAGAAACCTGTACATTAGTAAAATCAGGTAATCATTTTTTTATCGAACTGAAAACCACGTTGTGCATAGAAATACAACGTGGTTTTTATATGAAGGAAGTCGAACATCTTGCATTAATTCGGTAAAGAAACCTCGTTACTGATTTTCAATCATTTAAGCATGATG
>CAZNEV010000088.1:0-18932 GCA_964572085.1 uncultured Maribellus sp. | reverse complement strand
CGGTAGTGTGTTGTTGCGCCGTTGTGGTAGCGGTTACCTCAAAACCACCGACCACAGATTACGCAGATTAACACAGATTCACAAGGCTAATTTATCCACGAATTACACAAATCACACGAATTTTTCCTCGGGGTGGCATTGTACCTCAAAACCACCACCGACCACGGATTACGCAGATTACACGGATTTCCCACAACTGCAAATGTATTATGCCTTTGTCCTTAACGCAACTGGGGGCTTCGCTTTGAGCGAAACCCCCGGTGGAATTATTTTGTGTCTATTTTTAACAACTGCGGCAGCTTGCGGGCAATCTTCAGGAATACAACAAGTAGAGGAAAACGAAAACCATTGTTGCGCAGTGCCCGGATATCTTCCCGGGACTTTCGGATTAACTGTTTTACGCTCCCTGTGCTTACCCCGCCCATTCTCATTCGCGTAATTACCTCGGGCAAATAAACCAATTCCATTTCTTTGTCTTTCATCACCCGCAACATAAAGTCGTAATCACCGGCGGTTTTAAACGAAATGTCGAACAAGCCATGTTTTTGATACGCTTCTTTGCGCAGGAATAACGTAGGGTGGGGGGCATCCAACCGTTTTTTATGTTTTTGCGCTCAAAAGATTTACTTTGCCAAGTGCGAACCACTTTGTCTTCCGAGTTTACAAAAATCAGGTTGCCAAAAACACCCTTTATGTTGGTATTTGCGAAAACATCGTCAATCTTTTGGATGGTATCGGGTGCTGCCAATTCATCATCGGAATGAAGAAAGCCGATTACATCGCCTGTTGACAATTGGATGCCTTTATTGAGCGCATCATAAATCCCTTTATCCGGGTTCCGAAATGGTTTTGCTTACCGATGGAAACCATTTAATAATCTCCAAAGTACTATCTTTTGACCCGCCATCGATAACAATATGCTCGATGTTTTTATATGATTGCCCGGCAACTGATTGCAAACAATTGCGTATATTTTTTTCGCTATTGTAGGTGGCGGTGATGATTGGATTTTCATCCAATTAAAATTAAAAGTTTTCAAAGGTATTGGATGTAACTCCCTCATTTTAATTATGCTTGTTTGTGAAGCATTTCTACATGGTCGTTTCATAAAATAAAACTGCTCGAATATGCAATTAATTCTTGTAGAGTTGAATTCCCGGCAAAAATTTAAAATCTTTAAGGTTGTAGGTAAAGAGTTTAAAATTGAACGTAATAGCAGTTGCTGCAATAATGGCATCGGGGATTAACAGGCCTTATTTCCTTTTCCATGCTTTTGAGCGTATTTTTTCCAACGTTACGGGGTAGTCAGTCCAAATTCCGGAAAAGTCATTTATCGAAGGTTTTTCAACAGCCCATTCAATGGGAAGATTTTCAAACGCTTTGAATTGTTTATTCTTTTTTTTATTTACTGAAATTTCTTTTACAAAAGGGAGTTTTTCTAGAAGGCTTATAAAAAAAGATACATTCTCTTGTCCTTCAATTTTTATCGTAACGGTATCCATGTTTATTGTTTTTTTAATAAATGCGTATTCAATCAAACAAATATAAATAATTTGAAAGACTTTTTAGAAGTCAACCGATACCTTTGAGTTTGCCTGAGTTTTAATCTAAGGCATCGTAAATCCCTTTATCCGGTTCCGAAACGGTTTTGCTAACCGATGGAAACGACTTGACAATCTCCAAGGTCTTATCCGTTGAACCACCATCGATTACAAGATGCTCGATGTTTTTATACGATTGCCTGGTAACCGATTGTAAACAATTGCTTATGTTTTTTTTGCTGTTGTAAGTGGCGGTGATGAGGGAGATTTTCATGCACTTTTATTTGTGAGACTTTGAAACAGATTTTGGCTTCTTTCTCCTAAATGAAGGTAATTTGCCTTTTAGTGATGATAAAGTGCGATGTACTGGATTAATTATGGTTATTCCAACAATTTCTTGTGAACCGGGCTCTATTCTTATAATAGTTCCTTCGCCAATGTCAATCCCCTCCGCATTTTGGGGCTTACCCAACGAAATATACAGGACATCGGCATCTGCATCATAATCCCAATTGATGTTATCTTCTTTTTCTGAAATATTTAAGCTTTCCATACTGTTCGTCTTTTTGTGTTGAAACTTCTGCTAAAATACGCAGTTAAAATGAAACCATCTACTTCGCTTGTTTCTTTATAAACTGCGACTAAGTATTTATCAATAGTAACAGGGGTTTTTGGGTATACCATTTTTGAACTCGTTGAAATCATGTTTATTCTTTATGAAAAACTTAGGATAGACTTTTAGTCCGTTCGTTGGAACCTCCATGCACAACAATATGCCCGATGTTTTTGTGGGCCTGCCCGGCTACATTCATAAGACGGGTTTGCCCGGCAACCGATTGTAAACAGGCAGCAATGTTAAGCTCGCTGTTGTAGGTGGCTGTGATGAGAGAAATTTTCATTTAGAAATACGTTTCGTAAACTTCTTTGTAAACCTGTTTTGTTTGCTGGTAGCATTTGTCCCAGGAAAAACGTTGCGCGTTTTTGTAACCTTCATTTATTAATTCTTGGGAAATGGTAGGGTTCATCGCGATTTGTTTTATGGCATCTGCAAGTGTAAATCCCAATATCTCTTTTAATAGAACCGCACCGTTCCCAGCTACTTCCGGTATTGCCGAATAGTTTGTGCTGATAACCGGGCAACCTGCCTTTTGCGCCTCGATAATGGGGATTCCGAAACCTTCAGAAATGGATGGATATAAAAGGCACATTGCATGATTGTACAAAACATTTAATTCCCCTGTCGAAAGTGTATCGTTAAACATGTAATTATTTCGGCCAAGCAACTCTTTTAACTGCGACTCCTCTTTTTTGCTTAGCCATCCTCCACCAACTATCACCAAGGGTACTTTGGCAATTTTACAAGCATCAACTGCCAATGAAAAGTTTTTATAGGAATTGTTCCTGGATCCGATATAGAGGGCAAATCCCCCCGATGAAAAGTTGCTTAATACTTGAAGTTCAGAAATATTCTTTATTATCGGCCTGAACCGCGAATTTACCCCGTTGTAAATAACCTTTACCGTTTCTGCTTTTACTTTTGGATAGGCATTCACCAATTTATCCCTTGTATTCTCCGATACACAAATTATACGTTTTGAGTTTTGGATGGCGCGTTCCTTTTGTTTGTGGTGAACGAACCGGGCTGCGCCTTTGCGATGATCTTCATAAGTAAAATCATGCAAGGTTGTTATGTTAATACATTTAGGATTATTTGTTACACGGTAATAACTTGAATGGAAAATCCCTTTTTCGCCTGAAAATTTCGGGTTTAAAAAACGTTGAATGATTATAGGTAAACTTACGTTGTAGTTATCAAGAATTTTATCCGGATCAATTTTAATTTCTTTCCTGAAAATATTTTCATTCCGGTACTCAATAAAATTGCTGTTGAATTGGGACTCCTGTAAAACACCTTGAATAATTTGCTGCCAATAGGCCGATATTCCTCCGGCATTTTGAAGCGAGAAAATGATGTTGTCAAAGAAGATTGGGATCAAAATAGTGTGTTTCTGTTGATTCAATTTATAGATGTTGCCCAATAAATTCAATGGGAGTAAACACTTCTAATTTTGATTTTTTGAAATCATTAATATTCCTGGTTACGATAATATTGATGTCATTTTGGCTGGCACATTCTATTTGTACTGCATCTTCAAAATCAGTTAGTTCAGAATTCAAGGCACTGAATATTATTTCGTTGCTTACACCTGCAATACCTATAAAATCGAAAAGATTCTTTAAAAATGAAATTGTCAATTGATGTCCTTTCGATTTTTTTAAGATGTAATAAATATCGGTTACCGTGGTAGCACTTACAAATACTGGTATGTTTAATTGATTGATTTTCAGTAAGAGTTCTTTTGATATGTCATAGAACTCTCTGCGTTCCAATGCAATGTCAAGAATGATATTAGTGTCGAGCAATATTTTATTCATTTGTGTTTCTCCATCAGGTAATTGTACTTGATATCATTGGTATGGGCAACCGGGAAAATGCCGGCCCAATTCGCGAAAAACTCATTCATTGTTTTATTGCTGAGTTTAATATTCTTTTTTGGTTTTATAACTACAAAAACCTCTACCTGCTGATTGGTATAATCTTTTAATTCAGGAATTTTTATAACCCCGTTTTCTAAAACTGTTGTTGCAAATTTATAGGCTTCCATTTTGCTTTCTTTTTCACAAAGTTAACAAATTTGTCAAAACCATTTTCCAAGTGAGGATTTTTGTCACGCGATTAATGACCTTTTTGTGTGGCCTTGCTTTGGTTTAGGTAGGCCAATTTTCTTTACCGTTCATTGAAAGTGCTTGAATGTATGTAAAGGCTAATTTAAAAAGGTTTTACTTTCATTTAATGCGCAATTGAACTTGTTAAATGGGGTCTTAAACTGAATTTAAGTTGTATATAAATAATATAGAGTACAAAATCCCCCTTAAACCCCCTTTGAAATGTATATCGCATTTTGAATTTACTTTCTGTAAAAGCCCACCTGACCGGACGGGCAGGGAGGACAAGTACCGGACAAAATTGTTTTTACGATGAAAAAGTTTGCTTGCAAGTGCATTTGGAATAACATGTTTTTTACATGTAGAGGAATCGTGTTTTGACTTTTTAAAGATTATCGTTAGAACTCGTCCCCCTTTAATTGTAAATCCCGAATAGGAAAGCTCATACGTCAATATTAAAGAGCCTGTCCCGATAGTGCCGCGTATCGGGAGGGAATTGAAGGGGGATTCAGAAATGCCGTGCCTTTATCTTTTTAATAATTGCGGCAATTTGCGGAAGTTCTTAGCTGCCAATATGAGAAAAGGCAAACGGAACCCGTTTTTGCGCAGTGCTTTTATGTCTTCTTTTGATTTGATATAGAGCTGTTTTAAATTCCCGGTGCTTACCCCGCCCATTCTCATTCGCGTAATTACCTCGGGCAAATAAACCAATTCCATTTCTTTGTCTTTCATCACCCGCAACATAAAGTCATAATCCCCGGCGGTTTTAAATGAAATATCAAATAGGCCGTGTTTTTCATATACTTCTTTGCCCAGAAATAATGTAGGGTGGGGGGGCATCCAACCGTTTTTTATGTTTTTGCGCTCAAAGGGCTTACTTTGCCATGTGCGGACTACCTTGTCATCATTGTTTACAAAAACCAGGTTGCCATAAACACCCTGCACATTGATGTTTGTGAAAACCTCAACAATCTTTTGGATGGTATCTGGTGCTGCCAACTCATCATCGGAATGAAGAAAGCCGATAATATCGCCTGTTGCCAATCGGATGCCTTTATTAAGCGCATCATAAATCCCTTTATCCGGTTCCGAAATGGTTTTGCTTACCGATTGAAATGATTCAACTATCTCCAAAGTTTTATCTGTTGAACCGCCATCAATAACAACGTGTTCGATGTTTTTAAACGATTGCCCGGCAACCGATTGCAAACAAGAGCTTATGTTTTTTTCGCTAATGTAGGTGGCGGTAATAATGGAGATTTTCATGTGCTTTTATTCGTGAGACTTTGAAACGGATTTAGGCTTCTTTCTTCTTATTTGATGAAAAAAAGGTTGGATATACATTCAAAAGAAAATGGTCTCAGGCAAGAATACTTTTAGCCCTTCGATACGCTCAAAATCTTTCGTGTTAAGGGTTAGGAGATCCAATCCATTTATCAAACAGGTTGCAGCAATTATGGCATCCGGAAGTTTTATCCTATTCTTTTTTCTTATACTTATTGTCATCTCAATTGTTTTGTCGTCAATTGGGTGCATAATTGAATGATTAATAAGCAATTTGAATTTCTTCTCTTCGTTTTTGTTGAGGTCCGGATAGCCTAACATTTTAATTTTATTGATTACAGAAAGGTGGTATTGATTGTTGAAAAGATTGTCCAATTTATCCATCGATTGAACATTTAAACGGTTACCGATATAACCAATAGCGATATTGGTGTGAACTAATATCTTTGATCCCATTCTCCTCTTTCTTTTTCTATTGTCTCAATCATCTTTTTAGCACGGGAACTTGAGATGGCACCTCTCAGTTGTTTCGCAAGGTTTTTATTCTGAACTTCTTTTTTAGGTAATACAATTAAACCTGCCACTTCCATTCCTTTTAAAATGGCTAATGCGTCTTTATTTATTATATTGATTTTTAATGTTTCCATATGCTTTTTCTTACAAATTTATTGATTTTTATAAACAAAAAGACATATCCCTTGTCTTTCTATTTTTTTCGTAACGATATCCCTTTTTGAAAATAATCTTAGATGCTTCATGAAACAAATCGAAGAATTCTTCTACCTGATGTTACTGAAATTACTTGTTATAAAATCAATTATTTTTTTCCCATCATCATCAATTATTTCGCTTTCAGGTATGTGGTTGATGTTGTTTAATTTTTCGTTCAAGCTAATCGTTGTAATCGATCTTACAAAATCGCGGATCGTATAGTCCGAGGTGGCATCAATGGCATAGCCGCAACCCAATTGTTCTACCCGCTCGGCGAGAAAAGTTTTTTCACTAACTACGATAGGTTTTCCAAAGAATAACGATTCGTATAGTTTGTTTGGTTCCGAAATGCGTTCGTTAATGCTTTTGGTATCGTAACAAGCCACTACAATATCTGTTTTTTCGTAAATCCCTTGCAAATCTTCCGGGTTTTTATAGGGCCCAAAATAACACACATTGCTATAAAGTTCGCACAAGTCCTTTACCTTTCCAGTTATAAACGAATCTCCATAGAAATGGAACTCATGGTTGGGGAAATACTCCCCAATTACTTTTGCAAAACGGAGATTTGTATTTGGATGCCTGAATGCACCTACATAAGAAAAAACAAGTTTATTGGTATCACTCCCGGAAATTCCTCTTTTCTTGTCCCGGAAAAACACATCAACGCGGTTGGGTTGTTCAATGATGTTGGTTTGGTTTAATTTTGGAAACAAATGTTGAATAAAGCCTTTTGACGTCATTACGGTCAGCAACGAAAATTTTATCAATTGACGATCCACCATTGCAAAGGCAATACGAACTACCCGGCTATTAAAATATTCATAAACGAGGTCGGAGATTTCATAGACATATTTTTTTTTGCCAAACAGCATACAAAGGAAAGCAATATCAAAAGCAAAGGCATAATAAATTACGTTCTTCTGCTTGTTTGCTATAAATATTCTTTTTAAAGCTTTTTTTGCATTTACAAACTTTGTGATGTACCCTTTTCCGCTTTCTGCAAATCCCAAGTTATGGATTTCATGCCCATCAATTGTTGCATTCAGATTGTAAACCCCCCGGTCGAAACCATAAACCTCCACTTCAAATCCGCTTCGGATAAAGCTTTTGATCCGTTTAATACAACGTGGTTGCGAAATGGATGCAAGCAGAAAGATGACTTTGGGTTTCATTGAAAGTGCTATCTAATTTTTCATTGACACCCAAATGTCCAACATTTGTTGCCAAACAGCAGGCATCGAATACAAACGATTAACTCTTTCTTGAGCATTTTGTCCACATTGAATTGCGTAATCCCTATCGTTAAGCATTTTTAGGATTGCCATTTTCAATTGTTCTTTATTTTTTGGTTCAATGCAAATCCCATTATTGTTCCCATTTTCGATATCCAGCATTTCAGGAATGGCTCCTACGTTAGTAGTTACAATTGGACAGCCACATGCCATGCTTTCAATTATTACATTAGGAAATCCCTCTGTATACGTTGGCAATGCAAAAACGCCTGCCGACAACATCTCTTTTATTGTATTCTCAAAAGTTTGTTCACCAGCAATATCCAACCACTTCTGGTGATTGTCACCTGCAATAGCTATTAATTCATTCTTTATCTCGTCTGTCACATATCCTATCATCTTGAGTTCTATATCCTCAATATCCTTACAAGCCTCCACAAGCTCAAAAACACCTTTGGTGCGCACCATATGTCCCGCAAAGACAATCTTTCTGTGCTCTCTTTTAATATCCTTATTTTCATTGATGATATCCTCCACCTGAGGGGTAAGCGGATTAGGCAATAGTTTTATATTGTTATATCCCTCATTCTCCAAAGTATTATACGAAGCCATATCTATTACCACTGCTTTGTCAGCAAGCCCAATCACCCTATGCAAAAGCTTATATTCCCAGTTTCTTTTATTGTATATCTCAGGTATTCTCCCAAAGCGAAAATGAATCAAACTCTTAGCTCCTCTCTTTTTCGCTATTCTTAATGAAAGGATATCCCGCATTAAACTTATTGAAGCACTCGAAGCAAAATGAACCACATCATACTCTCCGCTGCTTAGTTCTTTCTTCAATCCACTCAGATATGGAATATACTTGGTAGCACCCAAATACAATCTCACTATAAGTGATGTGTTTTGATACACGCCATGCTTAGATGAAGGATAAAACTGTTTTAATTCAATATCAGTTTTATGAGTATCGTAATATTTAAGTATATGGCCTGTCCATCTCTGAATACCTCCCACTTTACCACCAAGAGGCGAAGATAAAAGGACTTTAGTCTTATTGTTTTTTTGATTCATATTTATTGAAAATGTCTTCTAATTCTTTTTATTTTGCAATTAAGTTTGCCCAGTTCTTTAATATTGTTTCATTTGAGAATAATCTTTCTGCTTTAGCTTTAGACTGTTTGCCTTTTTCCAAAAGCTCATCTTCGCCCAAGTTGCTAACATCTATTATAGCATCCTTGATAGATACAGGATTATCCCAATCACACAAATATCCATTCTTATCATCTACAAGCACATCATAGTCCGACACCCTGCTCATTATAATAGGTTTTCCTATCATCATTCCCTCACATATGGTATTGGGTAATCCTTCTACACTACTAAATAGAGCCACAACATCAGCCTCGTTCATTTTATTAATAATATCTTTCGTTGCATCATTTAGGCATATTGTATCCTCCAAGCCATTTGTTTTTATTAATCTCATAGATTCTTCATATGCCATAGTGTTACCATACACTACTTCAATGCGACCATACCAATCTACATGAACTTTAGATCTTTCTCCTTCACTCATCAGCGACAAAGCTTTTATCACCCCTATTGGATTTTTCAAATACTGATATGATGCTGCCACCACAATATTTGTTTTGCCATCTTTGCGAGGAATATAGTTTGATGAAATTTCGGTAAGAGTCACAGTGTTATAAATGGTCTTTAGTTTATGAGAATATTTAGGATAATATTTTCTCCACATATTCTCAGCATTCTTCGAGTTGCAAACAATATAATCAGAATACCGCTGAAACCATGCAAATGTTTTTCCAGTTTTAGATTTTAAAAACTCTTCCTTTGCGCTTCTCTCCCCTGTTATCACTTTCCATTTTCTCCTACCTATTGCAGCTACATTGTTCAAAAAGTTAGGTACATCAAGAAACGACAATACGGCATCAAAATTACCGCTCCGAATGAACCGCCGCATAGTAAACAGCCGTTTCAGGTAGTTGGACTCAATGATCTCGTGAACGGGAATGCTGTGTTCGTCGAGTGGTTGTTTAAAAAAACTAATGCTGTGGTAAACCAAAAAAGAAACGTCATGTCCCTTTTCTTTAAAGCCTATAGCCAGATTTACCAACTGCCGCTGCGCACCGCCGGAGCCAAGGCTATCAATAAAACAAAGGATTTTCATGGTTGATGGTAACAATTAAGCAATATCTTTCTTTTTTGAACCAAATAAATAGCCAAGTAGCATAACATTTAGCGAAGCACCGAGAGAAGTGTACCACATTGAGTATAAGCTGGTCATAAACCACATGGCAAGAATTGTGAGAAGAAGGATTTTTTTGTTAATCTCCCATCTGTTTCGGCGTAAATAGCTCAACGCAGATACAAAAATTAAAAGATAAACGAATACTCCCAATAATCCGAAATTGGAGAGTAATTCCAGCCAGTCGTTATGCGCAAAGTGGATGCCTGTTATTTGAATGGAAGATGCAAAACCAAATCCAAAAAATATATTTAAGAAATTCCCTGAATTTACCCAGGTGTTAATAATGGCAGTATAATTAGCCGTACGATAGCTTGTATTTCCTTCGGACAACTGAATCATGCGATTGATTAGAAATTCATTACTTTCAAAGAATTGATAGATAAAATAGCCAAGCACTGTGAAAAAGATAAAAAACAGGGTATATCCTTTTACGCGATTATGTTTTTCGACCGTGCGTAGCTGATAGAAAGCATAAAAAATCACCCCTACGGCAGCGGTAATCAGTGCACCGCGTTTGTTGCCTAAAATAATGAAAAGTGAAATTATGCCCAATGTTGCGATGCTAAGTAATTTATTCTTTCTGATTAAGAAGACGAAGGGAATCAACAGCACAAACATATAGGCTACATTGTTCACTACATTCTCCCGATTTTGTTCTTCCATTAAAGAGGCAGTTGTGCTATAAAATTGCAACACAGTAACCAAAAGCATACTATATAAGAACCAAAGGAAATGGTTGGCTTTTATGAAATCATGTCTGCCATAATAGAAAAACGGATAGAATGTAAGAGAACAAATGAGTGTGTTTTTGAACATCGAAACATGGTTGTGGTCAAAATTTGCAGTAATGATGAACCCCAATACATTTACTATTAGTAGGAGAGTCCAAGCGATCAAAAAGTTTTTTTTCTTTTCTTTTGAAGCCCAATTTTTTATAAGATAATAAGACGAAATGAGGATAATAAGGAATAAACAAAGCTGCGAAATAAATGTGCCGACAGGATAAAACACACCTTGTGCATTATAGAGAACAAAAAGGGAAAGGAGTAAATTGCGTAAAAAACTATGTGTTTTTATTTTCATTTTATTCTTTTATTGAAGCCAACAGGGATATCAGCTATCCGGCAGATGTTTGAAAATTCCAGCAACCTATTTCTGTTTTAGCCGATTTTATTGATTCGACTAATTACCTGCTCTATCTCTTATTAGCTCCTCCACCATCCATTCCTGTGGATTAAACTTGACGTAGTGGAAGTTTAGATCGCTATCCCAATAGCCTTCACAGTTATCATATGCCTCAATAGCAAACCCATAGCTAATTTCAACAATAAGAGGATTATTATTGTTATCAAAAACAAAGTCGTAAACTATACTTTGAGATTTCAATTTCTGATTTACTTTAAATGATATTTCCACACATCTTTCATCTATTTGATTCTTATCATATAAAATGTTTCCGCTACCAGATGCTCTAAAATCATTTTCTCGTGTCATTCTTTTTAAAGCAAAAGCCTTATTCCCAATAACAATAACTCTTATATCAAATGTATTATTGGGAATAAACTCTTGAAAATAAACATATCCTTTCTCCCTGCTATGCATCTTAGCGAATTCTGTGGGAATAAACAAACGACCAATTCCTTTGCATAGTCCAAGTAGTGTATCTTTTCCGGCCTTATATTTATTGAAACGTTCTTTTAGATTGCCCAATCTGTCGAATTGTGAGAAGCCCTTGCCAAATGCAATCCTTATCTTTTTAACTGCGTCGCCTTGTGACCGTACCAAACTAACATTAGCGGCACCTGCCCCGCCAGTAAGTTTAAAAACTTTAGGATAGGTTGTATTACGAGCCCAGTTCATTGCCGACTTCTTGTCGTAGAAAGCATACGAAGGTACTAATGGCGCTCCAATACTTTCCAACAAATATTTTTGCCCCACCTTGTCATCAAAATGCCATGCAGTATTAAAATCGGGAAATACTTTTTTACCAGCTTGTTCCAACGAGAAAAGTAGTTGTTTCGCAAACAAAACATCTTTGTAATCTGCGTGATGATGATGCCACATAAATGCATCACAATCCTCCACTTGCTCCACAATATCACTATCATAAGCATTCACTATTTTATAATCTATCCTTTCCCTCTTGCAGTATTCAATCCATCGTTCGGAAAAACTGTCGGGGCGGTGGTGTATGGCGAGTTTCATTGTTTTTGTAATGAACGGTATAGTTTTACGCCTGTTTTTTTTAATATCTTTTTAGTTATTTCATAATTGTTGTAAACAAAAGAATTTATTTTATCACTAGTTGAAGGTTTTAAATAAATCGGGCTTGTTTTCCCACACTTTTTATTTTCGCCTTTTTTATAAATTTGTATTTGATCTACCAAACGTTGGAAAACAGAAATCTCATTGTAATCTTTTACTACTCGCTTCCATCCGTTAGCTGCAATAATTCTTCTTTCTTCATCATGGTTTAAATAATAATGACATAAATCAATCGCTTCATTTACATTATCAAACCCGATGACTTCTTTTCCTAATTCATAAACTTTTCCCAATTGATCTTTATTATCACATATCTGCATTACTCCATTTGCAGGCAAATAAAATAAGCGAGTATTAATTGGACCTGTTGAATTATGAATATTTAGTCCGACTCGGGTTCTTTGTAAAAGATTTACTTCTTCTCCCATTGGTAGGTAACCCCGTTTCCATCCTCTTCCATAAAAATGCGCGTCAGGAAATGCTTTGTCAATAACTTCCATCCTTTTTCTGCGATAACGAGAAAGCTTATCTATTACCATTGAAAGATCAATATCCCTTTCCTCATTCAAAATTTTATCATAAGTTAATTCTTTATCGTACATATTTGGTGAAAATCCCATCGGTTGCCAAACAACGTTTTTAACCCCCCATGTTTTGTATGTATCTATCTCTGCTATATTTCCAATAGCACACATATCATAAGAACTAGCGACGGGTTTTGATAAGGTATTTGAGCTTTCTGGGTCATCATTGCATCCAAACACAGTGAATTGCGGGATAGATTCAATAAATTCGGGATGAAAATTAATTCCTACCGAGTTATAAAACACATCGCAATCTTCTATTTCTTTAAGAAATTCTTCGTACAAGTTCATTAGATGCTTATCCTTCCATTTCCATTTCTTGTCTAATTCCTCGAAGCTAAGCACCGGAAAATTTGAATTGTAACTCATATTGAAGGGTTTTAACTGGAAACCTTCTTTAACTAATCTTTCAATATGTTGTATTCGTAAGTTTGTTAAGCCGGTTCGATTGTTGTAACCTTCTTTTGCGGGATAGCCAAATAGTATTTTCATGTAAGACAGTTAGTGGAAAATTAAAATTATCTACAAATGTTAAACAGGTGTATTATTGAGGAGATGATGGCATTTCTTGAATAAATAATTTTATTTCTGAATGACAATTCTTCAATAGAGAAAATTATCTGTAAAGATTTCATCAGTGGGCTTTTGTCTTTTAAAGAGAGGATTTTAAGAAACAACTCTGTCCTTTCTTTTTTAAAATTGTCAAAATGTTTTTTCTTTATTTCCTCCATTAATGGAAATCGTTCATCAGGTACCAATCCAGGATATTTGTTGCAATATTTTGTTAAAAATCGTGCGAACCGTGACTTATTTATGACATTTATTTTAGCAAGTACATTTGTTGAATGATGCCTGTAATACATTAAAGGTTCTCCAATATTGAATTTGCTTCCCACCATCGCCGCTATCAATCCAATATACAGATCGAAAACCATTTTTTCATTTTTTGGTATCGGTAAAATATATTTAAGTAAAGTTCGGTTCATCATTAAGGATGAACCTTGAGATCGATGACCGAATAGCGTTGTAATATAATTATCGGAATCAATATCAGATTGACCCTTTGAAAGAATATTTAGATTTTCATCGGTGCTAACATTTCGTGATGAAACTAATGCAGCATCCTCCTTTTCAATAAGTTTTATTTGTTTGTAGCTTTTTTCAATTTTGGAAGGAAACCAAACATCATCCTGATCACAGAGTGCAATGTAGTCGCCTTGACACAGTGTTAGAGCTTTCTCGAAGTTCTTGTTCACTCCAATATTTCTTTCATTAACGTAATATTTCAACTCCTTGGTTCGATGATATTCTTCAAGTATTTTTACGGTGTCATCGGTTGAACAATCATCCACAACAACTATTTCGTCTGCGAGTAAAGTTTGACAATATAAGCTATCTAACTGTTCTCGTAGATATTTTACACCGTTATATGTTGTCATGGCAATTGAAATTTTATCTTTCATTCTTTCATTTATTTATTTATACAGTTGATTGATTTGGGTAACTGATATAACTCTTTCCAAGCACTCGGAATTCAATACGTCCAATAATCTAATTTTTATTGCAATTTAGACTGTAAGGATTTTTTTATTTCTATAAGAGCTGCATTCTTGACTACATATAAATTCACTATCAGAAAATAGAGAATTGAAATACCAACAGAAAAGAGTAATATGAGAAGATTGTTTCCCTTGAATATTCTCAAAAAAGAAAAACAAATTAGGATAATGGGTAATGAGTATATGAAATTATTAACTAATGACTGCCACGGAAAGCCTATTAAATTATTTTTCCGTACAGTATAAATATAAAACATTGTAACAGCACACTCTGATAATAGTAAAACAAATGCAGTTCCCTCAGAACCGAATTTTTTCACCAGCACAATATTAAAAGTTAAACCAATAAAAGCTCCCAGCAGAGAACCATACAGAATTAGTTTGTCTTTTTGCATGGGTAGAATGACTTGAATTGCCAAAATCTGTGCAATACCAACGATTAATACTAACGGCATAATGATTCGCATTGGGAATATTGCACCCTCATATCCCTTCCCGGCTAGTAGTCCGATGATTTGAGGAGCGAGTAGAATTGAGCCAAAAATCAGCGGGAAAGATATAGTAAACACTAAGTTAAAAGATTTCTGAATCAAATTCTTAAAAGCTTCTTTCTCCCCAAAAAACAGTAGAGAACTCATTCTTGGCATCATCGCTCCTGTAAAAGCAGAGAAAAAACCAAGTAATATTCCATATAATGTTAACGCTGCCCAATAATATCCGACTTCTACCGTATTTGAAACAAATCCTAAATACATTACATTAAAGGTTGTGTACATGGATGTAAGTAAAGAGTATGAACCCAAATAAAATGACTGCTTGAAATAAGGTTTTAAGGTAATTCCTTTTATGGATAACCTTACAAATTTTCTTGAATATATAATATTTATAAATGCATTTACGACAACCACTGAGGTAGTTAAGATGAAATAAATTTTATAATGACTATTGTTTTTCACAAAGATAAGTAACGTTATAACGTATAATATTTTTATCATTAACGTTCTTGTGGTTATGTATTTGAAATTTTCCGTTCCCCTGTAAAACCATTCTATTAAAAAAACGGAAAAAATTAATTTTGCAATCCCAATATAAAATAGTTGCTGGTGAATACGAAGTTGCTCAACAAATGAAATGGCGAACACATATACAATGACTACAATACAAGTATAAATAGTGTAAATTGTTATTAAACTAGAAAAAACTATGTTGATTTTTTCTCTATCGTTTTGATATTTGGCTATTTCTCGTGTTCCGATTGTAGCTGCCCCAAGTGTTGAAAATAATATGAAATAGTTTATAGTATTATCAACAAAACTTACAATGCCGATATTAGATACACCTAAAACCCTTGATATGTAAGGGAATGTTATAAACCCGATTATATATTGGGAAAGAGTCAAAATAACATTATATGTTATATTCTTTTTTATTCCCATTTTATTAATAGAAATTTATCACGAAGCATTTAAAATTTTCGAATTGAATATTTTTAATTTCCCCACCATAAGGGCGGTAAAATTTGAAACAAAAATTAATTCTTGTCTTTATTATATTTTCCTCCAATACCATCCGAAAGCTTCTTCCAGAAGTCTCCCCCAACCCCTCCAAAAGAGGGAGATAAGAAAGCATTAATGGATTTTGTTATTTTAAATTATCCCAATACCACCCACAAGCTTCTTCCAATCCTCGTTTAACAGAGTATTCTGGTTTGTAATTCAAAATGGTTTTTCCTTTTTCGATAGATGCTAAGGAATGTGGTACATCGCCTGCCCGGGTATCGCCGTATGTAAAGGTTACGTTTGCAATTTTAGGATCGTGTTTGCTTAAGTTGTCTTTTAGGATTTGTGCCAGTTCGTTAAGGGAAGTGCGTTCGCCATAGGCAACATTGAAGATTTGAGAGACACTTTGACTACGTTCTGTGTGACCATCCTGCTTTGTATTGGCGGCATGAGATTGCTTTGTCGATTCCTCCTCCCGAAGCCGTTCTTCGTAAAGCTGTTGTTTTTCGCGAATTACATTGCTTGGAGTAACGGCCGCGAGTTGGTTGGCTTGCAGCACATTTTCGATGTAGGTAAAATCGCGGGAGTAGGTGCCATCGCCATTGATTTGTGGAGATTGATGGTTCATCAATTGTTTTACAAACAGCGGGATTACAGCGGCATAGGCTCCGTTGGGGTCTTGTCGGCGGCCAAACACGTTAAAATAGCGTAGGCCAATGGTTTCAATGCCGTACATGTCGGAGAAGTTTTTGGCAAAAAGCTCATCCACATATTTTGTAATGGCGTAAGGGGAGAGGGCGTTGCCAATTTTATGTTCCACCTTGGGCATTCCGGGATGGTCGCCATAGGTAGAAGAACTGGCCGCATACACAAAACGTTTAACGCCTGCTTCTTTGGCGGCATGGAGCATTTTTACAAAACCGCCAATGTTTACATCGGTGCTGGTCATGGGGTCGGCAATGGAACGGGGCACACTGCCCAGAGCGGCTTGGTGTAATACGTAGTCGCAACCTTCAACTGCTTTTTGGCAATCGTCATAATTCCGTATGTCGCCTTCTATCAACGTAAAATTTGGATTTTTTGAAGCTGTTTCCAGGTTCTCGCGTTTCCCGGTGGCAAAGTTATCGAGGCAAATTACCGTGTTGTTTTGTTCCAATAACCTGTCCACCAGGTTGGAACCGATAAATCCGGCACCTCCGGTAATTAGAACTTTTGAGTTTTGTATTGTTTTCATTTGTTGTTTTTTGACTCTCCCTCTTCTCCCTCTCTACGCGTAGAGAGGCCTGCCTGCCCTACCTAACGGCAGGCAGGCGGTAGGCAGGGACGATCCCGAGTACTCGGGATCGGGGTGAGTAGTCCGAAATCTCATAAAAATAAGGTTTGTTCTTTTTCTATTGCTAAATGTGCTACTAAGGTTAAGAGCTTAGGGTATGGGTTATTGACTCTCCCTCTTCTCCCTCTCTACGCGTAGAGAGGCCTGCCTGCCGGTAGGCAGGGACGATTGGGACGTAGACGTTATCGGGGTGAGTAATCCGAAATGTCATGAAAATAAGGTTCGTTCTTTCTCTATTGCTAAAAGTGTTACTAAGGTTTAAGAATTTAGGATAAGGTTTGTTTATGAGGTTAAATTAGGGTTTTTCTTCCAACCTTATTGTGAGTTTCTCAACCTTAGTAGCCAAGGCAGCATACCGCACACCAACCTTATTTGGGTTTTTAATGGATTCTGAAGTTGTTTGTTTTTAAAGTTATGCATAGAATAAAAATCAGTGAATCTGTGGCTTAAAGTTCTGTTTTAAGTTGCCACGACATCTCAGATTAAATCAATTGAAAAAATAATTTTTATTGAACTTGCACAAAAATGTCTTCATGCGGGTTTTACGGTTCAACTATTTGAATTTGTTTAGATCGTTTTTGATTTTGATCAAAACGGTCCACAACAATGTAATATCTTCTTTTAAGGTTTTATAAATTTGTTCAGCATCTACATCAAAATAATGATGAACAATTATGTCTCTCATTCCCATGGCTTGTTTCCACTGGATTTGAGGATATTGGGCGAGTAGTTCCTTGTTGGTTATTTTATCTAAATTTTTTATGCTTTCCTCTATAGCCACTAACTTCATGCATACACTGTCCAGCAGAATCATTCCGGTATCAGTAGAAGTAAAATCTTTGGAAGATTGAATATCCTCCGTTCTTCTTTGAACAGTTTCTATGTTTTCGATGATTAAAGAAACAAGATAATGCACCAACTCTTTATCAAACATTGATACCGTCATTTAATATTCTTTTTTTTAGCATACTATTCATTGATTCACGAATCCGAACAATATCAACGGGGCTATCAAGCACATTTTCAAGTTCTTCTTTAAGTGCAGCTAGTTTAAAAAGGCTCAATGGTTCTCCTACATAATAAATATCCACATCACTACCTTCCTTTTGCTCCCCCCTCGCCACAGAACCGAAAATACCAATGTCTATAATGCCGTATGTAGCACCCTTCCTTTTTTTAAAGTTGGATAATAGGTGTACGTATTTTTCTTTTGTTTTCATCTGTTTATTGTCATTTATTTTTTAAGGCAACAGATGGAACTCGCATTATCATCGTCCTGTGTAGTAAAGACTTTTTGTCGTGCTCGTTTCATTGTAGCGTCAATTTTATGGCTAATGTAACCAAATTAATACCCGTAGCGGCCTTCCATTATACCGATAACAGAAAGGTCTTCGTCGAGATCGGGCCAATGCAGTCCCGTACCACCACAAATAATTTCGATATTATTTCTTTGTGTTTCTGATGCCTTGCTTAATTTTCGATTAGCATCAAGCGGAAACCGTATTTCCTTATTATCGGACATCAGCATACAAACCATATCATTTTCAATCCATGCTTTTTTAACTTTGAAAAGCAATTCAGCTACCATGTACTTCATCCCATTTCGATTTTATTAATTCGACATGATTATTAATTAATTTTTCCGCAATTTTAAATCATTCACTTTCATTCCTTGCGAAAACTCAAGTTCAATTGGTTCCATCCAATATTTGGCAAATCCACCAGCTTTTCTTACGTGAACATGCATAGGTTCGTTTCCTTCGTTTGCATAAAAGAAAAACACAAACCCCATTTCCCTAAAGACTTCTGGCATATTCTTGATTTTTTTCAAATATAACGATTTTTTCTCTCAATTTTCCAGTACTAGCCGCACACGTCCTTCACACCTGTTTCTTTGTACTCACGGTGTGACTTTATTTGCT
>CAZNEV010000087.1:4453-19636 GCA_964572085.1 uncultured Maribellus sp. | reverse complement strand
ACTTTCAAATTATGGTTGGATAGAGTTTTAAACCATAAATCTATTTGTTCGTCGCTATCACCTGGTTCAATCCAAATCTGAGCCCCAAGTTCAGGAAGGTTTTGTGCATTTAGTAACATTGGTGCGATAATTAAACATAAGAATAAATAATATTTTTTCATTTTTAATATTTCACTTTAAAATAATTATAAGCCTCAGGTTTGCCAACTTTTAAGTAACGACGACTTGTAATCTTTTCTCCATTTTCTATCTGGAAATTTGAAACCAATACATAGCCCCCTGCTTTTTCAGGAAGGCTGATACATACAGGAATACTCTTATTGCCGGTAGCTGGAATACTTACCTCATTTTGTTTTAATCTTTCGACATTCCCATTTTCATCGTATAACAACAATTCCATATTACCATTGACATCTTTATTTTTATCATTAATACCGTAGAGGGTAAAAGAGATATTTTCACCTGTCGAGTATGGTTCTTGATGTTTCATATAGCGGCCGTCCGTAAGGTTTATAAAAACCGCCTGTGGTGCAAAAGCATGTTTAAACCAGCCCAGAGCTGGGGCGGGTTGCAGGTCCTTAATATTATTTATAAACCAATCACCAGTGTATCCATAATTATTTGTTAGATAGCAAAAGGCCAAGACGCCTGCATGGTAGGGCTGACTGCGAAGCCATTCGGTTTCCAGTTGCAGCCAATAGGCTTGAAATTCCCGGTTTTGCTCGGGTGTTGAATTCTTCCCTAAATAATGATTATATACATCAACTGTTAATTTTGATGGATTACCATTTCTAAATAGCCAGACCCAGCCATATTCGTTTACAAGCTGTGCTGCACTTGATTCCATACTCTGAATGTTCAGTTGATTTCGATAATCTAGATTTCCTAGAGGATAAGAATCTTTACTACTATTGTTTGAAAACATCCATCTCATTCCTTCATATGGATGAGGTTCATCCATTTCATCCAATACCATGTGATCACCAGTCATATATCCTGCATCCCAAATTCGGGTAGGATCAAGCTGCATTAGCTCAGGAATTAACTCATTGCCAATATATTCATCCCAATTCTCATTAATGGCATCCCAAATGACGATACTTGGATGGGAACCATCCGCCCACACCCAATCTGTATATTCCTTTCTAATTTGATCGGGCCATCCGTGATTTTGCCAGTAAAGCCATTCATTCTGGAACATCAACCCATATTCATCAGCCAAGTCATACCAAAATTCAGGTACAATGCCAACACAAATCCTCATTGCATTCCAATTCAATTCTTTGGGTATATTAATCAAAAATTCTTTTACCCATTCTCTATCCCAAACTAAGTCCGAACAATCCGGATCTTCAAAAAAACGTTGAAGTGTGACATTGGTTCCCCGTAAGATTGTTTTCTCACCGTTCAGATAAAAGAATTTTCCATTCCTGGTGAAATCACGCATTCCAAATTTGTCCATTAGTTTATCCATAATTTCACCATTGTATAATAATTCTGCTTCCGCAATGCACAAATTGGGGTGTTCGGGAGTCCAAAGAGGAAAATTATCAAGATCAATTTCCATGACATGCTCGGTTAAATTATCTCTCTCAACAATCATCTTTTTACTGATACTTCCAAGCTTTTTTCCTGTTTTGACTTCCAGAATAGTAATATTAGCCATGCATGTGTCATTTCTTGGGTCTCCATAAAAGATCTGAGAAGGGAAAAAATTGCGGATTTGCATCTTTAAGGTAACCTTTTCATTTTTAGCAGAAGGTAATAGCAACATTCGGTTTACTCTGAGTTTGCCGGTAAAAGAAAGGAAAACATCATCCCATATTCCCGGCAAGTAATGTTCCTTTTCTTTATCAGTTCCTCCGGCAGCCTGTGAAGGGAGCCAAACTCTGTCACCAACTTTAATTAGTATTTCGTTCTCCTGTCCGTACTTCAATGCCTGGTTTATTGGAAACTCAATGGGTGTATAGCAAGCCATTGAAGTACCCATATCCATACCATTTACATAAACCTGTGTTACATATTGACTTTTTTTAATGGTGATTACTGCATCCTGCTCTTGCAATTCTGCTGGAATAAATATCTGTTTTTTGTACCAACTATATCGTGGCAAATAGTCAATAT
Source organism: uncultured Maribellus sp. (assembly GCA_964572085.1). Lineage (GTDB taxonomy): Bacteria > Bacteroidota > Bacteroidia > Bacteroidales > Prolixibacteraceae > Draconibacterium. The sequence goes on along the minus strand of CAZNEV010000087.1, from coordinate 17,512 downwards.
CATAAAGATTATGCTGTCGTTTAGATTCGACCTTCTCCTCATATTTAAAAAATTTATCATAATCTTCAATTTTAGGTCTTGCAAGGTGGATCAGTCCTGGGACAGGAATTGTTCGGGTGAAATTTTGGGGTGGAAAAGCATTGGTAGTTTGATCGAATTGCCAGGTTCCGTTAAGATCAATAGTAACCCTACCTTCATCGTTGCTTGATAATCCCAACATCGTTGTAAAAGAAAATAATACGAATAATAAATATTTCATAACTATGTATTTAAATTGGTTTAAACTAAAAGCGGTTGTGAATTAATGATATTTTCTAATATTATAAATAGATGATTATATCCTATCCAGTTATTTTTTACTATAAATATTTTTCAATAAAACGCATGTTAAATATTTTGATCCGAAATATTCTCAAATTGGATACCGACCTTTTTAGCCACATAGCTCATTTCTTGCAAATAATCATCGTAGCAAGTCATCCAATGGAATCCGCCCATATTCTGAAGTAGTTTTCTCCAATTACCATCTATAGTGCAATCAAACTGAGAACGACAAATATCATAAAATGGATGATCAGTAATAGTACCGGTAAATCCTACCCATTTATCGTGATTAAAATTGGGAATTATATTGGTAATTTTCTGGCCCTTTCTAAACTCGACCTTTGGTGCCGCTCCATAATCCGATTCACAATGGGTATAAATGTGGGTTGGTTCTAGGTCTTTCCCATTCATTCTTCTGGGGGAATGACAATGGGCACAAGTTGTAATACCATCATGAGGGAAAGTAGGATCATTTAAAAAAACGGGTTTGCCAGCAATATGGCGCAACAAAATACCACTAGGGATGACGTTGAAATCGGATTCGCAAAAAGCCATTAATCCTTCATCATTAAGCAGGCTAAATGCGAGGCAGGGCGTAGTATTGACAATTTTACCTAAACTCATACATCCATTTACTGTCAAACCCTCTGCTCCGTAAATTTCCATTAAATCCTTAAATACATAGTACAAAATAAATGTGCTGACAATGAATTCCTTTTTTGTATTGATTGAAATAATGCAATTCTGCGAAACGTAATCCTCTGCATCCTTTTGCGCTTGTCTCATTACCAATTTATCCTCCCTGATTTTTTCTACCATAGATTTCATTTCACCTATTTCCACCGTCTTAACATTCAATTGCCAAAGATTGTTAATAGCTTCTTTAACGGGGGCAATATGTCCACCCCAGCTACCAATGCCGCCTATGGCTACGATTGTTGTATTTTGTATGTTTTTTAAACCATATAAAGCACGCAATCGGATAAGAACTTTATTGTAATCATCTATAACAATATCGTGCACATCCATGCTTCCGTGTGTTATTTCTTCAGAAGCATTTCGAAGTAGTTTGGTATGCGCAATTTCATACCATAAATATATTGGTCCCGATTTATGCCTGAGAAACATAATAACATGTTTTTTTGTATTTGTCAGCATATCAAGCCATTCCTTACTGTACATAGTGTTTCCAGCGGTTCCGGCAGCAAAAAGCAAAATTACATCACAATCTGTATCTTTAGCTTTTTTAGCCTTCTCATCTGTGTTTACATCCGAAAGAGGTAAAATATCCGTTAAAAAGTCAGCATTTAACTCAAGCTTTTTTAGCTCTTTATTAATCCTTACAATTTCATTATCTACATCTTGTTGAGTTTTCATCCCCCCCCACTCGCGCCATGAATCTCCCTCTTTTCTTTCCAGTAAATTATAAACAAGTATCGGTTTTATTATTAGCGGTTTTCCAATACGATTCATTATCTCTGAGCGTGAATGTGCGACTTGTTCACTGTTTGTGAAATCAGAACTTAAAATAGAGCTTGTATTACCGGAAGCAAATAAAGGCAGAGCACTTATACCTCCCGCTAAACCGCTACAATTGAGTAAAAAATTTCTTCGTTCCATGATTTTTATTTTAATAGTCAACATAAACCTTTAAAGAATTATTTAATTTGAAATTCGCGTATACTTTTGATTGATTCCCCCTCATAAAAAATTTCAGCCTCCATTCGGAATTGCCCCTTTTTATCAGGAACAGTTATGGGGAATTGAATAACTTCTTTCTGAAGCTCTTTTAATGCGAATGCCAAAGACCGACTTATAACCATTTCGTCATCATGAAAAATAGATAACTTTACCGAATCTTTTACACTATCGTAAGTATCATTAATCAAGTGTACAGGAATGGTTAATTGTTCTCTTTGATTTAAGGATTCTTCCCAGAAATTTACCATTATTGCCACCGGAGAAAATGCTTGCTTCAAATATTTATAAAAATGAGGTTCATATGTTAACTCTTGAATATCTGTAAAATTATCGCTGGTTTGGCCACGTGGCTCTTCTGGCCTGGAGTAACCTAACCCGCAAAAATGCAATACGCCACCAGCCTTGCGCTGAACACGCCAATATTCGGTTAAAATTCCTAAATTTTTAGCATATACGTCAAGCCTTTTTTCGGGAGTGTCTGCTTGAGGGAACACGTTAGCATAAATATTATCCGTCAGAGTAGTGGTAGAACCGTTCCTGTTCAGCCAAAGCCAACCGTACTCGTTTACGATAACAGGGTTACTATAACTTTGACCATTTGGTAAAGGAGAATGAGTATTAGGGTCGTTCTGCCTCGGGGAAGGAGAGTCCGATAAGAGTTCTTTAAGGTATCCCCCTATGGCAGGTTCTTTTCTTCTATATTTGGTGAAAAGATAAGGATGTGATTCGGTAGCATCCCTAATCGAAATTGGTGCCGCCCAACCATTATCCCACGGACGGTTTGAAAGATCAATTGATCGGGCAAGCTGTATTGCTTTTCCTGTAGTGTCGTTAACGGATTCATTTTGCGCATCCCAAATAACAACGCAAGGATGGTTCCATCTTTCGCGCATCCATTCCTGATATTCCACCGCTAGTTGTTTTGAAGAAATACCTCCCAATAATCTCTCAAAGCCTCCTTTACCGCCTGTCCATAAAGGGTATTCATCTTGAATAAGAAACCCTAAGCTGTCCGCAATCTCGTACCATCTTTCAGGTGGAAACCCAATACAGTAACGTATGCTATTCCAATGCATCTCTTTAAACCGGTTATGTAACTTTGTTACCCATTGGGAATCCCAAGGTAATCCATTTCTATCAGGGTCTTCAAAAAAACGGAAAATACATACATTAGTACCCCGCATGTAGTAAGGCTTATCGTTTAGCAAGAAAAATCCACTATCTTTAGTAGCTGAAAAAGTACGCATTCCAAAACGCGTTGTTTTACTATCTCCCGTAGTGCTAAGTTCAAGATCATACAGAAAAGGGGTCTCTGGAGTCCAAAGCTGGCATCCATCCAATTTTACTGTGAAGTCAACCGTTTGAATAGTCGCATCTTCTTTATCGCTATTTTCAATGGTTCCTTGGTTAACCAGTTTTTTTGAAACCGCTTCACGTACCATGTAGGAAATATGGTTTTTTTGTCCCTTCTTTTTTGTTTGTATCTCGGCAATTACGCGCAACTGTTCTTTTTTAATAACAGGGACTGCTTGAACATTAGAAATGAATGGATATCCTGATACGATTAATTTAACGTCATCATAGATGCCGGGGATATATTTGGTTTTTTCAAAATCCCCTCCGTGCGTTACAGTATCGGGAAGGTTATTTTTGCAACCCACAGCTATTATGAGTTCATTTTCTTGATTATTTTTTTTGAGAAAAGGTTTAATGTCAAACAATGATGGTGTGAAGTTGTAAACATTTTCCCCCACAAATTCTTTATTTACATAAACCCTTGTATGATATTTTGCTTTATTTATTTTTAGCACAATAACATCTGAGTTTATTTCCTTTAGATCGAAATTTCTTTTATACCAATATATTGAATTCGTATAAGCCGTATCCTGATTATCAAGTTTAGGACTTGACATGTCAACTAAACCTGGTACTGGCGCTTTGCTATTAAATTCCGAAGGGACATTCAAAAGTGATTCAGTTTTGGTAATCTCCCATTCCCCGTTCAAACTAATTTGTGTTCGCAACAGAGCAGGTTTATTACAACTACTCGCAAGAAGTAGTACAGCTAAAATAATATATGCAGTTTTCATAATTCTGTTTTTTATGATTATTATTGACACCTGCTAACGCAGGTGTCAATATAAGACTCGCTTAACCTTCTAACTTAGTGTTGATTATAGTTCTCGAACTATTTTTTCAACAATTAATATCCGGGATTTTGTTTAAGAACATCGGGTTGAAGATCTATCTGATGTTGCGGGATAGGCATATATTTTGCCTTTTCGGTAAAGGACGCATCTTTCATTGTATTCCTAACCCTTAAGTCATTTTTAGCAAAATCATTGAGTGTTTCTACCATATCTACCCTAAAATCCGGGTTGGTATGTTTATCCCATCGTCTCAGATCAAAAAAACGTAATCCTTCTGTTGCAAATTCAAGACGCAGTTCCCATTGAACGGCACGCATTGCTTCTGCAGGATTTGCAAAAGAAGTATAAGTACCAATTTTATAATTTGCAGCGGTCTGATTCCAATCAATATCGCCTCCATTCATATAATCGCCATCAGTTGTGTTTTTACCCCAAGGATAGGTTTCAGATGGAAGCTTATAAATTAGGACCTTCCCCATAACCATCTCGTTACCAGCTCTCTCTCTAATCATATTTACATATGATCGTGCTAATTCCAAATCTCCATCAGAGGCGGCAATCTCAGCTCTCCACAGCAATATGTGCGTTAATCGCAGATATCGATAATTATTAGCATTCACTCCTTTGGCCCATCCCGTATTTGTAGAAAAAGCACCCTTTTCACGTTTATAAAAAATAGGTTTTAAAGCAGGCTGGTAAGGACCTCCAAATGGCTGATCCCGAATCCATCGACGACCTGGATTAATACCCCAGTCACGAAAGGGTATTCCTCTGCGACCCACGGTCCAATCCAAGCGTGGATCGACTTCATCTTCAAAAGGAACGAATTCTTCCGTAGATTCAATGCCTTGGTCATTCTTTAAATCGACATCATCAAACGTATCAAACAACGGAAGCCCATTCTCATCAACTTTATAAGCATTTACAAGGTTCTGTGAAGCTTGATGAAAGCCACAACATAAACCCATTTCACCTGGGTAAGGAAAATTTAAACTAATACCCATATCTCCATTCTTTGATCCATTTGAACCGTCATTTACGCTTGCCTGGATTTCAAAAATAGATTCGACATTATTATTGTTAGCAATTCTGTAATTATCCATAAAATTTGGCATTAGCTGGTATTGACCACTACTGATTATATTGTCAAGGAGTGGTTTGGCATTGTCATAATCCAGTTCTTGCATGTATGCTTTTGCAGCAAGAGCCATGGCTGCATATTTGGTGGGGCGTCCAACATCTTTTTGTTTTTCCGGCAAATTATTCCAGGCATATTCAAGATCTTTAATGATATGAGCAAGTACTGCACCTTCGGGATTAACATTCGTCACCGTAGATGGATCTTCTATATCTTCCGTTATAATTGGAATATTTTTAAATATCAACCATGCTTCAATATTGAACAAAGCCCTTAAAAAGTATAATTCACCTCGAAACTTATTTTGTGTCTGTGTCTCTAGTCCTTCAGCTTTATCTAAAATATTAAGTGCTGAATTGCATCTGCTAACTCCAGCCCCTAATGTTGCTCTCCATTTTTGAGCTGGATATCCGTTATCTGTAAGGGTTTGCCATCGCTCAATTTGATTAATTGGAACCTGATCTGTAAATTCAGATCCTTTGTAAGCATCATCTGATACCACTGAACCATAAACCCAGTTTTGAATGGAAGATCCCCAATCTGTACCCGGTATAACCCCGCTAACAATGCCATAAGTCCCGACAATTAAAGCATCAATCCCCTTTTCTGTATAAAAGACATTTTCAGACAAGCTACCTAAAGGCTCTTTTTCAAAGAAATTTTCTGTGCAAGAAAATATCATTGCGATAAGCAATGCAAAAATTAATATAAATGATTTCTTCATGTCAGTTTTTTTAAAAAATTGTTATAGATCAATCGTAACACCCATAATAAATTCACGTGGAGTGGGCCATGCGCCAAAATCCAATCCCATCCTATTAACTGATGTATTTAATTCTGGATCAAGACCACTGTAATTAGTAATTGTAAACAGATTTGTAACCTGACCGTAAATTCGTAAATTTTGAATCTGAAGTTTATTTATGATCCTATTAGGGAAATTATAGCCCAGCCTCAGATTTTTAAGTCTCAAAAAAGAACCATCCTCTATAAATGCAGTAGAAGGCTGAATTGAACCATCATTTAAATCGTGTATAGGTAGTTTTGCGTTATTATTATCGTCCAAATAAGGGCTTCCCCATGAACGATAAAGAACATCTTCACTGTAATTACCATCAAACATACCAAAATCGATATTGCGTCGAGCGAGGTTAATCATGTCATTTCCGTAACTACCATAAAAAAATAGGCTGAGATCAAAGTTGGCATAAGCCAAGTCAATATTCAGTCCTCCAGTAAAATCAGGATGTGGGCTACCGATATAGGTCATGTCCTCTTCATTAATTACATCATCATTATTTAAATTTCGATATTTAAACCGGCCAAGAGCATTATAATCACCCTTTTCACCAAATGCAGTAGGATGATTATCCACTTCTTCTTGGGTTTGAAAAAAACCATCAACAATATACCCATAGAATTCGGGAAAAGATTTTCCTTTGGTAGTTCGCAAATAATTTATTTGACGATAGCCCCCCATGATGACTTCTTCATTGATCTCATTAGAAAGTTTGCCAACCTCATTTACATAACGAGAAATGGTGGCGGAAATACCATATCTAAATCTGTTATTCAAGGCAGAATTGTTATACCCAATTTCAATATCAAACCCGGTATTTTTCATTTCTCCAATATTCACATAAGGCGGTGTCTCTATGCCATTCACTTCTGGTATGCTCAGTTGATAAAGCATATCGCTGGTATTTCTTTGCCAGATATCAACAGATGCATTTAAACTGTTGTCAAAAAACCTCATGTCTATTCCAAAATTCAATGTTTCTGTCGTTTCCCAACTAACAACAGGATTTCCTAATTCAACAGGCATAAAACCAGTTGCTACACTTGTGTTAGTTCCGTGGATATCATAGGAAGCATATGTAATATGGGGACCATAAGTAGAGTAAATATTATAATTTCCGATGCGATCATTACCAGACACTCCCATTCCCACACGTAATTTAAGATAATCAAGCCAATTTTTTGTTCCTGACAAAAAACTTTCTTCTGAAATTATCCAAGCTGCCGAACCGGCAGGAAATGTACCATATCGGTTATTTTTGCCAAACCTCGAAGAACCGTCTCTCCTTATGGTCGCTTCTAAAATATATTTATTCAGCAACACGTAGTTGGCACGGCTAAAAATTGAAAACAATGACCATTCTGAACCCGATCCAGCTATATGTTGTTCACCTTCGCCGGCTGATAATTGCATATAATTAGGTTCCAAAGAAAAATATTCATCTACTGAACCATTATCCCAATCATAAGTGTTTTCGATTGCTTCTGTACCAAAAATGACATTCAATTTGTGAATATCATTAATCGTCTTATTATACTCAATAGTATTACTCCAGTTCCATTGCAATGAATAGTTATTCTCCTTAGAAACGGCTGGTTTGTGTGTTTGAAAATGTTCAGGAGCAGGAATGGTTCTTGATAAGGAATTCCAGTGACCATAATTGTATCCGAAAAGACTCCTTACTTTCAGGCTTTGAAGGATATTTATCTCAGCAAATAAATTACCAAGTATTCGAAAATAGCTATTTCTGTTGTCCTTTGCCCGTTCAAGTTGTGCTACCGGGTTGTTAGATTCACCTAAGTTTATTGGTTTTGATCCGGCAAAATTCCCCTTTATGTCATAAACGGGTATTATAGGTTGAAGTTTAAAAGAATTACCTATAGGAGAATACTCTCCATTATTACTTAAATTTCCTCTAGGCGTAGATAAGGAAACATTTAATGATTGCCCTATTTTTACAAAATCACTAAACAGAGAAGATTCAAGATTATTTCTAAATGAAAATCTTTCAAACCCAGTATATTCAAGAATACCATTCTCCTTCAGGTAATTAGCGGAAGTCGCATAGGTGAGATTTTTGCTACCACCTGTAACTGACAGATCGTATTCCTGGATAAGTCCATTACGGGTAATCTCATCAAACCAGTTGGTCCCTGTTTTGTTGGCTTTAATTATAGCACCATAGACCTCCTTATCAAAAGGATCATAGCTATAATTGTCTGGACTTGTACCTGGATCTCCCTCCATAGCACCTGCGGGAAGAATATAGTCAGGTATCCTTGGTTCTGTTCCATTACCATAATGCGGGTGACTCCAGTCAACTCCTGGAGTATGTCCTTGATTTTTAGCCGTAATCCACAGCATCTCACCATACTGTTCCGTATTTAGAAGATTGTATCCTTTTACTGCTTGCTTTATTCCTGTGCGAGCGATAAATTTAATTTTAGTCGGTACATTTTTTTGCCCTTTTTTGGTGGTTATAATAATAACTCCATTTGCTCCTCTAGTACCATATATTGCCGCAGAAGATGCATCTTTAAGAATAGATATCGACTCAATATCATTGGAATTTATATTGTTAGATGGGCCGACTGGCACACCGTCAATTACGTATAAGGGATCAGAATCATTAATTGTTCCCAGTCCACGAATTTTTACACTTGGTGTTCCTCCAGGGGTGTTGGTATTGGTAATAGTAACCCCAGAAACTTGACCTTGAAGGCGTCCTAAAGCACTTGCTTCTGTGGAAATATTCAGCTTTTCACTGCCTATACTCGATACAGAACCAGTTAGTTCCTCTTTAATTCGTGTTCCATACCCAACTGCCACCACCTCATCGATCCCTATCGCATCGGTAACCATTTGAACATTAATCGTAGTCTGGTTCCCAACCACCACCTCCTGCATCCTCATCCCCACAAAAGAAAATTGCAAAGTTGCGTTTTCTGGCATATTGGGTATAGAATAATTGCCATCAGTATTGGTTACTGTTCCTTGGGTTGTCCCTTTGACCACTACGGTAACACCCGGCAAGGGTTGGCCGCTGTCATCGGTTACGGTACCCGAAACAGACCGTTGCTGCTGCTGTTTCGCTGCTATAAGGTTATCGCCAAAGATATCACCTGATTTTCGGATAATGATATAGCGGTCAAGCACCTTGTATTGCAGCTTGGTGCCGACCAATGCCTTATCGAGGATTTCCATTACGGTGGCATTTTTCATGTTCACCGAAACATCGTTGAGTTCCTTTAGCTCTTCTTTCTGAAAAAAGAAATAGAATTCGCTTTTTTCCTCTATCTCCCGGAACAGTTCCAGGATGCTTTTGCCCTCGGATGAAATGCTGATCCGGGTTTCCTGCGCGTAGGTGGAAGCACCCGCGCTGGCGAGGCAAAACAGTAAAATTGCAGCCGTTAGTTTCATTTTTAGTAAAATTTTTACCAAAGCCCGGCCATAACCGGCCTTTTTAATTTGATTTTTCATAGATTTGAATGTTTTTTTTAAATGATTATTACTTTGTTTTAATCGTTAAACGGTAGATATGTGGCGCATGTCTGCCGTTTTTTTTGGGTTGAGAAGCTTTAGTTTTCCATAGGCAGTTACTTTTTTGAAAGGATTACTACGTCTTTTTCGTTCATATTATTTTTATAGTTGATTTTTACAGGGAGCAGCAATTCAAAGGCTTTGGCAATTTGATCGAATGGTTTGTTTTTCAGTATGGTGCCGGAAAAACGCAATTCGCCAATTTCGGGCGTTGTCAGCAGGATTTCCACATTGTACCAGCGCTCTAAGCGGGAGGCAATGTCGGCCAAACGTTCTTCGCGAAACACGATTTTCCCTTCGGTCCAGCTTTGGTAGAAACCGGTATCCACCGTTTTTAGGTGGACGTCTTGTAAATCATCGGAGAGTGTCATTTGCTGCGAGGGTTGCATCTGTCCAATTGCTTTTCCGTACAAGGTGTTTAATTTTACCGAACCTTCCACCAGCGTAACCTGGCTAAAATCTTCATCGGAAAAGGAAATAGCGTTGAAAGAAGTTCCAAGCACTTCTATTTCGCTGGTTTTCAATTGAACTTTGAAGGGGATCTCGCTCTTTTTCACTTTGAAATAGGCCTCGCCATCCAACAGCACTTTACGGCTGCTGCCGCCAAAATCGCTGGCGTATTTCAGCGTAGTGCCGGAGTTGAGCCAAACCTGCGTACCGTCGTACAAGGTGATGTTCGACATTTGCCCCGGCGGAACGGTGATTTCGGCAAACAGCGCTGGCCCGGTTTTAGGGCTCAAGTCCCAATCGACTAACGAACCGATCATAAAAGCCAAAACAATGATTGCCGCGTATTTTACCACTCCTACGAACAACCTGACTTTTTTACGGTGCAGGTACTGGTTGATCCGGTTCCAGGAACGGCTGCGGGAAACTACATATAACGATTTTGTATGGGGCAGTTTTTTGTGAATATTGTATACATCGTTGAACTGATTTTGATTTTTTTCTTCCAGAAGAAGCTCTTCCAGCTTTTTCTCTTCCTCCTTATCGTTTTCGTTGAAAAAGTTCCCTGTAATCAGTTCCAAAAAATTATTATGATCTTGTCCGTTCATTCTTGCTTTACTATATTTTGTCGGTTAAAGAACGGCTGTTTTCAACCGTTCTTTAATTAACCAAAACTAAACTATGAACAACCGGTTTTTTATATGCTATCCGATTGCGTTTATAATAAGGACGGAATTTTGATTTTTTAGGGTGACAGAAAAGGAAAGTTTTTTTTGGGGATTAGGCATAATATGGAAAAAAAAGACTGCTCGAACCCACCATTCCCGCGTAGGCGGGAATCTCAGAACTATAAGCGGGAATTTCAGGATGGGGCTATGGATTCCCGCATTCGCGGGAATGAAGTGCGTTTGGAGTCTGTCATTCGGAAGGCATCCGATATACAGACAATAATATAAATCTGTTATCGGCAGATGTTCAGCCCCATCCGGGGCTGGGCTGGGGTTTTGTGCGTGTTTCTGTCCCCCGGCTCCGCAGGCTCACCGGGGGTTATTCAGCTATTGCCCCGCCGGGGCAGGAGGAAAGTTTTTTGAATTTTCCTTTTATAAGTTGGGCATAATAAGTCCACCACGGTATTTGAACCGAACATCAAAATGAATAACTCCTATTTTATTATTCAGCAGACCGACAACGATTCTTATGAAACTCACATTATATGATGACTCATCTTTCGCAGCGATGCTGCTTGAAAACTTCATTTGATATCTTTTATTCTACCATACTTTCGCGCCATTGGCGCTTTTAAATTTCGGTTTGAAGCGCCAGAGGCGCAAAAGTATGGTAGGCAATGAGAAGCCCGGGAAGCACCAAGCACTGTAGGTGCGAAACATGAGAAAAAGTAGTTGCCAAGTCCACCTCGGTGGTTGAACCGGACATAAAAATGAATAATTCCGATTTTGTTATGTAGTAGGTGATGACAGATCGCTCGAAGCCACCATTCCCACGAAAGTGGGAATCTCAGGATGGGGGGATAGGGATTTCCACTTTCGTGGGAATGAAGTGCATATAGGTCTGTCATTCACAAAGCATCACCTGCCGGGTAGGAGGAGCGTTTTGAGGTTTCTATAAAGGTTGAGTGTTGAGTATAAGAAGGTGGAACATGCCCAATGCCACCATTCCCGCGAAAGCGGGAATCCCGACACAATAGGAACGGGTTCCCTTCTACGCCTGTCTGTCGTCTGCCTGGGTAGGTAAGGTAGGCAGGTGAGAATCTCTGCAGACAGGCAGGGATTCCCACCTACGTGGGAATGAAGAGCATTAAAAACAAAAAATCTTTTGGGTTGAGTTTTTCGCGCAGAAAGCGGTATGCGCGTGCCATTTGTGTTTTTACGGTGTTTCGGGATATTTGAAGTTTTTCGGCAATTTGGTCGTAACTCAAGGAATCGAAAGCCGCCAGTTCAAGGATTCGGCGGCATTGTTGGGGCAATTTTTCGATAGCGGCATAGAGAACGGCATATTGCTTTTGTTCGTCGAAAAACGTTTCGGAACCGGGATCCGGAATTTCGCTTAGTGGCTCGGTCAAAAATCGTTTTTTTCGGTGACTGTCGATGATTGCATTCCGCAACATCAGGAAGAGGTAGTGTTTAACGGAGGTTTTAATTTCAATTTTTTTACGGTTTTCCCAGAGCTTAATAAAACAGTCGGAGACCAATTCTTCCACGGTACCGGAATCTTCGGTTGACTTATAGGCATACAGGCACATCTGACTAAAATATTTATCGTGCAACTGCTTTAAGGCCGGTTTACTGCCCCGCCTGATGTTTTCCCAAATTACCTTGTCATCCAAAACCGTTTATGTTAGAGTAGATAGCAAATGTAACGAAAAAGGCCAAAAAAGAAAATCCGCCACAATGGACGGAAATTCATTTTTTTAATGGCATGCTGTATCACTAATCTAATCTGGGAGTTGTTCTATCATCATTTTTACCTTGTTGTGATCGAGACGGATGTTTTCGTATTGTGCATCAATCAAAGTATAAATTGTTTCATGCTTACCAAACAAGGCTTATACCACATTTTTAGGAATTTCCAATTTGGTTGTAGATAAAGCATTTAGCACAAAAGATTGTAAACTGACAACGGCAAAAATTTATGATGATTGTGGATTTTTTAGGCAATATGGGTAACATGATCTACCAGTGCTGTGAGTTTACTCTCCCTCTTCTCCCTCTCTACGCGTAGAGAGGGACGATAATGTCGTAGACGTTATCAGGGTGAGTAATCCGAAATGTAATAGAACAAAAATCTCTGTTCGTTTAAGAATCTTCGCAATTTTAACTATTTCTGCATTTCTTACTCTCCCTCTTCTCCCTCTTCTCCCTGCCCGGACTTTGTCATTCAGGCGGGCAGGGACGATAATGTCGTAGACGTTATCAGGGTGAGTAATCCGAAATGTAATAGAA
>CAZNEV010000087.1:0-4353 GCA_964572085.1 uncultured Maribellus sp. | reverse complement strand
CAAAAATCTCTGTTCGTTTAAGAATCTTCGCAATTTTAACTATTTCTGCATTTCTCACTCTAATATGTTCCGACTTTACAATAAACTCAACTGTCTGATAATATTCAGAATATTAATTATCTATAGCTTTATGCAGCAATTCATTTTTGACAATTTCTAATCCTCTTCCAACCGGCCAAATATCCGGAGGCGGTTTTTTAGCGATTTGATTTCGTGTTGCATCTCATCAATCCGCTGCAACAGGTGCGTAATGGCTTCAATGCCTTCTATGTTGATGTCGAGGTCGTAATGAAAGCAAACCAACTTTTCGAGCTGCCCGATTTGGTCACGACGCAAAAACTTCCCTTCGTCCTGAATTTCAAGTTGAATTAAACCCGATTCGTGCAAAGAACTTATGAACGACAATTCGATATTGTTTACGGTACAGAACTGTTCTATTTCAATTAAATATTTTGTTTCCATAGCTTTTCTTGTTTTACGATTTCGACAATTCGGTAAAGAGTTGTTTTTGTTTTTCGTTTAGCTTGGTGGGGATTTTCACGGACCAGGTGATTATCAGGTCACCAAACTGACCTTCTTTTTTATACATCGGAAAGCCTTTCCCCTTCAGCTTTACTTTGCTCCCGTTTTGGGTTTCGGGTTTCACGTTTAGTTTCACCTGTCCGTCTATGGTATCTATCGTTTTTTCGCCACCCAGCACAGCGGTATATAGATCCAGCTCCAAAGTTGCATAGAGGTTGTTGCCCAAACGTTTGAAAACCGGATGGTCGGCAAGGGAAAAAGTGATGTACAAATCGCCGTTGGGACCGCCGTTGATGCCGGGGCCACCGTGGCCGGCAATTTTTATGGTTTGCCCGTTTTCAATCCCTGCCGGAACGGTTATGCGGATATTTTTACCGTTTACCGATAGGGTTTGTTTGTGCGTTTTGTAGGCATCTATTAAATTGAGTTGAATTTCTGCCGAATAATCTTCGCCCCTGAACCTCATTTTCCTGCTGCGTCCGGAACTCGCCGAACCGCCGAACATCGATTCAAAAAAATCGGAAAAGTCGCTTGCTGAACCTGCATGGGAATAAGTGAAACCGCCAGTTTGCGGACCTCTCCCCTGCTGTTGCCGGGCTTTTTCGAATTGGTCTGAATGTCGCCAGTCTTTACCGTACTGATCGTATTTCTTGCGTTTTTCCGAATCGCTCAACACCTCATTGGCTTCGTTAATTTGTTGGAACCTTCGTTTTGACTCCGCATCGTTCGGGTTTAAATCCGGATGATGCTTCCGGGCCAATTTCCGATAGGCGCTTTTTATATCCTTGGCAGTGGCCGTGCGCTCAATGCCCAAAACTTTATAATAATCTACAAAATCCATGTTTATAAATTTTTACCTGTAAAAACTGCTTAAAGTTAACACCATACCCGGATAATATAATATCCGCCCACACCAATAAAGATAAAGGCTACAATCTTTCTGAGCCATATTTCAAAGGTTTTCATCTTGTTAAACATGGTTCCTATTCCGGAAATTGAAAAGGCCAGCAGCCATGCAAAAATGACTACAGGAATGGCAGCAGTAATAGAAAAGGCAAAGACCAAAAGTGGTGAAGACGTTGTTAAAACTAAGGGCATCAACATTCCGAAATACAATACTCCGCTATAGGGACAAAATGTCAGGGACAAAATTATCCCTAAAAGAAAGGAATCCCATGCGCGGAATGAAGAATAGTTTTCAAACCGCTTTGCAAACCTTGTCAAGGAAGGAACATAAAAATTGAACAATTTGCTCATATATAAACCGACAATCAGAAGTAAGGGCCCGACTATCATTTCGGAATATTGCTGGAAGAATGAGGAAACTTTGATTTGGTTAGCGCCAAAATAGATTAGCATCGCCAAAGCTATATATGAAACCGTAGTTCCCAATGTGAAATATATACCATTGGAAAACACCCTTTTCTTGTTTGAAATGTTCTTGCCGATGAAGCCTATGGCGGTAATATTGATCGTCATAGGACAAGGGGCAACAGCTATAAGCAAACCCAGCAGGGCAGCCGACAGTAAAGGGAAATTTGAATTTGTATATAGTTCACTGAGAAATGACTGCATTATTCGAGGAATTTTTTAAGTTCATTGGTTAATATTGCGTGGTAACCTTCCGGTTGGCTATGCGCAAGCAGGAATGCAGAGGAGGTAAGATCCGAAATACTGTCTCCCTTAACAATAAACAGATTTAGCCCGGAAGCATTTAGTTGTTGTGCAGCCGCCTTTCCGTTTTCCGACCGGATGTCGAATGATAGAAATCGTATCTCTCCACTTGTCAATTCTTTCCGGTATGCTTTCTCCAGAATTGTCATCGTCTCATTTTCTACGGCATTGCACGATTCGCATCGTTGGCTCAAGTGGAACAACACTATCTGAATGACGTCAGGATTTTTCTCGTACTTTTCTGCTTTTTCCTTTATTTCCGTGTTGCAGGAAAAGATAAAGAGCAACAATAGCATACCAATCTGTTTTGCTTTCTCCATAATGTGTTATTCATTATTTTTTTCGAGAATATTTTTATTTTCATCTTGTGATGTTTATCAATTCAAAGTTAATCTTTTTTGCAAGTTCTTCATCCCATATTTCAAGACTCATCGAAATCCTATCAGCACCAGCATCAAACAATTGGTCAACCATTTGGGGATTTTTAGGTGGAGTTGTATAAATCAGTCAATTGAACAATAGTCTCATCTGGTAAAATCATGGCATTACATTCCAATGGATTATTTGATAGTCGTACTTGCCCTTTATATTTTTTGTAAATGCGATTCGATACTTTTACTCCTCTGCTTACTAAAAGGGCTTTTAAATCAACCGTGTCAATTATTTTATTGTCGTATTCTATCTCCATAAGCGTTTCTTGTTTCTGTAGGATCTTTCTTGCTATTTTGCCCAACGTTTGCATACCAGCCAATTGCGGGTATTCTTGAATTGGAGGAATGTGTTAATGCTTTGATTTATAGTGCTTTTTATATAAAGTGTGATTCCTATTTGGTATGTTTTGCTCATGCTATTCAGCTAAACTCGATTATGCTTTTCAAAGGTAAGGCATATATCGCTATTTTATTCTTTATTTATGAGAAATTTAGTTTGTCAAGTGGTCTTTTTGTCTGGTCGAGACTCTTGTTAGTGCCACTCCAATGAGTTTTGGCAACTAGTCTTTCACTACTTGTATCATTGGGTTTTAGGCTATCAATTCGTCTAATGAATATTGAGTGCATAATAAGAGCCCCCGAATTAATCAGGGCAGGCTGTATGAATTGAGAGGTTTACTTACGGCCTCGGCGTGAGCTCAGTAGAACGCTTCTCCTGACTTTCGGGACAAGTTGTGAGAAGTTAGGGGGTGAAATTCCCCTGGCTTACTCGACTCGCGAAAGTTAATTCAATAGAGGAATAGAGGGATATTTGAATTATTCTTGGACGAATTGCACATATTCTTTCACAATATCATTCTCGGAAATTAAAGACATTAAAGCTAATTTAAAGTTGTTTAATTCACGTGCTTCTATTAGTTCCATTTCTTTGGAACGACCAATATTTCCTTTTTTTAAATATAATACAATAGCATCGTAAAGAGCACTCAGAGTTGTTGGCATATCAGCAATAACTAGGATACCTTCATCTTTTTTTTCCAGAGAATATGTTGTCCATAAAGGTCTTCCTCCTTTAGGTGCAAAATCATGGTCTATGTAATTATGTTTGTGATAGTAGAGTTTAGCTTTCCCCATCATATCATGTTGTAAATTATTAGGCAAAACTATTATAACTTCAAATTTTGTAAATGTTGTTCCATTTAAAG
Organism: uncultured Maribellus sp.; assembly: GCA_964572085.1. GTDB lineage: Bacteria > Bacteroidota > Bacteroidia > Bacteroidales > Prolixibacteraceae > Draconibacterium. The sequence continues at coordinate 521 of CAZNEV010000087.1, read as the reverse complement.
TAATTTGTCTTTGTTCCAATAATTCTTTACATAACCTAACTAAAAAATTATCGAAACAACCAATAGCAATACCTGTCGAAGGTAGTAATCCAAGTTCTTGTTGACGAAATTTTTCTGAAATAATTCTCTCGAATTTATCTAAAGTGTTTTTTAATGATATGGAATTCTGAGGATCATTTTCTCTTTCAAAACTAGAAATTTGATTGCCTAATAAATCGCTTGGTAATTCAACATCTTTTTCATTAATTACAAAAGCCCGGTTTTTCCCTAATCTCCCAATAAAGAGACCAAATTCAAAAATTATATTATCACGGGGCACATCGAAACTTTTTGAACGTTTGTCAAGCTTGTCATCTTTTGTAGCTAATAATATACCAAAATCAAACATGCTAGCCGCTTTTAATATAGAGTCTAAATACGATGAATTTTCTCCGAATACCTCACCATCATTCCATATGACACAGTCAAAATTATGATTAAGTCTTTTGTTTATGATTTTGGCAAATTGCAATCCTTCAGTA
>CAZNEV010000086.1:0-19917 GCA_964572085.1 uncultured Maribellus sp. | reverse complement strand
AACGCTCCGCCATGCCCGATCAAAAATATTAGTGGCTAAGTACCTATTTCAATTTTCTTTTCCGTAAAAGGGGTTAAGGCTATATCCATGAAAAGAAAATCCAAAGGCAAATAAATGCCTCTGGATTTTATTCCCCCTTTTCCATCACTTCTTTCAAGCGACCGATCTGTGCGGGGTTTCCCAATACAAAAAGCTGGTCGTTACGGGAAAGGATCATTTTTGGGTCGGGATTAAACACATAGCGTGCCCCGCTGATTTTCAGGCCGAGGATGTTGGCACCTGAAATTTCGCGCACCCGCAGGTCGGCAATCGATTTGCCAACGAAACGTTGCGCAAGCCGTTTACAAGAAACCTCTTCTAAGCTGACGTCTTCCGTTTTTTGGAGGAGGATATATTCCAGAAACTCCACTACGTCGGGTTGGTGTACCAGCTTTGCCATGCGCTGGCCGCCAATGCGTTCGGGCATAATTACGTTGGTAGCACCGGCGCGTTTCAGTTTCATTTGCGATTCCAGCTCCGATGCGCGGCTGATAACCGTTAAACCCGGATTCATGCTCCGTGCTGTGAGCACCACAAACACATTGTCGGCATCGTTGGGCGTAGTGGCAATCAATGCGCGGGCATCGTATATTCTCACTTGTTCCAGCACGTCTTCCTGTGTTGCATCGCCTTTGAGGTACAACAAGCCATGATTTTGGCTTAGGCGCGTAATCACATTGTCGCGTTTGTCAACAATAACAAAATCCACTCCGTGCTCGGCCAGTTCAAGGGCAGCCTGCTCCCCGTTCCGCCCATATCCCACGATGATCACGTGGTTTTTCAGTTTTGCAATTTTTTTATCCACCCGGTATGTTTTTATGTAATTTGCCAATTCCCCGTCGAAAATAAAACGTGCCAAATTTGCACCCACATAGGCCAAACTCCCCAGGCTGCTAATAATTAAGCCAATGGTAAAAACTTTCCCTCCAGCCGAAAGCGGTTGTTGACCGGCCTCCTTGAACCCCACCGTGGAAATGGTGATGACAGTCATGTACAAACTGTCGAGGAAGCTCATTCCTTCAATAAAATAATAGCCTGATGTCCCAACGCTCACAATGAAAACCAACAAGCCTACCCCGACCTGTATGGTCCTGTTCGATACTTCCTGAAACTTCTTGTATTGATGATTCATTGAGTCATTGCGGATTGTTTTTCACCAGTTTAACTCCGATTTGGCAATTTAAGCATTTTTTTCGGTCGCAATAATTGTTTTTCAATTGAATTAATGCCTGAGTTTCGAATGCAGAACGTCCTTCGATCCCCAATTCTGCCCATTTTTTTAAAATTGAATTGCTTTCAGGCGGTAACTGTTCCAAAAAATCCAGAGCACGGTTTTTTAACACAGTTTTGTTTTGCAGCTCGCCATACACAAACAAAAACGGGATTACCACATTTATTATCAACGTATTAATCGAATTTTCACCCATTTCTTTTTTCGAATTCCGGGGAGAAGGTTTGTTGAAACGGTAGTGTTCGTTCCAATATCCGGATGCTTTCACTTTGAAAAGTTCGCTTATATCATCCAGTTTTTCCATCTCAAGGATTTTTGAGAACAAACCATTCGACCGGTGAACCAATGCTGCCAATTGCGAAATACGCACAGTGGGGAAATTCCCGGGACGTAAACGCATAAACTTCCAAAGATGACCTTCGATAGCTTTCAAGCCGTATTTTTTGTGGAGAAAAGAATATTCGTCTCGAAGGGCGAGAAAATAGTCATCGCCGATTAATTCTTCGTGCAATAGCCCGGAATTGCCAAAAAGCAAGGCTTCAAGTTGCGAAAGGTTGTTTTTGTGTTTAGCAAGGATTTGGAGCGGAAGCGACTTTGCCAGCAACTCAAAAGGCAGTGCATTCACTTTAAAGCCAAACATCCGCGCCAGTATTTGATAAAACGTTTCGTTCCAGTCGTTGTTGTTTTGTTGTAGCCTTGTTAAAATGTCGTTTGTTTTGTTTTCTAATCGTTCAATCATCAAGCGGTTGAAGCCCAATTGCAGCAGGAGTGGATCTATTTTATGAAACTGATTTTCACACGCAATCCAGGTTTTGGCATCCAGAAGGGTTTGATAATTGCTTTTTAAGTGAGCCGGATATTTCAACACCAATGTAGGCACAACTTCTCCATTCCTGCGGAGAACAGGCTGATCGTCTATTTCAACTACATGCAGCACAACGTTGTCGTAAGCACTATCAACATGGTGATTATGGTTATTCCAGTCGCTCGATTTTTTATGAATTTCGACATTTCCAACCCAAACCGTATCGTCTAATTTTATTCGTGCATTAAAAAAATCGGGTCCCGAATCGGTATTCCGTTTCCCCGTTTGCAGAATCTTCAGCCTTTCGCCTGCAACGGTCGAAAGGCTGCCGGATTCAAACCATTTGTTTTCCCAAACGTATTGGAGAAACTCTTCCGGGATAATATTCGGGCTACTCATGAGAATAATTTTTTTCAGAATAAAAATAAGTAATTATTTGGATTTACAAACCAGCTCTCCCTTTACTTGTTCTTCTGAAAATCTGTTACCAGTCCCATGGTCAGCCAATTTGCCAAAGCCTGACGATTATCGGGAATGATGATACGTCTAATATCCCGCTCGTGATTCACATTTCCCAGCTCGATAAACACTGCCGGCGGGTAAGAATTTTTAAGGACATATAAGTTCCGTGAAGAAACAGTTCCGTTGTAGCCGCGACCGGGCTGGTGCTCATTGTATTTCTGATGAAAAGTTTTTTGCAGTATTGTTGCAACAGTTTTGCCTGTTTTACTTCGTTCATCGTGATAAAAAAATACGTCAATGTTTTCCCTGACGCTTCTTGAATCGATATGCACCACTATCATACGCTGGAAAGCACCACGATTTTGCTGGTATAACTTATTAACTGCATCTGTTCGCTGTCTCAGACGTTTGATATGATTTAAAGGGATTTTCAAATTCGGAAAGCAGACTTCATCATTATCCACTTTCAAAAATTTTTCGTCGCGAATACCGTCGTTCTTGTCAATAATAATCATATAAACGGTAGCTCCTTTTTCAATTAAATTACGTGCCATTCGCAAGGTAACATCGTAGGCATACTCATCTTCACATATCGCATGGCCTTCGTACTTTCCGATTGCTCCCGGATCGGGGCCTCCATGCCCCGAAACTAAATAGTAAATCGCTCCTTTTAGCTCGTTGCTTTTTATTTCAACGTCGGCATATTTCTTTCCGAAAATATCGAAACGCAAAACTGAATTTTTAGGTATTGGAGTCGGGGCTTCTGTTGTAGTTTCCGAAGCAGTTGCATCGGCTCCAGCCGGCAAAAGATACTTTCTTCCGGCAATTAAAGTGTTTTCCTTGCCCAGTTTATCTTTGTTTAGTTCTACAAAGGGGGCAAAGAATTCTGCCACAGAAAGCCCATTGCGGACAAGTAATCGATATATTCCATCGCCGCTTTCAGCCACAACTTCTTTGTTTTGAGCCGTGACGGCTGATGGTGTCACGAAAACACCAAATGAAATCAGCAGAATAACGCAGACAATTATCTTGACAGGGTAATTTAAATTGAACATCTTGGACAAATTCTCTTAGTTTTGTGCAATATTTTAGACTAAAATAAGGGTTAAAATTCACAAATATATTTTTTATGCGTCATTCTTTCAGCCATGCACTGTTGATAACTTGTTTTATAATAGCCACATCGTGCAGAGCGGTATATGTTCCGGCAGATGTGGAAACGCAAAACATTTCAATTTCCGACTCTCTGAACCAACTCGATAGCCAGTTGGTTCAGGTTTATCTCCCCTATAAAATTATCCTCGAAAAGGATATAAACAGGATCATTTCGTTTTCAGAACAAGAAATGGTAAAAGGCAAGCCCGAAAGCAAATTAACCAACTTTTTGGGTGATATAGTATTGGAAGAAGCGGCTTTAATTGCCCGGAAATTGGATTTAGGATTTACACCGCAAATATCTTTTTACAATTACGGGGGAATACGGACTGCTTTGCCAGCGGGCGATATTACGGTAGGTAAAATTTTCGAACTGATGCCTTTCGAGAATGAACTGGTTTTTCTGCAACTTTCTGGCTTACAAGTTCAGGAGTTTTTTGATTGGGTGGCCGAAAAAAAAGGCGAGAGCATAGGTGGAGCAAGGTTTGTGATTTCAAACCAAAAAGCAAAAAATATAACTGTGCAAGGAAAGGAATTGTTGCCCAACGTAAAATACTGGGTAGCTACCAACGATTATGTTGCTGAAGGCAATGACGGCCTGGAGGTATTCACACGAAATTTACAATTAATTAATACCGGGGAAAAAATCAGAGATGTTATTATCACTCATTTAGAACGCATGCAAAAGAGCGGAAAAACTTTAAAAGCCGATTTGGACGGGAGGATTAAAAATGAATAGAAGAAAATTTGTACGAAACATTGCACTTGGAACTGCCGGATTTGGGCTCACATCCACTCCCTTGAGTTTATTTGCAAATGATGATTTTGTTACTATCACCATTTTGCATACCAACGATATACATTGTCATATTGAACCTTTCACGGGAACCGACGAAAGATTTGCCAACAAAGGCGGCCTCGCCCGGATTTCGGCACTGGCAAAAAAAGTGCGAAGCGAAAACCCAAACACCTTGCTCCTTGATGCCGGCGACATGTTTCAGGGAACTCCGTATTTTAACTATTTTGGGGGCGATTTAATTTTTCAGGTAATGAGTGCAGCGGGATATGATGCAGGAACAATCGGCAACCACGAATTCGACAATGGATTGGAAGGCCTGCTGAAGCCGCTTCCCCATGCAAAATTCCCGATAATAAATTCAAATTACGATTTCTCGGACACCATTCTATCCGGCAAATTTCCCCGATGGAAAATATTTGAGCGTTCGGGAATAAAAATCGGAATCTATGGCTTAGGTATCAAAGCAGAAGGCCTGATTGCCGACAAAAGCTTCGGTGCCACCATTCACAACGACCCGATAGTAACCGCACTTGAAATGGAGTCCTTCCTGAAAAATGGTAAAAAATGCGATTTAGTGATTTGTCTTTCTCATCTCGGATTGAGATACTCCAATAACAGTGTCAGCGATTTAATTTTGGCTGAAAACACTGCTTTAACCGATTTGATAGTCGGCGGCCATACACACACGTATCTGCAAGAACCAATTTTCAAAAAGAATAGCGTAGGGCGGGAAGTAATTATAAACCAATCCTGGTTTGGCGGCTTAATGTTGGGAAAAATTGATTTTGTGTTTGAACGTTCACGTAAACAGAGAAAAGGAACATTTACCCGGAATATTTAAAGAGAATGAAGCGAAGTCATAGAATAATGTTGTCGGTTTTGTCGGGTATTTTGCTCAGCCTGGCGTGGCTTGGATTTCCCGGTTGGACAATCTTTCTCGCTTTTGTGCCACTTCTGTTTCTCGAACGTTTTTTTATTGAGCGGAAGGCTGAATTTCGCGGGGTTATGTTTTGGGGACACGCATTCCTATCCTTTTTTATCTGGAACCTGGCAACTACCTGGTGGATAGTTCACGCAACAGCTCTTGGCGCGGCTTTGGCTATCGTAACGAATTCGCTCCTTATGTCGTTGGTTTGGTGGCTGGCACATGTTGCACGACGTAATTTTAAATCAAATTTGGGCTACATAGCCTTAATCACTTTCTGGCTTTCCTTTGAATATTTCCATTTTCATTGGGACATCGAATGGCCGTGGTTAACACTCGGCAACGCTTTTGCCAACAATGTAAAAATGATTCAATGGTATGAATATACTGGTTTCATCGGTGGTTCGCTATGGGCATTGATGCTCAATGTGATGTTCTTCAAAGTTATTCTTGCTGCTGTTCCGAAACAATTAACGCGAAATAAGTTTTTTCTTTCACTCGGGGCTTTCGCGGTACTGATTGTGCCCTTGGCATTTTCTTTATCCATGTATTCATCGTACAACGAAAAAGAAAACCCAAAGAATATTGTCATCGTTCAGCCCAACATCGATCCTTATTCCGAAAGCTTTGATGAACAGGCTGAAATGCAGAAATTGGAAACATTTATCAGCTTGGCAGCAACCAAAGCCGACGAAAAAACGGATTTCATCATCGGTCCCGAAACTTTATTCGAAAACCCAAGCTATTGGAACGAAACGCGCATGGAAAGCAATGGAATGCTAAAACAACTCTGCGGGTTTTTAGGAAACTATCCGCGGGCAGAAATGGTTTTTGGGGTTTCATCCTTTAAACCTTATCCGGAAAAAGAAAGTGCACCACCAACTGCCCGTACACGAAACAACATGACCTACGACATGTTTAATACGGCCATTTTTCTCGATAAAAGCGGAGAATCACAGATTTACCACAAGTCGATTCTGGTTGTGGGAGTTGAAAAAATGCCGTTTATGAAATATTTCGGTTTTTTGGGTGATATTGTGATAAACATCGGCGGAACATCCAGCAGTTTGGGGCGCCAGGACGAACCTTCCAATTTTATTTCTACAGATGGAACAAAAGTGGCTCCCGTAATCTGTTACGAATCTGTTTTTGGTGAATACGTAACCAAATATATTCAGGATGGTGCAGAGTTGATATTCATTATTACCAACGATGGATGGTGGAAAAATACACCCGGCTATAAACAACATGAGTCGTTTGCCCGGCTTCGTGCTATAGAAACGCGCAGGAGTATTGCGCGGGCGGCCAATACGGGCATTTCGTGTTTTATCAACCAGCGCGGCGATGTGTCGAAAGAAACGGATTGGTGGACGGAAACAGCAATAAAAGGAACCATCAATGCCAACGATACAATCACCTTCTATGTAAAATATGGCGATTACATAGCGCGTATTTCACTGTTTGTAAGTGTATTGTTGTTATTGTTTCTGATTTCAAAACGATTTATCAAAGAATAGACCTCGAAGTTAGGGGAGGCTAAAAAAAAATCCGCATCAATCTCGTTTGTGTAAAACCCCTGATTAACAGGATTTGAGTGCCCGATCGATCAGACTTCCACCGGTCCAAAAGACTCATCCCAATTTTCATCGGAACTACAAGGCCTGTCATAGCGACCATAAAGAGCTTTCTCGGTTTAAATAGTTCTGTTGAGTTTACCAAATGATAGATTAATGCGGAAATATCTTATTTCTCTTCCAAAGAACTCTTGTTTTGTACTCTCAAATGTAGTCTTCTTGTTTTGCATTTGCAAATTTTTCGTGCTGTTTATTATAGTCTTCCTGATAACCTTCTGAATTTCTATAGTTTACTTGTAAGATTAAGGGAAGTCTTCGACTGCCCTGCATGGAAAAGGGTAACATAATTGTGTACAAACTCAGCCTGTGAACAATAAGCAATTTCGGTTTGTTTCCCTTATATAGATTTGGAATAAATAAAAATAGGGTTTATTTTTGTAAATGGAATAAAAATACATTAAAATCTTAAATAAAATATTATGGCTTTTGAATTAGGAAAATTAGGATATGCATACACTGCATTGGAACCTCACATTGACGCTCGGACGATGGAAATTCATCACGACAAGCATCATGCGGGATATACCAACAATTTAAATGCTGCCATTGAAGGCACAGCTTTGGAAGGAAAGACCATTGAGGAAATCCTTTCAGAAGTTTCCAATCAGTCGGCAGCAGTGCGGAACAACGGCGGTGGCTATTATAACCACAATTTGTATTGGGACGTTATTGCCCCGGGCGGCTCGCCAAATCCGGAAGGTGTATTGCTCGATGCAATAAATAATTCGTTTGGTTCTGTTAAAAACTTTCAGGAAGCCTTCGTCAAAGCTGCGGTAACGCGCTTTGGGTCGGGTTGGGCGTGGTTGACACTTCATGATAATGAACTGGCGGTTTCGTCAACGCCCAACCAGGATAATCCGCTGATGGATGTTGCGGAAGTCAAGGGTACGCCGATATTGGGGATTGATGTGTGGGAACATGCGTACTACTTGAATTACCAAAACCGACGTCCGGATTATGTGAATGCGTTTTTGAATCTGATCAACTGGGACGAAGTCGCCAGACGGTTTAAAGGTTAGTTGATTTTTGGTTTTTCCCCGGGGCAGAGGCTCCGGGGTTTTTGTTACGCATTATGATAACTATCTTTGCTTTTATTCTTATTTAAACCAAATTCAAATTACCAAGCATTCTAATCACTTGTGCGATAAAAACGTTTCAGAGTTAAAAGGAAATCAAAATACAAATATTATGAGTGCAGAGAAAGTATTAGAAACGTTGCAGTCGGCAGGAAAACCACTAAAAGCCGGTGAGATTGCCGAAGCTTCGGGCCTTGACAAAAAAGAAGTGGACAAAGCAATGAAGGTTTTAAAGGCAGAAGGTAAAATTGTGTCGCCTGTCCGCTGCTTTTGGGAACCCAAATGAACGGAGACCGTCGGAGTAGGTTGAATTAAGGTTTTCTATGCGAATAGGAACCCTTAAATTGTTTTATAAGGCTAAAATTTCAAAAAACTTTTTGTCGTATTTATTTTATCCCCTGTAAACCGGATGAAGTAATAATCACGTGATAAATCTTGGATTATTTTATTCAACTCGAATTCAATTTGAGTGAGGTTTCCATTCACACTAAGTAATAGACCTCCAGTTGAAGTAAATAATTGTGCCTGATAGTGTAGCTCTCCACCATCCGCCTGTTTCAGGTTAATTCTATCGGTGACCGGGTTAGGATAGATTGCTATTTTTAGATCCGGTTTTAATGTCACCTCGCTACCTGTAATAGTTGAAAAAACAGCCATGAAAATTCCGGATTTTCCGTTGGTGGAAAGCAGGTAATCATTGTCTCCCAAGAAAACAGAGTTTCCCCCCGATGAATTAAAATTTCCGCTCACTACCACACTCTTTTCCGAAATTGGTAAAATGGCAGTACCTGTAATGCCTGAGGTGGATGTTCCGGAAGACGCCCAACCAAGCAAACCTTCAGCAGAATAGTTGCCGGCAAACAAATAATTAAAATTATTAAGTTCGTCCGATTTAAGTTTTTTAATTCCCTCTCCCGGGTCAAAATCGTTCTCGGCCCGCGCATTATAGAAACCGGTTATAAAAAGTTCATCTTGTGCATTAATGGCAAGTTGATTTGGTGAGTCATGTTCTTCGCTACCCATGCTTTTTGCAAATAGCAGCTCACCATTCGACTTGTGCTTTGTGAAAAAGCAGTCGGCATTACCCTTAGATATCAACCACGCCGGGTTTAAATTATCACGCATGTTCGCACTTTCCCGATACGTCCCTGTTACGACTATATTTCCCTGACTGTCGAGTTTTATGTCGTTGGCCTGGTCGTTGCCCGGACCGCCCATATTTTTTGCCCAAACAACATTTCCGTTAACATCATATTTTGAAATAAAAATATCAGTGGCACCAAACGAATTGAGGCTGAGGTTATTTGTGCCGGAAGAAAAATCTGTATTAGTTCCGGAGAATGATCCGCAGAGATAGGCATTTCCGTCTTTATCAGTTACCACCGAACTGGCCATGTCAAAATCGTTGCTTTGAATTGCAGATGACCAGATGTGCACGCCGTTTTTATCGTACTTTGCAATAAAAGCATCGTAGTTGTTCAGTGAACCCGTATTAGTTGTAGAATAATTGCTCAATCCTAACCCTGGGTCTAAGTCAACCTTCGAGGTTTGAAATGTACCGCAAACGAAAATATTGCCGTTATCGTCTAAGGTTATTTTATTTGCCATAACCGATGACTGGAAAGCAGGATTGTATTCCGCAGGAACAATAAAACCCCAACGATAAGTTCCATTGGCCGAATAATACGCAACAACCATTCCTCTGGTATTGGCGGGAATGCGGTGGTTCGAGTTGGCTTCTCCGGGATCGAGATCGATGTTTGTGCCATCGCACCAACCACATGCATAAATTTTTCCGGTTGGGTCAACAGCAATATCGGTAAACACCAGATTGGCCTCACCACCCATAGTTTGCACCCAGTTCAAAACTCCTCCCGGAGTGTAACTGGCAATGAAAGCATTTGTTGATTCGGGAGAGCTTTTAAGCACCAAATTGATGCCGGGGTCAAAATCTACGTTAGAACCTTTAAACGATCCGACCACTAAAATATTCCCGTTAGGAGCAAGATCCATAGAATGCACACTGAAATTATCCGCTCCGGTTAAACTAAATGCAAAATCACAATTTTGAGCATTTGCAGAGAATAAATTGACAACAATAAAAAGACCCGAAATCAAAAAACACAACCATACATACATGAGGATACGCATAAATTTGCTTATTTAAAAAAGACCCCTATTAATTGAGGGGATAAGTTACATTATTTTTTGGTAAGCGACTTCATGCACAATTGGGAAAACCAGCAAGTTTTTGGGAACTTTATCAATTATGGTTTGCCTTCTTAAATAATATATTATTTGTTGAAGAATCTAAATGTTCTCAATCTGGGAATCCGTGGCTAAATTTTAGAACAAACAAACATCATCAAACACTTATAAAGGGATGAGGATTGCCACAGATTTCCTCAATAAATCAATCTCAAGATTGATTTTCTGTGTAATTGCTCATAAAAATTAAATTTAGCCTTATCTGCTTAACAATCAGCATTATGATTTTTTCCAAATTTCTTCCACTTCTTCCAATGTTTTCCCTTTGGTTTCAGGGACCATTTTCCACACAAAAAAGAAAGATAGGATACTCATCAAACCATAAAACCAGTAGGTTAGCCCGCCGCTAAATTCCATCATTGCGGGGTAAGTGGATGAGATGAAATAGTTGGCTGTCCATTGTGCCGCAACGGCAACGGCAACGGCTTTCCCTCGGATTTTATTGGGGAACAGTTCGGAAATCAAAACCCAACAAATGGGCCCCCATGACATCATGAACGAAGCGGTGTAGATAATTATAAAAACCAGCGTGCTGATACCGATTATTTCCATGAACGACAACAGCCCAATGGCAAACATCCCTAAGGCCATCCCAATTGAACCGACCATAAGCAGTGGTTTCCGCCCCCATTTATCAACGGTCATAATGGCAACTACGGTAAAAATCACGTTCACCAAGCCCATTACCACGGTCTGCATCATCGAAGCATCTTTGGCAGCGCCCATGCTCTCGAAAATGCGCGGTGCGTAATAAAGTGCCACGTTGATGCCCACAAACTGCTGAAAAACAGAAAGCAACACACCAATTGCAATCACTATTTTCCCGTAAGAAAACAGATTGGCCGACGATTTTTGCACGGTAGCTTTTATCTCCAGCAGAATTTGTTTGGCCTTTTCGGTACCATTTATTTTTGTGAGGATTTCGAGTGCTTTGCCGTCGTTATTGTTCAATGCCAAATAACGCGGGGTTTCTGGCACAAAAAACAAGAAAAATGCAAATAACCCAGCCGGAAAGGCTTCGGAAGTAAACATTTTGCGCCAGCCAACGGTATTTATCCACTCAATGCTTTGTCCGTTGGCAATCCCCCAATTCACAAAATACACCACCAACATCCCAAAAATAATGGCAAACTGGTTAATCGAAACCAATCGACCGCGGATGTCGGCGGGTGCAATTTCGCCAATGTACATGGGTGAAACGGCAGATGCCAAACCCACTCCAATACCTCCGATGATACGGTAGAAATTAAACATGTACAACAAACCCATCGTAGGTTCACCTTTGGAGAAAAACAGGAATTCGGGGTTGCCCGAACCCAAAGCCGATAAAAAAAACAGTAAAGCAGCCAGCATCAGAGTTTTCTTTCTGCCATAGTTCGACGAAAGCATACCGGAAATTGCGCCGCCAATAATGCAGCCGATCAGTGCGCTGGAAATGGTAGCGCCGTGAGCAAAAGAACCCAATCCAAGCTTATTAATGAAATAGGCCTGGATGGATTGGTCAGCGCCGGAAATCACCGCCGTGTCGTAACCGAACAGCAGCCCGCCAAGCGTGGCGACCAGCGTTATGCCAACAATGTAAAACGAATTACGTCCTTTCATTGCCGGTTAAATGTACCAGTTAATCAGTTGCTCCATCAACTCTTGTTTTCCACTAATTTGCTTTGGTTCGCCCACTTCTGCGGCTATTTTACGCAAGTCTTCCAGATTCAATTTCCCGGCTTCATATTCGGCACCTTTTCCACTGTCGAACGAGGCGTAACGGTTTTTGCGCATTTTAGTATAATCCGACTCTTTTAAAATTTTATCGGCAATCACAAGTGCGCGTGCAAAAACGTCCATTCCGCCAATGTGAGCGATAAAAATATCTTCCAAGTCTGTAGAGCTCCGGCGCGTTTTTGCGTCGAAGTTGATACCGCCGTTGGTAAATCCACCTGCAGGTAGAATTTCCAGCATTGCTTCGGTGATTTCATAAATATTAGTCGGGAATTCGTCGGTGTCCCAGCCGTTTTGGTAATCGCCCTTGTTGGCATCAATTGAGCCCAAAAGCCCGGCATCGGCAGCCATGCGCAAATCGTGTGCAAACGTGTGGCCCGCCAAAGTGGCGTGGTTCACTTCGATGTTCAGTTTAAAATCGTTCTCTAAACCATGTGCTTTCAGGAATCCAATTACCGTTTGCGAGTCGAAATCGTACTGGTGTTTTGTGGGTTCCATTGGTTTTGGCTCAATCAGGAAAGTGCCTTTGAAACCCTGTTTGCGGCCGTAGTCACGTGCGATAGTCAAAAAGCGGGCAAGATTCTCCAATTCACGCTTGGTGTCGGTATTGTGCAGGCTCATGTATCCTTCGCGGCCACCCCAAAAGACATAGTTTGTTCCGCCCAAAGCAATGGTTGCGTCGATGGCATTTTTTACCTGAACCGCTGCGTTGGCCAATACATTAAAATCGGGGTTGGTTGCAGCGCCGTTCATATAGCGTGGTGCCGAAAAAACGTTGGCCGTTCCCCAAAGCAACTTCACGCCTGAATCCGCCTGTTTTTGTTTTGCGATTTCTACCAAAGTTTCCATGCGTTTTTCAATTTCAAAAACCGAACCGTCGCCCACCATGTCCACGTCGTGGAAACAGTAGAATGGGATGTTCATTTTTGTGATGAATTCGAAAGCGGCATCCATGCGTTCCTTGGCCGCATCCATCACATTGCTTGCACCATCCCAGGGAAAAACATGGGTTCCCGGGCCAAAGGGATCTCCTCCTGTTCCGCAGAAGGTATGCCAGTAGGCCACAGCAAAGCGCAAGTGGTCTCTCATCGTTTTTCCCGCCATCACCCTGTTTTCGTCGTACCATTTAAATGCCAGCGGGTTTTTAGATTCCGCACCTTCGAACTTGATTTGGCCAATTCCTTTGAAATACTCTTTGTTTCCTTTTAATACTTGCATTTTTCAATTTATTAATTATTATTAAATGTCGTTTAGTTTTGCACCCTGCCTACCCGTCCCTGTCCGACAGAGTCATCCAGGCGGACGGTCAGGTGGGCTTTGGCTGGGTGATTGAATCAAATAGTTTGTTCTTCGGCTTTAACTTTCAAAAAAAATTAACGGCTAAAGCCGATTTTTTAATTTTAATTCAGTCACCGCCCTAAAGGGACGGTGCAAAAAATTGCCGCAACTATAACAATCCGCCAACATCTTCCTACCTTAGCGCTTTCTCCAACTCTGCCTTCCACCTTTCATACGCCGCCTGATATTCATTAGCTTTCGCTTGGTTGGGTTCAATTGTTTCCAATTTTTTCAGGTTTGAAAAGGCTTCGTTTATGGATTTGTAGTAACCCGAACCAATTCCCGCACCTCTCGCTGCACCCACCGAGCCGTCGGTGTTGTACAATTCGATGGTTGCCCCGGAAACTCCCGCCAGGGTGTCCCTGAAAATCGGGCTTAAGAACATATTGGCTTTCCCGGCACGAATTACTTTGGCGTTGATGCCGATGTTCTGCATGATTTCCATTCCATAGTTAAAAGAAAAAACAATCCCTTCTTGTGCTGCCCGCAATAAATGGCTTTTTTGGTGAATATTAAAATTGATTCCGCTCATTACCGAGCCAATATTTTTATTGTTCAACACCCGCTCGGCACCGTTTCCGAAAGGTAAAATTGAAATGCCCTTGGAGCCAATTGCAACTTCCGATGCGAGATGGTTCATTTCTTCGTACGAAAGATTCCCACCCACCAGGCGTTTTAACCAGGCATTTAAAATCCCGGTTCCATTGATGCAAAGCAACACACCTAACCGTGGGTTATCTTTGGTGTAATTCACGTGGGCAAAAGTATTTACGCGCGATTGTGGGTCGTATTTAATTTTGTCGCTAACGCCGTAAACTACGCCCGAAGTCCCGCCGTTGGCAGCAATTTCCCCAGGGTTTAATACATTTAATGAAAGTGCATTGTTGGGCTGGTCGCCGGCACGATAGCTGATGGTGGTTTTTGATGAAAGCCCCAATTCAGCGGCCATTTTCGGCGAAACCTGACTTTGAACCGCAAAAGTCGGTACAATTTCAGGAATAATATCTTTTGAGAAACCGTAGTTCTCAAACAGTAAATCCGCAATCGAATTTTCCTTGAAATCCCACATAATCCCTTCCGAAAGTCCACTTACGGTCGTCTGCATTTCGCCCGAAAGTTTCATGGCAATGTAATCGCCGGGCAGCATGATTTTATGCACACGGGCAAACAATTCCGGTTCGTTGTCTTTCACCCATTTTAACTTCGAAGCGGTGAAATTGCCGGGTGAATTGAGCAAATTCGACAAACAACGTTGGCCGCCAATTTCCTCAAACGCTTTATCGCCAATCGCAGCAGCGCGGCTGTCGCACCAAATAATCGAGGGGCGGATTACTTCATGGTTTTTGTCCACCATAACCAGACCGTGCATTTGGTACGAAATACCAATGGTTTTAATGCTTTCGGGTTCAACTTTTGATTCCGCTAAAACATCTTTTAAGGCCAACTTCAACTTTTCCCACCATAATTCTGGCGATTGCTCTGCCCAACCCGCTTGGTGGGCAATTATTTTCATTTCCTGCTTTGGGTGAAAGGAACTGGCAACACAATTGCCGTTTTCACCATCAAGCAGTGAAACTTTCACAGACGAACTTCCAATGTCAAATCCAAGTAGATACATGATTTATAAAGTTTTATTTTTAGTCTTACGAACAAACTGTTCTGTTCTGGTGCGTTAACAAAAGTAATGTAAATATTGAAGTATAAAAATAGAAGATTCTTTATCGCACCCCAATTCAAAATTCCCTTTGCAAATCAATTTCTTTTATCTATTTTTGCGCGCAATTAATTTTAAGCCGTTGTAATCTAACGCGATGCTGCGGTTTAAACATCGAATAACAAATAAATAGTTCTTTAAAATGTATTTAACATCAGAAAAAAAATCGGAGCTTTTTGCCCAACATGGTAAAAGCGCCACTGACACAGGGAGTGCCGAAGGTCAGATTGCATTGTTCACGTACAGGATTAACCACCTGACCGAACATTTGAAACAAAACAAAAAAGACCACAGCACACGCCGTTCGTTAATCAAATTAGTGGGCAAACGCCGCAGTTTGCTCGACTATTTAATCAAAAAAGATATCGAACGTTACCGCTCCATTATTAAAGAGTTGAACTTACGTAAGTAAAAAATAGGAAAGGCAATGCATCGTATTGCCTTTCTTTTTTGTAAATTGCAAATCCTCACCACCCATTGTAATTTTTAAAATTTATTGATTTATTAAAACATTATGGTAAACGCAACAATTAAAACAATTGAACTTGCCGACGGCAGGACCATTACCATTGAAACCGGAAAGTTGGCCAAGCAGGCCGACGGAGCGGTTGTAGTACGAATGGGTGAAACCATGTTGCTTGCAACAGTTGTTTCAGCAAGAGAAGCCAAAGATGATGTGGATTTTATGCCCTTATCGGTGGACTATCGTGAAAAATTCTCGGCAGCAGGCCGTTTCCCCGGAGGGTTCCTGAAACGGGAAGCCCGCCCCTCGGACGACGAAATACTGATCGCCCGCTTGGTTGACCGCGCTTTGCGCCCGCTTTTCCCAGCCGATTATCATGCCGAAACCGCAGTGATGATTTCGTTGATTTCTGCCGATCAGGAGGATATGCCCGATGCGTTGGCAGGTTTGGCATCCTCGGCAGCAATCGCCGTTTCCGATGTTCCGTTCGAAACGCCAATCTCGGAAGTTCGGGTAGCACGTGTTAATGGTGAGTTCGTGATCAATCCAAACCGTTCGCAAATGGAACAGGCGGACATGGAAATCATGGTTGGCGCATCGTACGACAACATTATGATGGTGGAAGGCGAAATGGACGAGGTTTCGGAAGAGGTGATGCTCGAAGCGATTAAAATTGCGCACGACGAAATTAAAAAGCACTGTAAAGTACAAGAAGAACTTGCAATTGAGTTGGGTGTTGTAAAACGTGAATATTGCCACGAGACCAACGACGAAGCCCTTCGCCAAAAAGTGAATGCCGATTTGTACGACAAATGCTACGCCGTTACCAAACAGCAAATCACCAACAAACTGGAACGTTTGGCGACTTTTGAAAAAGTTCGCGACGAATACATCGAAGAGTATCAGGCAACAAATGCCGGAAACGAGGAAATCGATTTGGATCTTCACGTTTCGCTCATCAAAAAATATTACCACGACGTAGAAAAAGAGGCCATGCGCCGCATGATCCTCGACAAAGGAATCCGTTTGGACGGAAGGACAACCAGCGAAATCCGCCCGATTTGGGGAGAAGTGGACTACTTGCCCGGTTCGCACGGTTCAGCCATTTTCACACGTGGCGAAACCCAATCGTTGACTTCGGTTACGCTGGGAACAAAAATGGACATCAAAAAAATTGATGCCGTTACTTTTCAAGGGACTGAAAAATTCTTGTTGCATTACAACTTTCCACCCTTTTGCGTGGGCGACCCAAAAACACCACGTGGCACCAGCCGTCGCGAAATCGGCCATGGAAACCTGGCCCACCGCGCCTTGAAAAAAATGATTCCCGATGATTTTCCTTATGTATTGCGTATTGTTTCCGATATTCTGGAATCGAACGGTTCATCCTCAATGGCTACCGTTTGCGCCGGAACAATGGGCATGATGGATGCCGGGGTGAAAATGAGAAAACCGGTTTCTGGAATTGCAATGGGATTGATTACCGATAAAGGCGCATCGAAATTTGCCGTGCTTTCCGATATTTTAGGAGACGAAGACCACCTTGGCGATATGGACTTTAAAGTAACCGGAACCGCCGACGGGATTACCGCAACCCAAATGGACATTAAAGTGGACGGGCTGCCGTACGAAGTTCTGGCACAGGCACTTCAACAAGCGAAAGAAGGCCGTTTGCACATTTTAAACAAAATGCTCGAAATTATTCCTGAACCACGTACCGATTACAAACCAAATGTACCGCGCATTGAAACTGTTACCATTCCGAAAGATATGATTGGTGCGGTGATTGGCCCGGGCGGAAAAGTAATCCAGGCCATTCAGGAAGAAACAAATACCGTTATCGTTATCGAAGAAAAGGACGACATGGGGTTTGTTGAAATTTCAGGGGCAGGATTGGAGCCAATCGAAGCCGCAAAAGCACGCATCCGTGCCATCACTGCTATGCCGGAAGTTGGCGAGGTTTACACCGGGAAAGTAAAATCGGTGGTTTCATTTGGCGCGTTCATCGAAATCCTTCCCGGAAAAGAAGCTTTGCTTCACGTTTCGGAAATGGATTGGGCACGTATTGAAAATGCCGAAGATTTTACCAAGGAAGGTGATATGATGGAAGTTAAGTTAATCGGTGTTGACCAAAAAACCGGCAAACTGAAACTTTCACGCAAGGTGCTGACACCAAAACCCGAAGGTTATGTGGAACGTCCGCCAAGAGAAAACCGCGGCCCGCGTCGCGACGACCGCCGTGGAGACGACCGCAGAGGCGGTGACCGGAGGGGTGGCGACCGGGGAAGTGACCGCCGTGGTGGAGACAGAAGAGACGACCGCCGTGGTGGCGATCGCCGCGACAATAATTTCCGTCCGCATCGCGACAATGATTAAAGCACAATTTTTTGTCAGATAATAAAAAACCGTTCACAAGCTGAACGGTTTTTTTTATGCCTTTCAATCTTTATTTCTACTTTTGAGCGGCACAAATTCAGCAAAATAATCTCGTACAAAACATGGAAAACTGGGCAGACGAATTAAATCAGCAAATCGACTTCAACTTAAAAAAAGTACGGGAGAAAGACCTCCGCTTTTTCCGGATTGATGAATTTAAACGAAACATCGAACGAACAGACGAATTTTCTGCCCGTTGCAAGTTTTGCCTTCATCAGAAAGGTGCTATTCCGGCAGCGGTTGAAAGTTTGGAAGAAGCAGTGGAAGTGCCCGGAAAGAAACGCCGCGAATACGACAAACTCATCAGCCGCCTGTCGAAACACATGCAGAAGGAACACGGGTTCTACCCGCCGTACTATTTCTCCTATTTGTTTGCTTTTTTGGGCTTGATAACCGGATTTTGCATCAGTTATTTATTGGCAACGTTGTTACCCGATTATTCTGAAACAATGTATTTATTAGGTTTCGCACTTGGTATTGTGGCTGCCTATTTTTGGGGAAGCCACAAAGACAAAAAAGTACGTTCCTTAAATAAAATCATGTAGGCTATGAGATTTTTGATTATTGAAGGAAATATCGGTTCGGGAAAAACAACTCTGACAAGGAAAATTGCAGAAGAAACCAACGCTAAACTCGTTTTAGAGCAGTTTGCAGAAAACCCTTTTCTCCCTAAGTTTTACGACGATCAGGAACGGTACTCCTTTCCGCTGGAGCTTTCGTTTTTGGCGGATCGATACCACCAGATTAAAAAAGAAGTGATGAACCTTGACTTGTTTCATCCGTTTTTGGTGGCCGATTATTATTTTGCAAAATCATCGATATTTGCCCAAAACACATTGAAGCCCGATGAATACCATTTGTTCCGCCAACTCTTTGACATCATTTTTGAGTCGATGCCAAAACCCGATTTGTACGTTTACCTGCATTCGGATACCGACAAACTTTTGAAGAACATTAAATCCCGTGGTCGGGAGTACGAAAAAAATATCACTCCCGAATATTTGGAAAAAATAAAGCGTGGCTATTTCGCTTTCTTCAAGAAAATCAGCTCTTTTCCCATTTTAGTGATCGATATAAACAACATCGATTTTGTAGAACGCTCTGATCATTTTCACTTGCTGAAACAGGTTATATTCCATAGTGATTATAAATTAGGGACAAACCGCCTGATATTGGGATAAATTCATGTGTTTGCCATTTTTAAATTGGAAAAACCTTGCTAAATTTGCAACTTAATTTGTAACATCATAAATCAATTATTTAATACCGCATTATTATGAAGAATAAAAACTTAAAACCATTGTTATTTATTGCGATGGTATTGGTTTTGGCAAGCTGCTCCGGACTCAAAAAAATGAAGAAGAATGCCGATGACATCCAATTCCGCGTAACTCCTGAAGTATTGGAAAGCCATGCCGGAAAAGTTGACGTGGCCATCGACGCCCGATTTCCTGCAAAATATTTTAACAAGAAGGCTACCCTTGTAGCAACGCCTGTTTTAAAATACGACGCCGGTAAAACAGAATTATCACCGGTAACTGTTCAAGGCGAAAAAGTTGAAGCCAACAATAAAGTGATTAGCTATTCATCTGGAGGCAACCTTGCCTACAAAGATGTAGTTTCCTATACGGACGCCATGGCCAAATCGGATCTTATTGTAAATATGACCGCCAAAAAGGGCTCAAAATCAGTTGACTTTGGTCCAATTAAAATTGCTAACGGAGTGATTGCCACCAGCGAATTGGTCGCCAATTACCCAAAACCAATTTTGGGTGTTCGTCGTGATGTGAACAACACCGGCAAATACGATCCGAACATCGATCCGTTTCAACGCATCGTTCCCGATGAGATGATGG
>CAZNEV010000085.1:0-20049 GCA_964572085.1 uncultured Maribellus sp. | reverse complement strand
ATCAAAGGTCATTTTCAGTGGCTTGGTATGTAATCCCGAAAGAAAACAGGAATAGTTTTTAACCGGATTTTCATGGGCAAGTATCTTTTTTGCAGTTACGTCCACATTTTGATACAAGGGAAAAATCAGCTCCACTTTACCGGAAGGCAATAGGGTATAATTACCCTGAGTTGATACTTCTTGTTCCCATATCAGGTCAACAAAGCCTGGTAGCTTAGCTGGTATGTAAGAATTAAATTTCATCTTTCAGTTGAACTTTCAGTCATCGTCGGCGTTGTTTGCAGTATGACTTTTAAAATATCTGTAAGTCAAAGCTATACAATATTTTTTATGAATGAAATATTGTCAACCTTTCTTATTGAAGTTGTTTAACCCTCATTCCGGGACATCAAAAAAGTGAAATTAACTAACCTGCTTTACCGAAGTTAGATAAAATTATTCATCACAGTAGGAAATACCGGTAAGGCTACCGGAAAACCATTCAATCCCCATAGAGTACCTCTCTCCTTTGAAGTGTTTTATTTCATGAATACGTGCTATGGAAACGACATGAAATTTATAACCTCCGCTATGTGCTGGTTACAACAGGGATGATAAAAGTTTGTTCCAACTTACCTTGGATCGTTCTCTTAAGCTCTGGTACCCAAAGCACTTTCACGAAGTATTTTAGCGGCTGCAACCATTTTTGCGAGTGCGTCTTTTGTTTCTTCCCACTTACGTGTTTTCAGCCCGCAATCCGGATTCACCCAAATGTTCCCGGCGGGAATAAGTTTGGATGCTTTTTCCAACAAATCCGTCATTTCTTTCTCCGTTGGCACGCGGGGGGAATGGATGTCGTAAAGGCCGGGGCCGATGTCGTTGGGATATTTATATTCACCAAATACATCAAGCAATTCCATCTGCGACCGCGAACATTCTATGGTAATTACATCGGCATCGAGGGCAGAGATGCTTTCAATGATGTCGTTAAATTCGGAATAGCACATGTGCGTGTGGATTTGAGTTTCGTCTTTCACCCCGGCATACGACAGGCGGAAAGCATTTACCGCCCAATCGAGGTAGGTTTTCCAATCGCTTTTCCGAAGTGGCAAACCTTCGCGGAGGGCAGGTTCGTCAATCTGGATAATACGGATTCCTGCTTTTTCCAAATCGAGCACTTCATCCCGGATGGCCAGCGCAATTTGGTTGCAAGTGGCCGAAAGCGGTTGATCGTCCCTGACAAACGACCATTTCAGCAGGGTTACAGGCCCGGTCAACATTCCTTTTACCGGCTTCGTGGTGAGCGACTGGGCGTATTTTGTCCAGTCAATGGTCATCGGGTTTGGTCGTTGAACATCGCCGAAAATGATCGGTGGTTTTACGCAACGCGTTCCGTAACTCTGTACCCATCCGTTTTTGCTGAAAACGAAACCTTCCAGCATCTCCCCAAAATATTCAACCATATCGTTCCGCTCAAATTCGCCGTGAACCAGCACATCCAAGCCAATTTCCTCTTGCCAGATGATTGTTTTTTCAATTTCTTCCCGGATGAGCCGATTGTATTCCTCCGTTGAAAGTTCACCACTTTTCCGCTTTGCCCTCCAGGTTCTTACTTCAGCAGTTTGTGGAAAAGAACCAATCGTAGTACTTGGGAAGGGTGGTAGGTTCAGGTGTTTTTGCTGTTCTTTTTTCCTTTGATGGAAAGGTGACCTATTTAATCGTTCCAACTCGCCAATAGTATTGATGCGCTCACCGACTTTTTCGTTGTGAATAAGGGTTGATGTTTTTCTACTTTGAATAGCGGCTTGATTCTCCTTAAAAAACTTCTTGGTCGTCTGACTTTCGTCTCCCATCGACAATGATTTCAGAACCGCGGTCTCATCAAGCTTTTGACGGGCAAACGAAAGCCACTGTTTAATTTCGGGCGGTAAAGTCTTTTCATTGGTTTCCAAATCAAGGTTGCAGGGAACATGGAGTAGGGAGCACGAAGGGGCAATCATCACGCGTTCCTCACCAATTTTCTCAAGTGCTTTATTTATTAGTTTCAAAGAATCATCCAAATTATTTTTCCAGATATTCCGGCCATCCACTATGCCCAACGACAATTTCATGTTCCCCGGAATCAAATCCAACATTGGCTCAAGTTGTTCAGGTGCTTTTGTCAGGTCGATATGAATTGCATCCACCGGCAAACTTACAGCGACTTCCAAATTATCACCCAATCCTCCAAAGTAAGTAGCCAGCAGAATTTTGAGCGATGGGAAATTTTTTCTGATTCGTGAATAGGCTGTTTTGAACGCCTCTTTTTGTTCCGAAGTCAAGTCCAAAACCAAACAAGGTTCGTCAAGTTGAACCCATTCTGCTCCGTTATCTGAGAGACCAGACAAAATTTCGAAATAGGCCGCAAGGAGGTTCCCCAGCAAATCAATCCGGTTAAAACCGTCTTCTTTTTCTTTTCCTAACAAAAGGAACGACACCGGCCCCAATAAAACAGGTTTTGTTCGGATTCCCAATTGTTTTGCTTCGATAAATTCATCAATTATCTTCAAATCCGACAACTGGAATTTTTGATTTTTGTAAAACTCAGGAACGATGTAATGGTAGTTGGTATCAAACCATTTCGTCATTTCCATGGCTGTGATGTCATTCCCGTCGTGCTGATAACCTCTTGCCATAGCAAAATACAGGTCGGTTTTTAATTGATCGTTGTTCCGCGGTAGATTGGCATACCGGGGCGGAATGGCATTTACTGCAAAAGCCGTATCCAAAACCTGGTCGTAGAGGGAAAAGTCGTTGGAAGGAATCAGGTCAATCCCCGAATCTTCCTGCAACAACCAATTTTCACGTTTTAGTGCAGTACTAATTCTTTTAAGTTGGTCGTAGGTAATCTTACCTGCCCAATAACCTTCGATTGCTTTTTTAAGCTCCCGGTTTTGCCCGATTCGCGGATACCCTAAATTGTGTGTGATCATTTTTCAGCTTCTTTTAATTTTAGTGAAATGTTAATGCAAATTTAATCAAAATTTTATAAAAAGACTAAAACGTCTTTTTATGTTGGTTTTTTATATCTTTGTTCTTTACGGTTTTTAATCGTAAAATGAATACGCAGGATATGCTAAAATTAGTAACGTTAAAAAAGATGATAAAAGAGAATAATGACACCCTCATACATCAGATTGATCGCTTAAGGAAAGAGAAGAACGCGGTTATTCTGGCGCACTACTATCAGGTGCCGGAGATTCAGGAAATTGCAGATTTCGTTGGTGACAGCCTCGATTTGTCAAGGAAATCGGCCGATACCGATGCGGATAGTATTGTATTTGCCGGAGTAATGTTTATGGCTGAAACGGCAAAAATATTATCACCCGAAAAAAGGGTGTTCATCCCCGACCCGAATGCCGGATGTTCGCTGGCGGATTCATGCCCGGCTGATGATTTTAGGAAATTCAAAGAAAGGCATCCCGATCATCTCGTGGTTTCGTATGTGAATACCACCGCTGAAATTAAAGCAATGACCGATATTACCTGCACTTCGACCAATGCGGTCAGAATAATTGAAAGTATTCCGGAAGACCAAAAGATAATTTTCGCCCCCGACAAGAATTTAGGAAATTACCTGAACAGCATCACCGGCCGCGACATGGTACTTTGGGACGGAGCTTGCCATGTGCACGAAGCATTTTCGTTGGAAAAAATGCTGGCCATCCAAAAACTGCATCCCGAAGCGAAGTTGATTGCGCATCCCGAATGTCAGAAGCCGGTGCTTTTGGCCGCCGATTTTGTCGGGTCAACATCTGCGCTTTTAAAGTTTACCCAAACCGATAATTCACCCGAATACATTGTGGCTACCGAATCGGGCATATTGCATCAAATGCGGAAACTAAATCCGAATAAAACATTTATCCCAGCTCCGCCTATTGATTCCAGTTGCGGTTGCAGCGATTGCCAGTTTATGAAACTGCACAACCTGCAAAAGATATACGAGAGCCTTCGCGATGAAAAATTTGAAGTTCATATCGACCCAAAAATAATCGACCGGGCAAGACAACCCATTCAGCGGATGCTCGACTTATCGGAAATAGCGATTCATAATTAATTTATTATCATAATCCTTAAAATTATTACAAAATGAAAAGATTCACATTTTTTCCCTTGTTACTTGTTCCATTTATATTCTTTCATATTTCATGTAGTTCACCAAAAAAAGACAAGCAAAGCAATGCCGAAGCCGCACCAATGGGCACAACTGCCCCGGCAGCCGTTGTTGAAACGAGCAGTCCGGCACCGGTTGCAACGGCTAACCGCGGAGAGAAGCTGTTTAAAGACAATGCCTGCATTGTTTGCCACCAATTGAACACAAAAGTGGTGGGGCCACCATTGACGGAGGTAGCTGTAGCCTATAAAGGTAACAGAAAAGGCTTAGACGAATTTTTGAAAGGGAATGCCAAATCGATCATTGATCCCGCGCAGCATGCAGTAATGGAGCCTCAGATTGCTATTACGAAGGCGATGTCGGAAGAGGACAGGTTGGCAATTGTTGATTATTTGCTTTCGGTTAAGTAGTTTGTTCCACGCCCACGAAATTACATTCTGTCCCAAAAAAATCATTTGAATTAGGTGCTTTGTAAATATGATTAGAAATTTCTGAATGGGGTTAAAACCCCTTAACCATCTGTATAACTGTAATCCGTTCACTAAAGTGAACGGCAATACCAGCAACAATTTGAACTTTGTTGGGTTTTTATTGCCGTCTGCTTTAGCAGACGGTTTTTCTAAGTTGCAGTATGTCTTGGCTTTAGCCCCATTTTTATTTTTATCTATTAAGTAGTGCTTAATTCAAAAAATTATTGTTGTTATGAGAAATTTGATGTTTTTTATAGTCGTAGCTTTACTTGCAGTTAGTTGTTCGGATACGGAAAGGAAACTTCCTGTTTTCGGTCGGCCAACTATCGTTGGAAAGGATACGACTCATTCCACAATTGCCCCTTTTTCATTTCTTAGTCAGGACAGCTCGGTCGTCACGGAAAAGACCTTCGACAATAAAATATACATTGCCGATTTCATCTTTATCTCGTGCCCCTCCATTTGTCCGCTGATGACCATAGAAATGAAAAAGGTTTATGATCATTACGAAGCGAACCCGAATGTTTATTTCCTGTCGCATACCATCGATCCCGAGAATGATTCCGTGCCAAGGCTTAAGGCCTACACAGACGAGCTCGGCATAGACGGCAACAAATGGTTTTTTGTTACCGGCGATAAGGACAGCATTTATTCGATGGCCGACAACAGCTATTTTGCCACAGCCTATGCGGACGAGGCTGCACCCGGCGGCTACGTGCACAGCGGCGGGCTTCTGCTGATTGATAAACAAAAACAATTAAGAGGAATCTACGATGGAACGAACCCGGTGGAAACGGAACGTCTAATCGCCGAAATCGACCTTCTTCTTAAAGAACAGTTTCCGATGTAAGCAACTGAATCTTAAACGGACATTAAAAATAATACCATGCAATATTCAATTTTATTTTTGTTTCTTTTTCTCGCAATATTCAGCACTCTTGTCTTTACCTATATCTTTCTTACTTCAAAAAAAGCAACAGAACTGGATTCAGGGATGAAAAATCCCTTAAGGAAACGGTTTTTGTTTTTGCTGATTCTGGTGGTGGTGTTGGGTATTTTTGCGTCGGTTACCATTCCCCGTTCGCCCTATTTCCTTTTTGCCGATGAGTCGCCTTCGAAGGTGATCCATGTTGCATCCCGGCAATTTTCCTTTATTTTATCCGATAAGGCTATCGATCCGGAAAATCCGGTGGGCAACGATTCACTTGAGTTTCGTACCAACGAGCTGGTTGAATTCAGGGTAACCAGTTTGGATGTGAACCATGGGTTTGCCATTTATGATAAAGGCAACAAACTGATTGCCCAAACCCAGGCTATGCCGGGATACGTGAACCGCCTGCGCTGGAAGTTTGATGAACCGGGGGAATATACCATTCTGTGTCTTGAATATTGCGGTATGGCACATCAACTTATGCGCGCTTCACTCACCGTTAAATAAATTGTTATGGAAAACATAAAAATCAGAAAAATAACCGCAGCCTGGATCATTATCGTCCTTACCCTGTTCGTTGTCAATATTATTTTCGGCATAATCATGCGATTAAATCAGGGAGAAGTAATTCATGAGCAGCCGGCCACCTTTTATGCACACATGACAACGCACGGGCTCACGCAGATTGGAATCTGGCTCGTTGCCGGACTGGCCGGAATAAATTATTTGATGGAACGTTATGTAAAAACCAGTTTCAAAGCGAATTTATTTGCAATGGTGCTTACGGTAATTGGCGTTGCTATGCTTTGGGTGTCCACCTATGTTGGTAAATTTCATTCGGGGTGGACATTTTTGTACCCTTTGCCCCTTAAAATTATGTGGGCAGAATGGGCTACTCCGTTATTCTTAGGCTC
The DNA here is from genome assembly GCA_964572085.1 of uncultured Maribellus sp. Lineage (GTDB taxonomy): Bacteria > Bacteroidota > Bacteroidia > Bacteroidales > Prolixibacteraceae > Draconibacterium. The sequence goes on along the minus strand of CAZNEV010000085.1, from coordinate 13,602 downwards.
TATTTTGGTGATGGGCGTGGGTTGGTTGGTCTGGAGTGTGAGCATGATGGCCCAAATGCTTAAAAAATATCCGCTCACCAAAGCCTTGGCCTGGCAACATTTCAGAAAGAATCCTGCAGTAGAAACGCCCCCTTTTATTTTGATTTCGGTGATTACTTTAATTGGAATTATTGCCTGTCTGTTGGGGGCGGTATTGCTGCTTGCGATGTATGCTGCCGAATATTTTTCGAGCGGCAACTTTGTGAATGACGCGCTGCTGATGAAAAACCTGACCTATTTCTTTGGGCATACTATTGCCAACGAGATGCTTTACCTTGGGCTGGCAGTCATCTATGAATTGTTTCCCGAGGTTAGCGGACGGCCAAAATGGAAAACTACATGGTACGTTACCCTGGCCTGGAATTGCACGCTGGTGTTTATCCTCACCGCTTTTTTTCATCATTTATACATGGATTTTGTCCAACCCACCGGATTTCAGATCGTGGGGCAAATGGCCTCCTACCTTGCCAGTTTGCCGGCGGCCAGCGTTACCATTTTCAGCGTGTGGGTAACCGTATATCGGAACCCGATTAAATGGTCGCTTACCAACCTGCTTTTCTTTATCGGAGTTGCCGGCTGGGTGGTTGGCGGCTTGGGTGCGGTAATCGACGCTACCATTACCAATAATTTTACGCTGCACAATACGCTTTGGGTTCCTGCTCATTTTCATACGTATAATGCACTCGGCAATGTGCTTTTCAGCCTGGGCTTTTTCCACTGGTTTGCCATACGCTTTACGGATGAAAAACACCCGGAAAGATTCGTTAAATTGACATTAACGCTTTTGCTCATTGGGGGAATAGGATTTCTTTTGGCGTTTTATTTCGGAGGTGCGCTGTCCATGCCCCGGCGCTTTAGTAACTATCCCGCAGAGTTCTCGCTGGGAGCGCCGCTTGCAACAATAGGTGCGCTCTTTGCCACGGTGTATTTAATCGCTATCCTGATGTTCTTTTTTAAAACTGCCCGACGATGTTCAAAAGTATTGTTTTCACCCTCCTGATGTTTTTTTTAATTTTTGTGTCAGATGCCCAAAGTCCGGATCTTTCCGATGAGTTTAAGGAAGAGGCCAACATTTACCAAAAAGTTTATGATGCACCGCTTAAATTAGATAACGGGGAAGAGATAGGTTTTTCAACGTTATATGCGAAAAAGCCCGTGCTTTTAGCGCTTATATTTACCCGGTGTGCAGGCATTTGCAATCCGTTTCTCATTCTGCTAAAAGAAAATTTACAGTTTAAAACCGGCACCGGAGATTTCAATGTTTTGGTGCTCAGCTTCGATCCAAGGGACTCGCGTGAAGACATGGAACTTTTGTGCACAAGGTTAGGACTTGAAAACAATGAGCAATGGATTTTTGCCACTACTGGCGAAATTAGCCAATTAACTGAATCGGTAGGTTTCTACCCGGTTTGGGACAGTACAAGAAGTCAATTCGACCATGATGCGATGCTCGTAGGAATTAACACAGAAGGATATATCACAAAGAAACTGATTGGATTGCGGAATAAACCTGATCTAACACGGATGATAAACAGTGTGAACAATGTTTTTTCGGCTTCCTACCGCCTTCCGGGCAAAAACCAGTTGTTTTCCTGTTTCAACTATAATCCCGAAACGGGTAAAAACACGCCCGGATTAGGCTTGCTGGTCTTAACCCTGCCTGCAGTGCTTACTGTGCTGTTGGTTGCAGGAGTGAGTTATTTTGCGAGACGAAGTATCTCCGGAAATTCCGCTAGTTAAGCACTTGGCGGAGTGCAACCCTATGGCATTAATCGGTAGCTGCCGGTAGGGCTGAAAGCCCGAGATGCCTGTCAAGTCAGGCAGGCATGGTGCAAAAAAAAGAATTATAAATATTGAACAGCATTTTGCACCGTCCTTTACAGGCTGTGTGAAAATGTGATTTTTGACTAACCCTGGCATTTATGCCAGGGATCTGATGCTTAGAGATGACTCGGGCTTTAGCCCTTAATATGAGCAAGTTGGGCTAAAGCATAGGTTCTTCGCAGTCATCTTTGTCCCCAGCATAAATGTTGGGGTTAGTCATTTTCACACAGTCTGTTTAGGGTGGTGATAAAAGGACAACAACGAAAAACGGGCTTTAACCCGTACTATGTAATGCGAATCAAGAGTTGGGAAAAACAGATAATCAACTGTTCAACCCTTTCTGGGTTGATTTACTACTGCTGTTTTACCCCGAGCTTCGCACGGGGCTATTATTGTTAATGCCTTTCAGGCATTTGACTATCCCGGAAAGGATAGAACAATAAAAGCCACGGGTGCAACCCGTGGATTATCAGCGAATTACATAATGAATCCCGTAGTGGGTTCAACCCTTGATTCGCATAAATAACCAAATCAAAGTTATTCATTTTGATGTTCGTTTGAAAGGCCGCACTGGACTTATTAACTTACACATTTTGCATATTTTACCCATGCAAAATATAAACCGCCGAAAACTCTCAATAATATCCCAACGCAGCTTTTCCTTCGTCGGTAAGTTTTTCGGGCGACCATTCGGGCTCCCAGACTAAATTTATGTTTACCTTAAAACCGGGATAATCGGCTTCAACACTGTGTTGTGCATCTTCAATAATAATCCCGCCCATTGGGCAGCCGGGGGAGGTGAGCGTTAACGCTACATCAATCTGCTTGTCCTGCTCGTTGTAAGTTACGCCATAAATTAAACCCAAATCAACAATGTTTACCATCAATTCAGGATCAATTACGTCACGAAGCAACTCCATGATATTGTTTTCTGCTGTGCTCATAATTTTATTTAATTTTTGCTTTGTGAAAAACGATTTTCAAAATATTAAAGTTATAAAGTGCTACAGACAAAAATAGGATGATCCCACCTGCCAGCACTAAAGTTTTGCCGCTTGCAACAATTCCGATTAGAAGCACGACGAAACCAAGTGCGAAAAGCCACGTTTGCGCCACGGCTGCTTTTTCGGAATAAAGGTCTTTTGGAAGCGGCAAAACCACCTTTCCAACCCGTCCGCGATATACTTTCAGCCAAACAATGAAAGGCAATGTTTTGTAAGTTTGTCCCATTACCAGCGATGTGATAAAGCCGAGAACAATCGCGCTGCCATACGCCACGGAAAGCGACAATGTTAGTGTGCTCAGCCATTCAATATTAAATATAAGCGTGAAAATCAGGAACAAGGGAATCACCAGTATCGCAAAGGAAAGCGCAGTTTGTTTCATTCCAATGTCGAGCTGCTTTTTTATCCTTTTTTTGTAGGCATCGGCAAGGAACAAAAGATAAGCGATAAGACCGGAAACAACCAGTACCACGCTTAAAACCACTCCGGTTTGGGATTGTATAAACAGGGAAATTATACCGGCAGTTAGTCCACTGTTGATGGTATAAAAGGCAAAATTTAATTTTTTTGTGCTCACGTGGTGCGCCACCATAAACATGGGCAACAACTTGCTGCTTACGCCAATAATCAGTTGAATGAACCACCCGACAAGTCCGGCGTGTGCGTGCAGCTTCAGCAGTTCAACGTGTGAAACTTTCAGGAAAGGGTGCAAAAGATTAATGGCAAGCGTTAATCCGGCCAATACCGTGAACAGCAACCAGAATACAGAACTGACGATAAAAGTGCGCTCTACAATTTTTTTAACCGAAGAGCGTGCAGTGCGCACAACATTGACCACAAACAGCGTAACGGAAATTACGATAAAAGTGCCGGCAACAAACATCATGTTACCAAACGAAAACCGCCAAAAAGCATAGGCCAGCAGAATTGTTCCGATTCCCAGCAACCCAAACGAAAGTTTCGCGAGCAGTTCACTGTAAAGTTTCACTTCCATAATGACCGGGAGCAATTGGTAGAGCGCCCCAAAAATGATCATGGTAATCCAGCCAAGCACTAACAGGTGAGTTACCGCGAGTAGTTCAGCATTAAAAAAATGTTGCGTGAAGGCGCCTGGATGAAAAACAATAAGCGCAATTGTTAGAAGCAAAGTAAGTCCCCCGAAAACGTAGTGCGGGATAACAACTCCCGGCGACGGTGCATTTTGACTCGCTATCTGCATTTATTTATGAATCAAAAGTTTGACATTGTATTCATCTACCTCGGCAATCCAGGTTTTAAAATTCCGTTCGGCCAGTTCGGGCAATAAATATTGAGGCACTTTTTTGTGGTGAACATAGAGCGCTTCGTTTTCTTTCAGCTCCTCTAACTCTTTCAAAATGGTGACCATAGGCAAGGGCATTTCCAAATCCCGGACATCAATTTCATGCACCACTTTGTTGCACTTGGCCCGTCGTTTTTCATGCTCGTCAATCGATACTTTAAAAATCATATCGTCGGAACTTGTTTTTTCTTTGGCTTCCTCTGCTTTGATGAAATAAGTGTAAACGGCATCTTCCTTTGTTTCCACCATACTGCTGAACCCTTTGTCGCGGGCAATTTTAATTAGCGGGGTCGGTTCGAAAGAGTTGATAACTTCCAACACGTATCCCTCGCGGAGCAGCATTAATTCGCGCATGATTTCGTTAAACGGATCGCCGCCCCTTTCCAAGGTCGGCCTAACATCTAACGTGGTCACTTTCGACAATTTGATGGCCGTTGAAATTTCGGGGTTCACAGCATCTTCAACGGTGGTTTCGCTTGCCTCCAACCCACTTTCAATTTCGAAACCTATTTCAGCCAGCGACTGAAACAGGAGATCAATGTCACATTTTCCGATCCGGGCTGCATCGGCCAAGCTTGTCCTCGACGCCAAGATTCCGCGCAATATGGGATTTCTCAATTTGCTAAAGCGAGGATTGACCGAAACGATTGCCTCAAGTGCTTTAGGATTTTCGCGGATGAGAACTGATATTTTCGTGTCGCTGTTAATTTGCATATTCAATTGAGTTTACGGATGTAAAATTTAGAATCCTCCTCTCGAAATGACGACTCCGAGAAAAGCAATAATTAACGCTAGCAAGAGGTTCAGCATGCCGGTCCACCGTGCCAGCAATTTGAATTTGGTACCCGACGACTCTTGCATTTCGTCAATCGATTTCATCCCGATGTAAAAATCATGGATCCCGCCGATGAGCAGCATGATGGCAAACAGGACTAATTTGATCGTCAACAATTTCCCATAGCTGCTGGTGGTGAAAAACTCCACGGTAAAGGGCAAACCCCGGAGGTACATGTTCAGGAAGCCTGTTATAAAAAGGATAACAACCGCTAACCATCCATAAAGCCGGAATTTTACCCCGGTTTTGTGGAGAAGGAAAACCCGGTTGGGCTGGTTTTTGATGCCCGGCACCAGGACCAGCGGGATGAAAAGCATCCCGCCGATCCACAGTGACGCACAAACGATATGTATAAAAACTGAAATCAGGTAAGCTGTCCCCATAGCCTCTGTTAACCCTTTTTATCCGGCTTTCACCTTGCTGATTTTCACTTCCCAAACATCGGGGCCTTCCTGAAGATACTCCCAACCAAACTCGTTTGCTTTCTCCGCACTGAACTGGTAGTAAAGCGGTTTTGGGTCGTGGTCGTTTTGAAGGATAAAGTAGTCTCCCGGCTCCAAATCTTCATAGGCTTGAAAGATGGTTGGGTGTTTAAATCTCGGTTCAATTTTCGTTGCATCTAATGTTTTCATAATTGAAATGTTTTAAATTTTAATACACCGCAAATGTATAAAAATATCCCATAAAAAGATATGTATATCTTTTTATGGGATATTTTTAGTTGAAATTATTTTGTGCCGGGAACGGATGAAAATATATTTGAACGGCAATCGGTAAAAACCTTTGGTTTCATTTCCTGTACTGGCGTGAAATTACAATCCGTGCCAAATAAGGATTGGCACCCCCCGGACGCACGTCAGGTTTTTATGTGCAATGAATACAAAACCCTCCTCCCCCGTTTGCGCCATAGGCATCCGGGACAACTGCCTGTCCCGATTTTTCATCGGGAAGGGGGCCTTACTTAGGCAACATTACCCACAAAGTAAACACATCCAACACCGTAGTTGCTGAATACAGTTTTGATGCATGGGGTCGCCGCCGCGACAAAGACGACTGGAGCTATACCCTTAGCAGCGAGCCGGCCCTTTTTGCCGACCGGGGATTTACCGGGCACGAGCACGAGCATTTGGCCGAGTTCAACCTTATAAACATGAACGGGCGGTTATACGATCCGGTACTGGGCAGGTTCCTATCACCTGATAATTATATACAGGTAATCGATTTTACCCGAAATTTTAATCGGTATTCTTATGCACTGAACAACCCGCTGAAATACACCGATCCGGACGGGGAATGGATTTGGATACCTTTGATGATTATAGGTGCTTATATTGGAGGTGTTTCAAACAATAATGGAGAATTGAACCCCGGGAAATGGGATTGGGATGATAAATGGACATATATCAGCATGGGGGTAGGTGGCGCAGCAGGTGCATTTGGCGGTTATGGAATTATGAATCCGGGAAGCGTTGGGCTTACCCTTGGGGCATACTCGCAGTACGCAGCAGCCGGGATTTCCGTTGCTGGTGGCGGTGCAGCCTTGGGGCAAGGAACAAACTAGAACTTCGACCTGCACTGGTCAACTGCTGCAGGTGGAGGTGGCAGTACAAACCTTAGTGGAAATAATCCACCTACGGCTGAACAGGTAGTTGAAAATGAATTGTCGCAGATAAAAAAAATACATGGACAAAGATGGAAAAATGCAGGGAGTGAGGTATTGGTACTAACAGAATTACTAATTGGTGAAATTCAATCAGCGTTGTCTTTAACTTTACCAGCTTCTACAGGTGCATTAGTTTTCTTGACAATACCTGGTGATACAGATTACAAGCGCTTTACAACTGATAATCCTGTCATGCCTAGGCCTCATTATACAGAAAGAGGGAAAACTTTTGTTCCCAATAAATTTATGCCAAATAATGAATATTTCTTCAATAATGGGCCTAAAGTTCCCGAATGGGTTAAATGGGTAACTTGGCTGACAGGAGGAGCTGCAGCAGGAAATGAAATACGAAAAAGTTGGGTAGTTCCGAATTTACCAAAGAATAGTTCAGTACCTTCTAAACCACAATATGTTCCTTATGATCCCTATCGGATCTATCCGCATTATTAATTTTTGACCAATAATATTTTATATAATGGAAAAAAAAAGTATCATCTAAAATAGGAAATATTATACTTATTGGAATCGTTATAATTGTTTTGCAAAAAATCTTTTTTAAAGAACATCTCTCAAAAGGAATAAATGATATAACTTTGTTTTTGTTAATCTTCCTTTTTCTTGTTTATCCAATAGTTAAATTCTATAGTCGAAAATCATGAAAATGAAATTTAAGAATCTGCTAATACTAGTAGTATTTAATATTTATTCTGTTATTGCCTTGAATTTTTCAATCTCTTTTATCGGAATAGTTTTAAGTTACATATTCGATTTTAGGAATATTATTCTCGACTACTATCTTTGGTTTAGTATTGGACTTTTTGTAGGGAGTTTATTAATAAATCAGTTTCAAAAGTTTTTAAGTTTACAATTTAAAGAAGGGAATGAATATTATCTTTCTTTATTGAGAAGAAGTGAAAATGGCAAAAAACATTTCTTTGCTGGGAGTTCAGAGTGTTACGGAGACGAGGGGTAAGCTGAAAATCGTTTGTAACGCTATATTACAGGTTTAACCTCCTCCTGCCCCTTTGTAACTGCCTGTCCCGATTTTTCATCGGGAAGGGGTTGGCTGTTTTGCATTTTCAATGCATAAAATCTCACTTACGATGCCGCAGGCAACAAGCTGGTAAAAGTAGTGGATGGTACAGTGGCCGAAAACAACACAAGGTTAGATTATTCCGGTAACTTCCTGTATGAGTTATTCCGGTAACTTCCTGTATGAGAATAACGAATTAAAAGCTATCTTTACCTCCGCCGGAAGGATTATTCCGTTCGATAATAATGGAAATGTTGTTTATAAATTTGAGTATAATTTGCAGGACCATCTCGGAAATACCAGAGTAGTGTTTAGCGGCCACAGCAACGGGCAGCCTGAAGTGATGCAGGTTACGGATTATTTGGGGGACGGGGACGGAATTTCGCAACCGGCAGTAATCCTGCCTAAACTGGTTTATGAATTTATCTTTTCCAAAATCATTTTTTTCTTGCTCCTCGAAAAAGGGATCTTAATTTCATTTGCCATGCCAATTTTAGTCTCTATGATGTCGTCTAAGGGAACAATTTCGGAACATCCAATACTGTTGAACACAATAGAATTTTCCATGTGATTATTGGTTTTTGTTTAAAAGGCAAATTAAATCCTTATAAACCCACAGCATCGAATACAAGCTATTGAACCTCCCCGAAGAATTAAACTGGCTGAAAAACCGCAAGTTCGGGGAAGTGTCCTATTTTGCCGGTCACAAACACGTTTGTTCCACCGAAAGATACCAGCTGGACAACTTGCAACGGAAAATAGAAAAGTTCCACCCGCTGAACAGAAACCAAATATGAATATTAATCGTTACTTTTGTATAAAAGATAGAGATAATGAAAACATTAGAAAAAAGGGACTACATACATAGTCATTTGCACCAGACTAATGAAAATTTTATTAACGAGGTGTATCAAAAGATGCGTTCTACATTGGAAGGAAACAACCCCATTGTTGGTTATGGAGCATCTGGGGAGCCAATAAAAAAGAGCCAGCTTATCGCTGATATAAAAGAGGCAGAAGCACAAATCGAACGGGGCGAATACCTTTCAATAGAGGAATTGGAACAAGAATCCAGTCAATGGTAATGAACAAAACAAAAGTAATATCGCTCCGTTACAAAATGGGATTATAACATGATCTATACTGTCTCAGAAGATGAAGTCAGGGTATTGAACATCATCCACACCAGCAGGCATCCATCAAAAACGAAAGGTGTTTTGTAGTGCTTGGAAATATTGGAAGTTGCTGTTGCATATTTTATTCGTATTTTGAAACAAAAATACGACAATCCTATTTTACGAACAAATGGGGATAACTGCTTGATTTATAGAGATAGGGTCAGGAGTTCTGATTTTGCAAACACAAATTCGTAATTTGAATACTTTAAAGAAGAGCTTACTCCGAAAAGTACCCTAACCCGAGGACAGTCCTGAACAGCCTGTCTGACAGGCAGGCGGCAGGCAGGCCTTTGGGATAACGAACCTACTTTTCGGAGTGGGCTCAAAAAACTGAAGTTTCGAAAAATCAAACTTTATCCGGCACAATAAAAGGAGGCCGGTAATTCCGGGCAAGCATTTTGTCGGCTTCCCGGTCGTTCACAAATTTTTCGGAATTGGGGTCAAAAGTGAGGACACGGTTAAGCCGGTACGCAATATTGCCAAGGTGCGCCAAGCCGGACGAAAGGTGTGCCGTTTCCACAGGGCCGTTCAACAGCGAGCGGTCCCTTTTTCTAACCGCTTCGATAAAGTTGGCAAAATGCCCGGTGGTTCCGCCATCACCCCTTGCCATTTCGGTGCCTGAAACCCCACCGTCGTCGCCTGATTTCCCGGGCTCCCTGTTTTGCCCCATGTAGGTTTTATATTTATCGTAGCCGTCCACAACGAGGATGCCCTTTTCACCGTAAAAAATGTTGCCCACCGTAACGCCCTGTTCCGTATTGGTGGCCCAGGGGCGCACTTCGAACTGGATGATTTTGCCTTCCTCCGGGTAATTATAAATCGATGTGAGCACTTCGGGCACCTCCTTGGCATCGTCCCAGAGGTATTTCCCCCCCATTGAAGTAATCTGGGTGGGCAAGCCAACATCGAGGCCCCACATGCACAAGTCGGTTTCGTGGATGCCCTGGTTTCCGACATCGCCGTTTCCGTAGTCCCAGTGCCAGTGCCAGTTGTAATGCACCAGATTGCGCGTAAATGGCCGTTTTGGGGCAGGCCCCGTCCAGAGGTCATAGTCCAACCCGTCAGGCACCGGTTCAAAGCCTTTGTTGCCAATGCTGGGCCTCCAGCGGAACACCAGCCCGCGTGCCATGTAAACGCGCCCGATGTAACCGTCGCGCATCAGGGCAATGGCTTCGTTTACGGCGGGCGAACTCCTCAACTGCACGCCGTGTTGCACCACGCGGTCGTATTTTTGTGCGGCTTCCACCATTTTGCGGCCTTCCCAGATGTTATGGCTGCCGGGTTTTTCAACATATACATCTTTGCCGGCCTGGCAGGCCCAAATTACCGAAAGGGCATGCCAATGGTTGGGCGATGCTATGCTGACAACATCGATATCCTTGTTGTCCATCACCCGGCGAAGGTCTTGTTCCAACGCTACCTCTTTGTTGTACTTCTTTTTAAAATCGTCCTGCCGTTCTTTCAACACGTTCATGTCAGGGTCGCACAAGGTGGCCACCTGCACATTGTCCAATGACATTAAACTTTGGATGTGGCTTTTGCCCCTGCCATTGACGCCCAACACCGCTGCGTTGATGCGGTCGTTCGCCCCTTTGGCCGAAGCGGGGATAATGGTTGGCGCCCCAGCTTTCAGTGCCGTTGGGGCAATGGCGACGACTACGGCGCCTTGGGCCGCTTTTTTTAAGAATTGCCTTCTTGAATTTTCTTTTTCCATGACTATTTAGATTAATGAAATAATTGTATCCTCGTAAAATTACTAATATTGTTGAACTACTTAAACCTTTTGGCCATTACATTAATTTCCGCATCGGTAAGGTCGCCGCCAATCACAATTTGGTGCTTAAAAACAAGCTGTTCGCCCGGTTTTAAAACTACTTTTACCGGATCGGCATTTTCATCGAAAGCCCTTCCGCCCAAGTTGTTCGTTGCAAACAAGCCGTAGCCGCGGGCATGCGACCACGCCGGGTAATTTTCGTTTTTCTTATTGTCTATAATCACAATGGTGATTACTTCACCGTCTTTGTTGGCACGCAGAGCTACCCAAGGGCTTCTTTTTGACCATACATCACCTCCGGCCACCCCTTCGGCATTGCGGTAAACACCGTTTACCCCATCGTTATTCAGCACAGGAACTTCTGTAACAATTCCGTTTGCATCCAGAAACTTTCCGGGTTTTGTTGCCGGTTCTTCAAAAGCACGGTCGAGCCGAAGCCCAATTAAGCCTTCCTTGTTGCCCGAAAAAACAACTTCTTTAACGGCTGTTAGTTTAGTGATTCGCTGAATTACCCGTAGATCTTGTTCGCCTGAAAACTTATAGGTAGTTTCTTCGTTTAAGAGGACATTACCGTCGTTGTCTTCCCATTTGGCATTGGTTACCAATTCCCCTTTTTTGTCATTTGTTGAAACTATTTTATCGAATTTAATGGTTCCGTATTTAGGTTTATCGGCAGGTTTTATGGCGAAGGAGTTGTTCCAAAAATCGAGGCCGTTTACATCCCCGAAATTAAGCCATAGCCCAACATGGTGCGGATGGTCGGTACGTTCGTAGGGCCTTGGGTCCAATGGGAAGCCCCGTGTAATAAACTTCCCGGAAGCAGTTTGTATGGGGTATAGGACTTGTTTTTCCATGTCGTCGGGGTAGATGTAGGAAGTGAAAAATTTATTTCCAATATATACTTCTACCTTTTTTTCCTGTGGCTGGTTTTTAAACTCCACTTTTTCCGGTTTTGCCGTCAGCGTTAAGCTGAAAGACAAAAGAATTGCGGCTGCTGTTAAATGTGAAAACTTCATTACTAATTATTTATTTTAAAGTTGATAGCTGTAGTCTCATTGCGTCAAGAGCTGGTCCACTCTGATCTTCGAGCTTTTCCCACCTGCATTCAATTGACATTTTTCCGTTGTATCCCACCTTCTTCAATGCCTCAAAATAGTCCGTAAAACCTTCGTTGTGAGTACCCGGTGCAGCGCGCCCTTCTTTTTCGGCAATGTGGGTGTGATGAATCAAGTGACCGTATTTTTCAATACTTTCGGGTCCTTCACCGTCCATGAGCATGTGGTAAATATCAGCTAAGAGCCGGAAGTTGGGATGATTTACTTCTTCCACGATTTCACCTCCTTCGGTAACCGAATTGATAAAGTTGCATTCTTTCGTATTGAGCGGCTCTAGCACAACTACTACATCGTATCTTGCAGCAATAGGGGCCATCTTTGTGCAAAGGTCTATAAATTGTCGACGAGCTTCCTCTCGCGAAAATCCTTCAGGAATGCCGCGTGAACCTCCGCTTCCAAAAACAATATATTCCACGCCGGCTTGTTGTGCCCTGCGAAATGCGGTTTCCATAAACTCCAGAATTTCCGGATGAACAGCATCGGGTCCTATACTTTTCAAACTACCTGGAATAAAATTGTTACAGGCTTTTACCGGAATAGCCGCAGTTTGGGCTTGCTGCAATACTTTAGTAAACTCTGCCTCGTTTTTTGTTGGCATTAGAAAACCGCCCACACTTTCTTCAATATAGGCATAACCATTTGCAGCCAGCATGTCAGCATTGGAAACGCTGGTGCACACGCCGATTTCAGACAGAAAGATATCTTTTTTTGCTGAAGAACAGGATAGAAAATTCATGATCATCAAAAAAACTATACCGATGCAAACATTATTCGCTATGAACTTGATCTTTTCTTTTTTCATAATTTGTAAAATAAATTGTACTGTGGTTATTAAAGCTTTTATTATAAATTCAAATATTTCATTATGGCATCGTTTCAGAGTAAAGCATCGGCGGCATTGGATTTTCTTCCCGAATACCGAACTTATTGGATTGGCCAAGGCAACACCAGCAACCCCTGCACCGATTTTTATTAAAAAATATTTTCTTGATAAAGTTTTCATAACGGTTTTGAATTTAATCGAACAGCAAGGAATCTATTCTTTGAAGATTCTCTTTTTTAAGAGGTTTTGGATGAAACCTTATTTCACCGATCTTTCCTTTATACCAATATACTTGATTTAAACGAACACCCAGCGAAGTAAGCCCATCCCCCATTGGACCGAATGTAAATTCACCAGAACCTTCTTCAATTGCATTAACATAATGCTTCATCGTCTTTCCATCATAAACCAGAGCTGCCCAATACCAAGTATCGCAAGGATGTTGTTTAGTTCGATCTATAAGAGTATGTCCCTTGTTCGTTTCTCCATCATGTAGATATGTATCAAGACACCATTCTCCTGCTTGGTCAAGTCTTATCTCAATTAGCCCTCGATTGTTTTTTTTGTCCTGAAAATGAACAAATCTTTGTTCAGGACTACCTTTAGAAGATGGATTGAATAAAACCTCAATGGTGAATCTTTTAAAATCTACGATCGGATTTATTGGTATAATTAGACCTTCATTTAATCCATTAAATATTAATGAAGAAAAAAATTGTTCTTTCTCGAGTAGAGGATCGCCAATTATTATTGGAGAAATTCCACCAATTTCAATAGAGTTATCCAATCTCCAAGTAATTATTTTTTGTTGTTGACAAGAAGTAGTTATATATAATAGGATAGATACAGTAATATAAAAAATCGGAACAGAGCTATGCATATAATTCTAAACGCTTTATACATGTTATAATTTTGAATTAGAAGACTCAAACACAACTTCACCTTCTACAATGGTCTTTTTTATATTTACGGTAAAATCATCCAACGTGAACA
>CAZNEV010000084.1:0-20171 GCA_964572085.1 uncultured Maribellus sp. | reverse complement strand
AACAGGGCTTTCAAGGAATGGAAAAATGGCATTATGGGCAGCGGCTTATGATGAACGTATAAAAGCAGTTGTTCCAATTAGTGGAGGAACCGGAGGTGAAGATCCATTCATGTACACGAATGAAAAATACGATAACGAATCTATTGCTGAAATTACAAGGAATTTTCCTTATTGGCTTCATCCCAGATTGCGATTTTTTATAGGCCGGGAGAATAAGCTTCCTGTTGATCAAAATTTACTGATGGCCCTAGTAGCACCTCGAGGGTTAATGTTAACTTCTTCCATATTTGAAGATCAAGGAAATCCATGGGGAATAGAACAAGCTTACTTGTCAGCACAGAAGGCATACAAGTTTCTTGGTGCTGAAGACAAAATAGCTATTAACCTAAGGCATGGATTGCATTCTCCTGCAGCAAGAGATATAGAAAATTATCTTGATTTCTTTGATTATACCTTTGGACGTGGTAACATAAAGCCAGACAATAAACTGTATTACAACTATGACTTTTCTAAGTGGCTCGGATTGAGCGGAGAAATTATAGACCCGCTGGCCTTCCCAGCTAGAGGTATTGGTGATTTGCTTAAAAATGCAGATGGCAGTATCATTGACAATACATTTTCGTGGCAAAAAAAGACAACAGAAATCAGAGAGAGAATAAAATGGGGGATAGGCAATGAACCCCCTTCGATATTCCCAGGAAGTCAGCCTGATTATATGCGTAATGTAGTAGTCAGGCCGAAAGTCTCCGAGGAAATTATTTCGCAGCCATTAGGATTTGGTACGCTCTATCATCCGAATTTAAACACTGATGCGTCAGTTGAAAAGGAAAGATTACCGGTAGTTATTTACCTTCACGAGTATGCTTACCCTACTGGCTATGGTAGAAGGTTTCAGCCACTCCTTGACGATTTTATGAAGCAGGGATTTGCAGTCTATGCTTTTGATCAAATTGGATTTGGTACCCGAATTGAAGAAGGCCGTCTGTTTTACGAACGGTTTCCCAATTGGTCAAAAATGGGACGGATGATTGTCGATGTCAAATATTCAGTAGATGCTTTATCGGAAATCGAGTTTATAGATCCTCAAAAAATATACACGGCGGGATATGCTTTGGGTGCAACAGTGGGATTATACAGTGCAGCCTTGGATGAACGGATTGCCGGTGCGGTATCGATTTGTGGTTTTACCCCTATGCGCTCTAACACAGAAACAAAAACTGCAGAAGGTATATATGGATATTCTCATATTCATGGATTGCTACCAAGATTGGGGTTTTTTATCGGAGAAGAATCCAAGATACCTTATGATTTTGATGAAATACTCGCCTGTATTGCTCCCCGACCTGTATTTATTATTGCTCCATCATGGGATCAATACTCCGATATTAGAGATATTAAACTGTGTGCTGACGAGGTGAGGAATGTTTATGATCTATTTAAGTCAAAGGATAAACTCGAAATATTTACTCCGGAAGATTATAATCGATTTTCACCAGAAATGCAGCAGAAAGTTATTCAATGGTTTGGAGAACGCTAATTGGATAAAGGCTATTGGATATGGGCAAAGTTTCATAAATACATTTTGAATTATTGATTAAGATAGAGAATATGAAGAGGATTTTAATTCATTTGATAATGGTAGAACTACTTGTATTGTTTGTTCTCCTTCCTGAGGTGTCTTTTGCACAAGGAGATATAATCAGGGGAGAATACCTGCAACAGTTGTTGAAAGTACTACCAGAAGATCGCTATGCCAATCCAGATGGCCAAATTTACCATTCACCAGAAACTCTCCTTCCCCATGTTTCACCCGATGATTTTACATGGGGCGACTGGCTTGACCGTACAGGTGAACTCCCGCCGGATTTTGATGAATTGCCTTCCCTCCCGTTTCTTCCTGATCCCCTTATCCTCGATGAAGGGGGGAAGAATATCCCTGTTCGCACAATGGAACAATGGAAAGAAAAACGCGAAGAGATAAAAAAACTTGCTCAATATTGGATTACAGGAACGGTCCCGCCTCCGCCCGGAAATATTATAGCTGAAGTTATAGAAGAAAAGAAAATTGGACACCTGACAGAACGAACAATTTTATTGAAATTTGGTCCGGAGCATAAAGCCCAACTACATATAAACTTATTGATCCCGCCGGGTGAAGGCCCTTTCCCTGTATTTATTTGCCCGTGGAAAAAAGACAGGTATGACTGGGTACAGGCCGCAGTTCGTAGGGGGTATATCGGCTGTCGTTTTACTGCTACCGACCCAAAGTATGGTTACCCCGACGATAGCGAGGAATATGAAAACTTGTGGTGGCCCGGATATGATTTCAGCACAATCATGCGCTGGGGGTGGGCTGCTTCACGGGTCATTGATTATCTCTATACACTTGATAATATCGAAAAAGAACAGATTGCATTAACAGGGCTTTCAAGAAATGGGAAAATGGCATTGTGGGCTGCAGCCTATGATGAACGGATTAAGGCGGTTGTCCCCATCAGCGGTGGCACGGGAGGAGAAATTCCTTTCCGATATACAGTTGATATGTACAATATTGAAACTATGGAAAGAAAAACCCGGGTCGATCCACATTGGTTACATCCACGGCTTCGTTTTTTTGTTGGACGGGAAAACAAGATGCCGATTGACCAAAATTCTTTAATGGCCTTAGTAGCCCCCCGCGGCCTTATGCTAACTTCATCAATATTCGAGTCGGCAGGAAACCCCTGGGGAATCGAACAAGCCTACTTGTCGGCACAGAAGGCTTATAAGTTTCTTGGCGCTGAAGACAATATCGCTATTGATCTACGGCATGGGTTGCATTCTCCTGCTGCAAGAGACATGGAACGGTATCTGGATTTCTTCGATTATGTGTTTGGGCGTGGCAATATAAAAACGGACAACAAGCTTATTTATGATTACAGTTTCTCAAAATGGCTCGGGCTCAGTGGTGAGATAATAAATCCTATGTCTTATCCGCAAAAAGAAATTGATGATCTGCTTTTTAATTCACGAGGTCAGTCCATAAAAGATACATCTGCATGGAAAATGAGAGTTGTGGAAATCAAACAGCGAATTAATTGGTGGTTAGGCAAGGAACCGTTTTCGGTCGGGTCAGGAGAACAACCCGATTATCTCCGGGAAGTAGTTGGTTTTCCAGAATTCGATGCCAATATTGGGAGTAGACCTTTATTGTTTGGTCGTTTATATTATCCTGTAGAACAAATAGGTAATCCAACAGAAAAAATGCCTGTAATAATCTATTTGCATGAATATGCCTATTCCACTGGTTTTGCGAAGGGAGGTTCCGCAGTATATACAAGGACTGGTGACGTTATCAATAAATTTGTAGATGCGGGATTTGCCGTTTATGCATTCGATCAGATCGGCTTTGGCACGAGGATCGAAGAAGGACGATTGTTTTATGAGCGCTTTCCCAATTGGTCAAAAATGGGTAGAATGGTGGCTGATGTTCGTTACTCGGTGGATGCATTATCTGAAGTGGAATTCATTGATCCCCAAAAAATTTACACTGCAGGATATGCACTGGGTGCAACAGTAGGATTATATAGTGCAGCTTTGGATGAGCGAATTGCCGGAACCATCTCGGTATGTGGCTTTTCTCCTATGCGTTCTAATACACCTGGTAAAAGCGCTGAAGGTATCTACGAGTATTCGCATCTCCACGGATTAATTCCAAGGTTAGGCTTTTTTGTCGGCCAGGAATCCAGGATACCTTATGATTTCGATGAAATACTGGCCTGTATTGCTCCCCGTCCTGTATTTATTATTGCTCCTTCATGGGATCAATACACCGATATTAAAGATATTAAACTGTGTGTTGACGAGGTGAGGAATGTATATGATCTATTTAAGGCAAAGGATAAACTCGAAATATTTACTCCGGAAGATTATAATCGATTTTCACCAGAAATGCAGCAGAAAGTTATTCAATGGTTTGGAGAACGCTAATTGGATAATGGCTATTTCCAATAGCCAAAGTTTCATAAATACATTTTGAATTATTAAATTAAGATAGAGAATATGAAGAACATTGCAATTGATTTGATACTAATAAAACTGCTTATAGTGCTTGCCCTCATCCCTGAGGTGTCTTTTGCACAAAAACAAATGAACCGCGAGGACTACTTGCAACAACTTTTGAAGGTGCTTCCCCCAGACCGGACTATCCCTGCTTCGGATCAGCTCCCGGGTACACTCCCTGCCCGTGTTTCACCTGAAGATTTCACTTGGCGGGAATGGCAAGAAAGGACAGGGGAACTCCCACCAGATTTTGAAGGATTGCCCTCTCTCCCGTTTCTTCCTGATCCTCTTATCCTCGATGAAGGGGGGAAGAATATCCCTGTTCGCACAATGGAACAATGGAAAGAAAAACGACAAGAGATAAAAAAACTTGCTCAATACTGGATTACAGGGACGGTCCCGCCGCCGCCCGAAAACATTATTTCGGAAATTATAGAAGAAAAGAAAATTGGCCAACTGACAGAACGAACTGTTTTACTGAAATTTGGGCCGGAGCATAAAGCGCAACTGCACATAAACTTATTGATCCCGCCGGGTGAAGGCCCTTTTCCTGTATTTATTTGCCCGTGGAAAAAAGACAGGTACGATTGGGTACAGGCCGCAGTTCGTAGGGGGTATATCGGCTGCCGGTTTACCGCTACAGATCCAAACTATGGCTATATTGATGACAGTGAAGAGTATGAGGATTTATGGTGGCCCGAATATGATTTCAGCACATTGATGCGCTGGGGATGGGCTGCTTCGAGGGCCATCGACTATTTATATACACTTGATTATACCGAAAAGGAACAGATAGCATTAACTGGGCTTTCAAGAAATGGGAAAATGGCATTGTGGGCTGCCGCCTATGATGAGCGTATAAAGGCGGTTGTCCCTATCAGTGGTGGAACCGGGGGTGAAGACCCATTCCGTTACACAGCCGATAAATACAGCAATGAAACGATTGAAGTGCTAAGCCGGATTCGCCCGCATTGGTTGCATCCGCGGCTTCGTTTCTTTGTGGGGCGGGAAAGCAAAATGCCCGTTGACCAAAATTCTTTAA
The DNA here is from genome assembly GCA_964572085.1 of uncultured Maribellus sp. Classification (GTDB taxonomy): domain Bacteria; phylum Bacteroidota; class Bacteroidia; order Bacteroidales; family Prolixibacteraceae; genus Draconibacterium. Next base: position 15,088 of record CAZNEV010000084.1, on the reverse strand, counting down.
TGGCCTTAGTAGCCCCCCGCGGCCTTATGCTAACTTCATCAATATTCGAGTCGGCAGGAAACCCCTGGGGAATCGAACAAGCCTACTTGTCGGCACAGAAGGCTTATAAGTTTCTTGGCGCCGAAGACAATATCGCTATTGACCTAAGGCATGGGTTGCATTCCCCTGCTGCAAGAGACATAGAGGCTTACCTTGATTTTTTTGACTATGTTTTTGGTCGTGGTCACATCAAGCCAATAAACAAACTATATTACAACTATAGTTTTTCCAAATGGCTCGGGCTAAGCGGAGAAATGGTGGATCCTTTGGCTTTTCCGATAAAAGGGATTGATGGTTTGCTCAAGAAGCCAAACGGTCGTAGTATTGATAATACGTCAGCATGGAAAGAAAAATCGGACAACATACGAAAGAATATTAAGTGGGGCTTGGGGAATGAACCCTATTCCTTGGGGCCGGGAATTCAACCTGATTATATGAGAGACGTTGTTGGTTCCCCAAGAGTAAATCAAAAGATAGAAAGTATGCCATTAATGTTTGGTCAACTTTATTTCCCTTCTACTAAAAACAGCATTAAAAACGACAGAAAAATGCCGGTCATTATTTATCTGCATGAGTACGATTACCCTATGGGCTATGCCGGGTCGGGTGATATTATCAATAAAATGGTTGATGCGGGTTTTGCCGTTTATGCCTTCGACCAGATTGGGTTCGGTACAAGAATCGAAGAAGGACGCCTGTTTTACGAGCGCTTTCCCACTTGGTCAAAAATGGGTAGAATGGTGGCCGATGTTCGTTATGCGGTGGATGCATTATCTGAAGTGGAATTTATCGATCCTCAAAAAATATACACCGCCGGATATGCACTCGGAGCAACAGTAGGATTATATAGTGCAGCGTTGGATGAGCGAATTGCCGGAACCATTTCCGTATGTGGGTTTTCTCCTATGCGCTTTAATGCACCAGGTAAAACCGCTGAAGGTATTTACGGGTATTCTCACCTTCATGGATTAATTCCAAGGTTGGGCTTTTTTGTTGGGCAGGAAACAAGGATACCATGGGATTTTGATGAAATTCTGGCTTGCATCGCCCCTCGGCCCGTATTTGTTATTGCTCCATCCTGGGATCAATATGCAAATCTGGAGGATGTCAGGCAATGTGTGGCCCAAGTGGAAAGTGTTTATGGTTTGTACGGCTCAAAGCAGAATCTTGAAGTTTACGTTCCCGAAGATTACAACCGTTTTTCACCTGCAATGCTGCAAGAGGTTTTACAGTGGTTACAAAAGTTGTAATACAAAATAAAATGAAACAAAACAATACTGTTCAAACAGGTTTTAAATTTCTGGTAATTGCTCTTGTTACCCTGTCCTTACAAGTGGTTTCCAATTCATGCACCACTTCAAATTTTTCCAAGGAAGCAGGGTCGGAAAATTTAATTTTAGTGTGCGGCGACAGTAAAGTGTTACTGGTTGATTACGCGAATTCCAAAGATAGTATTCCTGAAATTGTTTGGAGTTGGGACGCTCATCTTGCGCAAGATTTGCCGGAGGAGTATAAATCGAACTTACTTTTTCTAAACGGGCATCGTCAAATTGGTATCATATGCTTGTCTAAAAACAATCGTCAAAAGTAAGTTTATTTCGCTTATCTCCGTGCGACCAATTCATAGCATGACTTGAAGTCATACTATGAATTTTGCTATACTTCTTCAGTTACCACATACGGCCTGCGGTAATTTCGTGTGAGCATCATGTCGGCTTCCGGGTCGTTCGCAAATTTTTCGTATTCGCCCATGAAGTTCAGTTCACGTTTCAGCAAGTAGGAAATATTGGCCAAAGCCGGTAAGGCCGAACTGTAAAAGCCCTCATTCACGTCGCAATGCAAATCGTAATTATTGCCCGAGCGGATGGCATCGATGAAGTTGGCATAATGTTCCGATCCACCGGGTGCGGCGAGGAATGTGGGATCTTTCGGCGTTTCAGAAGTTGCAAGGTTTGAGCCTGCAAAAGGTTCTTTTTCGCGCTGGCGGAATGCTTTCCACGTGCTGCCGTTCAGCTCCAGATAACCGTCTGTTCCATAGAAAGTGTTCCCAATCCGGATGTCTAAGCTCGATTCGCCGTTGGTAAAGCGGCCGCGGGTTTCAAATTCCAGTACTTTCCCGTCATTATAGGTGAACAACGAAGTTTGGGTGTTGGGTGTTTCCTGCGAACATTCTTTCGGGCTGATGCCATAGATTCCCCCGGTGGAAAAAATGGAAACCGGGTGTTCGTTTTTGTTCAATCCCCAACGTGCAATGTCGAACTGGTGAGGCCCCTGGTTACCGGTGTCGCCGTTTCCGGTATCCCAATGCCAGTGCCAGTTGTAGTGTCCTTTCTTTTCGTTGTAGGCGCGGTATTGGGCGGGCCCGAGCCACATATCGTAATGCAACGTTTTTGGGGGCAGACTATCGGCGGCAATCCCAAACGAATCGCGGGGTTTGTAGCAATTTCCTTTCGCCATATATACTTCCCCGATTCCACCGTTGTGCAGGAATTTCATAGCTTCCATCACATTGGCAATGGAGCGGTTTTGAAATCCGATTTGCACCCTGACATTGTATTTGCGGGCGGCTTCAATCATTTTTCGGCCTTCAAAAACATTGTGACATGCCGGTTTTTCGCAATAGGAATGTTTGCCGGCCTGTGCCGCCCAAATGGTTGCCAGTGCATGCCAGTGATTTGGTGTGGCAATGGAAACAGCATCAATTTCTTTATCGTCGAAAACCCGGCGCATGTCCCATTCCGTTTGGGGTTTTGTGCCAATGGCATTTTCCACTTTTTTTACCCTTTCAGGAAAGAGTTCTTCGTCAACGTCGCAAATCGTTTTCAAATGTACATTCCGGTTGTCTTTTAATTTGCACCAGGTGCCAATGTGCCCATTCCCTTGCCCCCGGATACCGATTTGTGCCAGGGTAATTTTCTCGTTCGCACCCATAATGGCTCCATACGATTTTGCGCTGAAGCCCATGGCTCCGATAGTTATTCCAGCCGTCCCAGCCAAAGTTTTTTTAATAAATTCTCTTCTTTCTGTCATTTTTTATTCGATTTATTTGGTTTTTAAAATAGGGGTTCAATGTACCAATTTGTATTGAAAATACAGAAATTCGGGGACTTGTTTTTTGATGAAAATGAGATGCAGGGAAAAATAAAAGAGTATTTTGTGCTTATTTAGAAAGCAAATCACGAACAATACACGAGTAGAAAAGTTTTAGATAGAATTGATCTTTAAAAAATTAAACGTTACAGCATGAATGCAATTGATTTTAAAATGTGGGGAAAGGCTTTAAAAACCATTCCCAGGATTTCGAAGGAGGAGTGGATGGAGTTGGATATCATCTCGAAATGGTTGGTTTCCACGCGGTCGGCAGTTTTTATTATGACGGCCATTTCAGGCATTATCGGTGGGCTGATGGCCTGGCATTCGGGGGTGTTTTACGGGTGGAATTTTGTGGCCGCTTTCATCGGGTTGATTTTTGCCCATGCCTCCAACAATTTATTGAATGATTTAGTGGACTCCAACAAAGGCATCGACAAAGGGAATTATTACCGCTCGCTGTATGGGCCGCAAACGGTCGAACACGGGCTCCTATCGAAGTCGCAGATGTACGGCTACATTGGTGTTTCGCTTTTTATAGCACTTTTATGCGGCACATTTTTGGTGTGGCAAACCGGGTTGGTAACGTTCTATTTGCTGTTGGCAGGCCTGTTTTTTCTATTGTTTTATACCTGGCCATTGAAATATATCGGATTGGGCGAATTTACGGTAATTGCGGTTTGGGGCCCATTGATGGTTGGCGGCACTTATTACGTGACCACAGGCGGAATCTGGAGCTGGGCGGTAGCAATAATCGGGCTGGTTTATGCACTTGGGCCAACATCGGTGCTTTTCGGCAAGCACATCGACAAATCGTTGGAAGACCGAAAAAAGAAGGTATTTACTTTGCCCGTAATTTTAGGTGAAAAGCTGTCGCGCTGGACAACAATTGTGCTATGGCTCGTTCAATACCTTCTGGTGGCTTGGCTGATTGTTGATGGTTATCTTGGTTTTGCAGCAGCAATTGTTTTGTTTGCTATCCCAAAATACATCTGGGCGGCAAAAGTATTTGCCCAACCACGGCCAACGGAGAAGCCCGAAGGAGAAAAGGGCAGGGGCTGGCCTTTGTATTTGGTCGATCATGCGTTTCAGTACAATAAGCGTTTTGGCCTGCTATTTTTGTTGGGGCTGATTATTGATTTGGTGTTGGTGAAATTGATGTAGAGAAGCCAAGGGTGAAGGTTGTTTCCTCAGCTCCATTCCCGTGAAAGCGGGAATCTTTGTTTTAGTGCTGGGGTTCCCGCTTGCGCGGGAATGGGTGGGGAATGATTGAGCTAGTGACTTTTAGTTCACGTGCTCAATTCTTTGAACATGGTTGATTCGGTGGCCGCGATTAATCATGCTATAATTATTGCAACCCTTCGGGTTTGCTAAAATCCCGAAGGGATGTAAGGGTTGTAGAAGAACAGGAGCTTCAATCTCCCTTAACTCCGAAGGAGTGGCATTATCAAGTAAACTATCCGTTTTTAATTCTGCACCAATAATATCACACCCCTATCGGCAAACATTCTGGGTTAATATTCAACCCACAAATTCATGCTATAATCATTGCAACCTTTCGGGTTGAGAGTTATTCAAATAGAAATGTATTTTGCAAAAAGAATAATTCACCCCGTGACTTTCCCGAAGATAGCAATACCAGAAGTCACGGGGTGAATACAACAAAACGCTCCAATTACTTAAACTCAACAACAATTATAAATTTTACAGGAACTCCCTTACCACGTTGTGAACCCGGTTTCCAGTTAGGCACTTCATTTAGAATTTTACTTGCAGCTTTTCCAATGTCAGGGCTATCTTCATCAACAACCTTTATATCAGTAACTTTTCCTTTTTCATTAACTGTAAATCCAATTTTTGCCTTTCCTTTCAATTTAAAATCTTTTGTTTTGAATTGAATAAACTTTTCGAGAGCATCAGATCCTCCAGGGAATTCGGGCATATCTTCCACTACAAAGAATATTTCTTTTTCATCATCATTTTTAAGCGGTTTGTGTTAAGGGCAAAATTCAGGTTGTTGGTGAGGCCAATAATCTGCATGCCCATTAACTGATTTAATAAAATTGCCTGATACCTGCCCACACCGTGCCCCTGCGCAAGGACACCTTCATCGGCCAGGTACTCATGGTTTTGTTTAATCGAACGTTCAAAGAACCAAATAAATGGGTTGAACCAAAAGATGACTGTTAACAGTTCTATAAAAAGCAGGTCGAACCAATGGAACTCGCGAATGTGCACTTTTTCGTGAGCCAGAATTTCCGGCAGGTCGTCCTGTGTATGAAACTTTGGATTGATGAATACAATGTTGAAAAACGAGAAGGGCAAACCGTATTTTTCGTTCTCAACGACGCGGGTTCCATTCATGGGCTTTACGCGGTATTTCAGCATTAAATGGATGAGAATGAGCGTTTGGATGAGCAATCTCAGGAGAAAGATAGCTGAGCCCGTTAAATAAATTACCGGCACCATTTGTTGCCAGTTAATTGCCGAATTGGTGTTTGAGATTTCGGGTTGAACAGTTGTTGCGTTTTTAAAGGCATCGCTCAAAGCATGAAAAACCGTGGTATTGTTTCCCGGCTCAATCATAACCGAATAATGAACGGGGAACAGCGGCAGCAGAACTGAGGTGATAAGTGCCGCAATCAAAAACCAGCGGTTGGCGGTGAAAAACGTTTCCTTGCGTAAGAACAGCCAGTAAACGAGATAAAAAAGTACTATCCCGATAGAGGCATTCATCAAAAATGAAAATAAGTGTTCCATGACTACTTGTTGTTGTCCTTGTTGAGCTCTGTTTCCGTAATTTTCAGCATTTCTTCCAATTCGCCAATGCTGAGGTTGTTTTCTTTAGCGAAAAAAGTGGCCATTTTCGGGAACGAACCGTTGAAATAATCTTTCAGCAGCGAACCCAACTGGAATTTCGTGTATTCCTTTTTACTGATAGCGGGAAAGAATAGATGCGTATTTCCAATGCTTTTATGCGCCACAAAACCTTTTTTCTCCAAAACTTTTAAAACCGTAGCAACGGTGGTGTAGGCAGGTTTTGGTTCGTCGAATTCTTCCACTACTTCTTTAACAATGCCCTCTTTCAATGTCCAGAGGATTTGCATGATTTGCTCTTCGGCTTTTGTAAGTTGTTTCATTTATTTTTAAAGAATTGTCGGAAGTCCGAAACACGAAGTCGAAAGTCCGAAGATTTTCTACTACAAAGATAGTACTATGTTTTTAAATTTGCAACTATCTTTGTAGTATATTTACTATTCATGTAGTAGGTTGTTGATTTTTCAAAGCTAATTCGTCTGGTAACAGAGGGTCAACGAGTGAAGGTTGTTTCCTCAGCTCCATTCCCGCGAAAGCGGAAATCCTTGTTTTATTGTCGGGGTTCCCGCTTTCGCGGGAATGGCGTGGGTGTGGTTAGACTGGTGACTTTGACCATTCATACTATAATCATTCCAGCCCCTTGGAATTTAGGTTTCTTTCATACGAGATGTATTTTGCAAAAGAAATAATTTACTCCGAAACTTTCGAGAAGGAATGGCAATAGTACAAGCCACAGGGTGAATACAACAAAACAGTTCAATGAAATTCGAGTCAGATTTGGGTTAAATCGCCCACTGTTGAAAAGTCCTTCATAAAAAACTTTTCGGTTGCTATGCAATCACCCATGAATAACTTATTATTACCCATTATTTTTGTTTTCAAAAATTGGGATTCACGTTCATCCAAAAACATTTATACCGATGTATATCAAAGAAATCGTTTCGGCACAAAAAGAAAAGTTAAGAAATACGCTCAATCCTCAGGAACGGGCGCTTGGAGAGATAATTTTCAACAACGGACGTTGCCAGATACTCACCCAATCGCTTTCGCGTTTCGAACTGATTGTGGCGGATGAAGAGGAAAACGAGATAGCCGAATATGCCCTCGATATTGAACTGCCTGATGAAGATGAAGAGGAAAAAGAATACGGTGGCACTATTTTTCCGCGCTGTGACAAAGAACGTGTTGAGTGGGACAAATACGCGTATGCCTGCCTGTTGCAGGTAGAAAACGAAACTCAACTGCTGAACCCAAAAGAACATGTGGAACACAAAAAATACTCACGCCGGGGAATGATAAAACGGGTGCTGACCGAACGGCGGCAAAAGGCGGACAAAGCGGAATACCGCATCCGTTGGGCCGATAATATTTATGGCGACCACGTCCTCACCAACGAAAGAGGAGTGAAATATAAAGTGTTCCTACGCGATTTTGAGAATGAAACCGGTTACAGCGACAGTATGGACGCCCAACTGAACAAACTGGGCACCACCAAGCACATCATGTTTGCGTTCAGTCAACTAAAAGAAAACAAGGCACTTTACAAGCGGTTAAACAAAACTTTTCCTTTTGTAGAAATTTACTGCGACCCATTGAACGATTACAAAATTACCTGGCATTATCCGCACCAGCTTCCGGTGAACGAGCAACTGCTTATTTCGAGATATTTTAAAAATACCAACCATATTGAAGACAATCAGATAACCGGCTTCCTGAAATTTATAGAAGAAGCAGCCGAATTCCCGCACATCCGCATCCGCCCCGAGGTGGCCGAAAAAGTGGAGGCTGCCTTCGAGCAGGAGATGCTCATGAGTTTGCTCGACCGGCACATCCCGGATTTCAGCATGATAAATACCGAACTCTACCCCTACCAGAAAGAAGGCATCGAGTTTGCGTTGTTCCGCAAGAATGCCATTATTGCCGATGAAATGGGGTTGGGAAAAACCATCCAGGCCATTGCGGTTGCCATACTGAAAAAGAGGATTTTCGGATTTGAAAAAACCTTGGTGGTATGCCCTGCTTCGCTAAAAGAACAATGGAAAAAAGAAGTGGAGAAATTCTCGGATGAAAAGGCACTTGTTGTGCAGGGCTTTCCAGACGAAAGAGCGGAGCAATATATAAACGGCGACCATTTCTTTTTTATCGTGAACTATGAAACCGTGCTGCGCGACCAGGTTGCTATCAACAAAGCTGGTATCGATTTCCTGATCCTCGACGAAGCACAGCGGGCTAAAAATTACGAAACCAAAACTGCCGCCTCGCTGAAACGTCTCGAAGCCAAACACAAATTGGCCATTACGGGCACGCCCATAGAAAATCGCCTTATTGATATTTTCTCAGTAATGGGCATCCTCGATCCCCAATTTTTCGGGCCACTTTGGGAGTTTTCGTACCAGCACTGCCTGTTCGACCCCGAAAGGCACAATAAAATAAATGGCTACTACAATCTTCAGCAACTGAACAAAAAATTAGAAAAAATATTGCTCCGGCGCGAAAAGCGGAAAGTGCTCGACCAATTGCCCAATCTGCGGCAGATTGACATTGCCGTGGAACTTTCGCCGTTGCAGGCCGATTATCACGCATCGTATGCCAAGGGGATTGCCACCATCCTGCGCAAAAAATTCCTCACGCCCTACGACTTGCAAAAACTACAACTGCTGTTGGCCAGCATGCGCATGGTGTGCGACTCTACCTACCTGATTGACGATGAAACCAACGAGTCGCCCAAACTCGAGGAGTTGCAGCACATTTTGGTCGAAAAATTAGATGTGCCCAACCGGGATACCAAAATCATTATTTTTTCGGAATGGATAAAAGTACACAAGCTTATCGGGAGGATCCTCCGCGAAAACAACATCGGGTTTGTGGAACTGAACGGAAAAATGCCGGTAAAATCGCGTGGCGAACTTATCCGCAAGTTTGAAACCAACCCGCAATACAAAATATTTTTATCGACCGAAGCAGGCGGTTCGGGGCTGAACCTTCAGGTGGCCGACACGCTCATCAACTTTGAGCTTCCGTGGAACCCGGCCAAAAAGAACCAGCGCATCGGGGGCATCGACAGGATAGGACAAAAAAGCAGCAAGCTTACCATTTACAATTTTATTACGCGCAATTCCATCGAAGTAAAAATCGCATCAGGACTATTGGTAAAACAAAGCCTGTTCGATGGAGTGTTGGGCGACAATGCAAACACAAACTTCGTTGATTTCAGCTCCAAAGGCCGTTCACAATTCATTCAGCAATTGGAAGAATTTGTGAACGAAACAGAACAACAGAAACTGAAAAGCATTGATAGCCCCGAAGTTATAGAAGAAATTGAAGCTTTACATGCCGCAGTCAATGAACAAAAGCCAACGGACGAAATTGATCTTTCCGAGGAAATAAATGAAGCGCAGGAAGTATCTGAGACCACAGCCTCCAGCGCGGGGAATGGTCAAGGGGCTACGGTTCAGGTTGAAGAACTGGAAAAAGTGATGAACAATGGGATGCAATTCCTCTCGGGTTTATTTAAAATGGCCACCGGCAAGGAGATGGGCATGGAAAACCAAAAAATTGAAGTAAACAAAGATACCGGTGAAGTGACCATGAAATTCAAACTACCGGTGTAAGGTTCCTTATCAAACTTTCTCAACACTGCTAATCAGTTCATACGCAATCTTTGTGCTTTCAATTCGCATCATGCTCTCTTCAGCACTTCCATAACTCAGCAAGTTAATACTGCCGTACCATGTGATATTTTGATCGATAACAGAAAACTTTTGATGGATATTCGATTTAAAAACAATATGGATATTAGCTGTCTTCATCTGATTTATACTGTCGTGCCAGCTTTCCAAATCTTTATTTTTAAAATCATCCGAAGGACGGGTCACAACTATAACTTTCACATTTCCTGATAGGCCAGTTCCCAAATTCTTGATCATGTACATCGTTCTTCTTTTTGTGACAAATGGACTTACAATAATGATTTCACGACTTGCATTCATAAGGTCGTTTGAAAAAACAGGGTAGAAATTGTCTTTGTTGAATATAATATCCACGTTTTCTTCTTTTTGGTCTATCGGTGCAAAGCGTTCACCCTTTACTTTGTACCCGATAGCCGCATATCCCGATAGCCGCCTGTTGTACATCCGTTCAAACATCCGTACATGGATGTCGATATAATCGTAAACAAGCGCTTCTTTTTTTCCTGCAAATAATCGGTGCAGCCTGCCTACGTATTGTTGGAGCGTTCCCTTCCATGAAATGGGCATGGCCAAAAATAAAGTGTCGAGACGGGGTTCGTCAAAACCCTCTCCAATGAACCGCCCTGTAGCTACTATGGTTAAAGGTTTTTCAGGTGGGGCAGCAGCTATTTTCCCAATAGTTTCACGAGTGCTTTTTGCCCCCATCCCACCTGTAACAGTAATAGTATCCGGAATTTTATTGATTATCATCCCGGACAGTATTTTAACATGTTCAATTCTTTCCGTCAATACTATACAGTTTTTGCCCTTTTGATAACATGCAATTACATCATTAACAATTTGTTGGTTCCTGATATCATTTGAGACAATCTCTGCATATAATTCCTGGATGGTCCAATCTTTTTCCTCTTGCTCAGTTAGTTTATGGATTCGGAAAGAAGTAAACCGGGGGACAATGTAATGTTTAAACGGCCTTTTCTCGGCTTGCTTTTTTGCATCGTCCCTAAAACGGATAGGGCCACAGTGCATAAAAATAATCGGATGGTGGCCATCTTTTCGGGTAGGTGTCGCCGTTAATCCGTAAACATATTTTGCATTTATGTTTTTCAATATCATTTCAAAACTGAATGCCGGAACATGGTGGCACTCGTCAACGATGACCATGCCATAATCTTTTACGCAATCTTGCACTTCGCCCAAGCGGTTTAACGATTGCATTACTGCAATATCGATAATGCCGTTCAATGAATGTTTTCCACCACCCATCTGCCCCACAAAACCTTTATTCTTTTTGTGACCTCTTTTTTCATCTGTTCCATCAGCCAAAAGTTTTTCATGAATCACCAAAAATTCTGCAATTTTATTTTTCCATTGCTCTATCAGGCTAATTTTATTCACCAAAATCAATGTGTTTGCTTTTCGCTCGGCAATGAGCCTTAAGGCAACAACCGTTTTCCCAAATGCCGTAGTTCCACATAACACGCCCGTATCATGTTTCAATAGCTCGGCAACCGCCGCAGGCTGATCTCCACGCAGGATGCCAGAAAAGCTGACGTCAATCCTCCGCCCGCGATTTCTTTTATCAACCCAGTGAGTTTTTATATTTATTCCGGAAACCAAATGCCTTAATTCCGGTTCACACCCTCTTGGCAGGCACAGGTAATTTCCAATTTCATCGGAGCACGAAATTACACGAGGTTTGCTAAAAGTAGAGAGGCGCATTGCCTGAGCTTTATAGAATTCCGGATTTTTAAATGCTGCCAATCGTTTTATCCGGTTCAAAGCTTTTTGAGAAAAACCTGTTTGGGGGATAAAAATCATATTTGCATTTACAAGCTCAATACTTTCCGGAAAATCCTTTTTTGCCAATACTCCTTTTTTTGGTTCCCAAGGTTTGGCATTTTTTTCCTCGTCATCTTCTTTCAGGATACCCAATTCATTTCCGCGGCACAATTCTGATATTAACGATTCAACTTTTTCCAATGAAAACTTTTTAATTGAAGACAAAAATTCCCATTGATCTTGTATCATCTTAAAGTTCTCGTCGATAAAAACACTGTTGTTTTTTTCTCGGGCAGCTTTTTGTAACGGCAGAGCGATTAAATTTCCAAAGCCTCCTTTGGGCATGGTGTCTTGGTTCGGGAACAATCGATCATACGATTTAAACGTAAGTTGGTGCCGCCTATCCATTGTAGATGTCAGCAAGGCACTTCCCAATTTCCGGGCAACCGCTGCTGAAACAGGCTCTTCAAAGAAAAACCAGGCATGTGCGCCATTGCCCGACCGCGAGCGTTCTACTACAACAGGGATATTAAATTTAGCACATGTTTTCCTGAGTGCCGAAATATCCGCTTGCCATCCGTCATCATCGAAATCCATGGACAAAAACCAACATGTTTCGTCTGCAAGTAAAGGATAGATTCCTGCAATTATTTCTCCCCGTAAATGCTTCTCAATCACCCTTTCGTTAGGCTGCAGATAATCTTTGTTTTTGCAGGCCGAACATTTTGTTTTTGGCTTTTGACAGATACCGGGAATCCACTCATTTCCACAGACAGGCGAATAGCCGGATGTCCCTTTTTTCCGGTTTTCCCACCTTTCTGCATAAACGTCATCGCGGCCTTTAAAAAGCGATATAAATAAGTTGATTTTATCGCGGGGCTCAGAAAGTTTATCAACGGTTTTCCCTTTTCTTACAACCGTTGATTCATTAAGCTTATCTACTCTATCGTATTCGTTATCAGTTGTATCCGCTATAAAATACGATTTGTCTGAATTCGTCTCAGTTTTTGTTTCAAGTTGCTCAATTCGCTTTTTTAGTTGCTTGTTTTCAACTTGCAGTGTTTGGTATTTTTTTAAAAGTTCGCCAAAATCCATTACGGCAACTCCACAATCCTCAAATTTCTGAAATGAATTTCTGCTCCTTCGGATTCGAGGCAGATGTAGCCGGATCTTTTGGAAGATTTACTGATACCGTTCACAAACTTACCGTTGACCGAAAGTTTGATCGTGCCATCCACGCAAACCACATCGTAGGTGTTCCATTGCCCTTTTCCAAGACAGCGATTTTCTATTGATTTGCTGCGTGTGCCACGCGGATTGTCCGGAACAGTTTCCACTCCGCCAACGCCAAATAATTCGCCGTGAACATAAGCAATAGGAGGGGTTTCACCGTTTCGTTTGTTCAGGTTCACCCAATCGAGTTCCAGCATTTGAACTTCCACTCCGTTTGGCAGCCGGTTGGTTTCATCGGCGTTGGCATCGCTCCAGACAAAAGTGCCTGAATTGCCGCCCGGTTCCATGTGTTTCCATTCAACATGAAGGATAAAGTTCTCATATATTTTTTCCGAACGCACTACTCCAATCGGGTGGCCCTTACAAACCAGTATTTCTTTCTGCACTTCCCATGTTGTGTCGCGCGTATTCACCTGAAACCATTGTAACGGTTCGCTTTTTACTTTTTTGGAGGAAAGGATACTTTCGTAACTAACGTTCTTGCCAAATTCGAAAAGTGGTTTCTGAGCAGAAAGGATGCCGGTAAGGGAAATCAAAACAATTGTATAAAATATCTTTTTCATCTCATTATTGGTTTTTATTTGTGTTCGAATACTGAAATCATGCATCTTCGCAAATTACTATAGATTTATAGTCCTTTCAGAATGTAAGTAATGCTATGCAATGCGCTTAATAACAGACCTGACATGTTTTAAAACTATGTCAGGTCTAATGCAAATTAATTCAAACTTTGAACTCTCTTTTTAGCTGTTGAACTATTCTTTCTCCCCTCTCTTGGAGGGGTTGCCTACCTGCTGGCAAACAGGGGGGGAGGCTTTCTATCCCCCTTTATTCTCCACTCCCACTACGGGTATTTCTTCTTTAACCTCCGGTACGGGGCCCATCGCATAGGTTTTAGGACCGAGGTACAAATCGGAATTCATAATTTCTTCCCAGGAAACATCTTTTCCGGTATAGGCAGAAATTCGCCCCATAATCGTCAATAATGTAGAATTGACTTGTGCTTCTGCATCGCTGAGCGGTTTTCCCGTCCGAATTGCGGTAACCAGATTAATGTGTTCCTGCACAAAGGGATTAGTTACATTCCATACCGATTCTTTGTCGTCCTTTTCGGGCCAGGGGTACGTCCAAATTTCATTGCCTTGCAAATCGTACAATCTGCCGGCCGCATCGGCGTAACCCTTTGTGCCCATAATTTGCTCTACTTTTCGGTTACTGCAACCGTTTATCTGCCGTGCAGCGCAATGAGTGCGCACCCCATTGTCGTAAACGTATTCGATGCTGAAAAAATCATATTGATCGCCGGTGATTCTGCGTTGACGTCCGCCCCAACCAATCGCCATCACAGGGTTTTGGTTCATGTGCCAGCTCATTACATCAATTTCGTGGATAAATTGTTCGGTAATATGATCGCCCGAGAGCCAGCAAAAATTCACCCAATTGCGGAGCATGTATTCCATATCTGTCCATTGTGGTTGACGGTTTCTGTACCATAAGGCACCACCGTTACGGATGATGTTTGCTCCCGTAATTTCCCCGATTTCGCCGTTTGCTACGCGTCTGTGCGTTTCCATATAATCTTTCTGAACCCGGCGGATAGTACCGCTGACTATGCTAAGTCCCAGGGCTTCTGCTTTTTTTGCCGATGCCAGTACCGAGCGTGCACCAACCGGATCCACCGCGCAAGGTTTTTCCATAAATATATTCTTTCGGGCATTCACGGCTGCCTCAACATGGGCGGGTCGAAAATGTGGTGGCGTACACAATAAAACCAGGTCCACACCCGAATCGATTACTTTTTGGAAGCTGTCGAAGCCAACGAAACAATTCTCGTCGGCAATTTCGACACCTTTTTGTGTTTTGAGCTCGGCACGGCAGTTGTCGATTTTATCCTGAAAAACATCGCCTAAGGCAACAATTTCCAAGTTCGGTCCGGCATCGAGGAAGTTGATTGCCGCACCGGTTCCGCGGCCGCCGCAACCAATCAGTCCGGCTTTTATCACTTTGCCATCAGGTGCCTGGTCGAGCAATTCGGGAAGGGGGATTTCTTCTTTTTTAGATTTCCCGGTTGAGCAGGCAGTGAGCAGCGCCGCTGCGCCCAAGGTGCCAAGTGTAGTTTTTGTGATAAAATTGCGGCGGTCGAGTTGATTTGTCTTCATATTAAAAAAATTACTAAGAATATAGATTTAAGAATAAAGGCAGAAAATTAACTAATAAAATCCGAATCTTTGCCATACATGTGGGAAATATTAGAAATGGTGGAAAATTAAGCGTTTGGTCCGCAATAAAAAGGGCGTTTTGTAGGACGATGGGAATAACCTGTGAAAAATTGTTAAATATTCAGGCCAAATAATTTTATGGCATGTTGTTTGCAATTGCTTTAATCGGATTTTACTTTAACAACACACAGATATTCAGCAACATAAGCTGATATTTTT
>CAZNEV010000083.1:0-20272 GCA_964572085.1 uncultured Maribellus sp. | reverse complement strand
GGTTACTGGTTACTGGTTACTGGTTACTGGTTACTGGTTACTGGTTACTGGTTACCCTTCCCTACTTCCCATACACCACCTTTTCATCCAGTGGAATTATGTTGTTGGCTTTTAATCGGTTGACAGCTTCAAGCACATCGGGTACTTCTAAAAGCAAAACCGCCATTTTATCTTTTGAAATTAAACGGCTGTAGGCACCTTCAATATGGATACCGACGCGGGATATTTTTACCAGCAGTTCATCCAAGCCTCCTGCTTCGTCTTTCATTTCCAAGGCGATTACTTCGCGCATGGCAACGGAGTTTCCTGCTTCCGACAATACTTTGTACGCTTTTTCGGGCTGATCGACCAGCAGGTTGAGCACGCCCCAACCATGGTAGATATTGTTGAGCATCAACGAGCGGATGTTGATGTTTTCCGTTTTCAACCTCCCGGTAATTTCCTCGAAATGGTTGATTTTGTTTTCCAAAAAAACTGAGATTTGAAATGCCATAGTTTTTAACGTTTAAGTCTTTCTTAGAATTTATATGCAAGCCCGATCATGTTCCTGAAATTAGAAACCCGGTAGGTCTCTTTCACCTTTGCTTTGTCCGAAAAATCGTTAGTTCCGTAGGCTACGGTCGTGACACTGATTTCCCAGCCAAGCATAAAGTTTTTGTATTCATAAATGAGTTGTGGTGAAAGTTTATACATCATGTCGGCATCGCTCGTGAATCCGTATATCGGCCCAACAGGATTTTCCAAAGTACCGAAGTTTTTCAGGTAGCCGGCAAAGAAACCAAATTTCCAAGTGCTGCCATAAGTAAAATTCAGCCAATTGTACGAATGGTTGAACGGAGTGTAAGTTTCGGCTCCGGTCCGGGTATCGAGCGTTGCCACGGCATAACCGCTCGGCAATAAACTTTCGCACACATTCTGGCCAAACATCGTTTTTGCCTTCAAATCAAATTTCCCTATTGAATATTTCAGATAGCCCATTGCAGCAAAGGTTTTCAGTTTCTCGCTGGCGGCAAAAACGCCTTCTGTTCCGCTTGTGGATATTCGTGGCTGAATGGCTTTCCAATCCAAAGCCGCCCCTAACACCCAGTTTTCATTATAAAACTGAAGCTGGGCGTGAAGATTCGGGACAACTGCATCGCGTTGGTAGCGATAGGTTTTGCCCTCGGGGCCGGTATTGCTGTAATCAAATTGATAGACCGCTGCGGCAATAAAATCCAGGTTACCGCTTAACTGATGCGTAAACCGTAGTTGCGGGCTTCGGTTGAACACCTGAAACGGCAAGCCGGTATTTTCGTTTAGTGTTGAGGGATAAACCTTTTCGATGAAGGTAGGGTGCCAGGTGCGGCCAAACAACAGCCTCGATTTGCCCCATTCAAACTGTGTGTAAGCATGGCGCAGGCGAAGGGTTGGGGTGTGGCTGCCCCCTGTAAAATCGATTTCAATAAATGCGCTCACTTTTGTTTTGCCCAGTTCGAGGCCCGAGAATTTAGTTCCGATTCTGGAGAAAGTATTTAAAAACTGTGCTGAACCCTGGGCGTTAATATCTTTTCCATTGCTGTCGTATTCCGGTTTCTTGGGGAAGAAATCCAATAAATGATCGCAGGCATCCACATTTCGGTGCGAATCGTAGATGAAATCGTTGCGCACAAATCCCGACAAATCAACCTTGATGTTCTTCGCTGTTATTAATTCCTGCGAAAAAGAATTGAACGTCATAAAAATAACGGCAACAATTAGTGATATTTCTTTCCTTATCATGGTAGCTATCTAAAAAAGCAACAAAAAAACTCCGGTTTCGATTTTTAGTTGATTTGCAAATTTAGCAACAAAGGTTGATTGACCCCTGTGAATAGCCCTATTTGGAATAGATATAGTGCTTATTTGTTTCCATTTTAAATAAGCTGAAAACAAGCTTTTAGTCGTAATTTTTGTAACATTCGTTACATCTACTGTGTATAATTTATTTCATCTTTGCCTCTATTAAACAAGCTATGTAATTATGTTGAAAAAACTGCTTCCACCACCGAAATGGCGATTTCCGGTAATTATAGCCACCGGAATATTTGTGGGCTTGGGCTTTTTCACGCTTTATGTTTCAAAAGCGCACTCCTATTTATCCGACAAACCCGAAACCTGCACCAATTGCCACATCATGTCGCCCCAGTATGCTACCTGGAATCATAGTTCACACCGACGTGTGGCACATTGCAACGACTGCCACGTGCCGCACAACAATGTGTTTAATAAATTCTATTTTAAAGCAAAAGACGGTTTGCGGCATGCTACAGTTTTCACTTTGCGCAGAGAACCACAAGTTATTTTCATTCTTGATGAAGGTGCGCAGGTAGTACACAATAATTGTGTGCGCTGTCACGAGAAGCTGCTGACAGACCCAAAACTGGCGGTAATGGTTGACGGGCACAACGCTCACCGCACGGATCGCAGATGTGGGGAATGCCACCGGGAAGTTCCACACGGACGGGTGAACAGCCTTTCCAGCGTGCCGAATGCAAAAGTTCCGCTTCCGGAAAGCCCGGTTCCCAATTGGATTAAAGAATATATAAACAAAAAATAAACTATACCAGAATGAGTACACCATTAAGAATTACAGAAAAACGCCCTTGGTTGGCGTGGCTACTTTTCATTGCTACAATTGTAGTGGTCTTTTTGCTTGGCTTGTTAGCTTCATCAATTATTGAACGCAGAGCCGAAGCGGCATACGTCAATGTCCCAAGAACCAAAATCAGCGAATTTGAGCCTCGGAATGAAGTTTGGGGCGAAAATTATCCGCGTGAGTTTCAGTCCTATTACGGCACTTCCGATACCACCTTCCGCAGTAAATACAACGGCAGTGCAACCATCGACATGCTGGAAGTAGATCCCCGACTCGTAGTGCTTTGGGCCGGTTATGGTTTTGCAAAAGATTATAACCAGGGACGTGGCCATTTTTACGCCATTGCCGATGTGCAAAACACCTTGCGAACCGGCGCGCCAATGACGGAAACCGATATGACGCAGCCATCGACCTGCATGACCTGCAAAAGTCCCGATGTACCGCGGCTGATGAACGAAAAAGGTGTAGTGCAGTTTTACACCGGAACATTTGCCAGCTTAGGCGCCGAGGTGGTAAACCCCATAGGATGTGCCGACTGCCACGACAACGAGACCATGAACCTCGTCATCACCCGCCCTGCCCTGATTGAAGCTTTTGAGCGCATTGGAAAAGATGTAACCAAAGCCAGCCATCAGGAAATGCGCAGTCTGGTTTGTGCCCAATGCCATGTGGAATATTATTTCGATAAAACGGTTGCAGAAGGCGCCAACTACCTGACATTGCCATGGGACAATGGGTTTACCGCCGAAGCGATGGAAGAATATTACGACAACATCGAATTCAGCGATTGGACTCATGCCCTCAGCAAAGCGCCCATGCTAAAAGCCCAGCACCCGGGTTATGAAACCTTCATGACCGGAATTCATGCCCAACGTGGCGTTTCGTGTGCCGATTGCCACATGCCCTACAAAAGCGAAGGCGGTCAGAAATTTACCGACCACAAAATGCAATCGCCGCTGAACAACATCGCCAATTCTTGTCAGGTCTGCCACCGCGAAGAAGGTGCTACGCTCATGGCAAATGTTTATGAACGTCAGGATAAAATAATTGAAAACCGCGACAAACTGGAGGAATTGTTAGTGAGATCTCACGTTGAAGCTAAAAAAGCCTGGGACTTGGGAGCAACTGAAAGCCAAATGCAGGAAATACTTCAGGGAATCCGTCACGGACAGTGGCGTTGGGATTACGCGGCTGCCAGTCATGGCGCATCGTTTCACGCTCCTATTGAGCTGGGAAGGGTAATTTCAACCGGCATCACCATTACGCAGGAAACGCGGATAAAACTTGCCCGCTTGCTTGCAACGCTCAACCACAACGAGGAAGTTCCCTATCCCGACATTTCGACCAAAGCTAAAGCACAAGAATATATTGGATTAGACATGGATAAGCTGAGGAAAGAAAAACAGGAATTCCTGAAAACCATTGTTCCGCAATGGATGAAGCAAGCCGAAGAACGCGAAAAAACGTATGACATTGTAGCGGCAAAAAATGAATAAGTTGAAAAACAAAAAAGATTAAAACTTATCACAGATGAATATTTTACGGTACTTTCCCCTGCTACTGCTTGGAATTTTATTCTCCTCCGCTGCGTTTGCGCAATTATCAATGTCGGGCGAATTTCGTCCGCGCACCGAATTTAATCACGGATATAAAGCATTGGCAACTGATAATCAGAACTTGTCCACGATAACCACTCAGCGTTCGCGGCTCAACGTTCTGTTTAAAAACGAATTTGTTTCGACTAAATTGGTTTTGCAGGATGTTAGGCTTTGGGGGAGCCAGGCGCAATTGACCACCAACGAAGACTACGCGGTTTCAATCCACGAAGCATGGGCAGCCGTGTATTTTGCTCCGGAGTTTTCCCTCCAGGCCGGCCGTCAGGAATTGGTGTATGACGACCAGCGAATATTTGGCAACGTAGGCTGGGCACAACAAGCCCGCTCGCACGACGTAGCTTTATTGAAATTCGAAAAAGACATAAAAATTCATTTCGGGATTGCACACCACGAAAATGCGGATATTACCAATAATCTTTATTTGGGCCCGGATGCCTATAAGGATTTGCAATTCCTGTGGATCAATAAAACCTGGGATAAAAATTCGCTTAGTTTGTTGGCGTTGAACAATGGGGTGCCCGTTATGGAAAACAACAAACAGGTTTCAAAATACAGCCAGACTTTGGGCGGTCATTTCTCGGCCGGAACCGAAGTAGCTACCTTTGCCGGAAACTTTTATTACCAAACCGAAAAACATGCAAGTGGGATAGATATCAGCGCAATAAATTTCCTGCTCGAAGCTTCGTTCAAAATGGGGATTACCGGGGGTTTTGAATATTTATCGGGGAATTCGTACGATAAAAACGACAAAAATTATGCTTTTACCCCGCTTTATGGCACCAACCACAAATTCAACGGGTTCATGGATTATTTCTATGTGGGCAATCACATCAACTCCGTGGGTTTGCAGGATGCCTATTTAAAATACCAGTTTGGCAAAAACAAATTCGGTGGCAACATTGATTTGCATTATTTTGCATCAGCAGGAAATATCACACCCGGTGCAGACAAATACTTAGGCACCGAAATCGACCTCACGCTCAATTATAAAGTACACAGTATGGCTACCCTCAGTGCAGGCTGGTCGTTTATGTTTGCCGGCGACAGCATGGAATTATTGAAAGGGGGCGATTCGAAAGCAACCAATACTTGGGCTTATATCATGCTTTCGGTCACTCCAAATTTCATTCAATGAATATAAAGACAAAAACAACTTTATTATAGTTGAAACGGAGGCTGATTTGCTTCCGTTTCCTATTTTTGTGCCATGGCAAAAAACAGATCACTCAAATTTTTCAAAAAGCTTCATAAATGGCCGGCGATAATAATTTCTTTTATCGCCATTTTATTTGCGGCATCCGGAATTGTTATGAACCATCGCGGTACATTCTCAGCCGTTGATGTTTCCCGAAAATTACTACCCGCAAACTACCGCTACCAAAACTGGAATTTAGCGGGTGTTCGCGGCTCGCTGGCATTGAACGAAACAGAAGATTTAATGTACGGGAACATCGGGATTTGGAAGACTTCAGATGATTTCCAGCACTTTGAGGATTTCAACCAAGGTTTCTCAAAAGGCATTGACAACCGTAAAATTTATTCTGTCGCGCAACACAAAAACAAGCTGTTCGCCGGAACGCACCTCGGCTTGTACAAAAGGGGCGCAGAAGGGTTTTGGATAAAAATACAGCTTCCGGTTCGCGAAGAACGAATTGCCGACCTCGCCCTCAAAGACGATACGCTGCTGGTATTAACGAGGCATTATTTACTAAAAAGCGCCAACGGAGACCAGTTCGACGTGGTGCAACTTCCAGAGCCCGTTGGTTACGAGCGAAAAACCGGATTGTTCGATACATTTTGGCAATTGCACAGCGGTGAACTTTGGGGATTGCCCGGCAAACTCGTTGTGGATTTGTTGGGATTGGTTACCATTTTACTTTCGGTAACCGGCTTGCTTCACTTCTTTCTCCCCAAAATTATCCGTCGGAAGAAGAAGAAAGCCAAAGAAAGAGAGGCTTTAAACCTGGCTAAGGTTGAGGCAGTTTCAACCCAAAGTCCCAGTTCAAAACTGAGCCCTGTAGCATCAACCGTTCAGTTTAAAAAGAAAAACCTGAAATGGCACAATGTGGTGGGTTATGTTTTCGTGTTGTTTTTGTTAATTAATACTTTTTCGGGGATGCACCTGAGGCCTCCGCTTTTGATTCCGATTGCCAACAAGCAAGTTGGGATTATCCCCGGAACGCACTTAGACAACCCAAATCCGTGGTTCGACAAACTTCGCCGGGTACAATGGGATGAAAACCTGAAGCGGTATATTTTCTCTACTTCTGAGGGGTTTTTCTTTGCTGACGAACGGTTGAGCAGCAAGCTTCTACCCGCTGCTTCTCAACCACCTGTCAGTGTGATGGGCTGCAACGTTTTAGAACAAATTGACGATAATATCTATTTAGTTGGTTCGTTTAGCGGAATGTTCCTATGGAATGTGAATACCGGACAGGTTGGCGATTTTTTTACACAAAACCCACATGTTGCTCCGGAAGGCATGGCACGGCCGATTGGCGAAAATTCGGTTGCCGGATGGGTAAGCGGGAAAAATGCTGCCTATTGGTTCGATTTCAACCGTGGCGCACAATTGGCCACTGGCACTTTGAAGGACGCAACACCCGATTTTCCGGAAATGCCCGCTGAAATTTTGGATGCTTCGCCTATGTCACTGTGGAACGTTTCGTTGGAAATTCACACGGGAAGAATATTTGAGAATATCCTTGGTCCGCTCTATATTTTATACGTGCCACTTGCCGGGATTTGCATTTTGCTGGTATTGGTGAGCGGGTTCATGGTTTGGTGGAAGATTCACCGAAAAAAGAAAAGGAAAGCGGGGTCTTTACGCCGAAAAGCGATTGCTCAGAACCCGTCTTAAAATTATTGAAAATAAGACCGCTCCGAAAATGGGTTTGATCACGGAGGATTGACAGCCCTGATTTAAAAATTTAAAAGTTTTGCCAATGTAAAAACAATTGATACATTTGCACGCACTAAAAAAGAGGTTTTTCTTTGACATGGAGTAAAGGTGAGGTGGGTGAGTGGCTGATCCCGAGGACTCGGGATGCTAAACTGACGTACCTCGCATTCATTGACATAAAAGCAAGGTGAGGTGGGTGAGTGGCTGATCCCGAGGATTCGGGATGCTAAACTGACGTACCTCGCATTCATTGACATAAAAGCAAGGTGAGGTGGGTGAGTGGCTGAAACCAGCAGTTTGCTAAACTGCCGTACGGGTAACTGTACCGCGGGTTCGAATCCCGCTCTCACCGCCTTTTAAATATTACGGGGTATAGCGCAGTCCGGCTAGCGCACCTGGTTTGGGACCAGGGGGTCGCAGGTTCGAATCCTGCTACCCCGACCAAGGGAGAATCCAAAAAACTCCCTTAGCCTGTAAATCAAATGATTTATGGGCTTTTTTGTTTTATAGTGTCAAAAGTTTTCGGTATTACCATTTACCTAGTTCATGAACTTCTGCGCGGGCCTGTCGAAATGATAAAAAGGATTGCCCCAGCGCCATTTATAGCCCGAGGGGTCAGTATAGGCAAGCGGGTTATTTGGGATATTAAAAAGTAATCCAGTATTGCAATTGGCAAAGCAAATTCAATAGCAAAGGCTGTAAAACTATCTAACAATTTCCCCGGGAATATATTAATTCGCCAGTAACGATACTGCCTTTCTCGAACACTACTTTCGATATTCCACGTAAATCACAAGGTACACTTTGTACATTTACCGTTTGAGCGATGTTGGCCATTTTCACACGGCGGGCATGTTGATTGAAAATGTCGAGGTTGATAGATGCTACCAATGCATCCCACATCGTATTCTGCTGATATAAAAAGCCGGGGTTGATACCGGGTTCCATATCGTGCCAGTTTCCCCATTCGTTAACCACCAGGCCTACACGGTTTTGAGGATCGTATTTATCCATGATAGCGATGTGTTTATCGGGCAATTCGTTCATGTGCAAGGTCTTTTTCAGCGTGGTAAAATATTCCTTTTCGTCGAATTATGTGGCACTACTTTTATGGCTCCAGCCGTGGACAACTCCTTAAGAATTAATTTACATAGTGAGTAGGCAAGTTCAAACTGCTTTATTTGTTGTAATTTCGCTCCCTGTTCAGCAAAAAAGAAAAAAAATGAAGCTTAGTCCGCGCATGCAGTTTCTATTGAAAAACGGGTTTAAAGGACTCGTTTGGATGGCTGTGCTGCTGGGCGGATATTTTCTGGCTAAAGAGTTCATGGTTTTTGATGACGCTGACACCTGGATAGCGCGGTTTTATGCCCGGCCTTACATTATCTATTCAATTTATTTTGCTTCGGAATTCTTTTTTGGGATTATCCCGCCCGAACTTTTTATGATTTGGGCCATTCACAAAGCTGGTCTCATGCATTACGTGCTTAATGTAACTTTTTTTGCCGTGGTTTCTTATGGAATGGGTTACCTCACTTTTTTAATCGGTCGGTTCCTCTACAAACGGGTTTCGTTTCGCTGGTTCCGCATGAAATTTCTGAAACAGTTGTCGCCACTGATCCAGAAATACGGCATTTTCTTAATTATTGTGGCCGCACTAACCCCGGTGCCCTGGGCGGGCGTGAGCTTATTCGTTGGTTCCGCGGGCTATCCGTCTGGCCGCTATTTGCGTTATGCCTTGTTTCGCCTGTTGCGCTTTGCAATTTATGGTTATGTAGTCTATCAAACGCACCAATTCTAACCTCATTTGGGCTTAAGGTTTAAAGTTTGGGCTTAAGGGGGAGCAAAACATACTTTCAACTCTTTTGTTATAAGGGTCAAAACCGAATATTGACATGTGGGAGAAACTAAAAAAACGTTGGAAAATAAAATCTAATTTTCAGGTTGTCGTCATTTTGATCGTATTTTCACTCACGGGTAGCGCAACGCTTGTTGTGAAAAAATATATTTTTAACTGGCTCGGTATTACGTCCGACACCGGTTTATGGATCAAAATACCGCTCTATATTGTAACCATTGTTCCGGTTTACCAAGTGATGTTTATAATTGTGGGCACTATTTTTGGTCAGTTCAGGTTTGCTTGGGAATTCGAAAAAAAAATGTTGTCCCGATTTAAAAGAAAAAGAAAAATAAAATGAGAACAATTATAATCCTGTTTGCACTATTAACTTTTACAAATTCAACTATGGCACAGAAGTTAGAAACAGCTACACTTGCAGGCGGTTGCTTTTGGTGTACCGAAGCAGTATATAAAGAACTAAAAGGAGTAAGCGGCATAAAGCCCGGCTATAGCGGTGGGCATGTTAAAAACCCCTCCTACCGGGAAGTCTGCAACGGCACAACGGGCCATGCCGAAGTAATTCAAATCACCTTCGATCCGGCAGTGGTAAGCTTCTCCGAAATCCTCGAAGTGTTTTTTATGACCCATGACCCTACTACCTTGAACCGCCAGGGCAACGATGTGGGCACGCAATACCGTTCTGCTATTTTCTATCATAACGAGGAGCAAAAGCAAACAGCAGAAAAGGTAATACGCTTATTTGAGCAGGAGAAAGTGTATGACAAGCCAATTGTAACCGAAGTTACTGCTTTCGATAAGTTTTATGTGGCCGAAGATTACCACTTTAACTATTTCGCACGGAACAAGAACCAGCCCTATTGCCAGTATGTTGTAGCTCCAAAAGTGGAGAAATTCAAGAAGATTTTCAAAGAGAAGATGAAGTAATACTATCTATTGCTTAAAACTTCTTTTTCATATTGCTGAATTTCGGCTATATAATCAGCTCCAACAGGAACACCTTCGCGCAAGCAATAGTAATCCCAAACTGCACTAAAAGGCATAGTTTTCAACTCTTCCAACATTGCCAGGCGTTCGAAATTTTGTCCGCCCTCCTCCATTTTCAATAGCTTTTTTGTGGGTTCGAGCAGGGCAATCAGAAAGGCTTTTTGCGCCGCGCGGGTTCCGATAACATAGGCTCCAATGCGATTGATAGAAGCATCAAAGAAGTCGAGGCCAATTTTGACCCGTTCGATGAAATCATTCCTGACGATTTCGGAAGCAATCAGTTGCACATCATCATTTAAAGTTACCACATGATCCGAATCCCAACGAACCGCGCGGGTGATGTGCAACAGTACCTCATCTAAAAACTGCAGGCACGACGAGATCTTGTCGCCAATTTGTTCGGTAGGATGAAAATGACCACTGTCCAGACAAATCAATTTGTCGTTTTTGATCGCATAAGCAAGATAAAAATCGTGCGAACCCACGGTCATCGATTCCAGGCCAATGCCGAAAAGTTTACTCTCGACAGCATCTTTCATGTGCTCTTTCGGGTAATCGACGGCCATGGCTTCATCCAACGATTTTTTCAGCAATGCGCGGTGACCGTTCCGGTCGATTGGCGTGTCCTTTGAACCGTCAGGAATCCAGGTATTGTGCACGCAGGGCGTACCGAGTTGCTTGCCAGCTTCGGCAGAAATGGCCCGGCAACGTTTCACATGTTCTACCCAAAACTTGCGGTTCTCTTCGTTTTTACTGGAGAGGGTGAAACCATCGGCAGCACGCGGGTGCGAAAAACAAGTGGCATTGAAATCCATCCCGATCCCCTGTGCTTTGCACCAATCGAACCAGCTTTGGAAATGCTTTGGTTCAATTTGGTCGCGATCCACCATTTCTCCTTTAAAGTCACCATAAATGGCATGGAGGTTCAGTCGCTGTTTCCCGGGCAATAGGGACAAAACTTTTTCCAAATCGGCACGCACCTGGTCGATTGTTGTAGCTTTTCCGGGATAATTTCCAGTTGCCTGAATACCGCCGGAAAGCGCGACATCAGTCGTTTCAAAGCCAGTCACGTCGTCGGTTTGCCAGCAATGCAGCGAAATGGCGATTTTTTCCATTTTTTGCACAGCCTTATCCGTATCTACGCCCAATTCCGCGTATCTTTTTTTTGCCAGTTCGTAGGCTTCTGTAATCATTCCTTTATTCATGTTTCTTTGATTTAAGTAATTATTCCATATAAAAAACTTCGTCCAACTCGGTTGAAACCGGCGAGTTATCGGGGTTTGTTTCCATGATGTCGGCCATATAGGCCCACCATTTTTTCACAATTTCCGTTTCGCCTAAATTTTGAGAACCTTCAGTCCCTGCATTTTTCTGAAAGGCAAAAAGTGTATTGCTTTCTTCATCCAGAAAAATGGAATATTCGCTTACCCCAGCTTCTTTCAAAAGTTGTTTCAATTCCGGCCAGATTGCATCATGGCGCTTTTTGTATTCTTCCTTTTGACCTTCATTCAGGTGCATTTTAAAAGCAATTCGTTTCATAATAAAGCCCCCTCTAACTCCCCCCTGCCTACCGGCAGGCAGGCAAAGGGGACGATAAGAAATTCCAATTCACAATTTAGTTACAAATTCCAATCAAGTGTTGAACCCACTTCAGGGTTCCCTTCGCATCCGTCTTATTACCACGGGTTTTACCCGTGGCTATTATTGTTTAATCCCTTTCGGGATAAGGAAATGTCCGTAGGACATTAACAATAATAGCCCCGTGCGAAGCTCGGGGTTAAAATTACAATGTGAAAAACAACCCCAAAGCGGGTTGAACATTGATATTCAATGAATTTCAACTCTTGATTCGCATTACAAATATCATTTTCTATTTTCCAATTACTTTTTACTTTTTACCTTTTACTTTTTACCTTTTTGATTCTTCTAACTTTCTTTACCCCAACGCATTTAATTCAGGATACAACCACTTGGCAACGCCAATAACGATTACGGAAAGCAGGATTGCCCCAATGCCTATTAAAATTGTGTTGTATGTTTTCTTTGAAACACCCTTCCATTCGTTTCGGTAAAAGCCCCAGAGATTTGCGGTAAGGATAATGGTGGCCATGTGCAGTGTCCATGAACTGGCACCGTTACCTATTTTGGTTTCGCCCATTCCGTAAAAGAAGAACTGAAGGAACCAGGTAGTTCCGGCCAATGCGCAAAACAAATAGTTACGCAGCAAAGGAGTATTTTTGTTGATGAAGTCGCCTCCTGTCTTGTTTTTCAAAATCAACCCGGCAGTCCATAACACGTTGGTAGTTAAACCACCCCATAGAATTACGAAAAAGATGATGTTGTTTTCAAAAAGGTATTTAATCCCTTCCCCTCCGTCGTTCAGAAACGGATAATTTTGTTCCACTGCCAACGATCGGGCAACGGTAGCCATTTCTTTTCCGGTATCGATACCAAAACTAAAAAAAGCACTCAAAACTCCCGAAACGATGGCGATTATTAATCCTTTCCCCAGACTGAATTCGATGTTAACGCCTTCTTTAACACCGCCCAACTCATTGTCTTTCCTGATTCCCGCCAATCCGCTGAGAATAATGCCGACTAACAGAATCACGATGCCGAGTATCACAATTCGTCCACCGGTGCTGCCAAACAGGTCGGAGAACGAAAGTCCGTCAGGGATTATCCCGGCAAGTGCAGGCACATTCCGCAGCACAGGCAAACCTAAGGAGCCAACTACTGAAGTAATGCCTAACAGAACAGAATTTCCGAGCGACATGCCAAGGTATCGGATTGCCAAACCATAAGTCAGGCCTCCTACTCCCCAAAGTAAACCCATGATGTAGGTATTGCGGAGGACGTTTCCGTGGGTCGCTTGTAAAATTCCCAGCCAGTCGGGAGTTGTTAACAAAACAGCCAGAAATGGCATTAAAAGCCACGAAAAAATCCCGCCGGTGATCCAATAGATTTCCCACCGCCACTTTTGTACCCAGTTGTAGGGCATATACCAACTTCCGGAAGCACCGCCACCGAGCGAGTGAAATAAGATTCCTAAAATAACGTTCATGTGTTTTTAATTTATTTGGTTTGCTTTTTAAGATTTAGCCCGATAATAAAAAACAAATGTATATTTGTCTATATCAGAAAACAATACATGAAATGGCATAATATTTACACTTTTTGACCCTAACATGAAAAACAATGAATTCAAATATTTAACCCTGAGTGATGACGACATGGATTGGGGGCTCTATTTGAATGTTGCCGGAACCGCCCAAATACCTCCAAACAGTGATTATCCTTTGCCGTGCCATCCTTCGGAATATTTCTTCACCTGGAAAGAAGGCCGTGTGCTGAACGAATTTCAAATTAACTTTATAACCGAAGGGGCAGGTATTTTAGAGAATAGACACGGCACTTTTTCGATCAAACAAGGGAGTATCTTTGTTTTGTTTCCGGGCGAATGGCACCGTTACAGACCGCTTGCACGAACCGGCTGGACGGAAAACTATGTAGGCTTCGACGGACTGTTCGCACGAAAACTAATTGCACAGCCACGTTTTTCGGCCAAAGAACCGATATTCAATTTTGGAAGTAAAGAAGAATTTCTGGATACGTATTTAAAGATTTTTGGCCTCATCAAAGAAGAGCAGCCAGGCTACCAGCAAATTGCTTCAGGAATGGTGATAAAACTGTTGGGGTACATCGTTTCTTTTGAAAAACAAAAGGGCTTTTCCGGAAAACCCATCGCTAAAGTTATCGAGGCAATCCGTTTTGAGATACGGCAAAACATGGAAAAAGAATTAAACCTGAAAGAGCTGGCCGAAGCACATCATGTGAGTTACTCGTTTTTCCGCAAGATGTTTAAGAAATATACAGGCGTTTCACCCGGGCAGTATCATTTGCAATTGCGTATCACACGCGCAAAAGAGCTGCTTATTTCTACGGATAGGAGCATAAAGGAAATCAGTTACGAACTGGGCTTCCAATCCATTTTCTATTTCAGCAATCTGTTCAAAAAGAAAGAAGGCGTGACCCCTTCGCATTTCAGGAATAAGAATAACGTGGTGGGTGATTATTAATGATATAAATAAGCTAATCCAATTCACTTCTATGGAAAAAACCAAACAAATCCGGCTTCTACAGGTAATTTTCAATCTTAAAATAAATTTCTCTGCTATTCCGTTTTTCAGGGGTGCGATTATTAAAACGACCCATGGTAAAAATAACCTGTTCCACAACCACAGTCCTGCCGGAAACATATATCGTTATCCAAAAATCCAATATAAATTGGTGAATGGTAATGCTTCCCTGCTGTGCATTGAAGAAGGGATAGAAGGCATACAGGATTTCTTTTCGAATACCGATTGGAAATTGCGGATTGAAAACGAAGATAAGGAATTAAAGGTTGAAAACATCAAAGTTCACCAGCACCGAGTTGCGGTTTGGGATAGCCATTTTGATTACAAAATTTACAACTGGCTACCTCTCAACCAAGAGAATTACACCAAATATAAGGCATTGGAGGAATTAACCGCGAGAATCAGCTTCCTTGAGAAAATAATACTTGCCAATATTTTAAGCTTCCTCCAAGGCATCGATCTTTATGTTGACGAGAGAATTGAAGTGAAAATTAAATCTATCCAATCAGAAAAGCTGATGAATTTCAAAAAACAGCAAATGCAAGCTTTTACCCTTGTATTCCGCACCAACATTTCGCTTCCCAATTTTATAGGATTGGGCAAGGGAAGCAGTATTGGGTTTGGAGTTTTAAAAGAATTAACAGGAATTAAATCAAAATAAAATACATTTATGACAAAACCAAAATTTCTCTATGGAGCTGCGGTGCAAGGCATTCAAAGCTTCATCTTTCAAACCGATAAATTAAAAGACATTATTGGTGGAAGTGAACTTGTTGAACATATTTGTACAACATTTTTTAAAAATCATGTCTTAAAATTTGATGAGACAAAACTGATTATTGGTGCCGCCGGAAATATTAAGTATGTTTTCGAAAACCAGACAGATTGTGAACATACAGTTTTGCATTTCCCGATGGAAGTTATGAAGTTAGCTCCCGGAATATCTATTAGTCAGGCTGTTGTAAAAATAGAAGGCGACTTGAAAGTACACCATATTAATGACTTGGAGGATAAACTGAAAATTCAGAGGAATAAACATTCAATTCCAACAGATATTGGTTGTTTGTTAACAGAAAGAGCAAGAAACACCGGGAATCCTGCTGTGTTTTTCGAAAATGGAAAATCAATTGATACAGGAACAAAACAAAAACGAAAAGCACAAAAAGAGTTTAGCGGACTTTCTGGTAAAATTGAGGTCGAAAAAAATAAAGTTTTCGCTTACGATTTTGAAAAACTGGTAAAAAGCTCAGAGCGAAGTTGGATGGCCGTCATTCATGCCGATGGAAACAGATTAGGGAAAGTGTTGCAACAGTTAGGAAACAAACTGCAGGATAAGAGTGAAGCAGAATTGATATCGACCTTCAAAGAATTTTCTGAAAATCTCGAAAAAAGCACTGTCGAAGCTGCAAATATTGCTTTCAAAAGTGTGTTTTACGGGTGCGACCACAAATTTTATCCTTTTCGCCCAATCATACTTGGTGGTGATGATTTAACGATAATTGTCAGTTCAGAATATGCATTGGAATATACCCGAAAATTTTTAGTTGCATTTGAGGAGGAAACGTCAAAGAACTTGAAAGGCTTATTCCAAAAATTCGAGATTAATATGAACTGTTTAACTGCCTGTGCCGGTATAGCCTATATCAAATCATCATTCCCATTTCATTATGGATACGATTTGGCTGAACAGTTATGTGGCGAAGCCAAAAAGCAGGCAAAAGAAATCAGCAAGGAGAACGTTCCGGCCTGTTTGATGTTCCATAAAGTTCAATCAAGTTTTGTGGGCTCATATGATGAGATTGTAAAACAAGAACTTACTTGTTATGATAATCTGAGTTTTGTCGCAGGGCCCTATTATCTTAATCAACCTGAAAAATTATCTATAAAAACTTTAGAAGATAATTCGGCTCTTTTACTGAAAGAAGATGCCCCTGCATCACAACTCAGAAAATGGTTGACCGAGAGATATACGAATGTCAAGAAAGCAAAATCTTTAATGGAGCGAACCATCCAGATATTGGATATGGATAATCAACGGCGGCGATATATTCAATTTTTAAACTTAAATCCTGATATGTATGGTGACAACAAAGAGGCTTGCCCATATTACGATTACATTTCAATGGCTTCACTATTAAAAAACTAACGGATATGAATCTGAAATATAAAATAACGTTATATTCTGTCTGGCATTGCGGTTCGGGCGAAAGCAAGGGTGCGGACATGGACGCATTGGTAATAAAAGACAAAAACGGGTTGCCATTTATTCCCGGGAAAACCATTAAAGGTTTAATTAAAGATGGTATGCAAACGGAAAAGGATTATCAACCTGAGCTGATACAAGAAGCTGATATAAATACAATTTTTGGTGTAGAAGGCTCGAATGCTGGCACATGTTTCTTTAAAAATGCCGTACTCCCCCCTGAAATACACGCTTATCTTGCCTCAACGGTTGGCAATCCCTATGCTAAATACCTCTTTAACAAATTCAGCTCAACGGCCATTGATTCAAAAACAGGCGTTGCTGACGAACATTCACTGCGAAGTATCGAAGTATCGAAGTAACCATACCCATAGAATTAGAAGGCGAAATCATGGATGTTCCTGAAGGTTATATAGAAAAAATGGAAATGGCCTTAAAGATGATTAAAAATTTGGGGGTTGGCCGCAACAAAGGACTTGGCCGCTGTACATTTGAATTGAAAGGAGGCAAACAATGAAAAGATTAAATTTTAAAATCACATTCATTACCGATGTAATAATAAACTCGACAGCAGCAACCGAGGGGAACAACAAAACACTGGAATACATTCCGGGTGCAGCCATTTTAGGGATTGCAGCACGAAAATATGAAAATTACGGAAGTACTGCATTTGATGTATTCCATAGCGGAAAAGTGCGGTTTTCTGATGCCCATCCCTTTAATGGTTTCAGAAGTTTTAAAATACCTGCGTCATACTTTGTAGAAAAAGGTGATTCAATAGGAACTTCAAAACCTATTATCATTCATCATCAAATTACTCCAAGCCAAAAAGAAGGTTTTCGTAAAGACGGAACTCAATTAAAACAGCAACGGTCTGGTTTTCTGGTTAAAGAAGGTGAATTGCTTCGAAAAATTGATTTGATAAAAGATTTCAGCATTAAATCGCATACGACAGAAAAACAAGGAGAGCCAAAGACCAAATGATGTTTGGGTACGAATACCTGAAAAGCGGCTCGGAATGGTCGTTTTTTATTGAAATGGACGAAGGACACTCCGACCTTTCCGGGCAACTTAAAGATAGCCTTATTGGAACGCAAAAACTGGGACGGAGCAAAACTGCAGAATTCGGGTTGATTAAAGTAAGCTTTGAAAACGAAGAAACAATAAAACCAAATTTCGACATTCAATCGGGGAGTGAAATTGTACTTTATGCCGAAAGCCTGTTGGCATTTGTAAATGAGTTTGGCCTGCCGACATTAACTCCTGAAGCCAAGGATTTTGGTATCGAAGGTAAAATTTGTTGGGAAAAAAGCCAGGTTCTTACCCGTTCTTTTTCCCCCTACAATTCAACAAGGGCAACCCGCGAGGCCGACAGGATTTGCATTGATAAAGGCTCAGTATTCGTCATTAAAGTGACTGGTGCAGTTGATGAAGCACTTTTAATAAAAGGTGTTGGTTTATTTTTAAATGAAGGTTTTGGGAAAACAATAATCAATCCTGGCTTTTTAACTTCAAATCCGGTTCGGGTGAAAGCTTCTGAAAAGCTAATGTCGGTTAACGAAACTAAAAAAGATTTTTTGCCAATCCCTGAACATTTGAAAGACATCCCATTACTGAAATATCTGCAAACTATTGCGCAAACAGAGCAATCAAAAGATGAGATTTTGCGAAAAGTGGATGATTTTATCAAAAACCATTATAGTAACTATCGGAAAATAAAGCCCTCACAATGGGGCGGTATTCGAGAAAGAGCATCAAGGGCGGACAGTAAAAAGAAGCTTATGGAGTTATTGTTTGGTGAAACAGATGGAAAAGTTGACAAAGAAAAAGGCTATCTCACACATGGGGTAGCTGCCATCGACTGGAACGAACGCAACAGGCTTTCGACTTTAAAGAAATGGATTTCCGGATTTGATGAAAACGAACGGCAGCAAGCGACATCGGTGTTGGCAGCTGCTATGGCAAAAAAGTATAACCAGAAAAACGACAAAAAATGAGAGATTTCAACATGCGATATATTGCCAGAATTGTAGTTGAAGCAGCTACTCCACTGGCTTTGGGTTCGGGCGAAAAAAGCCTTGTTACCGACCGGCTGATTGCCCGCGATGTTTGTGGATTACCTTACATTCCCGGAACCTCGTTAAAAGGCGTGCTTAGTCATTCCATTTTAGGTGAGATAGCCAGGGAAGATGCAACGGATAAGTGGAAGAATATTTTGGGATTTCAGGATAAAAAAGACGGTAGTGGTTCAAGGTTGATTGTTTCGTCGGCGTATTTTTTGGGAGCCGACGAAAAAGTTTTTGAAGGCGTAACCCAACCCAACTGGAAAAATGAATTCTATCGGGCCTATCAAGTGTTGCCTGTTCGTGACCATGTGCGAATAAACGATTTAGGGGCAGCCGAGAAAGGTGCAAAATTTGATGAGGAAGTTGTTTGCAAAGGTACCCGCTTTGTTTTTGAACTGGAATTGATAGGGAAACCAGAAGAAAAAACAGATTGGGAAACAATATTAAATACACTGGAGAACCAGGATTTTAGGATTGGCGGCGGAACACGAAAAGGTTTTGGCGAATTAAAAATTATAAGTGTGCATCGTCGAGATTTTAAATTAACGAACAAAACAGATTTTTTTGATTATGCCGATAAATCATCTTCGCTAACCGTACCCTTTAAAAATTCAGTAGAATTCATTCCTAAAGCTGACAATTGCGACACAACTACCTATTTACTTACACTTAAACCTGATAATTTTTTCTTGTTCGGGGCAGGTGAAGGCTCCGAAGTGGCTGATATGATTGCTGCTACCGAAGATGTGGTAATTTGGAACGGATCAACACCCACAATCTTGAAAAACAATTTGTTAATTCCGGCATCATCAGTAAAAGGAGCAATTGCTCACCGGGTAGCATTTTATTTCAATAAAAAGAAAGGGCTTTTTGCTGAATTAATTGAAAACAAAGGAATGCTGGTTGCCAAAGCAATTCAGGAGAAATACCATTTACCAGCAAAATTCGATAGCAATAACGAAAAGGATATTAAAAAACTGCTAACTATTTATAATCCTGCTGTAGTTGACCTTTTTGGATTTTCGGTTGCTTCTGGCGATACGGAATTGGTAACGTTAAAGGACAAAGCTAAAGGGAAAACCATCATTTCTGATGTCCACAAAACTGCATCGCACCGAAAAGTATTGAACCATGTTGCAATTGACCGTTTTACAGGTGGAGCAATCGATGGTGCATTGTTTTCGGAAGAGGTGGCAACCCTGCACAACGACGATTCAATCGAGTTGAAAATTGTTGTAAGCAGCAAGGCAACAAATGAATCGCTCGAATGCCTTGAACTTACTTTGCATGATATTGCAAACGGGATGCTTCCCCTTGGCGGTGGAGTGATGCGCGGCAACGGATGCTTTTATGGTGATATCTTTAAAAATGGAGAAAAATTATTATGAATACTTATTGCAAAACAATTGATAGCGTTAATGACTTGCCCGACCTGAGTTACGAGGGTTATATCTGGATGTCAGATGAACCGAAGCCATGGAAAATTGAATCGAAATCGGAAATACCGGGCGGAACACAAAATCCCTTTATTGTGGAGGGTTATTTGAAAAGTACAGATGGAACAGTCAGCATTAGCTTGGTTTCGATGAATGGGGCACTGAAAATACATCAATTCAACCTGAAACAGATTGAGACATTGCCTATTGACAGGAAAACAAACTACAGTTATCTTACTCACAAGTATGATGGTTCAAAAATTAAGTTTATAACCGTATGGCTTCCCGAGGAGGATAAACTCTGCGAGGGCATGGAAGTTCTCCAACCCAAAATACGCGTTTTTAATGGTTTCGCCTGAATAATTCACAAACCACATAAAAAATGGGCAAGTAATTTTATTATCTCCTTGATGTTTAGTATCTTAGGGCTTTAATAAACGCAAAATACTTACCC
>CAZNEV010000082.1:0-20307 GCA_964572085.1 uncultured Maribellus sp. | reverse complement strand
GAAATCAGCAGAAAAAGGATAATGGAAAAAAATATAGTTAACGGTTTCATATTGACTCTATTTACTTAAAAACATACAAAATAGCATAATCCAAACTTATACTGAGGTATTTAAAAGCGGTACAAAACTTTCTTTGTCGGTTTAGCACTGATCTTCAATAATCTGCTCCTGTCAAGCTTTTTAATACGGATTCCTGCCACTGTCTCATTTGTTTTTGCATTTTTTCTGCTATTTCAGGATGTTCATCGGCCAGGTTATTATTTTCAGCCGGATCGCTTTGCAAATCATACAATTCGAATCCATCATCATTCGGGGAATTCCCGTCCAAAACCAGTTTGTATCGGTTGGTCATCATAGCCCTTTCGCCACCAAAATCATTTTCTGAAATACCCGGATATTTCAAATTCCGAAAAGTTCGGGTATATTTATCGGCCATCATTTTGGCCAGCGGTGTTGTCCCTTCCTGGAGTTCAGGGTCGATGTAGGGTTCCGCTGAACTATTAAAAACTTTCCCTGTTTCAAATTGCCAGAAATAAACAGGTTCCATACGTTCCTTTTGCGGATCTTTAAAATAAGGCACAAGGCTGACTCCATCTAACGGACGTGCCGGGAGTTCCTGATTGAACATCTCGGCAAGAGTAGGCAAAATATCGCTTGTAACCGAAATATTGTTATTCACCTTAGGATGTTTAATCACAGCCGGCCATTCCAAAACACCGGGCACACGAATCCCTCCTTCATACAATGAACCTTTTTCGTTACGTAGGGTCATTCCTGTACGACCGGCACTTCGTGGCGTTCCATTATCGCCGCAATACATGACCATTGTGTTTTCCTGCAACCCATCGTCTTTCAAATAATTTCTCAAATCACCAATCGCCCGGTCCATGGCCGTAATTTCGGCATACCGTTCCTGCAAAACATCTCCGAGCGGGCGTTCGACTGATTTTCCGGTTTCGTTCGATGTCAACCTCACCGAATGCTTATTCAGCGTATCAGGCAGATTATTGTAAAGTGCCAGGTCTTCAGGCAATCCGCTGTATGGCTCGTGAGGCGATCCAAACCAAACGACAACCATAAACGGTTGCTGTTTATCCTGTACCTTTTGAATAAACCTGATCGCTTCGTCAACAATTACTTTCGACCCCTCGCCTTCTATCCGTTGTGGTTCTTCTCCGTTTCGGGACAACACGGGGTTCATCTCAAAAAAATTGTCGTGCGACAACCACTCATCAAATCCCATTGCCCCCGGACTTGCAGGCGATTCTTTTTTTACCGGTCCCAAATGCCATTTTCCGAAATGTGCCGAAGTATAACCAACTTTTTTTAGCAGTTGTGCAATACTGATTTCTTCCGGACGGATCGACCAGTTCGGGGCAAAAGTACCGTAACGGTTCGGATGCCTGCCGGTGATAAAACTTCCGCGAGTGGGCGAACAAGACGGATGCGCAGAGTAAAACCGGTCGAAACGCAAACCATCTGCCGCCATTTCATCCAGTACCGGGGTTTTCACAAACGGATGCCCGTTGTATCCCACTTCGTCCCAACCGTGATCGTCGCCCATAAGCAAAACGATATTGGGAAGATTTTTGAACATTGTTCCCTCGTCCTTTTTTGGAGTTCCCGTGCAAGCGACTGTAACCATTATTGTGCTGAATAGAACCAACTGAATTAAATTCTTTGTGTGATTCATAATGAAAGTTTTTTATTTCTTCTTTTTTGAACGTTGAAAAATTAATTGATCTTATTTAACCAGACGCTTTATAGATAGGTTGAGAATTTTCGGATGGGGTTTTCCATCGGAATCCCTTTGGGGAAAACCCCTTAAACCTTTGCATTTCAGTAATTCCCCGACTTGTCGGGACAGGCTGTTCACTGAATAAAGCGGCAATGTGCTACAATTTACACTTTGTCGGATTATTATT
The DNA here is from genome assembly GCA_964572085.1 of uncultured Maribellus sp. Classification (GTDB taxonomy): domain Bacteria; phylum Bacteroidota; class Bacteroidia; order Bacteroidales; family Prolixibacteraceae; genus Draconibacterium. The sequence continues at coordinate 18,382 of CAZNEV010000082.1, read as the reverse complement.
GGCGTCTGCTTTAGCAGACGGTTTTTATAAGTTGCAGTAAATCCAGACTTTAGCCTCATTTCCCTTTATTCTGTAAATCGCCTATTTCAATAATTTCCCTTTGATATCCTCACAATATCATGGCGTTAAATGACTTCTGGTTAAAGTCAATTCATGAAAAACTGTTCCACTTTCATGAATTAACCTGAAAGTTACCTCCGGATCGGATAAAGTTGTATCAAAAGAAAATTCCCCAAAAGCATATTCTCCGGAAATACCATAGAGTTGAGTACCCCATTCTGTTCTAATGGGCAGAGGTCCAACCCTGCCGCCCAAACTGGCTGCCCCAAACTCATAAAAATTAAAACCTGATGGACGGGGTATTTTAAATCCTCGTGCACCGTGCCGGTCCCCTGATATTAGTAATACTCCACCAATATGATGTTTCTCAATCAAACTGAATATTTTTTCTCGTCCCTCCGGATCAAAAGCACCCCAAGAATCCTTTCCGTTTGAAACGAAGTCACTAAACATAGTTCCATTCGACAAAATGATAAAAGGCCCCTTACAATCCAGTAGCTGTTCTTCCAACCATTTCATCTGCTCATCGCCCAGGTAGTTGCTTTTTTCCCTGAAATATCTATTATCAAGCATAATAACATCCGCGGGACCAATTCTTGTCCGAAAAAACACTCCCCCATTATCAGCTTCAATTCCATAGGGCGGATTATTCCATGAATTTCTAAAAATTTTACAAACAGCTATTTTGTCGTCTTTAGTATAACCTGCGGGTATATTATAAAGGTCATTGTCAAAATAGTCATGATCGTCCCAAGTAGCATAAATCGGTATACTTGCAGCAAGCTTTTTCCAAGCGGTATGGAAATCGCGTAGAAGATAATCAGCCCGGTGCATGTTAATATTATTATTCCGATCCTGGACCGCAATATCGCCATTCAATAACATTGCCGAAGGATTCCTTGATCTTATCTGTTCTGAGAGGCGCTGATTGCACAACCCCCAACGATGGAAGCACGAACCGAAAGCAATATTCGTTTTTGCGGCTTGATTCTCTTTGGGCAGAGTCATAAAGAAAGTTTCAGCGTCAATCTTTAATAATTTCCCGTCAATCTTTACATTGTATTTATACTTCGTGTCAGATTTAAGCCCGGATATTTTCACAATGGCAGTTAAATCAGTTTCATCTGAACTGTATACAGGCCCAAATATTTTATTTTCCCCTTCACATTCAACACTAACTTCAACAGTAGTCGGATATAATGTCTTTACCCAGACATTCACTCCGTGGGGAGAAACATTGCCCAGCATGGGGCCTCCCATATTGATCATTCCATTCTTCTCGCACAACTGCCTAAAATCATTTTCCTTTGCCAAATCTGCAAATGAATAATCGAGATTGGTTTCAAACTTACTAAAAGCTGTTTTATAAATTTGTTGGATATCCTCAGGCTGTTTTTCGCATAGATTCAAAAGATGAAGACTTCCCTGTAAATCAAGGGCGCGAGCTTTTTCGCGATGAAAATTATTCAAATAAGTCTGGCCTGTTGTCTGGGTTACTGTGAAAATGATCAGACAAAAAAGACCTAAAAAAATTGCCGTATTTCGTTTCATAAGATTCTTATTTATTTCATGAAATTGTTTCGCTTTTGTTTTTTAGATTATTTTATTTCTGTATAGTAATTTTATTAATCTCCTCCTTCCCGAGGTGTTAACTTGCTATATGACAAGGTATGTTCCTCCAATATGTTGCCCAACTCATCGATTAACCTGAATACAACTGATGGTACATTCCCTTTCGTGTCAAACGTAAATTCACCAAAAGCAATTACGTCGGTCCCGTGATAGCCAAAGAGTTGATTTGAAGCGTCCTTTGCCATCGCTTCAGGCCCGGGCACGCCCCCAAGCGAGGCCGCTTCGAATTCATAAAATGCAAATCCCGACGGCCTGGGAATGGTAAAGCCACGTGCCCCATGCCTGTCACCGCTTATCAATAAAACACCGGAGATGTTTTCTGCTTCAATAAAATTAAAAAGTTCCTCACGGGCCTCCGTATCCCAGGTACCCCATGAATCCTTGCCCGGGGTTATATAGTCGCTCCACATCGTTCCGCTGGAAATAACTTTAAACTCAGCCTCTGAATTTTTCAAAGTCTCTTTCAACCAGTTAAGTTGTTCAATTCCCAAATATGAACCGTATTCCCCCCTCCGTCCGTTATCACGGCATGAACGGGTATCCAGCATTATCAGTTCAACCGGCCCAAGACGCGTATTGAAATAAATATCACGGTTTTCGGTTTCCGGATTGTTCCAGTTCCGGTGCCAGACCGAACGGACAGCATCGCGGTCTTCAGCAGTGAACCCTTCGGGGATGCCGCTAAGATCATTGTTGAAATAATCATGATCATCCCATGAAGTGTATAAAGGGACATTGGTTGCGAGCTGTTGCCATGCCTTTGAAACATCGCGAAGGAGATAATCAGAGCGGTGCATATTAATCCGGTTTTCCCTGTCATCGGCTGCAATATCGCCCAATAGCATCATCGCTTGTGGCTCCCGTTTTAAAATTTGATTGATAAGGTTCGGATTGTGCAAGCCTATTTTATGGAAGCATGACCCGAAGGTTATTCGAAATATACCCTTTTTGTGAGAAGCCGGTGCTGTAACAAATCTGCCTTCTGTAATTCTGCGTTTTTTGGCATAAACTGTATATTTATATTCCGTATCTGAAGATAAACCATCCAATACAATTCGTTGCTCCACGCTTGGTTCAATGAAATTTCTCCTATACGATTTTTTGTTACTACCATCCGATTTTGCAACTTTAACAACTAATGGTTTTTTAGTAGATGCCCGCACCCATAGGGTTACTTCTTCTTCGCCCAAATTACCAAGCATAGGGCCTCCCATTAATGGCAGATTGTGTTTTCGGACCGCTTCGACTATTTTGGGATGAGTAAAATCAGCATCCGGATTTTCCACAAAAACAGACCTTGCCTCAAGGTAAAATTCCCTGATGTTTTCAGGTAAAAGCCCGTAACTGTCAAGCAACCTGGTATCGATATCCAAATCCCCAACATGTGCTTCACGAAGGGTAACCTTATGCCGCCGGGGAATGGTATCGGTGCTTGCGTAAAGACAATTGTTGTTATACATAAAAAACACAACGAAAATGAAACTTTGAAAAAAGACAGTATACTTTTTCATAATTTGATATTAATGGTTACAGAAGCATTCAACAGTTTTTCTATCTTAGTAACCAGGATTTTGTTCAAGATTTGCCTCCAGATTCTTTTCTATATCAGCAAAAGGAATAGGCCACAAATTATTATGAGGCAAATATGTTTCACCTACCCAAGGATTAAGTTGAGCTCTTTCAACCAATTTTCCCAATCTTGTTAAAGTGAGTATATAAAGCTCTTCAAAATGTAACTCTCTTATCCTTTCATCCAATATATAATCAATATTTACCATTGACACTTCAATTTCCGGAGCTTTTGCCCTTTTTCTGACCACATTAATATCTTTGGCAGCATTTGCGGGATCATTATTGCCCAAATACGCTTCGGCACGTAAAAGATATGTCTCAGCTAAACGTATTACATATTGGTCTCTGTATGTTAATCGGGCGTTGTTTGTTAAAGAACCCGGAACTGTTTGGTTATCAAGGTAAAGCTCTTTAGGATGCCCCCCAGGGGTTGAGCATTTTGCAATAACCGGAAAGTAATTTCGTGTAGTATCATCTGCAGTTTTAAGGTTGATTGGAAGTTTGTCTTTAAATATCCATTTCCCATTATGGTCAGATTTAGGATTGGCTACAATGAAATCTCTAACAATATTGAATTCTGAATTTCTAATATCCTGATTGTAACCACTTTTCTGCCATACGGTTTCATAAAAATAATGACTTGGTCTTGTAAAGCCAGATCCACGACCAAAATAATAAGTATTTGGATAGGGCACTATGGTGGCAACAGAACCATCATTGTTTTTAATCTTTGCCTGCCAAAGTCTTGGCACAAGATCACGTTCAGCATTAAACCCATCAGCTCCACCTGGCACATTAAATTCATACTGCAATACCCAAATTGCTTCTTTATTTCCGGTGGATCGATTCTGGTTGCCTTGCCTGAATAAATCCCAGTAAACGTCACCTCCTGTTGCCCAAGGCATATTAGGATTTAGTGTTTCACTGGCTCTTGTTCCAAAACGTTCAGTCATTAAATCAGTGGCAGAATGATTAATTACACTTGAGGCTGCATCTATAGCCTCCTTCCAACGACCCAAAGCAATGTAAATTTCAGATAAATAATGATAAGCAGCAAGATTATTTATGCGTGAATCATCAACCTCGCCTGGTCCGGGCAAATTTTCTGCTGCGAATTTAAAATCCAAAACGCACTGTTCATATACTTCCTGCCGAGAGGCTCTAACATAATCTCTTTTAGGTGAGGTAACTTCTTCTAAAACAATTGGGACTCCGCCATACAGATGTGATAGAATTCTGTACCCAAATGCACGAAAAAAAGATGCTTCTGCTTTAACTAACGTTATTTGATTCTGGGTCAATTTGCTATCTTCCGAATCAGCCCTTCCTATTATCACATTTGCATCAAAAATGATTCGATAGGCTTTTAGCCATACAGCATCATAAACAACATCTGTACTGGTAGGCAAAAGTAAAGATCCCCAATTAGGTCTGGTTCCCAAATTTTTATGCGTATAGCACATTTCTGTTCCAGTCCAGGATAAAGAAGGAAAATCAAATTGATTATCAGAACGAAAGAAATCGGTTCTCACTCGAGAGTAAAGATTGAATAACGCAGATTCAAAATTTGAAACAGTAACATAGGAATTTTCAGGGGCATAGAAATCCAGCGGCACTTCTTTTAAAAAATCTTCCTCGTTGCATGAAATAAAAGCAATTATAAACGATAACAAGAGGCTTATAGATAGGACTCTAAATTTATCGGAAAAATTTATATTCTTTTTCATAATTTATATTTTTTTAAAATTCGACATTAATACCAAGAGTATAGCTTTTTATAACCGGTCTTCCATCTCCTACGATACCTTGACCTGTTTCAGGATCCCATCCGGTCCATTTTGTTAAAGTAATCAAGTTTTGGCCGCTTAAATACATCCGAAGGTTATTCATCTGTAATTTATTAATGAGACCTTTCGGAAAATTATAACTCAACGAAATGTCTTGCAACCGGACAAAATTTCTTTGGGAATACAAAGTCCCCGAAAGTCCTGAAGAAACATTGATATTTGGTCGTTGATATTTAGCATCAGGATTTTCAGGGGTCCAGTAATCCACACCCACAGGGAAGCTGTTATTAAAGTGGTTTTCCTGGTTCAAAATCTGCAACCCATAGATATTATCTTGTTTCATGTAATAATTTTTCCCTCCCTGTATTGAATTAATAAAAAATTTAAGCGACCAGTTTTGGTACTGAATTGTATTCTGAATACTGAACATATAGGATGGGGATCTGTATCCTAATATTGTTTTATCATCTGCATCAATTACACCGTCAGATACTAGATCAACAATCTTATGAGCACCTAAATCATATCCTAGTGGAATTTCTTCCCCCACTTGCCATTTACCGTCAACTTTATAATCGTATATTGCATCTATTGATTCGCCAATAAACAAACCCTCAGAAATAAGATCATCTTCCCTTCCATCGCCATCATTGTCAAATCCTAATAATTCTTTTAATTCATTCCGATTCCTTGTAAAGTTAAACGTACTTGTCCATTCAAAACTCGATCTTTTAAGGTTAATTGAGGTGACACTTATTTCTAATCCGTGATTATGAAGCTTCCCGAGGTTGTCTGGAAATTTTTGGAAACGACTTATACCTGGTATATCTACCTCATATAAAAGATTTACGGTATTATTATTATAATAATCAATTGAGCCATAAACTTTTTGAGCAATTCCAAAATCAACACCCAAATTAACACCGGTGGTGGTTTCCCATTTAAGGTTGGGACTTGCAAGGCTGCTGATACTTTGAGTAAACACTGGGCTGCCGTCTGCTAAAATGTAGTTATAATCACCAGCCACAGTTGCAAGGGTCTGGTATCTACCAATTGTCCTATTACCTACAGAACCATAAGAAATACGTAGCTTTAGCTGATTAAGCCAGTCAAAATGATTTAAAAATGATTCTTCAGACATCACCCAGGCAAAAGATGCCGAAGGAAATAAACCAAATTTATTTTCTTCACCAAATCCGGAAAATCCGTCTCTTCTGATTGTGCCAGTGATTAGATACTTATTGGCAAATCCATAAAATAGCCTGCCCATATTGTAGAGGCTTGCTTCTTCCCAGGCACCCGAAATTGCTTGTTGTAAACCTGCACTACCCGTTTGCAGGCGGTTATATCCTAATTCGTGTGTACTAAAAACCGATGCAATTGCCCGCGTAGAATTATGACTTCTTTTTTCCGCACCATAAACTAAGGTTATATTAACATTATGATGTGTGCCAAATCTGTTCTTGTAAGAAACAATATTGTCTGCAGACCAATCATACCCGATACCTTCCTGTTTTGAGCCTTGTCCCTCCCAATTACTGGCATAAGATCTAAAGTAATATTCACTTGTGGTTCTGTAATTATTTGCAAAATTGATTTTATAGGATAACCCTTTTAAAAACGGAAAATCAATTTCAGCATAAATGTTCCCGAAAAAATTAATTCTTTTGTCAAAATAATCTGCTTCAGCCTGAATCATAGGATTTACAGTATTTCCACCTACGAGTTGCACACGTTCTCCGTTTTCATCATTAACAGTTGCAAATGGTGAAAAATACCTATGGTTGGGACTTGCAGACTGCCCTAGATAATCGCTTGTAGTCATAAAAGACTGAACACCCATTTTGAGCCAATCGGTTATTACATTGTCAATATTAATTCTGGCACTAAACCTCTCATAGCCTTCGTTTAGCATATACCCCATTTGATCAGTGTAGCCAAGTGAAATTAAATAATTGTTTCGACTTGTGCTGTTAGACATAGATAAATTATGATTTTGCGTGTACATGTTATCATTGGTTAGTAATGCCCACCAATCATCATACCTGCCTTGATTATATGCGTTTATTTCATCGGCAGTTTTCATTTTAGTACTTGGGTCATACAAAGGATTTCGTTCGAGATAACCGGATTCTTTGGTTCTACTGGCATATAAATCTGATTCCTCAGTTTTTTGCAGAAAATGTTCCGGACCTCCGGCTTTTAGCTCATTGGCTGGCTCCTGAAAAGCATAAGAACCGGAATAACTAAATTTTGGTTTTCCTTCAATTCCTCCTGATTTTGTCGTCGTTATCAGCACAACGCCGTTTGAAGCCTGTGAACCATAAATGGCAGCAGAACTTGCATCTTTAAGTATATCAATAGATTCAATATCATTTGGGTTTATATCAATTATGTTCCCTCTAAAAATTACTCCGTCAACAACAATTAAAGGAGCTAATTCTCCGGAAAGAGAGGATTGCCCCCTAATCTGGATATTTGGCTCTTGCCCTGCGCGGTTAACTTGTCCTACCGTAAGACCTGGAACCGATCCATGCAATGATTGCATAGCAGATAAATTCGGAGATTCACGAAAAGCATCAATATCGGCACGAACAACAGAACCCGTCAGATCACTTTTTCTCATAGTTCCATAACCAATCGCCACAACCTCTTCCAACCCAATCGCATCCACCTCCATCGATACATTAATTATTGTTTGGTTACCAACCACCACCTCTTGTGTTTTCATTCCCACAAACGAAAACTGCAAAGTTGCGTTTTCTAGAATGTTGGGGATTGAATACTCCCCATCCACATTGGTAACAGTTCCCTGTGTAGTTCCTTTGATTAACACGGTTACCCCTGGCAATGGCTGGCCATCCGCATCGGTAACTGTTCCGGTAACTGCATTTTGTTGGGCCAATTCAAATTCATTCATAGATATTGCATCCATTTCCTTTGGGTACAGCATGATGTGCCTGTCGTACAGAACATGCTTGACCCCGGTGCCTCTAAAGATTACACCGAGTGTTTCCTCAATGTTTTTTTCGTTTACATTTACGGTCACCCGCCGATCCATGTCGATTAGCTCGGAGCTGTACGCAAACCGGAACTTCGATTGCTTTTCAATCTGTTCCAGTACTTCCACAACTTTTTTGTTGTGCATTTCCAAGGTCAGTTTTGCGGTTTGCCCGTAAACACTGGCCGAAACCTGTGCCAGGCCCAAAAACAAAAACAGAAAGGATAGTTTCATAACTCTAAAGCTTTTGCTCCAAACGGAAGGTTTTCCCCTCCTCCGAATTCGGATTTTTTTCATAATTTTACCATAATTTAGTTCATAAATGTATTTATCATTTGCCGATGATAAGTATGGCCCGGAGGTGTTGCCGCACTTCCGGCTTTTTTATTACTTTTTCATCGACCTCTCTCTTCTATTTTGTTTCATTTTGATTAAAATAGTATCGTTTTTTTGTACTGCGCTTATCGGTGTGATTTTCCCCATCAGTAAAATGATTTCATCCAATGATTCATTTTTTATGGTGAACGTGTATTTGAGTTTCTTCACGTCATCGTCTAAAATGAACTTCTGATTGTACCTTGTTTCCAGCCTTTCTGCCAATTCTTCAAGGCTTTGGTCGTAGATGTTCATAATACCTTCTTTCCACGAAGTAAACTTCGAGGTATTGACATTGCTCACCACGATATTCCGGTTGGTTTTATCAAACACGGCCCTTTCGCCGGGTTTTAATTTTAATTGAAAGGTTTCGATATTCGAATTCAGCAGTTCCACCGAACCGCTTTCCAATGTTACATCTATTTTTTCTTTTTCGGGGTAAGCCGATACGTTGAATTTTGTGCCGAGCACTTTCACCTGAAATTCGCCGCTGCTTACCACCAGCGGGATTTCCTTATTTTTTCTCACCTGGAAGTAGGCTTCACCGCTCAAACTGACATCCCGGTTGCCGGAAGCAAACGAATTGTTATATGCTATTTTTGAACCGGAATTCAACCAAACTATAGAGCCATCGGGCAATTCCACTTTCGAGATGTGCCCGTTTTCGGCGAGGACGGATGTGTAAAACTCGGGAATTGTCCTGTTTATGCCCGCAAAGAAATAGGTCAAACTACCCAAACTAATTAAAAAGAAGAAGATGGCAGCAATCCTGAGAGACTGGTTTATTTTTCTGTTTTTCTGCCATCTATTAAAACTTTTCTGCAACAATTCAGTCTGGATTTTATTCCAACTTTCCTCGCTGTTTGCAGGGAATTGCCCTTCGTCCAAGCCCTTTCTCCATGCCAAACGATAATTATTGAAATTTAAGCGATTGCCTTTTAAGCGGAGCCAGGCTAGCAATTCTGCTTGTTCTGCCTCCGTAGCCCGACCTTCAAAATATTTTATTGCAATTTCTTTCATATCATTTATCTAATAGGAGTACAATAAAAAAATAAAAACCCTACCCGGAGGGAAGAAGAAAGTTCCGAGTTCCGAGTTTAAAGTTCCGAGTTCCGGGTTTAAAGTTCCGAGTTTCGGGTTTAAAGCTGTCTGCCAGTTCGAAAGACATTGTTCTGGCGGGAATGACGAAGTCGGGCAGGTTTAAAGTTGAGTTTGTTCCAAAAAAATCTTTTCAGGAGATTTCGTCTATCGTGCCGATGACAGATTTTTATATTATTTCCTGTATATCAGATGCTTTACGAATGATAGACTCTAAATGCACCTCATCTCAGGCGGGCGAGATCCGTACGTACGGTGTGAGAGGTGTACTGGCGGACTTTCAGTCCGTCAGCCACCTACTCGATTGGCAGTTCGTTGTTTATTTGTTCTGTTGTCATGTCCAATGAATTGGGTTGCCAGATAAAATTGATGCTCTTGCAAGTCGTTTTAATGGCTCAATCATATATTCATATTCGTTAGCAATCCCAACTCGTTCTGTTTGAACTACAAATTCATATTCATTTGTCGTTTCTTCTTCGTTGGGATGAAGTTTCGCAGAACATTCATAACTTTCTCCGCTTGGATTTGGATAAATTTTAATTTGCGTGTCCATTTTTGTCAAGTTTGTACCCATTAATAAATTGCTGGGAAAACTTTCGGAGTGGGCGCAACAATAATTCCTGTAACCTGAAATTTACATTGAAATGGCATCGCCCAAAAAATCTTAAAAATTGAATATATTTGCGGAAATTTAGGAAACAAGGCACCTGCCTCAGCGGTTAAAACATTTTAAATGAAGAACATTCGGAACTTTTGTATCATTGCACACATCGACCATGGGAAAAGCACTTTGGCCGACCGTTTATTGGAGTTTACCAAAACGGTAGGTGAACGCGATATGCACGCGCAGGTGTTAGACAGCATGGATCTGGAACAGGAAAGGGGAATCACCATAAAAAGCCATGCCATACAAATGGATTATTTGTACGAAGGGACGGAATATAAATTGAATTTGATCGATACGCCCGGGCATGTCGATTTCTCGTACGAAGTTTCGCGCTCCATTGCCGCTTGTGAGGGTGCGCTGCTGATTATTGACGCTACTCAGGGTATTCAGGCACAAACTATCTCTAACTTGTATCTTGCCATTGAAAACGATCTGGAGATTATTCCGGTGCTCAACAAAATGGATTTGGACAATGCCATGCCTGAAGCGGTTGAAGAGCAGATTATTGATTTAATTGGCTGCGACCGCGAAGATATCATCCATGCCAGCGGAAAAACAGGGATGGGAATTGATACTGTCCTCGAACACATTATTGAAAAGGTCCCCGCGCCCAAGGGAGATCCCGAGGCACCGCTGCAAGCATTGATTTTCGACTCGGTTTATAATTCTTTCCGGGGGATTATCGCCTATTTCAAAATCATGAACGGCCAAATAAAAACCAAAGACCTGGTGAAATTCATGGCCACGAAAAAGGAGTATAATGCCGATGAAATTGGTGTTTTGAAATTGACAATGTTACCGAAGCAGGTTTTATCAACCGGTGATGTGGGTTATATTATTTCAGGTATAAAAACCGCAAAAGAAGTTAAAGTGGGGGACACGATTACCCATGTGAAAAATCCTTGTGAAAAGCGGATTGACGGTTTCGAAGAAGTAAAACCGATGGTTTTTGCCGGGATATATCCCATTGATGCTGACGATTACGAAGAGTTGCGAAACGCCATGGACAAGTTGCAATTAAACGATGCCTCACTGACTTTTGAGCCGGAATCGTCGGCTGCGCTGGGCTTCGGTTTTCGTTGCGGTTTCCTGGGCTTGCTGCACATGGAAATTATTCAGGAACGATTGGAACGCGAGTTCGATATGAACGTGATTACCACAGTGCCAAACGTTTCTTACAAAGTTCATTTAACCGACGGCACTACAACCACCGTCTATAACCCTTCCGGGATGCCGGTTTCTACCACGATCTCTGAAATTGAGGAACCCTACATTCGTGCGAGCATAATTACCGCTTCGGAATTTATCGGGCCAATTATGAATTTGTGTCTCAATAAACGCGGAACAATGGTCAGCCAAAGTTATCTCACCTCCGAACGTGCCGAGTTGGTTTTCAATTTGCCCCTGGGCGAAATCGTGTTCGATTTTTACGATAAGCTGAAGAGTATTTCAAAAGGTTATGCCTCGTTCGACTATCACGTCAGTGGATTTAAACCGGCAAAATTGGTGCGCTTGGATATTCTTTTAAACGGCGAGATGGTGGACGCGCTTTCAACATTAATCCATGCTGATAATGCTTACAGTTTTGGACGCCGGATGTGTGAAAAGCTGAAAGAACTTATCCCACGGCAGCAATTCGACATTGCCATTCAGGCAGCAACTGGTGCTAAAATCATTGCGCGGGAAACCGTAAAGGCACTTCGTAAAGATGTTACTGCCAAGTGCTATGGCGGCGACATTTCCCGCAAACGCAAGTTGCTGGAAAAACAGAAAAAAGGGAAAAAGAGAATGAAGCAGGTAGGCAACGTAGAAGTGCCCCAAAATGCTTTTTTAGCGGTGCTGAAACTGGACTAAGGGAGTCGGACTTTCTAAGTCCGACATAATCACGGACTTAGGAAAGTCCGTGTCCCAACCGGCTCCCAGCCAACTCCCCTACATAATCAATTTATATCCTTTGCCGTGAACGTTGATGATTTCCACTTTGGGTTCATCTTTCAAATGCTTGCGCAGTTTGGTGATGTAAACATCCATGCTCCGGGCATTGAAATAGTTGTCGTCTATCCAAATTGATTTCAATGCATAATTGCGTTCTAAAACTTTGTTGGCATTCTGGCAAAGCAATTTCAATAAGTCCGACTCTTTTGTGGTCAGCTTTACCGCGTTATCACCTTCCGAGAGAATTTGTTTCCGCGTGTCGAAGGTGAATTTGCCTACCGTAAAAACCTGCTGTGCGCCGGCTCCACTGTCTTGCGCTGTTCGCCGTAGAATGGCTTCTATCCGCATAATCAACTCTTCCATGCTGAATGGTTTGGTGATGTAATCGTCGCCACCCAACTTAAACCCTTCGAGCACATCTTCTTTGAGGTTTTTCGCGGTGAGAAAGATAATCGGGATGTCGGGGTTTACAATGCGCACATCTTTGGCAAGCGTGAAACCATCTTTTTTGGGCATCATAATGTCGAGGATGCAAATGTCGTAATGTTCCCGCATAAAGCCTTTGTAAGCTGCATCGCCGTCGGGATACAAATCAGCATCGTAACCTTTTGCCACTAAGTATTCTTTTAATAACAGGCCTAAGTTTTCGTCGTCTTCGGCAAGTAGTAATTTTGTTTTTTGTTTCATGTTCAGATATTTATTTTTGAGAATAATATAGTAAATTTTGTTCCTTTGTTCAGTGCGCTCTCCACTTTTATTTTTGCGTTGTGCGAATCGATGACGTTTTTAACGTAACTTAAGCCAAGTCCAAAGCCTTTAACATTGTGGACATTCCCTGTGGGTACACGGTAAAACCGGTCGAAAATCTGTTGCTGATGTTCTTTGGATATGCCTATCCCATTATCCTGGATAGACACCAAGACTTGGTCCTTACGGTTTTCCGTGCGCACTTCAATTTCGGGTATGCCGTTGCTATACTTCATAGCATTGTCCAACAAGTTGAAAATCACATTGGTGATGTGCACCTCGTCGCCCCGGATAATCGGGTCTTCGGCAAGGATTTCGGTTTGCAGCACACCATTTTTGTTTTTAACGCGCAATTCAAAGTTGGCCGAAACCGTTTGAATCATTTTATTCACATCAAACTCTTTGAACTTAAATTTTAACCGGCCTTCGTTAAACACCGCCATTTGTAACACTTTCTCCACCTGAAAACTCAAACGCTTGCTTTCCTGGTTGATAACTTTTGAAATGTGCGCAATAGTTTGCGGTGTATTGTTGATGCTGCCATCCTCCAACATCTGGCTGGCCAGTGAAATGGTCGAAATTGGCGTTTTTAGTTCATGGGTCATATTGTTGATGAAGTCGTTTTTTATAATCGAAAGCTTTTTCTGCCGGAATATTACCATGATAGTGTAAACAAATATGGCAATTAAAAAAGTCGTTAAAATGATGGTCGGTATGATGGTGATTCCCGTTTCGCGCAGCAAATAGCCTGAACGTTTCGGAAAATAGATATACAGATAATTCGGTTTTGAGCCGCCGTAGTCGTTTTGAAACAGCAGTTGCGGATATTCTTTTTTGCGCCCCGGGTTGTAATCTACATCGCCAAAAATAATTTTGTCTTTCCCAAGGTTGGAATTTTTAATGGCATATTTATAGTCCAGGTCAATCTCAGATTCGGCAACGGATAGAGCCAGCACTTCCTTCAAAAATGCCGAATCGATTCTTTCCTGAATAGGCCTGTCTTCGAGAAACACTTTATAGTTTTCGTACCAATACCGGTCGCTTAAATATTGTTGCCTCCTGCTCTCCTGTTCCTGTTTAAACGCAGGCAGGCTGTCGATGCCCACGGTCTCCGAATTAGTGATATTGTACTCAAACTCTTCTTTGAACGACTTTAAAACACCGTTTTCATAACTTAATCCAAAACGAATGGTACCGCCACTCGAGCTTTTTCGGGGAAATACATCGAAGTTGGCATTGCGCGAACTGCTCAGGGTCAATTGATTGCGCAATGCACTGTTTCTTGCCTCGGCCAGCTCAAATTGGTTCAACTGAGCCGATACGCGGAACAAAGCATTTTTTACCAACTGGTTGAATTGCTCTTCGCGAATGTCGGATGCTGTTTTGATCATTTTTGTTTGAACCAGGATCAATCCCGAAAGAACAAACACCATCAACGCGATTAACGTTATCAACATATTTCGACTCATGTGCGCAAAGATAATTTTAATGGGATGCCTTGATTTGTTGGTTTAACAATATTTAACACAAAATGTTAAATTCTAATCTTTATTAACCAGAATACAGTTCGGACAACACCATTTCAATCGCTTTTGGAAAGAATTCATATTCTAAGGCGTGAATCTTTTTGGCAAGGTCTTCGGCTGTATCCGCAGGAAGGACTTCACAGGTTTTTTGCAAAATAATTTTGCCTTCGTCGTAGTTTTCGTTGACATAATGAACCGTGATGCCCGATTGCAGCTCCTTATTCTCGACAACCGCTTTGTGCACCTTCATACCATACATGCCTTTGCCACCGTATTTCGGTAAAAGTGCCGGATGAATGTTTACAATTGTGAAATTATGCGTCAAATTTGCAGGTAATAACCATAAGAAACCGGCCAAAACAATTAAATCAATCTTTCTTTTTTGGAGTTTTTCGACGACTTTTCCTGTTTTGTTAAGTTCTTTTCGGTCGAAAAGAAAGGTTTCGACACCAAAATCGGCCGCTCGCTTTAGTGCATGGGCATGAGGGTTGTTACTCCACAAAGAATCTATTTTAACTTTCTCATTATCAGTAAAATATTCGATTATGTTTTGAGCGTTCGACCCCGACCCGGATGCAAAAATCGCGATTTTTTTAGGTTCCATTTTAACAATTTCTTAATTCGTGGAATATTTGAATAAGATGTTCAAATTTAAGGGTTTATATCTTATGCTTATCACCACGTTAATATCTTTTTTGAAATATTCCTTGCGGATTTAAAGCGTAAATGTATTACTTTGCACCGAATTATTTAAAAACAAATTTAAGTATTAATTAAAATTAAAAATTATGTCTGACGTTGCATCAAAAGTAAAAGCTATTATCGTTGATAAATTGGGGGTTGATGAGAGTGAAGTAGTAAACGAAGCATCATTCACCAACGATTTGGGTGCAGATTCACTGGATACCGTGGAGTTGATCATGGAATTCGAAAAAGAATTTGATCTTGCCATTCCGGATGACGAAGCTGAAAAGATTTCTACAGTAGGCGAAGCCATATCTCACATCGAATCGGCAGTTAAGTAATTATATTCAGAAATATCATTTATGGAATTAAGGCGGGTAGTTATAACCGGAATGGGTACAATAAACCCTTTGGGCAACACTGTTGACGAGTTTTGGAAAAACTTGAAAAACGGGGTCAGCGGTGCTGGTCCGATTATCAAGTTCGATGCTTCAAAACACAAAACCCAATTTGCCTGTGAGGTTAAGGATTTCGATGCCAGTTTGTACATCGAACCAAAAGAAGTCCGCAAACACGATTTATTCACCCAATATGCGTTCGCCAGTTCGCAACAAGCAATTGTTGATTCGGGGCTGGACCTCGACTCGATCGACCACGACCGGGTGGGCGTGATATGGGGTGCAGGGATCGGTGGGCTTCAAACATTTTATGAAGAATCAAGGAGCCTCGAAGTGGAAAGGCCACGATTTTCACCGTTCTTTATCCCAAAAATGATTGCCAACATTGCCGGTGGTTTAATTTCCGTTAAATACGGTTTCAGAGGTCCGAACTTCACCACGGTTTCTGCCTGTGCATCGGCTTCTCATGCCATGATCGAAGCATTTAATATGATTCGAATGGGCAAGGCAGACATCATGATTACCGGAGGTTCGGAAGCAGGCGTAAACGAAGCAGGCATTGCCGGGTTCAACTCTATGAGGGCAATTTCAACCCGCAACGATGACCCGAAAACCGCTTCGCGCCCGTTCGATAAAGACCGTGACGGATTTGTGATGGGAGAGGGTTCGGCTGCATTTATTTTCGAAGAATATGAAAGCGCAAAAAAAAGAGGTGCAACCATCTATGCCGAAATGGCTGGAGGGGGCATGTCGGCCGATGCTTTTCATATGACGGCTCCCGACCCGGAAGGGCGTGGCGCCAGCCTGGTGATGAAATGGGCGATTGAAGATGCAGGGCTGAAACCGGAAGACGTAGATTACATCAACGTTCACGGAACTTCGACCCCGCTGGGCGATATCGCGGAACCGAAAGCTATCGTCAAAACCTTTGGCGAACATGCCTTTAAGTTGAGCATTAGCGCAACCAAGTCGATGACCGGCCACTTGTTGGGGGCTGCCGGTGCCGTTGAAGGGCTTGCAAGTATTTTGGCCATCAACAACAACATTATTCCTCCCACAATCAACCACTTTACCGACGACCCGGAAATTGACAGCAACCTGGACATGACCTTCAATGTTGCCAAAGAACGAAACGTCGATGTTGCCATCAGCAACACTTTTGGTTTTGGCGGGCACAATGCAACCGTAGTGTTCAAAAAAATATAGGAGGCTGTGGTCAGAAAAATAGTACAACGGATAAAACTCTTTTCGTCTTCTCGGAAAGAGTTTTATCTTTCTTTAAAGAACCTTCTTGGCTTCTACCCTCAAAATTTAAAATTATACGATCTCGCATTTATTCACAAATCAGCCTCCGCGATCGATTCGCAGGGCAATTTTGTGAACAACGAACGGTTGGAATACCTTGGTGATGCCATTTTGGGCGCTATAATCGCCGATTTTTTGTACAACCGCTTTCCGCAGGAAGACGAAGGGTTCCTGACTAAAACCCGATCGAAATTGGTGAACCGCTCGTTTCTTACCAAACTCACCACGGATATGGGCTTGCACGTGCTCATCAACTCAAATACTACCAAAAACAGCGACAAAAGCCACATTTATGGCGATGCGTTAGAAGCTTTGATCGGGGCGATTTATCTCGATAAAGACTATCAGACCGCCAAGTATTTCGTGACCAAAAAAATCCTTTCGCAGTTTGTCAACCTCAACGAAATTGAACAATATGATTCCAATTTCAAAAGCCAGTTGATTGAATGGAGCCAAAAAAGTAAAAAAGAACTGGAGTTTGAAACCACCGAGGAGTTCAGCGACAAAAACAAGCAACCCAAATTTGTTGCCGTGGTGAAAATCGACAACAAAAAAGTAGGTCACGGCACAGGAACATCAAAAAAAGAGGCACAACAAAATGCTGCCCACATTGCTTTGGATAAGTTACCTGAACTGTAAGCGGGTTATTTTACTGTTAAAATAAACGAAGTTTGATACCTTTACATCCCGCGACAACCTATTTATGAACAATTATATCATTATTTCCCTGGGGTTTTTTGCCCAATTCCTTTTTTTCGCCCGCACCATTGCGCAATGGTTCAAGTCGGAGCAGCAGGGAGTGGTTATTTCGCCGGTTATCTATTGGCAAATCAGCTTGGTGGCTTCGCTGCTCATGCTGACCTACGGAATTTTGCGTAACGATTTTGCCATCGTGCTGGGGCAGTTCATCGTGTATTTTATCTATGTGCGCAACCTTCAGCTAAAAAAAGCATGGAAAACCATGTACTGGCTGGCCCGCCTTTTTGCGTTGCTTGCCCCTTTTGTTTTCTTTGCCTGGTTGCTGTTTGCAAACACCCACAATTTCAACAGCATATTAAAAAACGAAGACGTTCCCTACTGGCTCTTGGTGTGGGGCTCACTGGGGCAAATCGTTTTTACTTCCCGCTTTTTTTATCAATGGGTTTATTCCGAAAACCGGAAAGATTCGGTGCTTCCGCTGGGATTTTGGATCATCAGTGCAGTGGGCTCATTGATGATTTTTACCTATTCGATCCCGCGCTTAGACCCTGTTTTATTTGCCTCGCAAAGTTTAGGGCTGTTCATTTATGCACGGAATATTTTGCTGCACTATGGCAAAGGAAGCCTCTTCTCCAAATTCGACAAAATCCCTTTCCTCAACAAAATAATCGGCAAGGTTTCCGACCGGATAAAATAGTACCCCTCTCCACTTCGGAAGTACCCCTCCCCACTTAAAATACTCAAGGTTGAGTCCACTCCGAAAAAGTAAGAAATAAAGATTCAACACGAAGACACGAAGACCTGCCTACCGGCCAAGCAGGAACAAATAAACACTTTGTGTTTATTATTAGTGACTTAAATTCTTCAAAAACTTTGTGACTTAGTGTCTTTGTGTT
>CAZNEV010000081.1:0-20397 GCA_964572085.1 uncultured Maribellus sp. | reverse complement strand
GAAAGGTCTTTCCTCGTGATAAAAAATAAATGATTTTGCTGGTTCTTTAAATAATCTAATTTCATGTACTTTCATGGCTTCAGCTTATACTTGTAATATGAAAATAGTTTTAAAGGGGCAAAATAATTTGAATTGGCTCCTTTTTGTGAAGAAAAGTATCATCAATGCAAAGATTAGTATTAAATTCTAAATTATCAATTGTATAAGTTCACATCATTATTAATGTTCATTTTTTATAAGTCGTAATTTTAAATTCATATAAAACCAATTTGCCGGTGGATATTGAAATGCTGAAAGGCGGTGGTAATACCGGGATAAAAAGCATACCCGGTGTATGAATGAGAAAGAATAATTTTAAAAAAGCAGTAATTATGAAGAGTATTAAATTCACAATCCATTCTTTTTGCTATGCTTGTATATTATTGATATTCATTAGCATACAGGCAGTTAATGCACAAATAGGCACTTCGGCTAAAAAAAGCAATAATCCCGAAAAAGTTTTTAAGGCCGGTGCAGCTACAACTAACATCACCCCGTTCCTCGGGGGCGGCCTTGTTGGTAATTACGGAACCCCTCCGCCGGCAAACCATGTGCATGACGAGCTTCATGCCCGTTGCCTTGTTCTCGACGATGGTGCCACAAAACTGGTTTTTATTATTGTGGACAATATCGGTTTAAACCGCAATTTAATTGATGAAGCCAAGAGGCTGATTCAGGAGGAAACAGGCATACCACGAAGTAACGTGCTGGTATCGGCCATACATACCCACTCCTCGGTAAGTGCCGGCGGAGAAGGTGAAAAACGTCGGCAGTTTAACGGTGGTCAGGATTTTGACTGGTACCAGCAATTCCTGATAAGGCGTTTTGCTGACGTTACAAGGATTGCGCTCAACAATCTGGAACCGGCGCAAATAGGTTGGGGAGCTGGCCGTGTTCCTCAGCATGTTTTTGTACGGCGCTGGAAGATGAAGGAACCGGTAATAAATCCGTTCGGTGAATATGACAAGGTGGTTATGAACCCCGGCCGGGTTCCCAACCTGCTAGAGCCGGCTGGAAAGCCCGACCCCGAAGTTTCATTTATATCCGTTCAATCAACAAACAGCAGACCGATAGCCCTTCTTGCAAATTACTCGCTTCATTACGTGGGAGGAACCCCAAGCAATGATATTTCGGCAGATTATTTTGCTGTATTTGCCGACCGCATCCAGGAACTGTTAGATGCCGACAGGCAGGAGCCTCCGTTCGTTGGGATAATGTCCAATGGTACTTCAGGCGATGTGAACAATATTAATTTTGGTGTGCCTGCCATACAAAAAAAACCATATGAACAGATGAAACTTGTGGCCGAAGATGTTGCCCGGGAGGTATTTCGGGTCCATAATACGGTTGAGTTCCACGATTGGGTGCCGCTAAGGGCTGCGGAAGAGGAATTGACCCTTCAGGTGCGCAAGGCACCTTCGAAAATGCTGGCACATGCCAGGGAGGTAATTGCCCGGGCAGACACAGTGAAGCCCATACACCGGCATGAAGTAACGTACGCCGACCGGATACTTAATTTGGAGGAAACATGGCCAGACAATATCGACATCGTTCTGCAGATATTTCGTATAGGCGATTTGGGCGTGGCAGCCATACCCTTTGAAACATTTGCAGAAACAGGTTTAGAAATAAAGGCAAAAAGCCCGTTCCGGCAATCTTTTACCATTGAACTGGCAAATGGTAGTTATGGATACCTTCCAACACCTGAACAACACAAACTTGGGGGATACGAAACCTGGTACAGTACAAACAAGGTGGAGGTTGAGGCTTCCAGAAAGATTGTTGCAAAACTGCTGAGCCTGTTTGCAAAGGTAAATGGACCCGGCTCTGCATTCACTGCTCAACCTGATTACCTTGACAATTCGAAAAATAAACAGAAATGACAAATCGCAGAAAATTTATCAAACAAATGGCAGCAGCCGGTATTGCCAGTAGCATACCGTCAGCTCTTTTTTCGCAGCAAAGACCAGTGCCTGATATGATCTGGGCAAACCTGTTGCACCTGAGTTACAACATGTGGGAAGATAATGTCCCCCTGAAATACAGGGACGAAAATTATAATTGCACCACCTGCCAGGAGGCCCGGGAGTGGGCACATCCTTACAGGCCGTTCCTTACTTTTGATGACCCTACATGGGATGTTTTGTTAAAGGAAATGGCAGCCGTTGGGATGAATATGGTTGTTATTGATTTAGGAGATGCCGTACAGTATGAAAGTCATCCTGAAATCGCAGTTAAAAACGCATGGAGTAAGGAAAAACTGAGATCGGAACTTGCCAAAATGAAAAAATTGGGACTGGAACCTACCCCAAAACTGAATTTTGCCGCTACCCACGATATATGGATGGGGGAATATTCACGAATGGTTTCAACCAATACCTATTATAATGTTTGTCGCAATCTCATTGCCGAAGTAATAGAGCTGTTTGACAACCCCCGGTTTTTCCATTTAGGAATGGATGAAGAAACAGCCCAACACCAAAGAAGATTTGACTATGCCGTGATACGACAAAATGACCTCTGGTGGGGCGACCTCTATTTTTATATCGGCGAAGTAGAAAAAAAAGGTGTACGCTCATGGATATGGTCAGATTATGCATGGCACCATCCTGAGCTCTTTTATAAGAAAATGCCAAAATCTGTACTTCAGAGCAACTGGTATTACGGAACCGATTTCGATCTGGAAAAACTAAAAGAACCAACTAAGAGCTATGTTAAACTCTACAACGATTTGGAGGAACATGGTTATGATCAGGTACCCACGGGCAGCAACCATTCCAATGAAATAAACATGGAAGCAACGGTAAATTATTGCAAAAAAGTGATTGATCCGTCCCGGTTGTATGGTTTTATGACAGCTCCCTGGCGACCCACGCTGGCGCCCTGCCTCGACAGGCATAAAGAAGCAATAGCCCAAATGGGCAGAGCGATTAAAAAATTCTGAAGAAAGAATCCAAATGAGAAGTTCATCCATTTTTTTGTTCCTTGTCTTGTTGTCTGGTTTGGTTTTTAATTGCACACAGATAGCCTCGGAAAATAAGGGGACTATGAAGGCTGGTATTTCCCAAGTTGACATTACTCCGCCAATAGGGTATCCTGTTCATAAAAAAACGAGCAACGGCATACTGGATCCACTTGAGGTGAAAACGATTGTTTTAAATCAGGGGGAAACAAATGCTGTACTGATTATAGCCGATCTTTTTTATGTTCCTTCTACTCTTTCAGATGTGGTACGCAAATTGGCTTCAGAAAAAACCGGTATCCCAACTTTCAATATTTGTGTGGCAGCCACACATACCCATGCCGACCCAACCTGCTATGATGAAATAGAAGAGCATGTTGAAAAAATCAACTCCGGCAATCTTTCAGAACAAGATGAACAATCTTACGCCGGGCAACTCATCCATAAATTGGTGCAATCTGTTGTGGAAGCACAGGCTAACCTTAAACCGGTAAGTTTAAAGTCCGGCAAAGTGGCAGTGGAGGAATTAGCCTTTAATCGTCGTCACCTTATGAAAGACGGAACCGTGAAGATGAATGGAGGTTTTTTGAACCCAGATATTATCCGGGCGGTCGGTCCTGTGGATCCCGACTTGGGTTTCATTTTATTCAACGAAGAAGCAACAGGTAATCCGATTGCATCATTTACCACATTTGCCATGCAGTTGGCTACAATAGGCGATACTGAAAAATTCAGTAGTGGGTTTCCCCAAAGTAATCCAAGTGCCGTTGCAAACCTATAGCGAAATGGATTTGGAGTGGGCCAAAAATTATGTTGACACTGATGGTTCGGGGTTAGTGAAAGCCCGGGTGCGAAAAATACTCATGCTGGAAGAACTCAGATTAAAATACGGGGATACACTCCCATTGGAGGTGCAGGTTTTCAGGCTAAATGACGAAACTGCCATAGTGGCTTTGCCAGGACAGATATTTGTGGAACTGGGACTGGCACTAAAAGAGAATTCCCCTTTCAGGAACACACTCATATTAACATTAGCCAACAGTCACGAAGATTGTATTCCCCTTAGGAAAGCCTATACGGAAGGGAGCTATGAAATCGTCTATTCACTTGTGGAGTCGGGAGGAGGAGAGATGCTGATAGAAACAGCTCTCACTTTATTGAACGAAATTAAAAAAAGACAAAAAAGTTAGTAAATCAAATATGAGTTCAGTATAAAAAGCTAAATAATGATAAAAAAGGCGGTTAGCGGATTTTATAATTATTTGTTGTTCAATACGATGAGCCTTCTGCGATTTAGAGAAGTAGCCGCTTACCGCCTTTTCAGACCGAACTCAAATATTCAACAAACAAAATTATTTTATTAAAATTATTTATTATGAAAGAAAAATTAGCGTTAAATGGTGGCCCAAAAGCGGTAACCAATACACTTAAAGGTTGGCCAAGTTTCGATGAAAAAGCAATTAAATCAGTAGAAGAAGTTCTGCGATCGGGAAAAGTGAACTACTGGACAGGGAAAAAAGGGATGGAGTTTGAAAAACGCTTTGCTGAGTGGCAAGGTAGCAAGTATGCAATTTCTGTAGCTACTGGAACAGCGGCATTGCATGTTGGGTTGACAGCGTTGGGGATTGGCCCCGGTGATGAAGTAATTGTGCCAAGCTATACTTTTATTGCTTCCAGCTTTTCTGTGGTGCAAGCCGGTGCCATTCCACGGTTTGCCGATGTGAACATTGACGACCATTGTATTAGTGTTGAGTCGGCCGAGAAGTTAGTCAACGAGCGCACCAAAGCAATAATGATTGTACACCTGTATGGCAACGTATGTGATATGGACAAAATCAACGCCTTTGCCAAAAAACACAACCTGTTTGTAATTGAAGATAATGCCGAAGCCTATGGCGGTTCATATAAAGGCGTAAAAACAGGTGCCTTAGGAGACATTGCTGCGTGCAGTTTCTGCCAAAACAAAACATTTACAACCGGAGGCGAAGGGGGTATGGTAACCACCGACAATGAAGAGCTTGCATGGATTTCCCGCAGTTTTAGGGACCATGGATATGATGTCAAACAGCGTTTGAGCTTGTTAGAACTGGAACAAAAACTGCCCTACATCCACAATATGGTTGGCTGGAATTACCGCATGACAGAAATGCAATCAGCCATTGGTTTGGCGGAACTGGACCGGATTGATGACTGGAACATGCCAACCAGACGAAGAAATGCCCTTACAATTATAGATGCCATTAAAGATCTTCCACAAGTATTGTATAAACCTATTGACACTGAAGAGAGAAGAAATGGTTGGTATGTATTAGCTTTCTCCCTTGATATTGAAAACATGACCTGTAATATTCAAGAGTTTGCTGAGGCTGTTGTAGCTGAAGGCGCTCCTGTATGGAAAGTTTTCTGGCCACAATGTCATACTGAAGGAGCATTCCAAAAACATAATGCGTTCGGGAAAAGCGGGTTCCCTTTTAAATCAAAAGAATATACAACGCCTTCAAGCGTAGATTACACCAACGTTGATGTGCCTAACGCAAAATGGCATGAAGATCATACTTTTACTTGTTTTGCTTTTCCAACTTTCACAAAAGAAGACTGTGAACAAATTGGCAGCGCATTAAGAAAAGTAATTCTTGCATATTCAAAATAAACGAAAGGAAAAATACAATGGGGAAAAAAGTTAAATGGGGCGTTATCGGCTCAGGTGGCATTGCCAGGCGAAGGACAATCCCGGAAGGGATTATACAATCGGCAAATGCAGAGTTGGTTTCGGTTTATGATATTGACACGGAAACCAACCGTGCCGTTGCGGAAGAATTTAATGCTACCGCATCCGGGAGTATTGAAGCGCTCCTCGGTTCTGATATTGATGCGGTATATGTAGCTTCGCCCACCATTAATCATCTCGAACAGGTCATTTCATGTGCCAGAAAAAAGAAGCATGTTTTATGTGAAAAACCGCTTGGTTTAACAGCAAAAGAAGCTGAGAAAATGGTCAAAACATGCAACCAGGAAGGGGTGTATCTGGGAACCGGGTTTATGATGAGGTTTTCGGCACAGCACCAGACCGCACTGAAAATGATACAAGAGGGCAAATTGGGACAACCGGTTTATGGCAGAGCCCAGCTTTCCTGCTGGTACCCTCCTATTGAGGACGCTTGGAGGCAAGACCCCAAAACCGGTGGAGGAGGTTCGCTTGTGGATATGGGAAGCCACTGCATCGACCTGCTGGAAATGTTCTTCGGTAAAATTAAAAGTGTTAGCTGTTTTATCAATAACAACGTACATAATTACAAATCGGAGGACAGTGCCGTTGTTTCCCTGTTTTTTGAAAATGGTGCGCTTGCTACGGTAGATACCTATTTCTGCATTCCTGACAACAGCAGTAAAAACATGCTGGAACTTTATGGTTCCAAAGGCAGTATCATTGCTAAGGGAACAATCGGACAGGGTGAATCGGGTGAGATGACAGCCTATCTAAAAGGTGAAGATGCCGGCTATGATGCCCAACAGGCGAGATCAGAAGCAGATGGGTTGGTTATAAATCCAACCCCCGTTAACACTTATTTTGCTGAAATTGATGAATTCAGTAAGGCTATACTGGAAAACAGACAGCCTGAAAATAATTATGAAACAGGCCTGGCAAACCAAAAAATTATAGATGCTTGTTATAGATCTGCAAAATCAGGTCAGGTTATTAATATTAAATATTAAAGTCGTATGAAAAAAACAGTATTAGCCATTTTATCGCATCCGGACGATGCAGAAATGATGTGTGCAGGAACTTTATCCCTGCTGAAAAAGCGGGGATGGGAAATCCACATTGCCACTATGGCACCGGGAGATAAAGGTACGGCAGAACACACAAGGGAAGAAATAAGCGCTATAAGAAAAGCGGAAGCAAAAAAATCCGCAGAACTGATAGGGGGAACCTACCACTGCCTCGAATTTGAAGATGTATATATATTGTATGATCGCGAAACGATCAATGCAACGGCAGCGCTGATTAGAAGGATCCAACCTTCTGTTGTTTTTACTTCAAGCCCCAATGATTATATGATAGATCATGAAATGACCAGCTTAGCTGTTCAAACTGCATGCTTTGCCTGTGGGGTAAAAAACTTAGAAGTAAGTGAAAAGCCTTTTGAGTCTGTACCCTACCTTTACTATTGCGATGCAATGGAAGGTAAAGACAAATTGGGTAAACCTATAATTCCGGGGCTGTATGTCGATATTTCAAAGGAAATATCCATCAAAGCAGAAATGCTCGGATGTCACGAAAGCCAGCGCAACTGGTTGTTGAAACACCACAAAGTAGATGAATACATTCTTGCAATGAAAAGGTTTGCAGAACAAAGAGGCTCTGAAATAAATGTAAAATATGCTGAAGGTTTCAGGCAACATTTGGGCCACGGTTATCCTCAGGACAATGTACTGGCTGATATACTGGGCAACAACCTTGTAATAATTAAGTAAAGTAAAAATCAATTAAAATTTAAAATTAAAAAATTATGGCACGAAAAATTAGCATGTTAGCTCCCGACTGGTGGGATTTTACCACATTAGATGATGAATTGTTAAATGATGTAGCGAAGCTTTCCGCTGACGACCTTCTACAACTTTCAAGGCCTGGATTCAAGGTGGTGTTTTACGACACACTTGAAGATTTTTACCTCGCTGAGGCGCTTGAATACATTACGGCATGGAAACAGGCAACAGCTTCTAATCCTGTAGGTATTTGCGGTCCCATTGGTCCCACTGAACAATTGCCTTTGGTTGCCCGTCTGGTGAATGAACTGCAACTGGATTTGTCGAATGCCCATATTTGGGCAATGGATGAGTGGGTGGTTGATGGTAAGGAAATTGATCCATCTAATCCTATATCCTTTGTAAAAGCAATAAATGATTTATGCTTTGATCGTATAGACAAACGATTTAAAATGCCTGAATCTAATATCCATATTCCAAAAGCCGATACCAGCGAATATATTCGCAGTTGGAATAGTGGAATCCGTTGTGCAGTAATGCAAGGCGGGCAGGGCGACACCAAACATTGGGCATTCAACGATCCTGTAAGAAGAGAGGGACAATATAAAGACGCCCCTCCATCACCGGAAGAATATAGAAAACTGGGAACCCGAATCGTTGATCTCCACCCCATTACCTGCATGCAAAACGCGCGGACAAGTGCGGGCGGAGTTGTTACTGGTATTCCAACAAAAGCAGTTACTGTGGGTCCTCAGGAAACCTGGAAAGCAGAAAAAGTATCCATCTGGCAGGCAGGCGTACACGACAATCCTTTTGGACAGCGTTTGACCGCCTTTATGATAGGGAAAAAGATAATGGATTCAGCAGTTCCCATGTCATTACTTGCCGATCATCCCAACGTTCAGTTTAACTATTACAGGGGCGGAATAGGGACTACCGGAACAGAGATGCACTAAAAACAACTTTATGAACATCTCTTTGATAGATTTGTCGATCGTTGCAGTGTACATTATAGCTGTTATCGTTTATGGAATATATAGATCTAGGAATGTAAGAGACAGTCAGGACTTTTTGGTTGCTGGACGTAGTTTAGGGTTATTTACCCTTATAGCAACGGTGGTAATGACTGAATTCAATACCGCTACAATGGTTGGTTATTCAAGTTTCGGATACCAATCAGGATTATACTCTCAACTGATTTTAGGTTCTATGTTAATAGGTTTTCTTTTCTATACTTTTGTTGTTGCAAAAAGATGGAAAAGAATTAATGCCACATCTATAATCGAGTTATTTGAAATGAGATATAGTAAGAGCTTTAGATTATTGACAACCTTTATGGTTGTCACTCTTCTGCTCTTCCTTTCTCCTGCATATTTAAGGGCAGTAGGGCTTATTTTTGCTTCCAGTCTGGGTATCACACTCCCAACTACTGTAATAATTATATCGGGTACTGTACTTGTTTTCAGTGTTGTGGGCGGGCTAATGGCAGTTGCGCACACAAATACACTTTCATTTGTCGTTACACTTATTGCCCTGCCTTTAGTGTGGTATTTTACAAAATCACATGCAATTGAACTGGGCGGGTTAGAGCAGGTATTCCCGGAAAAATATCTTTCCCTTAGTCCTGTTGGCATGTGGAATGATTCGGTCATGCCCTTTAGCTTTATTTTTTCGTATTATGTTTTAATGTTTTTAATTTACATGCAGTCACCTTGGTATGCCCAACTCATGACTGCGGCAAAAAGTGAAAAGGTAGCCTATTCAAGCATGGGATTAGGCGCAGTGCTGATTGTATTGGTTTACGGTTTAACTATTCAGATTGCAGCTTATGTAAAAGTTGGATTTCCCGATTTGGCAGATCCACAGCTCTCTTTGGCAATGGCCATTAACAATTGGGTTCCAATTGGTGTTAGTGGATTAATGCTTGCTGTAATTCTCGCCATTGGGCAGACTACCATGGGTACAATATGGAATAATATTGTTTCCATTACTTCAAATGATATTTATAAGCGTATTTTCTCCCCCGGTGCCTCAGAGAAAAAGATGTTGCGTTTTTCCCGTCTTACTACTTTAATGATAGCGCTGTTTACTATTATTATATCTATTACGATTATAGACCAGGTTATTAATGTGCTTTTCATTGGGAATTTAATTATGGCGTCTTTGTTTTTCCCTGCCCTGGGAGGGTTTTTATGGTGGAAAACCGGTGAAAAAGCAGTCTGGATTACAACCACTACATCCATTGTAGTCGGTTTTATCTCGATTGTTTTGGTAAACAAATCACAAGCTTATGATATCAATGATTGGATGTTTTTGTATTACGTGATGATTAGCCCTGCTATCATTGTCTTAGGTATTATTATTTCACACCTCGAAAAACCCAGTGAACAATTTTTATTAAAGCGCTTGAAGTTTTTTGAAATAGTGGGGTCTCCCTGGTTTGGGAAAAAAGAATATCTGAAGTACCTTGAATCCACAAACTTAAACGAAAGTGGAAATGACTAATTTTTGAATTTAGATATTTAACAATAAAAATTAGAGATGAGAGAAATTACCGTATCTGGAGTTGGTTGTTGTTTAGTCGATCGTGTTTACAATCCCATCTCTTTTTCTTCTGAAGCCTTTTCATCCTTTCTTTCAAAGGAAAGAGGGGATGGGGGCTTGTCTCCCGGGCATCTGGTATTTAAAGAAGAATTTGAGACGTTTGTAAAAGAAGATTTCCGGACAATACTTGGAAAAATCACCAATTACAAACCTCCGGATAAACTCAGTATCGGAGGACCTTGTATTGTGGCTATGATTAATGCAGCACAGATTGCCGAAAATGAAAGTTGCAGTTTCCGCTTTTATGGGTACGGTGGAAAAGATGATGACGGCAATTTTTTGATGTCTGCATTAAAAAGGACTCCTGTGGATACGACTCAGTACACTTTAACAGGCGCTGCTACCCCGTCAACCGTTGTACTGTCAGACCCTGATTACAATCGTGGACATGGAGAACGCATTTTCATTAATTCAATTGGTGCTGCCTGGGATTATTCACCGGTTAACCTGGACGAGGATTTTTTCTCTTCCGATATCGTTGTGTTTGGTGGAACTGCCCTCGTCCCGCAAATCCACGACAACCTGACTTCTTTACTAAAACAAGCCAAAGCTAAAGGTTGTATCACTATTGTAAATACGGTTTTCGACTTCAGAAATGAAAAAGCAAATCCTGAAAAAAAGTGGCCTTTAGGGGAAAGCGACGAAAGCTACCGAAATATTGACCTTTTGATTACTGATTTTGAGGAGGCTTTGCGCCTGAGCGGGAAACGTACTATAGACCACGCCATGCAATTCTTTCGGGATAAAGGCCCTAACGCTGTGATCGTAACCAATGGGCCAAATAACTTGCGGGGTTTTTCTACAAAAAACAGTCTGTTTTTTGAACTTGATGATTTTGAAATGCCAGTATCTGAAGAAGTATCAAGGGAGCTTAAAAAAGGACGTAAAGGCGACACCACAGGTTGCGGAGATAATTTTGCCGGCGGGGTAATTGCCGGGTTGGTCCTCCAGCTTCAATTGAAACAATCTCCCATTGATTTATGGGAGGCTGTTGGCTGGGGAGTTGTATCCGGGGGATATACTTGTTTTTACATTGGCGGAACTTACTTTGAAGAATATCCGGGAGAAAAGTATAATCTCTTGTTGCCATATTACGAAAAGTACAAAAAGCAGATTCGAACCGGGAACGAGATTATACGTAGTTAAGATAAATTACAGAAACTAAGTTTTAAAATTTAATTACATGCAAGAATTATCAAGGAGAAAATTTATTAAAAACAGTGCCATTGTTGCATCGGGCGTCAGTGTTATGCCCGATTCTTTAACTATACTTAAACAAGGAAGGGCACTGGGAGCCAATGACAGGATCCGTATAGGAATTATTGGCTGTGGCGATCGTGGGAACAAGGTATATATGGACGGCGTGTATAAACATGCCGGCGAAATGAACGTGGAGATTGTTGCGCTCTGCGATCCTTGGCGTATTGCTCGGGAACAGGCCAATTTAAAAGTGAGAAAATGGTTTGGACGGGATGCAAGTCAGGTCGTTTCATACCGGGAATTATTAGAGTTGGACAATATTGATGCGGTGATGATAGCCTCACCCGACCACTTGCACACAACTCATCTGGAGGCGGCTGCCCGGGCCGGTAAACATATTTATGTAGAGAAACCTCTTGCTATGGATATGGATAAACTGATCAGGGCTGTGGATGCTGTAAACGAAGCCGGCGTTGTAGTACAGGTGGGCACACAATTACGCAGTCTGCCCGGAATAATGGGAGCACGTGAACTTTACCGCCAGGGAAAATTAGGCAAACTGTCGCGGGTTGAGGAGTGCCGCAACCAACAGAGACCATACTGGTACGGATACCTGAGAGATGTAAAAGCAGAAGATGTGGATTGGAAAGAATTTTTAGGCGATCGCCCGTTTCGGCCGTTCAACGCTGATATGTATTCGGCCTGGTATGGTTATTATGATTTCTCCCATGGCCCCATTCCTAATCTGGGTGCCCATTTTATTGATATGGTGCATTTTGTCACCGGCGCAAAATTCCCCGAGTCATGTGTATGCCTCGGCGACACGTTTACGTGGAAAGACGAACACCAGTTTACCAACCCTGATTGCATTCAGGCAACATGGGTTTATCCGGAAGGTTTTCTTGTAAGCAGTTCAAACAACCTTGGTAACAGCAAGGGGAGTGTTCGTAACTTCTATGGTGACAAAGGTATGATGAACATGGCAAGCTGGGGAAGCCCCTCGTACACGGATGAAGGTGCTCCCCGTCTGGATGGCACCATAAACGGGGAAAAAGCGGTGACACCGATTGAACGACCCGATCATTTCCTTAATTGGCTGCAATGCATCCGTAATAATGAGACGCCTATTGCGCCAATTGAAGCAGGCTATCAACATGCTGTAGCAGTAATAATGGCTATGAAATCCTTTGAAACCGGTCGTAAAACCACTTATGATGCTAAAAAGCGGAAAATTCTCACAGCATAACCATTTAAAAAATTTATGCCGATTAAAATTTGTTGGATTTTTAACACGTAAAATTATAAATCATGAAAAAATATAATGTAGGTATCGTTGGTTACAGTTGGGCTGCAGGAGCCCATATCGAAGCTATTAACAAAACTTCCCTGGCACAGGTTACTGCCATTTGTTCTTCCCGGAACCTTAATTCAAAGGAAATCAGTGCTAAGCACGGAGGAACAATTAAATGTTACACTGATTTGTCCGAAATGCTTGCCGATCCCGGGCTACACATAGTTTCAATATGCAGTTATCCTGCCGACCACGCAAAACAGGCAATCATGGCTGCCGGGGCAGGCAAACATCTAATTATTGAAAAGCCGGTAGCATTGACATGGGATGACTGTCTGGCGGTTAAATCTGCTGTAGATAAAGCAGGAGTTAAAACCTGTGTCTGTTTTGAGTGTCGTTTTTCAAGTCAGTTAGAAACAACCAAAGCAGTTATCGACAGTGGCTTGTTAGGGGAAATTCACTATGCCGAAGTAGATTATTATCACGGAGTAGGTCCCTGGTATAGCCAGTTCAGGTGGAATGTAAAAAAGGAAGCGGCTGGGAGCAGCCTGTTGTCTGCCGGAGTCCATGCGTTGGATGCCCTGCTGTTTTTTATGGGGAACGATGTAGAAAGTGTGCATAGCCTGGCAACATTCTCTGCCAATGAAGATTTTGCCAAATATGAATACCCCACTACTTCTGTTAGCATTATCAAATTTGACGATGGAAGAATAGGGAAAGTAGCGTCTGTTATTGATTGTTTACAACCCTATTATTTCCATGTCCATTTGGTAGGCAGTGAAGGCAGTCTACTCGATAATAAATTTCATTCTACCCGTCTTGGCGGGCTTGATAAAAACAGATGGAGTGAATTGTCAATGAAGACACTTGACTCGGGAGATGTTTCCGACCATCCTTACCAGAAGCAGTTTGAGACCTTTTTTCAGGCTATTGATAAGAACAAAGACATGCCGCTTACCAGTTTGGAGGATGCGTTACACACACACAAAGTATTATTCAAAGCAGATCGATCAGCCGAACAAAATATGTAATGCTTCTTTTATAAGTTTTACTATATGAAAGCCATTTTAACACTTCCAATCGTAATAGCATTATTATCCTGTAGCAATACAAGTAGTTTTGATAAGACAAATGCTGACCCATTGGAGGTGGGTGTAGCTATTGTAGATATTACTCCCCCGGTGGGTTTTCCTTTGTATGGATATCCGTCAAAACCAAGCACCGGCATCAAAGACTCTCTTTACGCCAAAGCTATTGTATTTAAACACGGAGAAACCCGGGGCGCGTTGGTGGTTTGCAATTTATTGGGAATACCCCGGGACCTTAGCCGGATTGTTAGAGAAAAGGCGGCAAAAGAAACTGGGATACCATTTCAGAACATGAGCATTTCTGCAACACATACTCATACCAGTCCGGGTATAACAGAAAGCTTTAAAGAATATGCGCTTCGTGAATCGGCAGGCAAACTGACAGAGGAGGATGAAAACAGCTATTTTACCGATCTGATCAACGGGATGACAAAAGCCGTTATCTCAGCAAGCAATAACACCATCGAGGTAGAAATAATTTCCGGGAAAGGGCAGGCACCGGGAATTTCGTTTAACCGACGGTACCTTATGACCGACGGCCGTGTCCGTTTCAATCCCGGAAGGAATAATCCGAATATTGTACGCCCGGCAGGCCCCGTAGATCCGGATGTGGGCTTTGTTCTGTTTCGCCCGCCCGGGCAAAACAGCTATTCTTCATCACTGACAGTATTTTCAAGTCATTATGTGCGTGGCGGCACAGAATTCAGTTCAGATTATCCTTATTTTATGCAGCAAAGGTTTAATGAGTTGTTTGGTAATCAACATCTTTCAGTATTTGGACTGGGCCCCTGTGGAAATGTGAATTCTGTAAATGTTTTTGGACCGGCTACCGATGCAGAAATTAGAATGAAAGAATTTGGCTACGCCCTCGCTGATGCAGTTAATACTGCCCTGCCTAAGGTGGTAAATGGAGATCCTTCCCTGGAAATCGTATCAAAAACAATCTATCTCCCCATTCAGGATTATACCAAAGAAGAGCTGGAATGGTCGAGAGAAGAAAGGGAACAGATTTATAACGAACGCCCATTTTTGAGCCATAGACGAAGGCTCAAGATTTCAGTCTGGGGAGTTCAGCCCCCTCTCGAAAAACTTCGTATGTATGAGGCAGTGGCGCCTGCTGTTTCGGGAGAACCCTGGCGCATACCCGTAGAAATTCACGTGTTTAAACTTGACCAAAAAACGGCAATAGTGACCATGCCGGGCGAACTGTTCACTGAATTTGGAATAGATATTAAAAAAAGATCTCCGTTTGCCAATACCATGCTGATTGAACTGGCAAATGCTGATATCGCCTATATTCCTACGATACAAGGATTTAAAGAAGGTGACTATGAAGCGATAAATTCCAGGCTGATTCCGGGTTCAGGGGAAAAAATGGTTGATTCAGCCATCGAAATTCTAAATTACCTTAAAAAACAATAAAGAGCAGAGTGAGGAATTTAAAAAATAAAATAATCATTTTTGGCGCAGGAAAGATCGGGCGATCGTTTATTGGACAGCTTTTTAGTACAGGAGGCTTTGAGGTAGTATTTGCAGATATTGCCCTTCCGGTTATCAATGAGCTGAATCGTAGAAAGCAATATGAGGTTGTTATTAAATCAGACGATAAGGAAGAAGTTATTATGGTTCATAATGTGCGGGCAATTGATGCCCGAAACTCAGAACTAATAGCAAAAGAGATCAGCGAAGCCCGTATTCTTGCAGTTTCGGTAGGAAAAAATGCTTTGCCTGCCATTTTCCCTTTAATAGCCGGGGGAATAATAAGAAGGTACAATAACAACAAATCCGATGCCATCGATATCATCATTGCAGAAAATATGCTTGATGCATCTTTCTATTTCAAGAAGGAATTGCAGAACTATTTACCTCCTGATTTTCCCATCGCCCAATTTGTTGGATTAATTGAAACCAGCATTGGCAAAATGGTGCCCATTGTTCCCAAAAAATCAGAGGAAGAAGATATCTTAAGGGTATTTGCAGAACCATACAATACCTTAATTTTAGACAAAAAAGCCTTCAGAAAACCGATTCCTGAAATAAAAGGATTGGCTCCAAAGGAAAATATAAAAGCCTGGGTTGATAGAAAATTATTTATTCATAACCTCGGTCATGCAGCCACAGCCTACTGGGGATATTATAATAATCCATCGCATCATTATGTTTGGGAAGCACTTGAAGCTCCCGGCATTTTTAAAACGGTGAGAAAAACTATGCTGCAAGCGGCAAATCTGTTGGGGAAAAAGTACCCTGATGAGTTTACCCCGGGTGAATTAACAGAACATGTGGATGATTTACTTAAAAGGTTTCAAAACAGGGCATTAGGCGATACCATATATCGTGTAGGCTGTGATTTACAGAGAAAGCTGAGCCCGGATGACCGATTGGCCGGAGCTATTAAATTGGCTGTTTCGCTTAACCTGCCCTATGACAATATCCTTAAAACTCTGATTGTTGGCTGTCATTTCAGGGCGAGGGACGAGAATGGCTTATTGTTTCCGGACGATGAAACTTTTATGGAAATACACAGAAGCGGAATCACTGAAGTATTAAAAAGAGTGTGTGCCTTTGATGAAAACAATTATTCTCAGATTTTGGAAGAAGGACAACAGATAGAGAAAAGTAAGTTTATAAAGTAAAGCATACTGGTATTTACAAAACATATATTAAAGATTAGAATTAATGAAAAATTTTTCAAGAAGAGAGTTTATAAAGAAAAGCACTATTGGAGGTGTTGTATTGGCAGCAGGCACCGGGGCAGTGTTAAATGCCTGTTCATCTTCAAAATGGAAAATTGGTGCTTATACCCGTGTGTGGGGCAACAGGAATTATTTAGAGGCTTTGGATGGCATGGTGGAGGCGGGATATAAGTATGTTGGATTGAGTACTCACGAAAAAGGAAGGGTAGTCGATCGTAACTCTGATCCCGAATTCGCAGCCAAAGTTGGTGAAGAGATTAAAAAGCGGGGTCTTACGCTGGTAACTAATTCTGGTGGCAGCCACGATGTCAGCAATTCACTCGAAGAAGGAATTGCCGGGTTAAAACGTTTGATTGACAACTCTGCACTTTGTGGAGCTCCTGTTATTCAAATAAATGCAATCCACGATCCCGTACAAATGGAACCTTTTTATAAAGCAATTTCCGAGTGTTGTGATTATGCAGCAGAGAAAGGCGTTTTAATTACTTTAAAACCTCACGGACAGGTCGGGGCATTTTGTCTGGAGCAGGTTAAAAAAGTGGATCATAAAAATTTTAAGCTGTGGTACGATCCGGGCAATGTCTTTCATGCTTCTTTCGGTGAAACAGATCCTCTGGATGATGCTGTTGGCCTAGGAGGATATGTTGTTGGCATGGCAGTAAAAGACTTTCGTTTACCAAGGGATGTAAACGTAACACCCGGCACGGGAATGGTTGATTTTCCCAAATTATTGGCTTTACTCGGGCAGGAAGGCTTTACCAGTGGAGCATTGGTTGTGGAACTTGTTTCACAAGGCGACCTTGCCCATCTAACTGCTGAGGCAATAAAAGCACGTAAATTCATTGAATCTATAACGGCTTAAAAAGGATGAAAATATTGGATTATGTGGACTATAAAAACTTTAAATAATTATTGAGATGAAAACAAATCGCAGAAATTTTATTAAGGCAGCCGGCATGGCAGGTACCGGTGTTGTTGCGGGGGGCATAGCCTCATGTGCACAAAAAGGCACATCTGCAAAAGAGATTAAACCGACTATTTGGGATATTTCAGAGGACAAGGGAGCACAGGTATTTAATATGAGCGGTTACGCCGCACCTAAACTTGATGTTGTTCGCGTCGGGTATATTGGCATTGGAGGCAGGGGCATGGCAGCCGTGAAAAGGATGGCTTTACTGGAAGGGGTAGAGATAAAGGCATTATCAGATTTGCATATGGATCGGGTAAAAGAGGCTCAGAATTACCTGAAAGAGCGTGGTATGCCCGAGCCCACGGGTTATGCAGACGGAAGCCAGGAATTATGGAAAGAGCTGTGCGACAAGGAGGAGCTGGACCTTATCTATATTGCCACCCCAAGGGATTTGCATCCTTCAATGTGTGTATATGCCATGGAAAGCGGTGCTCATGCAGCTACCGAGATTCCTGCTGCAAGAACACTGGATGAATGCTGGCAATTAGTTGAGACATCAGAAAAAACAAAGAAGCATTGTAGCATGATCGAAAACTGTGTTTACGACTTTTGGGAATTATTGATCCTGAATATGGCAAGACAGGGTTTCTTCGGAGAGATTGTTCATGTTGATGCCGCTTACATATCAAATCAGATCAATACGAACCTAAGAAAAGATCTCGAATGGCGTACCAGAGAGTTTATAAATCGCGACGGAAATATTTATCCTACACACGGATTAGGCCCTGCATGCCAGATATTGAATATTAATCGTGGAGACAGGTTGGATTTTATGGTATCCGTCTCCTCAAACGATTTTACTATGGGAAAGGAGATTGAAAAACGGGCTCAGGAGGACGATTATTACAAACAATTTATCGGACAGTGGAAGTTGGGCAATATGAACACTTCTATTATTAAAACGGTAAACGGCAAAACTATTGATTTACAGTACAATGTTGGCAATCCGCGTCCCGGCACACGTGTGTTTTGGGTTGTTGGCACAGAAGGTATAGCCAAGAAGCAGCCATTTCCGTCAAGGATATCGAAGGGAGGAGGCTGGATGAACGAAGAGGAATTGAAGGCATTGCAGGAAAAATATGCTCCTCCAATAGTAAAAATAGCAGGAGAAATGGCAAAAAAAGTAGGTGGCCATGGAGGAATGGACTTTTTGATGCAATGGCGTCTGATCGATTGCTTAAGAAACGGGCTTCCGTTAGATATGGATTGTTATGATGCCGCAGCATGGAGCTCTATTGTGCCGCTTAGTGAATGGTGCGTTGCCAATAATTCCGTTCCGGTAAAAATTCCTGACTTTACACGGGGCGCCTATAAGACTAATGCTCCACTTGATATTGAAATGGCAGGAGGTGGCGGAAGCACAGGGTTTAAAGAAATTATCGGATTTGATGACGATTATTTTTAGTAATTAAATTTATCTCGCTTTTGATAAAATTGAGAAACCGAATATATTTATAATTTGACAGATGACATTCTTTAACTAAAAAAATTGGAGGTATTTTATTATGGCAATAAAACATTATTTTAACAGGCGTCAGTTTATTGGAACTGCTGCCACTGCCGCTGCCGGAGGCATACTGTTCCCGGTGTCTGATACATTTGGGACTTACCGCTTTGCCACACCTGATGATTACCCGTCAACTCCTCATTTTTGGTATCGTAAGCCGCCTAACAGCCCTTATGTTGATTCGCAAAATAAAAATATGGCTTTCGCATTTACCGATACCGAAATCCAGCTATCAGATGACAACAGCCATAGCTGGCGTTACGAAAAGGCTTTCCCCGATGCAAAAAATATCACTTACAGCCATATTTTCAATGATGGGACGGTTCTTTTTGCCACACGGGAAAAGTTGTATCTGTGTAGGAAAAAACTAAAATCATACAAAGAGATTATTGTGAAGGACACTGACGGCAAAGACTATCTTCCTCACACCCCGAAAAACCCCGACAACCCCGGATGGTATTTTCATAACCTGATTGGTGTTGACTCCTGGATTGTCAACGGAAAAGAGATGCTGGTATGGGGTAATTATTGCAATGTGGCAGGAGGTGGAACCCCCGTAAATATATACTATACGGTAGATAATGGAGAAACTATAAAGATTGCATATTCTTTTGGACAGAACCCTTACTTTACAGATAACGGCTCTCCCGGAGGAGGCCTGGAAGGAAATCTTCTGGGCAATCCTGACAACCCCGTTATATGCCGCCATGTTCACTCGGTTGCCTATAACCCTTCTGAAGATGCTTTTTATGCATGCACAGGCGACATTAAACGACCGAATTCAATAGAAGAATGTCACTGGCTTAGGGGTACTTACGACTCGGTTAATGATAAATGGGACTGGAAAGTTATCATCACAGATAGTTCAAACACAAGATATAAGTCGGGTAGTATAACCTTCGTGGATGGCCGCATGTACTGGGCGAGCGATGCCAATGGCCCTGAGCCGTGGGACAGGGGGATTTTTAGTTGTAACCCTGCGGATATTGGCAATCCAGAAGCCCATACCTTGCTCTTCGATCCAAAATATGAAACGGGGATTATGATTATAGAGGATGGGGTTATACTTGCCACTCAGTATGCAGTTGCTTCTCCCTATACATTGGGAGTTATATACTCACCCGACCTTGGAAAGAACTGGTTTGAATATGATATAAAAGAGTATGGCCCCTTCTCCCCTTCCAGGATACATAAAAAGAATGCAGAAGGCTGGTTCAGGCTCGACTTAAGAACTGGTTGGATAGACCTCGCTGATTATATGTTCATAAAACCAAAATAATCATTAGATTTACAACTTGTTGAGCTTTTTTTGGCTAAATATTATTTTCGTAGCACTTCAACGGAAGTTTTTCACAAACAATGAAACAAAACTTTGCTAAAAATTATAAGAAAGATGAAACAAAACAGAAGAGATTTTATTAAAATTTTGGGGGCAACTGGTGTAGGCTTCACCGTAATGAACCCCATGACATCCTGTTCGGGCATTGGGAGTTCAGGAATGAAATTTGGGCTTGTCACCTACCAGTGGGGAAAAGATTGGGATTTGCCAACT
>CAZNEV010000080.1:0-20788 GCA_964572085.1 uncultured Maribellus sp. | reverse complement strand
TGCTAAGTTTTACCTGAAATCCCGCCTTGTTTGAAACTGCATTTGAAACATCGGCTGCAAACAAAATTCCCAAGGTAAAAGGCAGTCTTTCATCATAATACAGAGCTTCTATCAGACCGAAAACATATTTTTTGTTGTGTATATACGGTTTGCTATATGTTCCAAGGTGTTCAACATATGTAAGCATACCTTTCCAGGCAACAGTGTGCCCGACATTGCCTTTGGCTCCGAAATGGTGGGAAAAAAAACGGGTCGACTCAATTCCAGTGCTTATACCCTCCTCTATTTTCACGGGCAAGAAAAGCGGCGATACCATAGTTTGCCCATAATTTGTTACTCCCGAACGATAGGTGCCATGATTGAAGTAATTGTCATGATGAGCGCGGTACCATTGATAGAGCGAATCACTTATCCCCTGCTGCCGGGTGTTGGTGAATTCATATAAAAGCTCTGAAATAAAACTGTTTTGTTCAATAAATTTAAGGTGAAAACCAATTAAATTATCCGGCCAGTTGCTCCAGTTTATCCCGGAATAATCCTCATACGGATGGC
This sequence comes from uncultured Maribellus sp., assembly GCA_964572085.1. GTDB lineage: Bacteria > Bacteroidota > Bacteroidia > Bacteroidales > Prolixibacteraceae > Draconibacterium. Next base: position 20,236 of record CAZNEV010000080.1, on the reverse strand, counting down.
TAATGTTTAGGCTTGCTTCAACTTTTTCGAATTTTTGCGTCAACAATATCTGGTAGGTTCCGAAGGAATTGCCCGCAACGTACATTTGGTCGCCTGCCGGGAATCGCTCATCTCCCTTGGCGCCCTTAATGTATTTCCAGTATGCGTTTAGGTCGGCAGGTAACGGCCCAATCTTTTCATTTCTGGAAGTGCCTCCCCACATTACAAAATTCTCAAACCCGGCCTGTACATTGAAATTCGTTGTTGGGCTATACTTTAAGTAGAATGACTTGTGGTGCAGATGGGTTTTATCCACCCAGCGTTCGTCAGTTAATAAACCTTCGTCGTATTCGCCTTTGAATGAGAGCCTTTTGCCAATAAAAGGAACAGGTTTATAATCGGATATACGGAATCCGATGCGCGGGTAGGGGCGGGCGTTGCGGCTTTTTGCCAAATTGCCGTTGGAGCTGGATAGGCCGCCAAACATTAACTCATCCTGGTAGAGCCCGGCACTAAGCTCCCAGTGGTTAAGATTTAATTTTGTAAAAAGTTGGTTGGGCTGAAAATAACTTTCATTAGCAATGCCTGCAAGTAAAGTGGTGCCTGCCGTAATGTACAATCGTGAATCGTTAAAAACATAGATGCCGGAAGCGCCAATTTCTGAGAGATTAAGAAAAGAATTGTTTTTTGCAATTTTTCCATCGTTGTTGGCCCACAGCCAAAACGGCAATTCGTTTGTAGTAGAAGCGAATGTTGAGTTGGATAGCGTAAGTTTTCCAATAATTTGAGCGGTGGAGTTTAATACTAAAAGCAACGGGAAAAGCAGAAAGCAGAAATATCGAATCATTTTATTTTGATTGTACGGGCAAAACCTCCTTGAATTGATTGTACAAAAGTTCTCTTTTGTTTGCGTCGTATTTGGAGAAACCTCTATCAAAGAGTACGTGATGCGGAATTATTTGGGCACTTTTCATTGCGATTATTACGGTCCCGGTGATGTCCTCAATAGCGGCTTTCAGCAAGGTTTCGTTTTTATCGCCCAAGGGGATACCGTCCATCAAATCCTCTTCGGCAGGAATATCGGGTGAAAAGCCGTCTTTAAAATTGGTAACCCCATCTTTATTGGCATAACGCAAAATAATGGGTTGAACGCCCCAATTTTTGAAATCGGCAAAATAAGCTGGTTTATCATCATAAAAGTCTTCGGGCTTCAAAGTTATCGAAGCGGTATATTTCCCATAGGTGGTTTTACCTACCGTAGTAACGGGCATATAGGGTTTCAACCCCGTAATGGTTAATTCGGATGCTGATGCAGTACCGGGGCCGGTTAAAATATGCAATTTGGAAAGGCCTAGTTTTATCGCGGTAGAATCAATAAAGTTGATTTGCAATTGGCTCGTTATGTTTTCTTGTTCCCAATACCGCTGATACTTGTCGTTCCACTTAAAACTCACCAATATTTTCTTGTTGTTAACCGCATCTAAAGGTGCTATTGTGCTGCACAAATATTGGGCTGCAAGGGTTGTTCCGCCGGGGTTGTAGCGCAAATCAATCACATAGTCGGTAACCCGGTTGTCCAAAAAATGTTGAAATGCAGTGTCCAGGCTTGTGTTGTAGTTTTCGATATACTGGGCATAGAAAAGATAGCCGATTTTGTGGCCGCCGTGTTCAATGATGCGCGTGAATTGCACCGGGTTTAAATTCAATTCCCGCGCTACCATGCTCGCTGTTTTTTCATTCAGGAGTTTTCCGTTGTCGTACTGCCCGAAAGTGAAGGAGATGTTTTCACTGTTCAGCAAATCCATATAGTTGTTATCGGTGATGTCGGCTCCGTTCAATTCGATGATCATATCGCCGCGTTTCGCTCCCGATGCGGCTGCCGGGGTATTCGGATAAATAAATTCAACGAGGGCAAAAATCGTTTTTGTATTGCTAAACCTACCAAAAGTCAGGGACCAGCCAAACGATTTTTCGATTCCTTCAAAACTATCTTCCAACTCTTTCACGTTGTCCGTCACAAACGACCATTTGTCTTCTTCGTATAATAATTTATCAAAATAATCTTTTGAATCGAATTCGTAACGGGTATCGATTTGTGGCACTTCTTTATACCACAAATAAACATCAGTCATTACTTCTTCGATGAAATTATTCACTTTTTGCGTTGTTTGAGGTGCTTCCGGTTTGTCCGGTTCCGGAAGGGGGTCATCCTTGCAACTCATGGTCAATCCCGTCAACAAAATAAACAGGAATAAGCCGGCTTTCAATTTATCAATCATCGTTTTTCTGCTTAATGAATTTTTAATGGCTGTCGCACGCAAAATTAGTTTCTTTTTTATTTTTCTTGTTCGTTTTGCTGATTTTGTTCTTTCGGGTATTCTATTCTGATGTGATAGATGTTAATCAGTTTGTTCAACAAGGTTTCTTTTATAATGTTGATGTCGTTAAATGTCAATGCTGATTGATCCAACTGATTCAATTTTATTTTTTGGTCGATCATTTCGTTGATTAGCTTTTGCAGGTTCGTGTAATTTTTTTCTTTCAAACTCCTCGAAGCTGCTTCAATCCCGTCAACTAACATCACAACAGCCGCTTCTTTCGAGCGGGGCAGCGGACCCGGATAGCCAAACGATTCTTCATTGATTTTTTCGTCAGGGTTTTCTTGCGCTTGCTTTAGGTAGAAATAGTTGGCTTTCGTGGTGCCGTGGTGGGTAGCGATAAATTCGACAATAGGTGCGGGGAGCTTATGTTTATGCGCTAGTTTTACACCGTTTTTCACGTGGTCGATAATAATTTCTGCGCTTTTCTGATAGCTCATTTCGTCGTGTGGGTTTAGTCCTACCACCTGGTTTTCGATAAAGAAATTGGGCTGAGCAATTTTTCCGATGTCGTGGTATAGTGCCCCGGCCCGAACTAAAAATGGATTTCCTCCAATTTTCAGGATTACTTCTTCTGCAAGGTTTGCAATTTGCATGGAGTGTTGAAAAGTGCCCGGAGCCTCTTCCGCCAGTTTTCGTAAAAGGGGTTGGTTGCTGTCCGAAAGTTCAATTAAGGTTACATCCGAAACAAAGCCAAAAATCTTCTCGAATACGAATACCAGCGGATACACCAGCAAAAGGAGTACACTGCTTAGGGCAAACCATTTTAACATTTCAAAATCGAAGGTAAAAACGGAACCTTCGTGAATTAAATTAAGCGCCACATAAACAATGGAATAGCTCAGCAAAACCCATAGAGTTGCTAAAACTAAGTGCACTCGCCGGTGCATCCTGTTCAAACTGAGGACGGCAACAATGCTGGCTGATATTTGCAAAAGTATAAATTCGTAATTGTTCGGCGCATAAAAACCAATGAGGAGGGTGATGATAACTGCCATGAATATTGCCGTGCGCGAATCAAAAAAAGTGCGTATGATGATCGGGAAAATCACCAGCGGTGTCATGTAAATATGTAAATTCGGAAAAGTGTTGATAAATATCGCCAGAAATACCATTCCCACCATGAACAACATTAAAAAAGTAGTTCTTCGAAGTTGGTTCAAAACATCGCGGCGGTAGATGAAAATAAATGAAAAGGCCAAGGTGAGCAAGGTCAGTATAAAGAGCGCTTTGCCCAGCGCAACCCAATAGCGGCTCATGCCTTTTCCGCGTTCTTGCTCAAAACTTGCTTTTAAGGATTCTAATAGTTGAAACCTTTCGCCGTCAACAATTTCTCCCTGCAAAACAATGCGTTGGCCCGCTTGCACCATGCCCCGGCCAGCGGAAATGCCGGCAGTTAGTTCCGCAATTTCCTTGTCGGTGGTTTGTTTGTCGTATTCGAGGTTAGCCGATAAATAATGTTCAGGGGAAATGGCGGAAAGCCAGCTTTTAATTTTTGAACTTCCTTCGCTTAGTTCGTCAAGGGTTTCGTTAATGGCATTGTAGGCCGATTTTTCTGAATAAAGTTTGCTGATAGCTACTGTATTTACTACCGGGCCTACCCGCTTTTTTATTTCTGTTTTACCTTCTAACTCGCTATAAGTGTTTGCTGAGCGTTGCAAAATCCCATCGGCATAAATCTCACGCAACTTATTCTCCAGCAGCTCGAATGCTTGTTTTTTTCTAATGCTTAAAGTATCGCTGTCTGCATTCAAATCAGCTTTCAGTTGGGCTAATTTGATGGCATAAACGGTAGTGTCGTGGGTGAAATAAGGAACTACCGTTTTCAATACTTCTGCTTTCTCTGCTTCCAGTTCCGAAGCGGTTTTCAGAATAGCAAAATCAAAAGGTGCCACCAAATTATCGTGCCGCCAGGGAAGCCCTTTTTGATATTCATATTTGAATTTTGGCTCACCGGGTAGTATCAAATAAAGCAGCACCGCACTAAGCACAAAAACAAATGCCCAATACAAAACCTGGGTATAGTTTCTAATTTTGTTCTGAAAATTGCTCATAATCGGGTTGTACAATTAATTTTTTGATAGTTTTGTGTCTATGCGTTGCAAAAGAACGTCATTGTTTAAAGAAATAAAATTAAGAAATTATTTTGATTGAAGAATATTGTAATGGTTTAACATCGCAAATGGGTGTTAAAGTTCACAAATGCAAAGGGTTCTCAAAACAAACTTAACAGCATACATGAATTACGGAATTTCAAACCTAAGTATTATTCCTGTCCGGAAAGAACCTTCGGAACGAAGCGAAATGGTGACCCAGGTATTGTTTGGCGAACATTTTGAAATGCGCGAACAAATGGTGGGATGGACTAACGTGAAACTGGAATATGACGGGTACGAAGGCTGGATAGACACAAAAATGATTACCCCGATTGCCGAGCGTTCGGTGAAAAAGATAATGAAAAACGCCATTGCAGTTGCTACCGACATTATCACCATTATTCCAGTGAACAACGAGCAAAATTTAATGATGGTTGCCGGAAGCACTTTGCCGGTTTGGCGACCCTATCTGAAACGTTTTTCGGTAGGAAAAGAAAATTATCTTTCAGGGGGAGAAGTTGTGTATGGAAAGTTAGATAATCCGCGCGATGTTGCCATAAAACAAGCATTGAAATATTTTAATGCCCCGTATTTGTGGGGAGGGCGCACTCCATTTGGCATCGATTGCAGCGGGCTCACCCAAATAATTTATAAAATGATTGGCATAAAACTGCCACGCGATGCCAGTGAGCAGGTAAAAATTGGGCGCGCACTAAGTTTTGTAGATGAAGCAGAACCGGGCGACCTTGCCTTTTTCGACGACGAGGAAGGCAGCATTGTTCATGTGGGGATAATTTGGAAACGCAATAAAATTATCCATGCTTCGGGCAAGGTGCGCATCGACAATGTGGATCAATTCGGGATTTTCAATATAGACACCCAGCGTTACACGCACAAAATGCGCGTAATGAAAAAAATAATCCAACCCAATGAAACAAATTGAATTGTTGATTTACATCGTCTTTTTTGTTGCCCTTTTGATTTTGGTGATAAGGTATTGGAAAACAGGAAACGATTAACCTCTCACCTCTCACCTCTCACCTCTCACCTCTCTCTTGATACTTGCTACCAATTAAAACCGAATCAGCACCTTCCCCTTACTCATGTTTCTTTTGTAGGTCTCAATAGCCTCGGCAATTTTTTCCGGTGGAAATTGTTTGTAAATAGTAGTTCCCAGTTCATTACCAATCAGCGACTGCACTTTGCGGGTATTCATGAAAATTTGAAGCATATTTTTTTTGTGCAGCCAGTCCGTCAACCAGAATCCCTGAATTTGGTTCCCTGTAAAAATCATCTCGCCGGTGTCAATTTCACAGGCTTCTCTTGAAAGTCGCCCATAAATAAAAAGTTTACTTCCTTTTGGTACGCAATTCAACAATTTCTGACTCAAGGTGCCGGAAACGGCATCGAACAACACCGTAGCATTAAGTTGATGGGCCAGTGTTTTCAACTGATCTTCAAAATCTGGGTCGCTGCTGTTAACAACATATTTTGTTCCTTCAGCTTTTAGTGCCTCCACCTGTTCCTTTCGCCGCACAACCGATATTACCCCGATCCCTTTCTTCTGGCCTAATTTTACCACCATTTTGCCCAACGAACTTGCTCCTGCGGTGTTAATGATGGCTCTTTGCTGTTTTCCGGGGTTCGGTGTTTTTTCGTACACATCAAAAAATGCCAAAGCGGTCATTGGGTTCACAAACATCATTGCGCCCTGGTCGGGCGAAACATTTTTTGAAAGCGGTACGCACGAACTTGCGCCGGTCACCATATATTCGGCCCAAGTGCCGTTGTATTTGGGCGATGCGGCACAGGCTACGATTTTGCCCATCCAAAGTTTGGGCAACAAACCTTTTCCGGCGGCAACAACGGCTCCGCTGCCTTCTAAGCCGGGAACAGTTGGCAGAGGGCGTTTGATTCCATATCCGCCTTTTAAAAATGCCAAATCGGAAGGGTTGATCGGTGCAGCGTGCATTTTCACCAACACTTCACCCGGACCGGGCCGTGGTACGGCAATGTTTTTACATTCCGGGGTTACACCTCCTTCGGCCAGTATAATGGCCTTCATGGTTTGTGGTATCGAATTCTTCATCTTGCAAAGCTAAACGTTGAACTTTACTTTTCCTCCATTTTATACGATTTATTCTGTTTGCCGCTATGCTTAAAACTTTTAAACCATCCCGTTGTTTCAACTTCATAACAATTAAAAATAGTAAAAAAATGAAACACATGACATTAATAGTTGGCTTAACCCTAATGGTTTCGACCGGTTTTGCACAAAAATCTTTCTACGATTTTAAGGTGAAAGACATCAAAGGGAACGACTTCGCACTTTCCACCCTGAAGGGCAAAAAAGTGCTGGTGGTAAATACCGCATCGAAATGTGGCTTTACACCGCAATACGAACAACTGCAGGAACTTTATGAAAAATATGGCGGTGGGGATTTCACAATAATTGGATTCCCGGCCAATAATTTCAAACAACAGGAACCGGGGTCGAACAAAGAAATTGCCGAATTCTGCCAGCAAAACTACGGCGTGGAATTTCCGATGATGGAGAAAATTTCTGTTAAAGGCGACGACATGCACCCGTTGTACCAATGGCTCACCCAAAAAAGCAAAAATGGCGTTTTGGATTCCGAAGTTACCTGGAATTTTCAAAAATACCTGATCGACGAAAAGGGAAACTTAGTGGAAATGATCGAACCAAAAGTGAAACCCGACGATCCGCGCATCGTGGCCTGGGTATCGAAATAATATTAGCTCGTCATTAATTGAAGCACTCACCCTGATTGCGACTTCGTCACAATCGTCCCTCTTTACGAGTAGAAAGGGAGAAGAGGGAGAGTAATATGGGATTTAATTTTTAGAAATAACTTTAATTATAACTGCTGTAAGCGAAAAGTTTGCAGCAGTTTTTTTGTGCCCTTAACTATTGTATTTGCAGTTTTCAGAAAAACATTGCAAAAGAAATAGATTTACCTATCTTTATGCACATCAGTTCAATCGTAAATCAATGCTATGGTACGCGAAAATAAATCATTCCGGCTGTTGCGCCTACTACTTTTTCTTTTGGGCAGCTACCCTAAAACCAAGAAAGAATGTATGAACTTTCTCAAAATCCAGTCGTCGGCTTTTCATAATTACCTCATAGAATTAAGATCCATTGGCTTTAACCTGTTACAGAAAGACGGAAAGTACTGGGTAGAGCCCGAAAACAAGGCGGGGCAACTGCTTTCCAATTTGCTTCACTTTACAGAGGAAGAGGCCTACGTTCTGGCCAAAAGCATCGATTCGGTGGAAGGGCATTCCCTGTCGGCACAAAAATTAAAACAGAAATTAGTGGCTTTCCTTAATTTAGAGCTGGCGGTAGAAGCCTATCTGAAAGAGGAAAAATCTATCGTGGTGTCGGCGATCAATTCAGCCGTGAAAAATAAAAAGCAAATTGTTTTTATGAACTATGCTTCCGGGAATAGCCAAACGGTGCGCAACCGCCGTGTGGAACCTTTCGAGTTTAAAGATGATTTTAATTTGGTGTGGGCCTTCGACACGGAATTGCAGCTTAACCGCCAGTTTAAGATTTGCCGGATGGAAGATGTTGTAGAAACCCCGTTTAGCTGGAAACACGAGCGGTTGCACCATTCTCAGCCCGTTGATGTTTTCCGGAATACCGGTAAGCTCAACAAGCAAGTGGAATTCAATCTCAATTTGCGGGCTTGCAACCTTTTGATCGAAGAATATCCGCTTGCTGAAAAACACATCATTGAAAGCTCGGAAAATCAGTTTCATTTTAAAGTGCCAGTTGCCAAATACGAAGGCCCTGCTCGCTTTGTGCTGGGAATTGCCGACGATGTTACCTTGACAGGCGACGATGGGTTTTTGGGCTTTGTGAAAGAAAAAATTAAAAAAAGCAAAATTCTTTTTGAGATTCCGCAAAACATGGAATCGTAAAAATGATATTGTGAAAGAATTTAATTTTTAACCATGAACCGGATCGATTTTTTTAAACGGATATTTTTTGGGGGTGCATCCCTGCTGCTTGCAAAAAACAGCATCGGAATTGCAGCGAAAGCAACTACGGACATTTACCTTAACTCGCCCCACATTGCAGGTTTTCAGTATTACAAAGGCCAGGAAATTGAGAACGAAATCAAAGAAAACGACACACTCATTTTGAAACGTGAGACTACAAACCCACACGATTTTTTTGCAGTCGAAGTATTTCGCGACAATGCAAAACTCGGGTACCTGCCCCGCTCCGACAATAAAGTGATTGCCCGGATGATGGACCAGGGTGTAAGCTTGAAAGCAAAAATACGGAACATTGATAAGGATGCGCATCCGTTCAGGAGGGTGAAGATTAGGGTGTATTATGAAATGGGGTAGGGTGCAGTGGATTCCGATCCGCTGAAGGATTTGTTGAGTTTTGGATTTTTACGAGAAAGTGATAAAAATAAAAAATGGAAAAATTAAAACGAAAATAACATGCAGGATAAGGCAATAGCCGCCATTGGAGAATGGCAATTAGAAGAAAACAAGGGACTTGAAAAAGTTGATTTGTACATTGAAAACATGTTCCCGGGAAAAGATTACCAAATGTTGTTACTTGTTTTCGAGATAGTTAATGACAATGGAAATTTGATTTGCGAATACAAAGGAATTGATATTGAAAAAGTTAGCGCTGAAAAGGTAGATTATCGAAAATATGCTTTTCGAAATGGGACAAGTGCCAGAGCAGGGGATGTGACTATTTCAACTCGCTTGACTGTCAAGAAACTGAAAAATATTAAAGAGCTTCAGTTTAATAAGATTTTAAATCATAAGGGCTTCAACACAGAAGTTGCAATCTTCAAAATCATTCATGCACAATTCATAAACAATTTTTCAATAATTGAGATAAAAATTAAAGAATACCTATCAAGTTTACCTAAAGGTCTTAGTTCTGGTATTTCTTTGCGAATCAATTATGAAAGAGATTTATATTTAAGTGACTTTGAGGTCATTAAAAACATTATTATTCAAGAATATTCTCGAAGTAAAATTGAAAACAATGGGACAGCATCAAGGTCAAGGGTTAAAAAATGTTCAGTTTCGGGAAATGAAAAATCCGAAATTTATGGTTTTGCTGCGCCCTTCCCTTATTCATCACCGGATAAAGAAGGTTTTATTTCGGGCTTTTTTAATAAAAAAATGAACTGGAGGAATTATCCTGTATCGGAAGAAGAGGCTTTGAAGTTGGAACTTGGTGGAAGATATATTTCAAATAATCTGAAAGGATATTTTTATGGACATGAATATTTAGTAGTCCCTAATCCAATATTAAAAACTGATAATAAAAAATTAGAGAGAATAGTAAATCTTCTTAAAACTGCGTTTCAAGATGAAAAAAGAATATCTACAGAAACAAAAAAGAGGGCAGAAGAGCATGTTTTAAGAATAATAGGTAAAGAGGGAGAAAATTTTTTCAATGTTGATATTGCATTTTATAAAACCATGCAATCTTCTATGAAAATAAATCTCATGCTGGAAGAAATTTTACCCTCAAGATTTAGAAAACTTTTTATTGATACTCCTGAAAGAATTAATAAGAAGGATATATTTAGAAACGCAATCTATTCAAAACAGGATGGTTTTCAGGATTTGAAGTTCAATTTTCAAATAATTAAAGATGTTTTTAATAATCATTTTCTCATTGCATTAAATAAAATCTTTTCAGGGGAAAGTATATCGCTAAACTTTCTTTTTAGGCACATTATGCTGCTCATCCAAAAGAACTTCAATAAAATTAAAACTAAGGATGGTTATGTAGAAAAAACCGCACTAACTGTTAAAAAAGCAATTATGCTCATTTCCTATTTACAAGAATTAGAAACTATTAATTACAATCAAAATTATAAATACATGGAAATAGAAAATTCTCAGAAAAAGGAGAGCCGTTTTAACCTTGAAGGTTTCAACGAGTTCGTAAAAGCAAATTCCAACTTTTTGGACAGCGATATCAAAGTTGGAATTTTTGCGGTCGGCGTATTGGTGCGGTTTCTCTACGATATTCAATCGCAAAGTTTGAATACCAGTAATCCACCTTTCGAAAACAAACTGAAAGGGTATAAACTTAATCCTGAAACGGTGATGAACGTTTATACCGAAGCTCTGGATAAAATTCAGAAGTATCAGAAAAACAATTATGTATATACTGAATTGCGCGAAATCATAAACAATTATTTTATTGTCAAATCCCATGAATTGAACAAAATGACCAACAACGAACTCTCATTTTACTTTGTTGCAGGTTTGGAAATGGGCAAACAATTCAAACGCGAGAAAAAGGAAAGTAAATAATTTTTAACCAAATAAAAAGAAAATCATTATGAGTGAAATTATTAACAAGCGAAGCGAAATTCTATTTCTGTACGATATAGAAAATGCAAATCCCAATGGCGACCCGCTAAACGAAAACCGTCCACGTTTTGACACCGAAGACAGCACTGTTTTAGTAACTGATGTTCGCTTAAAGCGAACCATTCGTGATTTTTGGTTTGAGTACAAGGGTTTTAACGGTAAAGAAGGGAAGGATGTTTTTGTGCGAGAAACTACTTATGGCGAGGGCGAAAAGCAATACATAAAAGACGGCAAGCGGCGAGCAAAAGACTTCGATGAACAAGTTGATAATATATTGAATATATGTATCGATATCAGAACTTTTGGAGGTGTAATTCCATTGAGCAATGCCTCAATAACCCGAATTGGGCCAGTTCAGTTTCAAATGGGGCGTTCCCTAAACAAAACTGAAATTATTGAAGAACAGGGCACGGGAGCTTTTGCAGCATCATCTGGAAAAACAAAAGCTACTTTCAGAACAGAGTATAAAATTCCTTATGCTATTATCGGCTTTAATGGAATCATCAACGAAAAATCGGCGCAATATTCAAAAATGACAAACGCTGATAAAGAGTTGTTGTTGGAAGGAATCTGGGATGGAACAAAATCGTTGATTTCCCGCTCTAAATTTGGACAAACTCCTTTGGTTTTGCTTGTGATTGATTATAAAGAGCCATTTTATATTGGCAGTTTGCGTCAAAGAATAAAGTTAGAAACGGGTGAAATGAATGAAATGCAAATTCGTAATGTAAAGGATTACAAAATTGATGTTACCGAATTGCTTGACGAATTGAAAGCAAATAAAGACAAAATTGCTGGCATCGAGTTTAAAGCCGATTCAAGGGTTCAGATGATTTATAAGGGACAAGCAATTACAAAAATCAGCAACGATGAACTATAAAGAAATACTCATTTTCGACATCAGCAGCGAATATGGGCATTTCCGAAAATACAACACAACCACTTCGCCGCTTTCATACTCAATACCCACGCGCACGGCAATTGCCGGTTTGATGGGTGCAATATTGGGGATGGAGCGCGAAGTGGCAGATGGAGTTTTCCCTGAGGGTGCGATTCCTGTTCAGGAATTTTTCTCGAAAGCAAATTCTGAAATTGCGGTTCAAATTATCAATCCTGTTAAAAAGGAAAATGTTGCAATGAATTTGATAAATACAAAACTGTCGTTTTACGATTTATCGAAAGCAGGGCGAACACAAATAGAATTTGAGCTGGTTAAAAATGTGAAATACAGGATTTTTATTGCTTTGAATAATAATGATGCGGTGTTTGCTGATTTGGCGGAAAGAATTAAAATGAAAAAGCATCATTTTTCGCCTTATCTTGGTTTGGCACAATTTACAGCAACAATCGATTTTGTAGATGTAAAACAAGCAGAATGGATTGAAAATCAGGAACACAATTACATCGATATTATTTCCGCTGTAAACTTGTCGAAAATAGTTGGTGAACAGCCCATCGAATTTGATTATTCAGCCATGTATTCCGCCAACAATATGCCCATAGAAATGAACCGAAAGCGGGAAATCCAGGAATTTTCAGAAGTATTGATTGAAAAAAATGGCTTGCCTATAAAAGCTAAAGTTGAAAATTATTATCGGGTTGAAAACCACGGCAATATTTTATTTCTCTGATTATGGAATTATTATCGCATCCCGACAAATTATTGATTAACCATTTGCAGGAAGTTGCAAAAGTCGCCGTTGGATCCATAAAACGAAAGCGATTAAATTTACTTGTCGATTTTGATGGCAAAGAAATAGATATTTCAGAGGTAATAACTGATTTGGTTTATTTAGCGGCAGCATTTCACGATTTGGGAAAAGCAACAATTTTTTTTCAGCACTATATTCGAAACCTCGACGAAGCGCACGATAAACGAAAAAGCCATGCGCTGCTTTCGGCGCTATTTGTATATTTTGTTTCAGAAAAATTTTTGGTGTCCAAAAGCATCGAAAAAGAGCTTGCCCAATTGCTAAGTGTTTTCACATTTTCAGCCGTTAAAAGACATCATGGACGTTTATGCAATTTATCGGAGGAGGTTTTGATAGATGATGAATGGCGCGAACTATTGCCTGAACTCGTTGATAGCATTAAGGCTGAGGATATCCGAAATGTGTTTACTGTCCTGTTGACTGGTTTTGATTTCAAAATTGAGTGGGATGATTTTGTAAGATTTGTAAAGAATGAGATATATGATACAGTATTTGAGGATTTCTCTTTTGATGTTTTGCAGGACAAGTATATTGAAGTAGGAGCGGAGACAAAAATATCGCTGTTTTATATTCATCAACTCATTTATTCAACCTTGCTTTTTGCTGATAAAAATGAGGTTATTATTGATGGTGATTCAGGGTTTGTGCCTCAGTCGGATGTGATAAATAAAATCGCGGAATTTAGAAATCGCAAGAACTTTAATCAGCCAAAATCCGAAATCGATAAACTAAAAAATGAAGCTTTTTATTCTTCAGTTGAGCATCTGGAAAAAGTGTTTGATATTTCCAAGCATATTTATTCGATAACACTCCCCACCGGACTGGGCAAAACGATAACTGCATACAATATTGCCGACAAACTGCGGAAACTCACGGGTTTTAAAAATTCCAAAATTGTTATAAATATCCCTTTCACCTCAATTATTGATCAAAACTTTGAGGTGTATTCCGATATTCTGGAAACAACAAATACCGATATTTTATTAAAACACCATCATTTGGCTGAACCCGTTTATAAAACAAACGAAAATGTTGTGGATTATTTTCAAAGCAAATTTTTAATCGAAACATGGCAATCGGACACGGTGGTTACCACATTTGTTCAGTTGTTGGAAACATTACTTTCGTGCGTCAAAGCCAAATTGATGAAATTTGCCCATTTGGCTAATTCAGTAATTCTACTTGATGAAATCCAAACCATTCCCTATGAATATTGGGAGACAATTCGGGAAACTTTTAAGATTCTGGGCGAAAAATTAAATATCTATTTTATCCTGATTTCAGCAACTCAACCGTTAATATTTACTCCAAACGAAGATATTGTTGAGCTGGTCCCGGATTATAAAAAATACTTTCGGTTTTTTAATCGAACAAAACTGATTGTCAATAATAAAATCAGTTTCGATAATTTTAAAACAACACTTTCCAATTATATCCAAAACAACCCGAAAAAAGACGTTCTGGTAATTGTAAACACAAAAAGAGCAGCCAGCGAAACGTTCAAATTTATTTGTGATGAAATGGATACCTCAAACATTGAAACATATTTTTTAACAACGCTGATAACGCCTTTTGAAAGGAAGGAAATAATAAAGCGAATAAAGAAAGAATCCAAATTACAAAAGGTTATTGTTTCAACGCAATTGGTCGAAGCCGGCGTTGATATTTCGGTGGATACTGTTTTTAGACAGTTGGCGCCAATAGATTCAATTATTCAGGCAGCCGGCCGGGCAAACCGCTACAATGAAAAACAGGGTATTTCGGAGGTTTATGTTTACAACATTGATGAATACCGTAAATCGAGCAACTTTGTTTATGGCAGCGATTTGCTGATGAAAACAGAAAATGTTTTGAAAGATTTTAGTGAAGTTGAAGAACGGGATTACATCCAACTTATTGAAAAATATTTTCTGGAAGTAAGAAAGCAATCCGACAACACAAGTCAACCCCTGTTAAATGCCATAAAAAACCTTGATTTTTCGCTGGTTGATTTTGAATTAATTGAGAATAGAAAAACGGAATCCATCTATATTCAACTAAATAAAAGAGCAAAAACTATCTGGGAAGAATATATTGCCATGTGCAAAACAGAAAATCTAAAACCCTGGGAACGGGAAGCCGAGTTCAGCAAAATAAAAACGGAGTTTTATGATTTTGTGATCAACGTTCCTATTCCTTTCGACTCAAAACTGATTGATTTTGACTCGGAAAAACAATTCAATTTTTACGTTTCAGATTTGGAATGTCCGAGCCAAAACTACAATTACTCGACCGACGATTATTCTCAAAATTTGGGATACATTGCCAGTTTAAATACAACTTACATGCTATAACACCATGCAAATAACACAAACGACTATCCAGCTCCGCAATATTGATTTGCACTTTCCTATACTGTTCTCCCAGCCCTACAGGCTGGTGTTCATGGGCAGCGTCCCTTCTGCTGTGGCGACCACGCCCGTACCTGGGGACACGCCCATACCTGGGGACGGTGCCCCCAGTTACGCTGTCTCAGGCTTACAGCCTGAAAAAGAAAGAATAATCAGGCTATCGGCCTGACACATCATAATTAGGGGCATCGCCCCTAAAAAACGAATAACTATGGGACAATCGCTATCACAAATGTACATCCACCTCGTCTTCGGCACCAAAGGCCGCAACCCGTACCTCACACCTGCTATCGAGAAGCGGGTACACGCCTACATGGCCGGCACTTTGCAGGAATATGAAAGCCCTGCGCTAATCATCAACTCGGTACCCGACCATATTCATATCCTTTTTAGGCTGTCGAAAAATTTCGCATTGGCCAAAGTAGTTGAAGAGGTGAAAAAAGAATCATCGAAATGGATAAAAACCATCGAAGGCGGAACAAAGCTTTTCAAATGGCAAATAGGCTACGGTGCTTTTTCTGTAAGCAGTTCAAAGGTAGAGGTGGTAAAACGCTATATCGAAAACCAGAAAGAACATCATGGTTACAAAACACTCCAAGAGGAGGTGGAGCAATTTGTAAAAGAGTACGACATTATCGAATATGATCCCAAATATTTCTGGGATTAAAGCTTTACAGGCTGTAAGCCTGAGACATACAACTGGTGGCACCGTCCCCAGCATACAGGCAGGAAGATACAGGCTGAAAGCCCGACACAGCAAAACTGGGGCACCGTCCCCAGCTCTTAAAAAAAATAAATCATGCAAATAACACAAACCACAATCCAGTTCCCCGACATCGAGTTGCAAACCCGCGATGCACACAAATTGCGCGGCTATTTTGGCAACCTGTTCAGGGATCACTCGCCTTTGTTGCACAACCACTATGCCGACGGGAAATCGCGTTATGCCTATCCGCTGGTGCAATACAAAGTAATCAACAAAACGCCCATGCTGGTTGGGCTTCAGGAGGGTGCCGATTTGCTGGTGTCGCTGTTCCTAAAAATAAAGGAAATTGATATTGAAGGCGAAAAATTCCCGGTTATGGCAAAAAACATTCAGCAAAAACAGGTTGAATTGGTGGTAAACCAACAGCTTTATAACTATTCGTTTAAAACCTTTTGGATTGCTTTGAACCAAGCCAACCACCGCATATATTTGCAGTTGAGCGAAACCGAAAAAACACAATTTCTGAACCGCCAACTTCAAAACAACATACTCAGTTTCTACAAGGGACTTTCGTACCGCACCACCGAACGGATTATGGCGGTGGCGAGGGTAAAAGAAAACACAACTCATTTAAAGGATCAGCCTTTGTTGGCTTTTTCGGGCGAGTTTACCAGCAACGCATTTGTTCCGCAATGGGTAGGCATCGGAAAATCGGTGAGCCGCGGTTTTGGTACGGTGAGTCTAATTGTATAATATGAATTTGAAAAATGCAGGAAATAAGAAATAAGAAATAAGAAATAAGAAATAATAAATAATAAATAATAAATAATAAATAATAAATAATAAAGTACTCATCTATTAAAAAAAGTTTTCGCCAATGCAATTGATAATCAACACCTGGGGGACTTACGTGCACATCAAAGACGAACTTTTTGAGGTTACCGTGCCCAAAGACGGAGAAAAGCAAAAACATCATTTCGCCAGCCAAAAAGTGACCTCGATTTTGTTGAGCAAGGGAGCCGCCATAAGCACCGATGCCATTATTTTGGCCATGAAAAATAACATCGACATCTTGGTTTTTGAACACGACGGGGTGCCGGTTGGCCGTTTCTGGCACAGCAAGCCCGGCAGCACATCGCGCATTCGCAAGCAGCAATTGGACGCCAGCCTCAACGCGATAGGGGTGCGGTGGATAAAAAATTGGCTGGCAGCAAAACTCGAAAACCAAACGGAATTTTTGAAACGCTTGAAAAACCATCGTCCGGCAAACGCTGAAACCATTCAGGAAAAAATCGATGCGATTTCGACATTAAAAATAAAGATAGAAAAGGTGCCAGGTGACAAAATTGATACAATCGACAGCACTTTGCGCGGATTGGAAGGAACTGCCGGGCGCATCTATTTTCAGACCTTAAGTTCCTTGCTCACCGAAAGATACCAGTTTGCAGGCCGTAGTTTTCGTCCGGCAAGCGACCAGTTCAATGCTTTTCTGAATTATGCCTACGGCGTTTTGTATAGCCGTGTTGAAAAAGTGTTGGTAATTGCCGGCATCGACCCTTATGTAGGTTTTATGCACCGCGATGATTACAACATGAAAAGCATGGTATTCGATTTTATTGAACCCTACCGCACTTATGCCGACGAAACGGTATTCAAATTGTTTTCGGCAAAAAAGGTAAACGACTCGCACACCGTTGCAATTACGAATGGGTTAAGCCTCAACGCCGACGGGAAAAACTTGCTGATGCAGGCCTTGATGAAATTTCTGGAAGAGGATAAAATACGATACAAAGGGCGCAACCAAACCCGCATGAACGCCATGCAAATGGACGCGCACCAATTTGCCAACAGTTTAATACAAAAACCATGATTTGCTGGGTTTTATACGACATTAAAAAGGACCGGCCCCGTACCAAAATTGCAAAGAAATGCAAGCTGGCTGGACTGTACCGCGTACAGAAATCCGTCTTTCTGGGTAGCTTGGACGAGAACCAAAAAGACACGCTGGAACTTGAAGTAGGGGAGTTGATCGACGAAGAAACCGATTCGGTATATATTTTCCCGATGAGCAAAAACGAATTGCGGCAAACTGCGTTGATGGGACAGGCATTCGATAAAAAATTAGTGACGGACGATGTAAAAGCACTTTTTTTCTGATGTCAGTAACTCCGTCACATATCATCGAATACCTTTTCTGCCCGCGGTTTACCTACTTCGAGTATGTGTTGTGCATCCCTCAATACGAGGGGCGGCACTACAAAGTGGAAAAAGGGCGGCAGGTGCACGACATGAAATTGGAACGCAACAAAGATTATTTGCGGAAACGGATTGGTGCTGTTGAAAAACACGCCGATCAATATTTAACTAACGAGCTCTTGCGCGGGAAAATTGATGAAGTTCTGCTTTTAAACGATGGGACAATGGCACCACTTGATTATAAATTTGCTAAATTTGAAGGCCGTATTTACGATACCTACCGTACGCAGTTGGAATGTTATGCGGTGCTGATTGAAGCTAATTTTCGCAAGACGGTGAACAAAGGGTTTTTGGTTTACACGCGGTCGGCAAACAAATTGGTTGAGGTTGAAATTGACAGCAAATCGAAAGCCGCTGTTCAACAAGTTTGCTTTGACGTAATTGACGTGATTGAAAACAACCGGTTCCCGAAAGCCACGAAATACAAGCAGCGGTGTTTGGGATGCACGTATCGGAATATTTGCGTGAAATAACTTTAACGGACGCAAATTTATTTTTGGATGGAATAAAACGGCAATTAAGCCGCTGATAGATAAAAGTTTAAACTTTCGGAAATGGAAACAAAAACAGGCAAAAACAAGTTCTTTGACATATTGAAATCAAGAAAATCATTCATACAAAACATATACCTTGGTTCAGGAAACCAATGGCTTACACCTATCCACAGCTTCCCGAACCACTTCCACCAAAACAAGGATTGAAACAAGGTATCTAATGCCTCCACAAGCATTTCGTAAAGTTCTTCCCGAACCACTTCCACCAAAACAAGGATTGAAACCCGATGCCGTTAAAGCCTCCGGGCGTGTAACATTCCACTTCCCGAACCACTTCCACCAAAACAAGGATTGAAACCTTCCTCATGCTTTCCCCTTCAAACTTCACGATTTTCTTCCCGAACCACTTCCACCAAAACAAGGATTGAAACCTGTTTTTGAATTAGAAGTTGTTGGCGCGCCTTCTGCTTCCCGAACCACTTCCACCAAAACAAGGATTGAAACCGCCTACCACTTTGTCCTCTTGGTGCAAACCCATAAACTTCCCGAACCACTTCCACCAAAACAAGGATTGAAACGAAACTGCCACAAATTCAAACTCATACTCCAAGTCGTCTTCCCGAACCACTTCCACCAAAACAAGGATTGAAACTCAATTTGGGGATGAAATAGCCAATACAATAAAAAAACTTCCCGAACCACTTCCACCAAAACAAGGATTGAAACGTTAACCGGTTTTCGTAAATATCTAACCGCTGACTGTCTTCCCGAACCACTTCCACCAAAACAAGGATTGAAACCGCAACAAAGGCAGCAATGGGAACGGCTGTTCTGGCTCTTCCCGAACCACTTCCACCAAAACAAGGATTGAAACTGTTCCTTATAAAATTCAATCACACAGGTTGTAGATACTTCCCGAACCACTTCCACCAAAACAAGGATTGAAACCCGATGCCGTTAAAGCCTCCGGGCGTGTAACATTCCAACTTCCCGAACCACTTCCACCAAAACAAGGATTGAAACAGTGACACGGCCAGGCTATCCCGGAGGCAGGCACTCTTCCCGAACCACTTCCACCAAAACAAGGATTGAAACCGAAATAATGACGGGTTACATACCGGAGCCGGGCCACACTTCCCGAACCACTTCCACCAAAACAAGGATTGAAACCCTCTACCGTGAAATTGAAGTTATAAGCCTCGCGCGTCTTCCCGAACCACTTCCACCAAAACAAGGATTGAAACGTAAATACCATGTTTAACATCCTGTATTTTGCTTGACTTCCCGAACCACTTCCACCAAAACAAGGATTGAAACGAATCATTTCAGGAATGGCAATCCCTTCGGCGGTACCTTCCCGAACCACTTCCACCAAAACAAGGATTGAAACTACCGCATGTTATGCTTTTCGTTGCGCCTGACGGAACTTCCCGAACCACTTCCACCAAAACAAGGATTGAAACGTTTTGAAGCTAACCTCTTTGGCACCGCCCTGGTTACTTCCCGAACCACTTCCACCAAAACAAGGATTGAAACAAAAAGTATGCGATGTGTATGAACTGGAGCCAAAGTACTTCCCGAACCACTTCCACCAAAACAAGGATTGAAACGCAAATTGATAGCTGCCGAATGCCTCAAACTGTGGCCTTCCCGAACCACTTCCACCAAAACAAGGATTGAAACAATTCTGGATTATGAACGAGATTACCGACCTGGCAACTTCCCGAACCACTTCCACCAAAACAAGGATTGAAACTGCAATAATTTATCTTTTCAGGTATTTGAAGAATTTCTTCCCGAACCACTTCCACCAAAACAAGGATTGAAAC
>CAZNEV010000079.1:4218-20823 GCA_964572085.1 uncultured Maribellus sp. | reverse complement strand
AACAAGTAGGGGTAACTGCCTGATTTTAAGATATGGGGTCAGGAGTTCTGAGGTTATGCTCTTGAATTGGATTTTTGAGTGCACTCCGAAAAGTAAGAAATAAAGATTCAACACGAAGGCACGAAGACACGAAGTAACAAATAAACACAAAGTGTTTATTATTAGTAACTTAAATTTTAAAGAACTTTGTGACTTAGTGCCTTTGTGTTAAAATATTGTCTTCAGAGTAGATTCATTCTTTATGCTTTGTAGTGAACAAAGTGGTTAATTTCTGAAAACCAGGCCATCTTCTTCCACGTCAACGATAATAGTTTTGTCTTTGCGAACGGTACCTGAAAGTATTCGTTTAGAAAGTTCGTTCAGCACATTTCTTTGTAAAATCCGTTTCACCGGGCGGGCACCAAACTGGGGCTCGTAACCAACCGCGGCCAACCAGTCCACTGCTTCTTCGGTGATTTCAATTTTTATATCGTTGCCGGAGAGGCGTTTAACAACCTGATCAAATTGAATGTGCACAATCTCCCTGATTTCTTTGCGCGACAAGGGTGTAAACACAATGGTTTCATCTATCCGGTTAAGAAACTCCGGACGAATCGTCTGCCGTAACATTTCCAACAAACGATCGTGGGTTTCTTCCAACACCTCGGCATGGTTGTCGGCGGTCATTCGGTTGTAGCTTTCCTGAATGATTTGCGAACCTAAATTTGACGTCATTATAATGATTGTATTTTTGAAATTCACGGTTCTTCCTTTATTGTCGGTCAGGCGTCCATCGTCAAGCACCTGTAAAAGCACGTTGAATACATCCGGGTGCGCTTTTTCAATTTCATCAAAAAGCACTACTGAATACGGTTTGTGGCGAACGGCTTCGGTGAGCTGCCCACCTTCGTCGTAACCTACGTATCCGGGAGGACTGCCAATCAATCGGGTAACAGAAAACTTTTCCTGATATTCGGACATGTCGATGCGCGTCATCATGTTTTCGTTGTTGAAAAGATAATCGGCCAGTGCTTTTGCCAATTCCGTTTTCCCAACACCGGTAGAACCTAAAAAGATAAAGGAGCCTATCGGGCGTTTTTCATCCTGAAGGCCCGCCCGGCTACGTCGCACTGCATCGGAAACTGCAATAATTGCCTCATCCTGCCCTACTACCCTTTTGTGCAACTCATCTTCCATGTGCAACAGCTTTTCGCGTTCGCTTTGCAACATTTTCGACACAGGTATTCCTGTCCAACGCGCTACAACATCGGCTATATCTTCAGTATCAACTTCTTCTTTTATTAAACTTTCAACTTCTTTTAGTTGAGCCAGTTCCTGTTTTAATCCTTCTATTTCGTGTTCAGCTTCTTTCATCCGGCCATAGCGCAGCTCGGCCACGCGTTCGTAGTTGCCTTGGCGTTCGGCCTCCTCGGCTTCAAATTTGTAATTTTCAATCACCGATTTCTTCTTCTGAATCGCATCGATCACCGATTTTTCGGATTCCCATTTTGCCCGCATCCTGGATTGTTCCTCTTTTAAGTTGGAAATGACTTCGCTCAGACCCTCCAGTTTCTTGTCGTCTTTTTCACGTTTAATAGCTTCGCGTTCAATTTCCAGTTGTTTTACACGGCGTTCAATTTCATCCAGTTCTTCCGGCACGGAATCAATTTCCAAACGTAGCTTTGCGGCAGCTTCATCCATTAAATCGATGGCTTTGTCGGGCAAAAAGCGGTCGGAAATGTAACGCTGCGAAAGTTCAACGGCCGCAATGATCGCATCGTCTTTAATTCTTACTTTGTGGTGGTTTTCGTAGCGTTCTTTTATTCCCCTGAGAATGGAAATTGCACTCAGCGTATCCGGTTCATTTACATACACCACCTGAAAGCGGCGTTCCAGTGCTTTATCTTTTTCGAAATATTTTTGGTATTCGCTAAGCGTGGTTGCACCAATTGCACGCAAATCGCCCCTTGCAAGAGCAGGCTTTAAAATGTTTGCAGCATCCATGGCACCTTCGCCTTTCCCTGCACCTACCAAAGTATGGAT
Source organism: uncultured Maribellus sp. (assembly GCA_964572085.1). Lineage (GTDB taxonomy): Bacteria > Bacteroidota > Bacteroidia > Bacteroidales > Prolixibacteraceae > Draconibacterium. The sequence continues at coordinate 18,801 of CAZNEV010000079.1, read as the reverse complement.
TTCGTCGATAAACAGAATTACCTCGTCGTTGGATTCGATTACCTCGTTGACAACGGCTTTCAGTCGTTCTTCAAACTCGCCCTTGTATTTCGCACCGGCAATTAATGCGCCCATGTCGAGTGAAAATACTTGTTTCGATTTTAAATTCCCGGGGACATCACCTCTTACAATGCGATGAGCCAAACCTTCGGCAATAGCCGTTTTCCCGGTTCCGGGTTCACCAATTAAAATGGGGTTATTTTTTGTGCGGCGCGAAAGTATCTGAAGAATTCTTCGAATTTCATCGTCGCGGCCAATCACCGGGTCCAGTTTTCCCGAGCGAGCACGATCATTGAGATTCAGCGCAAAACGGTTTAACGAATTAAATTTGTCTTCTGCCGTTTGGCTATCCACCTTGGAGCCCTTGCGCAGATCTTCTACAGCTTTCCGTAGGTTGTCTTTCGTGATCCCGTTGTCTTTCATCAACCTGCTAATAGCATCATTAGCATCGAGAAGCGAAATTAAAACATGCTCAACAGAAACAAACTGATCGCCCATTTCCTGGGCAAGACCAACCGATTTTTGCAAAGAACGGTTGGAAGCGTTGGATAAATATTGCTCGCCACCTGTAACCCGTGGGTACGATTCGATAATTTTATTGATAGCCTGTTGAAAAACGGTTACCTCAACTCCCAATTTCTTTAAAAGGAAATTGACAACATTTTCGGCAGAATAAAAAAGTCCTTTGAAAATATGGCCGGTTTCGATGGCCTGCTGATTATTGCCTTGTGCGATTTGAAAACCATGTTGAATGGCTTCCTGTGCTTTTATTGTAAAATTATTCATGTTCATAATTCCGTAATTTAAAATCCAGAATAAAAACAAGTCAAATAGCAAACCATAAACCACTGACAGACAATACGTCAGTAAATAATTTTAGTATTCAGGAAACAATGGCTTGCAAAGTTCGTTTGAGATGTAAAAATGGCAGCAATTAGGGTGCAAAGTAAGGACAAAAAAACAAGGACGAGAATCCGTCCTTGCTTTCCTTAACCAAAACCTAATCTATTTCTATGAAAAAACTATTTGATATCTTTTTTAAGAACAATACAAAGATACGATGGAAAGGTGTTAACACATCTCAATCAAAGTTAAAGAAAGTTAAGAGTTCATTCTCAACGGAATACAAAACCGGGAGAATTGCAAATCTACGTTTTATTTCTGAAAAATTAAATTTACTTTAGCACCTCGTAAACTATGAGATATTTTCTATTTATATAACTAAAATTCAATTCTATGGCGAAATATGTATATACCTTTGGCGCCGGCAAGGCAGAAGGTAAAGCAGACATGAAAAACCTGTTGGGTGGCAAAGGAGCCAACCTTGCAGAAATGAACCTCATTGGCGTTCCTGTTCCTCCGGGATTCACTATTACCACTGAGGTATGTACCATGTATAATGAGCTGGGGCAAAAAGCAACGTTCGATTTGATAAAACCGGAAGTGGAAGCAGCGGTTGCCTTGATTGAGAAACTGACCGACACAAAATTCGGGGATAAAGAAAATCCGTGTTTGGTTTCCGTTCGTTCCGGGGCCAGGGCATCCATGCCGGGCATGATGGACACAGTGCTTAACCTTGGGTTGAACGATAATGCAGTGGAAGGTATTGCTAAAAAGTCGGGCAATCCCCGTTTCGCGTGGGATTCATATCGCCGTTTCGTCCAGATGTATGGAGATGTGGTGATGGAAATGAAACCAGCAAGCAAAGAAGAAATCGATCCTTTCGAAGATATTATTGAAATTTTAAAGGAGGAAAAAGAAATTCGTTTGGATACCGATTTCACAACCGAAGACCTGCAGGAACTGGTTAGACGGTTTAAAATTGCAGTGAAAGAAGTTACCGGAAAAGATTTTCCAACCGACCCATGGGAACAATTGTGGGGTTCCGTTGCCGCCGTATTCAACAGTTGGGGCAACAGCCGTGCTGTATATTATCGCCGTATGGAACAAATCCCCGATGAATGGGGAACAGCCGTGAACGTTCAGGCAATGGTTTTTGGAAACATGGGATTAACCTCGGGGACGGGTGTTGCCTTTACCCGCGACGCCGCTACCGGCGAAGATGTTTTTAACGGCGAATACCTCATCAATGCTCAGGGAGAAGACGTAGTAGCAGGCATTCGCACACCGCAGGAAATTACCATTTCCGGTTCGAAAAAATGGGCAGAACTACAAGGCGTGAGCGAAGAAGACCGGGTTGCAAAATATCCTTCATTGGAGGAAGCCATGCCGGAAATGTTTCGCCAGTTGAACGAAACACAACAAAAATTGGAAGATCACTACAGCGACATGCAGGATCTCGAATTCACCATTCAGGACGGCAAATTGTGGCTGCTGCAAACCCGCAACGGAAAACGGACTGGCGCCGCGATGGTAAAAATTGCCATCGATATGCTTGAAGAAGGGCGCATCGACGAAAAGACCGCATTGAAACGCATCGACGCCGGAAAATTGGATGAACTACTCCACCCGGTTTTTGACCCCGCTGCCATGAAATCGGCCACCGTATTGGCTAAAGGATTGCCTGCTTCACCAGGTGCTGCTACCGGTCAGATCGTATTTTTTGCCGATGAAGCAGCCAATTACCCTACATCTATTTTGGTTCGTACCGAAACTTCGCCTGAAGATTTAGAAGGAATGAACATTGCCAAAGGAATTTTAACCGCCCGGGGAGGCATGACCTCCCATGCTGCCGTTGTGGCGCGCGGAATGGGGAAATGCTGCGTTTCGGGTGCAGGTGCGGTGAAAATTAACTACAAAACCCACGTTATGAACATCAACGGTGAAGAATACCGCGAAGGGGATTGGATTTCCTTAAACGGAACCACGGGTGAGGTTTACGAAGGAAAAGTAGGGACCATGAATCCGGAATTGAGCGGTGATTTCGCAAAAGTTATGGATTTGGCCACCAAATATACACGCATGAAAGTGCGTACCAATGCCGATTCGCCGGGAGACGCAAAAGTTGCCCGCGATTTTGGTGCCGAAGGTATCGGCCTTTGCCGCACGGAGCACATGTTCTTTGAAGGCGAAAGGATTAAAGCAATGCGCGAAATGATTCTGGCAAAAGAAGAAAGTGAGCGACGCAAAGCCTTAAACAAATTGTTGCCCTACCAACGCGAAGATTTCGAAGGAATCCTGGAGGCAATGGCCGGTTATGGCGTAACTATCCGTTTATTGGATCCTCCGTTGCACGAATTTGTGCCTCATGAAGAAGCCAACCAAAAAATTATGGCCGACGATATGGGTGTCAGCGTGGAGAAAATAAAAGCCCTGGTAGAGGATCTTCACGAGACAAACCCGATGTTAGGACACCGCGGCTGCCGTTTGGGAATTACCTACCCTGAGATTACTGAAATGCAGGCACGTGCAATTATCGAAGCGGCTGTCAACCTGAAACAAAGAGGGGTTGATGCCCGTCCGGAAATCATGGTTCCGCTGATTGGAACGGTTGCCGAATTAAAAAACCAGGCAACCATTATCCGAAGCGTAGCCGAAAAAGTTTTTGCTGAAAAAGGAAGCCGCGTTGACTACCAGGTGGGTACGATGATTGAAATACCACGTGCTGCCTTAACCGCAGACCATGTTGCCGCCGAAGCCGATTTCTTTTCTTTTGGTACCAACGATTTAACCCAGATGACTTTGGGCTACTCGCGCGACGATGCAGGTAAATTCTTGCCTGATTACCTCAACCGTGGTATCCTGAAACAGGATCCTTTCCAGGTTCTGGACCAGAATGGAGTTGGCCTTTTGGTTGAAATTGGCGTAACCCGTGGGCGCATGACCAAACCCGATTTAAAAATTGGTATTTGCGGCGAACATGGAGGGGAACCTTCCTCGGTTAAATTCTGCGACCGCATGGGCATGAATTACGTGAGTTGTTCGCCTTATCGTGTTCCAATTGCACGTGTTGCCGCCGCGCAGGCAAACATTGAATAAACTATTGTAATATACTGATTAAAAGCCGTCCGGAATCCGGGCGGCTTTTTTTTACCGTGTTTCTACGCATCTTCCCCCTGTATTTCTACGCAAGAAAAATTACGTAAAAACACGCTTCCCCGGAACAATTATTTTATTGAATTTTGTTATGGATAAATAAGGGTATAATGAGTAAAACACAATACACACACATTTTCCCAAACCACAAGCAATTGTACTCTTACACGCGTGTATCCAAAAAGGAATCCCATCCAGGGGTTCCTTTCTTCTTTTAAATTTTCACCAAATTGTGTTTCATTGCAAAAACGACCAAGCCCGCCATATTTTTTGCACCTGTTTTTTCGAGAAGCTTCGTCCGATATCCTTCAATGGTACGCGACGAAAGGGTGAGTTTATCCGCAATTTCATGGGCCGTGTGTTCTTTGCAGATTAGCTCTAATATCTGCTGCTCCCTTTCGGTCAATTCAATTTTTTGTTGATTGTGATTTTTCGTTCTGTTAACCACACTTTTCATCACCATCTTCGAAATGTCATCCGAAAAATAAAAACCTTGCTCCATGACCCGCTTTATCGCCAATTCCATTTCTTCTGACTCGGCATTTTTGAACAAATATCCGTTTACTCCCTCGTTGATCAAATACAGAATGTATTGTTGATCGTCTTCCATGGTAAGGATTATCACCTTTAAATCCGGGTACAGTTCCCTGATTTTTTCATGGGCCTCAACACCGTCCATAACCGGCATTTTCAAATCGAGCAAAATAACATCCGGCAGCGTATCCAAAACTTCCAACATCGAAAGAAGTTCCACACCATTAGCAGCTTCAAAAACATCGCCTATAAAATCGAAATTAGAAAGCAATGCAGCAATTCCTTTTCTGAACAGGTTGTGATCATCGGTAATAACAACAGTTAATTTCTTCATGGCGGTGTTTTTTCATTCAGTATTTAAAACAAATAATTGCCGAAGTTCCCTTTCCAGGCCTTGATTTCATTTTAAACTTAGCTCCCATCATTTGTGAACGGCTTTTCAGGTTCTTCAGGCCAAGTCCTGTATCCCATTTTTCTTTCAGGTCGAATCCTTTTCCATTGTCCGACAACGAAACAAGCACCACTTTGGCTGAAAACCTCATGTTTATGGTAATAAGTGTTCCGCCCGAATGTTTAATTGAATTGTTGATTAACTCCTGCACTATACGGAAAATTGCCAATTCGTGGTTACTGTCGAAACGAAATTGCCCGCCTCTTTTCCAAGTTTGAACGTTAATCTGCCCAGTCCTATTGATCCAGTTTGCAAATTCAACCACGGCATAATAAATGCCCAATTTTTCGAGCGAAGAAGGTAAAAGCGAACGGGATATCCGGCGGACTTGTGCAATAAGATCATCAATATAACCCTTTGTTTCCCCCGCTAATTTTTTTGCACCAATGTCATCTGACTTTTTTTCGATACGCCCGACGTTTAATTTCACCACGGAAAGCATGGCCCCCACCTCGTCGTGGAGATCCTGGGCAATCCGTTTTCGTTCTTTCTCCTGTGCCGCAATAGTATTCCGGATTATTTCATCTTTTTGTGCCGATTTAATCTGGTTCAGTTCAAGTTGCTTTGACAGCAAGCGCCTTTGATAAGCCACAAAAAAGAAAACAATAACCGCTGCAAGCAATATCATTCCGAGGGTTCCAATAAAATAAACAACTACCAGTTCGGAATTTCCGGATTCGACCATAATGGAACAACAATTAATTCTCACACCTTTCAGTTACGAAAATACTCAAGATAATTGAATTATGTAAACAAGAGTGGAAGGTTTAAGTAAGAATCAGAATCCACTTTCGTGAAATCCGTTCAATTAGTGGAAAAAAAAGGAATCCTAATCCACGAATTGCACGAAGGACACGAATTTTTCATGACAATACACAACGATTTTCACTTTATCATTTCGTGAAATTGGTGAAATTAGTGGACAAAGAAAATAAAATCTCATCCACGAATGGCACGAATGACACGAATTTCTCATGGCATGGCCCGCACAACCCATTTTTCATTTTATACTTTTCGTGAAATTGGTGAAATTAGTGGACAAAAAAAAGAATTATCCAATGAATTTTAGATTTCCCGCACGGCGCCCAAACCTTTCACTAAAGGTTTTAGTTTGATGGATGGGCTTTCCACAAACTCACCCAAGCCTAAGCCCTTCCATTTATTATCGATGCTGGAAATCGTTTCATCGTCCATCGTAAGCACATTGGGCCATAAGCGTTCAAACCCGTCGTGAGCTTGGGTTTTAAAAGTAGCATCTACTAAAACAATTTTTTCATTTTGAAGAATCGGGTGAACTGAAATATCCCGCTCCGGTTCAATGTTTCCACCAAGAAGCCACAATAAGGTTTGCTGATCGGTTAAATCTGCCCCATCATCAAACAGCATGATCCCCTTGAAACTTGCGATTCCTTTCAATTTCAAAAGCTGAGAAAGAAGTTCGTTTTTACTAAACCCTGCAATTTTTCTGACACTCAACAACAACACCGGGAGTGATTGTTTCTGAAGCAAATCATTGAATCCGGAAACGTAATTAATTGTTTTCAAGCCCTTTGCATCCAGTTCTTCGACAGCACTCTCATTTTCTTTTTGTTCTGCACTTTCTTCTGAAAAAGGTTTTGTTAGATCCATGCCCAACTTGGAACCAAATGCAAATTTGTGGGAAGCATGGTCCAGCACATCCATCGGTCCTTTTGAAAAGTGAAGACTGTAACCGGGTTCAAAGTTTTGGGTGAATGCTTTCATCAATTGCTCCGAATCATTAATGTCAACATCCCCATCCACTACAATAAGAATTTTATTGAACATCATTTGCCCTGCTCCCCATAGCGAATTCATCACTTTTATGGCCTGCCCCGGATAATTTTTTTCGATTTTCACCACAGTGAAATTATGAGCAACTCCGGCTACAGGCAAAATCATATCTTTGAGCTCCGGGACCATGGCAAAGCGAATGGGCGAAAGAAATATCCGCTCAGTAGCCAAACCAATATAAGCATCTTCCATGGGCGGCACACCAACTATGGTCGCCGGATAAACCGCCTCTTTTTGATGGGTGATGCAGGTAACATGAAACTTAGGGTACCAGTCGGCCAAAGAGTAAAATCCGGTGTGATCGCCAAAAGGGCCTTCCCACACCAACTCTTCTGAGGGATCGACGTAACCTTCGATAACGAAATCGGAATCTTCCGGTACATATAAATCGTTGGTGAGGCACTTCACTAATTTCACATTTTTCTTGCGAAGAAATCCGGCGAGCAAATATTCGTCCATATTTTCGGGCATCGGAGCGGTGGCAGCATAGGTATAGGCCAGATCACCACCAAGTGAAACGCTGACGGGCATTTTTTTACCCAACTTCTTGTATTTTTCAAAGTGATTTGCACCCGTTTTGTGCTTGTGCCAGTGCATTCCGGTAGTGCATCTATCCAGCACCTGCATCCGGTACATCCCCACGTTGGGCGTGCCGGTTTGGGGATCAATAGTATGCACGCCAGGTAAAGTGACAAAAGGGCCCCCGTCGGCAGGCCAGCAAGTTAAAATGGGGAGCAAACTCAAATCGGGTTCATTCATCACCATCTCCTGACATTTTCCTTTGCGCTTCGTTTTCTTGGGCATCCACTCACTGACCTCCTTTAGTTTGGGAAGCAACTTTAGTTTATCCCACAGGTTTTCCTTTGGTTGCATCAAATCAAAAAACAACCTTTCGATTTCCTTCTCCAAATCGAAGATGGAGTTACGGCCAAACGCTAATGCAATCCGTTTTTCGGAACCCAAAGCGTTTATTAACACGGGAAAACACGTTCCGGTATTTTCGAACAAAATCGCTTCGCCACCATCCGGCTTTTTCGATATGCGGTCGGTTATTTCAGTTATCTCCAAATTAGGGCTGACGAATTGTGCTACACGAATCAATTCCCCAGCGTTTTCCAGTGTTCTCAAAAAGCTTTTCAATCCCCCGTTTCCCATAGTTGTTTGATTTTCAACAAAAATAACAAAACCCAACTTATTTTGACGAAATCTAAATGTTATTAAAAATGATGGATTTCATTTATCAAAAATTATCTTTATCAAATTTTTAAATTGAAATTTTAATCCAAATAAAAATGACAGATCAAAGCTCTCCCACTGTAAAGTTTTTCAGTGGTGAACAAGTTCCGATTGAATTGCACAAAGTGCGTATTGTTCAAAAACTCTTTTTAAAACCTATCGACGAGCGTTACCAATCCATTGAAAAAGCTGGCTATAATACCTTTCTACTGAATACGAAGGATATTTTTCTGGATCAGTTAACCGATTCGGGTACAAACGCGATGAGTGATAACCAAGTGTCATCCATGTTGCAAGCCGACGATGCTTATGCCGGTTCACAAAGTTTCTACCGCATGGAAGCCGCCCTACGTGAAGTTTTTGGAAAGCATTATATTTTGCCGGTTCACCAGGGCCGTGCAGCAGAAAATATTATTTCACAGGCGTTTATCCAGAAAGGACAAGTGATACCGATGAACTACCACTTTACAACCACCAAGGAACACATGGAATTAAACGGTGGAAAAGTGCTGGAGATTTATGCGGATGACGCACTGGAAATTAAAAGTGACAAACCGTTCAAGGGCAACATCGACATCAACAAACTTAAAGCTGTTTTTGAAGAGTATGGTGCTGAGAAGGTTGCCTTTGTGCGGATGGAAGCATCTACCAACCTGATTGGAGGACAACCGTTTTCCATGCAGAACATGCGCGATGTAAAGAAAGTTTGCGACGAACATGGAACGATGATGGTACTCGACGCCAGTTTGATTGGTGAAAATGCCTATTTTATTAAAAAACGCGAAGAGGAATTTAAGAATGCGAGCATCAAGGACATTTTACTGGAAATGTGCAGCTACGCCGAAATCGTATATTTTTCGAGCCGAAAAGTGAGCTCGACCCGCGGTGGAGGTATTGTTACCGACAACCACGATTTGGTGCTTAAAATGCGTGATTTACTGGTTCTTTTTGAAGGTTTTATGACCTATGGCGGTATGTCCGTTCGCGAAATTGAAGCCATGGCCGTTGGAATCATGGAAACCTGCGACGACACAGTTATCAGCCAGTCGCCATCGTTTATCGAATATGCCGTGAACAAGTTGGATGAAGTAGGAATCCCGGTCATCACGCCTCCCGGAGCGTTAGGATGTCACATTGATGCCAAAGGTTTTTTACCGCAGGTGCCTCAGGAGGAATATCCGGCGGGTGCGTTGGCTACTGCCTTATACATTATTTCCGGCATCCGGGGAATGGAACGGGGAACGATTTCAAGCGTGCGCGACGAAAACGGCAACGATATTCTGGCCGATGTAGAACTATTACGTTTAGCTTTCCCGCGCAGGGTTTTCACCTTGTCGCAAACCATGTTTATGGTGGATAGAGTAAAATGGTTATTCGCCAACCGCGAATTGGTGGGCGGATTAAAATTTGTGGAAGAGCCAAAACTATTGCGTTTCTTTATGGGACGTTTGGCGCCTACTTCCAACTGGCCGGAAAAATTGATTGCCAAATTCAAAGCCGATTTTGGCGATTCGCTATAAGTAACTAGAAAAAACACCAAAAAAATGGCCCGCCGGAAAACCGACGGGCCATTATTTTTTACGTAAACCAGCAATATTATATCACCTTTACATTTACTGCATTCAAGCCTTTTGGACCTTCTTCAACTTCAAAGCTCACTTTGTCGCCTTCGCGAATGTCAACGGTTAAACCGTTTTGATGAACGAAAACATCTTTCCCACCGTCAGTGGGAGTGATAAAACCGAAGCCTTTTGCTGTGTTGAAAAATTTAACTGTACCGTTACTCATAATTATATATTTATATGTCCGGCAAAGGTAATACATTATTTTGTCAATCCTGCAATTATATTTTTCGTAAGATAACCATGGTTGCTCCATAGCCATACTCCCGGAACGAGGCATCCTGAAAATAATACTTTCGGAATTTCGATTTCAACAAATTTATTACTTCCTGTTTCAGCACCCCCTGTCCCACCCCGTGGATGAATACAATCCGGGCAATTCGGTTTTGTATGGCCAGTTTCATTTCCAGCTCCACTTTTTCTTTTTGGATTTCCAGGATTTCGTGGTTGCTTAAGCCTGTGGCATTTTCAACCAGCTCATTAATATGCAAATCCACTTCCACAATTTCTGCATTCCGCTTCATTGGCGTAGGCTTGCGCAGCGGTTCTGATTCCTTCTCCCGAACCAATTTTTGAAAATCTTCTTTCGTAAGCTTATCTATTTCTGTGGTTTGTATGTTTTTGGTAATTTGCAGCACCATCGCATTTTTCTTGAAAAACAGGTTGGGACCAAAACTGGATTCTTTATAAAATTTCACGGGATTTACTTTGAAACGTTTTGTTACCACTTCGTTCCAATCACTTTCTTCCTCCCGAAAATAGATCAATTGGAAGCCAAATTCCGGCAGATCACTTAAATCGTTCTGTGTTAACGTTTCTAAAACTGTTTTTGAATTGGATTGGATTGTGCCGTGCTTCACCGAAACGTTTTGATCTTCTGTGAAATGTGAATAGCGATAAAGCACGGTGTAGTTGCTATCGTTCACCATGAAAAGCTGAATTTCCCCTTCAATCGGCTTTGAGGGATCGTTCGGCACAAAACAAAAATAAAAGTCAGGCGAGTTTTTGCCGTTGATTATTTCACCTTTCGGCTGTTGGATTTCAGGTAGTGGTGCAATTTCAGTGGATTCAGATGCTTTGGGGGTTTTAACCGCGCCAATATTCAAGTTTGGGTCGCTAACGTTAAGCAATTGTGAAATGAGATACGGGATTTCAAAACCATCCTCATTCTCAACGTTTACCATGGTTTTACTTACATAACCAGTTACCGTGCCTCCGCCTACATCATTCAAAAACTTTACTTTATCCCCCACTTTTATCATAGCGTTCTATTTTTTTTGCAAAAGTACAATTTTTAAGCGATGGATTTTTAAGCTATTTTTAGCGGCAAAAGCCCCCTTCTAATTCCCCCAAAGGGGGAAAGATAAGAATTGAAGAAATTGTGAATAAAAATGAATTCGAAAGTACAGCATAAATACTCAGCAAAGCACGAATTTTCCATTCTCCCCTCCATTGGAGCGGTCGGGGCAGGCTACTCCTTTAGAAATATCAAAACAAGCGATTACACTTACGATTTGCCGGAATCGAAAATTGCAAAATACCCACTTGCTGAACGCGACAAATCGAAATTATTGATTTTGAAAAGTGGCAAAATTTCCGAATCAGTTTTTAGCAATTGCGTTGAATTCCTTCCCGATAATGCCCAACTTGTTTTTAACAACACACGAGTAATACATGCCCGGTTGTTTTTCAGGAAAGAAACCGGTTCGAAAATCGAAATTTTTTGTTTGGAACCGGTTGAACCACATGATTATCAAATTGCATTTCAACAACAAAAGCAAGTAGTTTGGAAATGTATGATAGGTAATTCGAAAAAGTGGAAAAGCGGGATTTTATCGCGGGAAATAGAAATTGAGACAGAGAAAATCATGCTGCATGCAGAAAGAATATTTCAGTTCGATAACACTTTTCACATTAAATTTAGCTGGGACAAATCATTCACTTTTGCCGAAATCATAGAGCACACGGGAGTTTTGCCCATTCCGCCCTATTTGAACCGTGAAACCGAAGAAGCTGACGAAGAAAGCTACCAAACTGTTTATGCAAAAATAGATGGTTCGGTAGCTGCACCAACTGCGGGGCTTCATTTTACCGATTCAGTGTTAAATGAATTGCATTCAAAAAATATTTCAAACCAGGAAATTACTTTGCATGTTGGTGCCGGAACTTTTCAACCCGTAAAATCGGCAACTATCGACGGCCACACGATGCACCGTGAAGTTGTTATCATTCCAAAAAATATTATAGAAGGTTTTCAACAAAATCCACAGAAAATAATTGCTGTCGGCACTACTTCTGTTCGCTCGCTCGAAAGCCTGTACTGGTTGGGTTTGCAATTGGAAAACAATACATTCGACCCAAAAAACCCTGAAGTTGTGCAGTGGGAACCGTACGAAAACGAAGCTAAAATCAGTATTACAAAAGCTTTTCAGAATATTGTTGAATATCTGAATCAATCAAATCAAAATGAAATTCAGTTTTCAACTCAAATCATCATTCTTCCCGGTTACAATTTCAAAGTAATTGAGGGAATGTTTACAAACTTTCATCAGCCACAAAGCACACTGCTGTTGCTGATCAGCGCATTTTTGGGCAATGATTGGAAAAAAGTTTACGCCCACGCACTCGCCAATAATTTCAGGTTTTTGAGTTATGGGGACAGTAATTTGTATTTGAGGTAAGTCATTTCAAAAAGTGCAATAAAATTCACTCTTTATTCAGATTACTTGATTCGAATTCAATTTCCATCAAGCAAGTGCAATAAATTGCTCTTTTGGGGTTAACTATTCGCTTTTTTAATATATTTGCATGTAAATGGGCAATATAATGCACTTAAAAGAAATCACAAATATTATCAAGGAAAGGAGAAAAACACTGGGTATAACTCAAAGTCATCTTGCCGAATTGTCGGGAGTTGGACTTCGTACGCTCAAAGCCATTGAAACCGGTAAAAACAACCCGACATTGGAAACAATTGTGAAACTTGCCGAAGTATTGGGAATGGAGATTAAATTAGAAATAAAAAAACCAATAATCTGATAAATGCGCAAAGCCAAGGTATATCGAAACGGAGAATTGGCAGGATGCTTAATTCAAACTGAAAGAAATAGTTATGAGTTTGTTTATGACGAATTTTGGTTAGGTAACGATAAATTGCCTTCAATCAGTTTAACGCTTCCCAAAACACAAAAAACACATTTTTCGGAGTATTTGTTTCCATTCTTTTTTAACATGATATCGGAAGGTGTAAACAAAAAACTGCAATGCCGCCAACTAAAAATTGACGAGAACGATTATTTTGGCTTGCTCTTGGCAACTGCATCAAACGATACGATTGGAGCAATAACAGTTGTACCGGTAAAAACTGAAAACGAATGACATTTTCAATCATAAAATATTGCCCGGGGACTTTGGCAGAAGGATTTGACACTTACAGTAAAACTTGCCTAAGGAAATTATTCTTTGGCAAAAATGTCAGCCATATTCTGCCCTATGATCCTCCACATGTCAATGAAAGTGATGGAGAATTGTTCATTCAAAACCGTTTGCGTATTTCCATTTCAGGGGTTCAGGAAAAACTGTCGCTCATATTGGATAAAAATAATTTGCGGTTGACGAATGAAGGAGAACAGGGGAATTATATTCTGAAACCTATTCCAAGAGATCTTTTAAAAACAGATCAGATTCCGGCAAATGAACATTTAACTATGCAGATTGCAAGTCAGGTTTACGGAATCACAACCGCAGAAAATGCGCTTGTGTTTTTCAAAAATGGAGAACCCGCGTACATCACAAAACGATTCGATGTAAAAAATGATGGCACCAAATGGGGAAAAGAAGATTTTGCCACACTTGCCGGAAAAACCATTGAAAATGATGGACAAAATTTTAAATATAATTTTAGCTACGAGGAAGTGGCAGAACTGATACAAAAGTATGTCCCTACTGCCATAATTGAAATGGAGAAATTTTTCTCAATCATTGTATTTAATTTTCTTTTTTCCAACGGCGATGCGCATTTGAAGAACTTCTCGATATTGGAAACCAAGGATGGGGATTATAAATTAAGCCCTGCATATGATTTAATCAACACGCGAATCCATGTTCATGATACTGATTTCGCGCTCGACCGCGGATTATTTAAAGACAATTACCAATCGCAACGTAAAAAGAATACAGGAAAAACCAGTCTTGAAGATTTTACTGAGTTTGCAAACCGATTAAATATTCAAGAAAGCAGAAGAATAAAATTAATGGAGCCATTCATACAAAAGCAACCCTTGGTTGAAACGCTCATTCAACATTCCTTTCTTTCTGAACAAACAAAAAGAGCATATTTACTTCTGTATCAAACCAAAAGAAATCAATTAATTGCAAAATAAAAATTCAACCATGGACGGCAGAAACAGAAAAAACATCAACATTGGCGACGAAGTGGAAATCATACAAAAGCACCACCAGCGAACCGGCGAAATCACCGAAGACTTTGTAAAACGCATCCTCACAAAATCACCAAATCATCCACACGGAATAAAAGTGATGCTCGAAACCGGGGAAGTTGGAAGGGTACAGAGAGTGCTGGAGGAATGACGGAAGTCGGAAGTCGGAAGTCGGGAGAAAAAATAGCTTAGTTGCAAGTCTATAAACACGTTCGTTTGCAACACGAAACAAAAATCTGCAATCATCATTCGTTAATCAATGTCGTTTATTTAGCAAAAACAGACTTCGACTACGCTCAGTCTGACAGTTACCCTGAACGAAGTCGAAGGGTGAGTAATACTCAGATTCTCTTAATTCGAGCCTTAACTAAACGACATTGATTCGTTAATCATCATTCGTTAATCATCATTCTTTAATCATCATTCTTTAATCATCATTCTTTAATCATCATTC
>CAZNEV010000079.1:0-4118 GCA_964572085.1 uncultured Maribellus sp. | reverse complement strand
CATTCTTTAATCATCATTCTTTAATCATCATTCTTTAATCATCATTCTTTAATCATCATTCTTTAATCAAGCATCAGCTTCAAAAGATATTGGCATATTAATATTAATTGGTTTTAATATTAATTTTTCATACCTTTTTATCAGCTAAAAATATTCACCATGAGAACTTTAACCATTGTTGCCATGATTTTATGCATGGTACAGTCCTCCAATTCACAGGAAAACCAAGCACTTTCACCCATAATTTTTATTTACGATGCCAGCGGATCAATGTGGGGTCAAATTGAGGGCAAGTCAAAAATGGAAATTGCATCAACAGTTTTGTCAGATGCGGTCAACAATCTTCCCGACAACCAACAAATCGGGCTTTTAGCTTATGGCCACCGTACTGAAGGCGATTGTAAGGATGTTGAATTTTTGGCCGAAGTCGCACAAGGAAATAAGTCGAAAATCAACGAATCATTAAAAAAAATAAAACCATTGGGAAAAACACCGCTCGCATATTCGGCAACTTTGGTAATCGACAAATTGCGCCAAAGCAAAATGAAATCTACCATAATTTTGATTACAGATGGAATTGAATCGTGTGACGGAAATATTTGTGATGTTATAAAAGCAGCCAAAGCGGAGGGTATCGACTTTAGGTTGCACATTGTAGGTTTTGGATTGAAAGCCGGGGAAACCGAGCAATTAAAATGCGCAGCCGAAGCGGGAGACGGAAAATACTTCAATGCCGCCGATGCCGGGAATTTAACTGCAGCATTGTCAGAAGCCACCAACGAAACTGTTGATGCTTTGGCGGATAATTTTTCGGTTTTTGTTGTTAAAAACGGGGTGCCAATCGACGCAATGGTGCAGTCGTACAAAGCGGGGACAACTATTGAATCGGATGGGGTGCGCACATATCAAGACACAGGTTTTATGCACCTTCCGGCAGGAAAATACGATTTTAAAGTTACCCCGCTGGAAAACAGTAGAGTAAAACCAATTACAATCACCAATATTGAAAGTTTTGACGATAAAATAGCCCATAAAACAGTGAGTTTCGATGGCGCTAAAATCCAGGTCACAACGTTAAATAACGGAGAAGGCTGGGATGCTGCGGTTAAAATAATTAATAAATCGGATGGAAAAGTGGCGGCGCAAGGACGAACATACGGAAAGCCAAAAATCCTTGAAATCAATCCGGGAGTTTATAATGTTGAAGTTCAGGCAATGGTGATTCAGGGCATTGATATTAAGAAAACCATTGAAAATATTGAAGTTGAAGCAGGGGAAACCAAAGAAGTAGAACACAATTACAAAACAGGTATCGTAATGATTGGGGCGGTTAATTCTTCGGGTTTGGTTGATGCCTTGGTAAATTTCGTAGAAACCACAAGCAATAATAATGTAGCTGCAGCAAGAACATACACTTCAGAAAGCAGTAATCCCAGGAAATTTATACTTAATCCCGGTACATATCGCGTTGAAATTATGGCAACAGGGAAATATGGCGGCAAAAAAGAAACCATAACTATCAATTTAAAAGAAAATGAGACAGTTGAAAAGATAATGCAATTCTAAACTTTCACGCCATGAGTAAATTTATTAAACCTGCCAGTATTTTGTTTTATCTCCTATCATTTTTGGTATTTGTTATACTTGGAGCTTCATTTGCAGGTATTACCGGCGCCGCCGATGGTCAGGGTTTGGCAGGCGGTGCAATAGTTTTGGGTTACGGAATAATATCCGGTTTTGTAGCAATTGTAGCTTCAATAGTGCTGGTTAGCAGCGTGTCTCACAAGTTTATAATTATTGCAAACCGCGTTTTATTCCTGCTGTTTCTTGTTTTGATTGCCATACTTTTTGTAAGGCAAAAAATGCGCAAAAAAGCTAAGGATGACGAAATGCAATCCAGGATAACTACTGAAGTAATTCATCATGCGGTTTATACGGAAGAGGAAAACAAGCTTCCGCAAGCCGATGAAAACCCTTTGGGAATGGGTTTTTTCAGTCCTGATTTTTATGAATTTCCTGTTTTATATTTTTATGGCAATCCCAACTTATCGAAGCCATTGCAAGATAATTTTCGCATGGACAGTATTGTATTTACACAAAGCGACCCGGGAAATTACAGTATTTCTTATGCACCGCCATGGTTACAGCCCAACCACATGAAAATGGATTATGGTATCTTGTATTTCCAGGTACAAACACTCGGGTTGGAGTTTATTGAAATAACGGTGAATACAACTACACAAAAGACAGCTTACGTTAGTCGTTTTGAGGGGAACATAATTCTTTGGCCTGAGTTTTTATTAAGGGTTTATTCGATAGAAATGATACCCGAAAAGCTACAAACTATTAGAGTAAACCCTTTGGATTATGCAGGCGAAGTGAACAATGAATATGAATTCCTGCAACCCGTTTCAATAAAAAACGAGTGGATACTTGTTGAACTTCAGGACAAGAATTTAAAACCTATAACCAAGGGTTGGATTCGATGGAAAAAAGATGAAAAACTACTCATCTCCTACTCTTTGTTATGCTGAAAACTTTGGGTTTGGATGGGACATGGACTTTCCAAGTCCATGATTCCAACATCAAAAAAATCAATTTTTGAAGTAAGAAATATTCAATGATCAACATCCAATATCCAATTTTCAAATAAGAAAATGACAATTTCAAGTTAGAAACGCAAAGTCCTGGGACATGGACTTTCCTAAGTCCATGATTCTTTACCCCCTCTTTTGGAGGGGGCAGGGGGAGGCTTCGTGGCCGAATTCCCCGCCAACCAACCCGTTGAATAGGCAATCTGCAAATTGTAACCACCGGTTTCGGCATCCAAATCAATCATTTCGCCAGCAAAGTAAAGCCCCGAAATCAATTTCGACTCCATTGTTTTTGGGGAAATTTCGGAAGTAACAACTCCGCCGGCGGTAATAATTGCCTCTTTAAACGATCGGTTGTGCGAAACCTCGAAGCGCAGATTTTTCATCAGGTTTCTGATTTGTTTCCGTTCGTTTCCACTTATTTGGTGGCACTCTTTTTCGGGATCGATTTCCAGCAATTCAATAAACACGGGGATCATGGAAGCAGGTAGCCACTCACGAAAAATATTGCCGATTTGTTTTTTGCCGTGTTCGTTTAAATCACGGATCAAACGCTTGTCCAATTTTTGTTCGTCAAGTGCCGGCTTTAAATCGATGGTGATTTCAACTTTTTTATTGCTTTGCAGCGCAGCAACTGCAATCCGGCTCAACGTCAAAATTATTGGACCCGACAAACCAAAGTGGGTAAAAATCATTTCGCCAAAATCTTCGCCCGCCTTTTTACCTTCAACCCAAACAATTGCTTTTACGTTTTTCAGGTTAAGCCCCTGTAGCTTTTGTGCCACACCTCCTTTGGTTTCAAGCGGAACTAATGCCGGAATCGGCTTTTCGATGGTATGCCCAACTTGTCGTGCCAATTCATAACCATCGCCTGTGGAGCCCGTTGCCGGATAGGATTTTCCACCGGTAGCAAGAATAATTTTTGAAGCCGCTAAAAATTCGCCGTTGGTTTTTACCCCGATTATCGCATCATTTTCCACAACCAATTTTTCAACCCGCTGGTTGCAACAAATTTCAACGCCCGTTTCGTTAACCCATTTTAGTAGGGCGCGAAGAACGTCCAATGATTTATCGCTCGCCGGAAAGTACCTTCCTCCACGCTCCAGCACCGATTCCAAACCCTGTTTTTCAAGCAATTGGAGGATATCTTTTGAGAAAAACTGAGAAAAAGCATTTCGTAGGAATTTGCCGTTGGGAAAAACATGCGTAATGAATTCGCCAATTGGTGCGGCATTTGTAATGTTGCAGCGGCCTTTCCCGGTAATCAGGAGTTTGCGCCCTTCTGAACGCATTTTTTCTAAGATCAGCACTTTTGCTCCCAGTTCTGCCGCACGTCCGGCAGCCAACAACCCGGCAGGCCCGGCACCTACAACTATTACATCGAAATTATTCATGGGCGGCAAAGGTAGGGTTTAATTAATGTTTTTTTACAGACAGGGTTAAAAAGAGAATCTGCAATAATTACTTCAACAATCCAACGTAATTATTATATAACATTTTATCGTTACAATTGCGACACTATAT
>CAZNEV010000078.1:0-20870 GCA_964572085.1 uncultured Maribellus sp. | reverse complement strand
GGTGGAAACGAATACCGAAAGAAGGAATCCATTGGCGATCAAATTCCATAAACCACTGATTGTTTGTACTTAAATCGGCCAAAGTCCTGCTTTTTAACCAGACTATAATCAACAACACGCTCGTCGCCAGAAGCGCTGCCAAAGCAATCCACCGCGGAGCTTCTTTATGCCGGCTGCCGGCCATCCAGGAGATTAATCCTGAAAACATTAATATTCCGAGAATCCATGCGAGTATCATAAAAATAGAATTATTGTAATACCAAGAATTACTCCACCTGTGATGACTGTTAGATACCATCTCAACCGGCCGGTCTGTGTAAGGAGTGCCCAATCGTTCAATCTGCTCATCAGGTTTGCTATGCCGTTGTAAAATGAATCGATGAAGTCCTTTTTATTAACCTTTGCCAGAAAAACATAAGGCTGCACAAAAATTACATCATAGATTTTATCAAATGCCCAACCATTAAACCAAAAATTATAAAGGAAACTACCTATTGCCGTTTGTTTGATGCTGTAGGTAAGCTTTGGCTTTCGCACGTAGAAATACCATGCTGAAAAAATCCCTCCAAACACGACAAGCCCGGAAACAACAGGGAGAATAAATTCCAAAGCTGTGCCTCCGGGATGATTGAAGACAGGCAGGCTGAAAGCCATGAACTTGGAAAAAAGATGGAGCGGTGACATTTCAATATAACCTGCGATGATTGAAAGTACCGCCAGTACGACCAGCGGAATATTGAATGCCTTTGAACCAATATGCTCAGGCCCGGTCTTCATCTCTCCAAAAAAGGTGAGAATGACCATGCGCGAGGTGTATAATGCGGTAAGGCCTGCCCCTGCAATTCCGGCAATCCATAAAACAATTCCGGCCTGCGGAAAAAGGAAAGCATCCATAAGTATCTTGTCTTTACTGAAATAACCGGCCGTAACCAATGGCAAAGCCGAAAGGGAGGCAGCCCCGGCAAGGAAGGTGTAAAAAACCAGCGGCATTTTTTTATGTAATCCGCCCATCTTAAACATATTATGCTCTTCCTTGAGGCGCAAGATTACAACTCCTGCGGCAAGAAAAAGCAAAGCTTTAAAAAAGGCATGAACAAAAAAATGAAATATACTTGCCGACCACGCTCCTACTCCCAGGGCAAGGAACATATATCCAATTTGAGAAATGGTGGAGTAGGCCAACACTCTTTTGATATCCCACTGAACCAATGCACTGGAACCGGCCATCACAAGCAACAACGCACCCAGTACAGCAATCAGAAGCATTACTCCGGGAGCCATGTTAAAGATCAGATTGGTTCTGGCGATGAGATAAACCCCAGCGGTTACCATGGTTGCCGCGTGAATGAGCGCACTAACCGGCGAAGGCCCCGCCATGGCATCAGGCAACCAGGTTTGAAGCGGCAATTGTGCCGATTTTCCCACTGCCCCCCCAAGCAGAAGCAGCGCAGCAATTTGGGCATCTGACGAACCGGAAATCCATTCCAGGGAAACCGAATGCAGTATTTCATCAATATTTAAAGTCCCAAAGGACCGAAACAGAAAAAACAGGCCAATAGCCATTGCCGTATCCCCTATGCGGGTTACAATCAGGGCTTTTTGGCCAGCATATCCATTTTTCGGGTCTTTATACCAGTATCCGATGAGGAGATAGGAACACAGGCCAACACCCTCCCATCCAAGATACAGCAGCAGCAGGTTATCGGCCAGAACAAGGATAAGCATGGAGGCCATAAACAAATTCATCCATGCAAAATAACGGGCAATCCCTTCATCATCCTTCATAAAAAAAGCAGAATAAAGATGAATGAGAAAGCCAACAAAACAGACCGTAAAAACAAAGACCATACTCATACTGTCGAGATAAAACCCAAAGTTGGATGAAAACCCGGGTACATCAATCCATGTCCCAAATTCCTGCTTGAAAACCCGGCTGGTACCGATCCCTGAAATGAACTCAATTCCTATTAAAATACTCACAAGAGTACTTATGGCAACCGTGGAGACTCCAATGGTGGATGAAGCTCTATGCGATAGCCACTTACTCCCTATGCTCAGAATAAGAAATCCGGCAAGAGGCAAAAACGGTATAATCCATAGTAAGTTCTGCATCCTCAATTCGGTTTAATTTTACTCACTTCGTCGGCATTCATGGTTTGAAGATTATGATATATCCTCAATATAAGGGCCAGCCCTACGGCAACTTCTGCTGCCGCCATGGTAAGGATAAATATGAACATCACCTGCCCGTCGGCCTGCATCCAGTGGGCTCCGGCAACAACAAAGGCAAATCCGGCGGCATTTAACATGATCTCTACAGAAAGCAGGATATAGATCAGGTTTTTACGCATCAGCGCCCCGGCCAACCCAACTACAAACAACAGGGTGGCTACAATAAGCGCATGTTCCATCGGCACATTCATCATAATTCACCTCCTTTTTCTTCTTGTAAATAACGATGTTGAACAGTATCTTTTCTTTTCCCGAGATGGTAAGCTCCCAAGATTCCGGCAGTGATAAGAAGCGCGGCAAGCTCCACCCCAATAATATATTTCCCGTACAGGGCAATTCCAACTTCCTTGGGGCCAATCTCACTTCCCAGAAGGAAGCCGGTTTCTGAGGAAGCGATTAGGAGAATTACTTCCACACCAAGAATTAGCGCCAAAATGGAAGGGCCAATCCAGACCCGGGGGCGCAACCAGGATTTCTCAAGCTTTTCTGATTCTTCTCCAAGGTTTAGCATCATGGTCACGAAAACGAACAAAACCATGATTGCCCCCGCGTAAATAATAACTTCAAGCGCAGCAACAAAGACGGCTCCAAGGACAAAAAATATCACCGCCACCGATAAAAGCGATATGATCATATAAAGCAAAGCACTGAAGACATTTTTCCGTGAAATAACCATCAGGCTGGAAAGAATCGCGATAACTGAAGATATGTAAAACGTAACTGTCATGGCAATAAGGTTTTAAAATCTATCGGCTTATCTTCATTCAAAGCTTCCCCTTTTCCTTTGCCGCCAATGGCCATTCCGGAAACATTATAATAGTTGTACCCATGGTATTTCCCCTGGCCTGAAATAAGCAGGTCCTCTTTTTCATACACCATATTATTCCGGTTATATTCACTCATTTCCACATCCGGCGTCAACTGGATAGCATAGGTAGGACAAGCATCCTCGCAAAGGCCACAAAAAATGCAACGTGAAAAGTTAATCCTGAAAAATTCAGGGTACCGCCTTCCGGTATCATCTTCCGTTGCCTGAAGGGAAATGCAATCGACCGGACAGGCAGCCGCACATAAATAACAGGCAACACAGCGCTCTCCTCCGTCGGGGTCACGGCTAAGGATAATTCTTCCCCTGTACCTTGGGGGCAGGGGAATCTTTTCATCAGGATATTCAACAGTAACTTTCTTCCTGAACAAGTGAGTAAAGACAATCCACAAACTTCTTAAGACACTTATCATATACTGTAGTTTTTACTTCGTGTTTAACCACCATTCATTAAAACAATTGCCCCGGTAATAAGAATATTGACCAAAGCTATTGGCAACAAGACTTTCCATCCATATCCCAGCAATTGGTCGTAACGCGGGCGGGGCTGCGAGCCTCTGAGCAGGATAAAAATGGATATAAAAACGAATGTTTTGATAAAGAACCATACTACCCCGGGCAAAAATGAAGGGCCAAGCCAACCGCCGAAAAACAGGGTGGTAATCATGGAGGATATTAAAATAATCCCCAGATATTCACCAACGAAAAACATCCCGAATTTCATGCCCGAATATTCCGAGTGATAACCAGCCACCAGTTCAGCTTCGGATTCAGGGATATCGAAGGGAAGCCGGTGAGTTTCGGCAAGGCCGGCAATAAAAAACACCACAAACCCGGCAAATTGCGGGATGACATTCCAAAGCCCTCGCTGCGCCTCGACGATTTCGCGAAGATTAAAAGAGTTGGCAAGCATAACGACTCCCATAAGCGACAAGCCCATGAACACCTCGTAGGTAATCATTTGGGAAGCTCCCCTCATGGCGCCGAGCAATGAATATTTATTGTTGGACGACCAGCCGGCAAGCACAATACTATATGCCCCAAGTGACGACATGGCCAGAAAAAAAAGCAATCCTATGTTAAGATCGGCCACAATAATTACCGGGCCAAACGGAATCACGGCAAAGCTCATCAGAATGGTAAACACCGTTATCATGGGGGCAATAACAAATATCACCCTGCTTGCAAAAGGAGGAATCCAATCTTCTTTGAAGAAAATCTTTATCACGTCTGCAAGAGGTTGCATCAAGCCTAACGGCCCAACCCTGTTCGGGCCCCGCCGATCCTGAACCCAGCCCAATAACCTTCGCTCATACCATATCAGACCGGCCGCCAGCGATAAAACCACAACCAGCACGCCTAAAACAATCCATATCCGGTACACATTGGCTTCCATAAACATTTGTATTTATGCAGATTCTGTTAATCAATGTTTTTCTTTTCCACAACAGCAGGTTTAATAAAAATCAAACACTCAGGTTTTGCCATTTCTCCCATTCCACAAATGGCATTTGTTCCAATCCTACAGGTATTCCAATACAATCTTCAGGGATTTTATCTGAAAACCGCAATTGAATCCCTCTATTATTTTCTTCTTTGGCAGGACTAACCACCGTTGACTCCTCCCATCCCATCTTTTTGGCAGATTCAGGGTTTATTCCGATGTAGGGCAAGGGGGCAAGTTCCTTTATTCCACCTTCAACAACACTCAGTTCATCAGAGCCAAAAATGTGATACAGCGGCAGTACCTTCCATTTTTCTTTCTGTTTGGTATCGTTCGCCTCTATTTTATAATATTCCCCATTCCCGGAGGCCGTATTTTTGAAAATGCACAATTGCGGAACTTCCCTCCGGAGGTCACCTCCAATTTCAATTTGATATTTATTGATGGCCTGAACGGAATTCCATCCCGGGCTCCAGAAAAATGGCGTTAACGGCGCAGAAGGCGTTCCGTGAAATCCTTCCATGCTGAAACTCATCGGACTCTCGTGATCCTTTGGCGGAGTGGGCTCATGAACCGTTAAGTTGGCATGTGTTGCAGTCCTTCCGCTATAGCGATGGGGTTCGCGGACAACTTTTTGAGCACCTTCGCGGAAATCTAAAGGAGTGATATTCTCAGCAAGACCTTTGAAAATATTATAATCTTTTTCGATTGCTTCCCCATAATCAAAAATGTTTTTCAATCCTGCCAACGGATTCGCAACAACATTTTCTGAAAGCATTTGAACCCATTCCTGCCCGGGGCGAACCTCGCCCTCCTCTTTAACAAAAACCTTGTAAAATCGCTGAACCCTGCCCTCGTTGTTGATTAGATGCCCGTCCGATTCGTAAATTGTTCCGGCAGGAAGGAGGTAATCCGCTTTACTTGTGGTGCTGTTTATCAGGCTATCAATGGCAATGGTATTTTTAAATGATTTCAGCAGCTCATCCACTTCCCCCGCAGGAGCTTTTCGATACAAATCATTTTCAAGAATCACCAGCGTTTCCTGCTGTGCTGATTTGTCAACTTCAGACAGTTTTTTCCCACCCATCAAGATCAAACCCAGTGAGTTTGCTTCCTGAAAGGTAAGGCATATCCCGGTTTTCTTACCCTGTTTTGCGCGGGCTTCGGCTATATTGTGGGCTGCCTTGAGGATGTTTCCGTTCACGCACGAAGTTCCCGAAATAATGACTGAATTCTCCGCTTCCATCAGCGTTTCAGCAATTGATTTTGCCATTCGCAAATGTTCCTTGCTTATATTTTCGGGAAGTGAATGGGCACTGTCCATAAAATGAGCCATGGCAAAGCCAAATTCGGCCATGGTTTGCGGGTCGGTATGAAGATTAATCAGACCGAGTTCGTCAAGTTTTGTGCCGGCAGGAGTAATATTAAAAAGCGGGCCTTTTTTCTGTTGAATCGCATCACGAACGGTTTTATCGTCCCATAAATTAATCTTTAACTTTTCTAATTTGCGCATGGGCTTTTGCCTTATCGACTGCCGGACTGCAAGCGCCAGCATGGGGGCGGTATTGGTAAGATCCTCTCCAAGAATAAGAACACATTCTGTATTTTCTATGTCCTTTAGAGAATACTTTTCCGCTGAAGAGTTTTTTAGAACGTCTGCAGCAATATGATTCAGTTCATAATCAACATCCGAC
The DNA here is from genome assembly GCA_964572085.1 of uncultured Maribellus sp. GTDB lineage: Bacteria > Bacteroidota > Bacteroidia > Bacteroidales > Prolixibacteraceae > Draconibacterium. The sequence continues at coordinate 14,674 of CAZNEV010000078.1, read as the reverse complement.
ATTCCAAGATAAAAATTATCGGCACCCACCAAGGTTTTCAGTGCATAGTTTGATTCTAAGGAGGCCCTTCCGGAGCCAATACCTGTGACATTCGTGCTTTCTTTGAATATTTTGTTGAACTCCGATTGCACTTCCTGAATTCCGGCATGCTTAAAGCCGGTTTCGGATTGAACATCTTTTATGAATGGAACAAGTATTCTTTTTGTTGAATTCGTGTATTCATAACCATATCTCCCCCGATCACACAGAAAGTAACCATTTACTTCATTATTGTATCTTGTTCTGATTCTTCTTATTTTCCCGTATCGCTCGCCGGCAATGATGTTGCACCCCAAACTGCAAAGGTTGCAAACAGAAGGTGCAGTGGTATAATCCCATTTCCGCGTAAAATGTTTCTTAAGGGTTTTATCTGTAAACACGCCGGTTGGACAGACTTCTACGAGGTTGCCGCTAAATTCGCTTTCCAAAACCCCGTCTTCGTGCCTGCCAAAATAGATAAGATTGTGTGAGCCCAGCACTTCAAGATCCTTGCCTCCGGCATAATCTTTATAAAATCTTACGCAGCGGTAACAAGCGATGCAACGGTTCATTTCGTGATTCACCAAAGGCCCCAGATATTGGTTTTCAAACGTTCGTTTGTTGAATTGGAACCGGCGGTAGGTATGGCCGGTCATTATAGTCATATCCTGCAGGTGGCACTCTCCTCCCTCATCGCATGTGGGGCAATCGTGCGGGTGATTGGTCATTAAGCTTTCAATGATGTGCGAACGAAATGTAGTTGCTTCCTTGTCCTTTACAGAGATTCGCATCCCCTCTTTTATGGGTTCCATACAGGACATGATAATTTTTCCCCGGGTATCGTCAGCGTCTTTAAAGGATTTAACCGCACACTGGCGGCATGCACCGACCGAACCCAACTTAGGATGCCAGCAGAAATAAGGAAGGTTCATGCCAAGAGAGAGAATGGTTTCAAGAAGGTTTTTCCCCTCTTTAACTTCGTATTCTATGTTATCGATGTAAATTTTAACCATGGTTATTCCTCCAGGGGCATCTTTTTTCATTAATGTGTTGCATAAAATCTTCCCTGAAATACTTGAGGGCAGATTGCAGCGGTTCCATAGCACCGGGAGCAAGCGCACAATACGTGTGTCCCGGACCAAGGTAGCCAACATGAGATTCAAGGATTTCCATATCCTTTTCCACCCCTGTTCCGTTCTCTATTGAATGGAGTACTTTTTCCACCCAAGGCAATCCGTCTCTGCATGGGGTGCACCAACCACAGGATTCGTGGGCGAAAAATTTCTCCAGATTGTGTACAAAACCAACAGGGCATGTTCTGTCATCGAGAATAACCATAGTTCCTGTACCCAACCGGCTTCCTGATTTCATTGTTGAAGCAAAATCCAGGGCAACATCCAGGTGTTCTTCAATCAAAAATTCGGTAGATGCTCCGCCTGGCAAAGCGCCACGGAACTTATGGCCATCGAGCATCCCTCCCGCTTGTTCCTCAATTATTTCGCGCATGCTGATACCCAGCGGTAACTCCCAGCATCCGGGATTTTTTACTTTTCCGCTCACTCCGTATAATTTGGTTCCTCCCTCTTTGTTTTTACTAAGGGACTTGTACCATTCACTGCCATTTTCTAAAATATGAGGCAGATTACAAAGGGTTTCAACGTTATTCACAATAGTTGGTTTACCAAACAATCCGCTAACCTGAGGGAAAGGCGGTTTGGAACGCGGAATGGCCCGTTTCCCTTCCAGTGCATTCAAAAGCGCGGTCTCTTCTCCACAAATATATCTGCCTGCGCTAATGTGCAGGTGCAGGTCCAGATTAAACCCCGAGTTAAAGATATTATTTCCAAGATAGCCTGCCTGGTACGCTTCGGCAATGGCTTTGTTAAGCTGAACCGCTGAATTTTTATATGCCCATCTCAGGAAAACATAGGCTTTGCTTGCCTGAATGGCATAGGAAGCGATGATCATGCCTTCAATCAGTTGATGAGTGTCCCCTTCTAAAAGCAGCCGATCTTTAAATGTTCCGGGCTCCATTTCATCGGCATTGGCAACGAGGTACTTTTCTTTTGGTGCATCGCTTCCCATGGGAACAAAGCTCCATTTTAGCCCGGTATTGAAGCCGGCCCCTCCCCTTCCCCTCAATCCCGACTCCTTCACAAGAGCGGTAACTTCTCCGGGATTTTTGGTTAAGGCTTTCCTGAGTCCCTGGTAGCCGCCCGACTTTTCGTAAACCCTGAGGTCCACCGGAATGCCCTTGATTATATTTTTTGTCAACGGAGTTTCCATAGTACTTAGCTATTGGTATTTTTGCAGTATATCATCCACCTTTTCGGTGGTTAGTTCATTGTACAAATCATTTCCAACCATCATTGCCGGGGCATGGTCGCAATTACCCAAACATTGAATGGGCAGCAATGTGAAACGGTCGTCTTCCGTGGTTTCACCGTACGAAATTCCCAGCTTTTTATTCAAATGGGCCAGAATATTTTCATAGCCCATTACCCAGCAGGAAATACTGGCGCACACGAAGATCACATGCCGCCCTACCGGTTTCCTGAAAATCAGGTTATAAAACGTGGCTACATTTTCCAGTTCTGTAGCAGACATTTCGAGAATTGAGGCTACTTCGGCGAGTGACTCGTCAGAAACCCACCGCTGTTTATCCTGCACAATTTTGAGTGCCTCAATGCTGGCCGCACTTTTTACAGGAAACTTAGCCATTTCCTTTTCTATAAGTTCTATTTCCTCTTTTGACAACATTTCACAAATTTTAAAAAATCAACGATCGATGTCTGAAAGCACAAAATCCACACTTCCCAGAATGGATAATAAATCCGCCACGGTATATCCCTTACTTATAAAAGGCACCATCTGAATATGAGGAAAGGATGGGGTCCTTATGCGTGTTCTGTAGGAAGTGGTGCTTCCATTGCTTGTCAGATAATATCCATATTGTCCTTTTGAAGATTCTATTCCCGAGTAGGCTTCGCCGGGTGGGATCACGGGCCCCCAGGAGGTGTGAACAAAATGATGTATCAGCGTTTCTATGTCGTACATCGTATTTTCCTTTCGTGGCGGCGTAGCTATTGAACTGTCGGACTTGTAATTTCCTTCGGGCATATTATCGACACATTGCCTGATTATCCGTAAACTTTGCCTTATTTCCTCGATTCTAACCAGCGCGCGGTCAAAGCAATCTCCGTTGGATGCAACCGGTATGTCAAATTCAAATTGGTCATATCCCCCGTAAGGTCTTTTTTTGCGAAGGTCCCATTCAAAACCGGTGGCCCTGAGACCGGGGCCTGTAATCCCCCATTCAATGGCCTCAGTTGTATTGTATATCCCGATTCCTTTCGTCCGGGATTTAAAAATCCGGTTTTTCATGACCAGCGAATCATATTCTTTTAATCTTGCCGGGAGATAATTTAGAAATTCATTGATCATTGCTTTCCAGCCTTCAGGCAAATCCTGAGCAACACCACCAATCCGGAACCAGTTTGGGTGCATCCGGGCTCCGCAAATTGCTCCAATAATATCCAGAACTTTTTCCCGGTCGGTGAACATGTAAAATACTGGCGACATTTGCCCCAGATCCTGAGCAAAGGTCCCATACCAAACCAAATGACTGGATATGCGAAATAATTCGGCGAGCATAATTCGAATAACTTTAGCTCTGTCGGGAACAGAAATATCCCCCAGTTTTTCCACTGCCTCGCAGTATGCCATGTTATTAAGAACTCCCGAAAGATATTCCACCCGGTCGGTGTAAGGAATGTAGGTATGCCACGATTGCCGCTCCCCCATTTTCTCGGCTCCCCGATGATGAAATCCGATATCGGGAACAATATCCACGATATCTTCTCCGCTTAGTTGAAGTATGAGCCTTAAAATACCATGCGTTCCGGGATGTTGAGGGCCTACGTTCAGGAACATAAAATCTGCATTTTCCGTCTGCCGTTTCATTCCGAACTTTTCAGGATTAAACTGAAGCTCTTCTTCCTGTTGTTCTAAGTAATCATCGGTCATTACAAAATTCCCCATATCTGTTGCTCTTGCAGGATGCTCTTTTCTGAGAGGATGCCCCTCCCAGCTTTCTGGCATAAGAATTCGCCTCAAATCGGGATGACCTGTAAATTGAATACCAAACATATCATATACCTCCCGTTCATACCAATTGGCAGACGGCCATATACCCACGATGCTTGGAACAGACGGATAATCGGATGCAAGTCCAACCTTGATACGCAAATCGCAATTGCGTTCGAAAGAAAGCAGATGATAAACAATGATAAAAGGATTCGCCGGCAGTTCCCCAATAGGTGAATAAGCGCGCATATCAATAGCCGTGAGATCATACAGCATTGAAAAAGGCTTTGCCAGTTTGTACTTCAGATGCCTTAACAGGTCTGTTATTATTTGTTCAGGAACAAGAAGCGTCAAAATTTCGTCTTTTGTTTCCTCAGTCGTCAGGTCAGCTTTTCCAAATGATCCGGTGATATTGTATAATAATTGTTCCTTTTCCATCAGATTGACTATCAATTAAGTTTATCGGGAGGATCAATCTCGGTCATTTTCATCCTCTCCTCTCTTTTTTTGTCTCTCAATGAATACTCTTCAGGCTTTACAACTCCCTGTGAGCCGATTTTCCAACTGAGCGGCCTTTTTTCCTTACCCACCTGTTCGCTTAACAGTAATAAACCTTCCATAAATGCATCCGGTCTTGGCGGACAGCCCGGCACATATACATCGACCGGCAGGAATTTATCCACCCCTTGCACAACGCTGTATATGTCGTACATTCCGCCCGAATTTGCACAGGACCCCATGGAAATAACCCATTTTGGCTCCATCATCTGTTCATAAAGCCGTTGGATTACCGGGGCCATTTTCATAAATACGGTTCCGGCAATAATCATCAAATCGGCTTCTCGTGGTGTACCGCGAATCACTTCGGCACCGAAGCGCGCAATATCGTATCGGCTGGTAAGGCTGGTGGCCATTTCCACGTAACAACACGACAGTCCGAAGTTAAAAGGCCAGATAGAATTTTTGCGGCCCCAGGAGAGCATATCCTGAAGCTTCGTAAAAACAATATTTTCCCGTATGGCCTCATCAAACGAATGACCGGAAGGCTCACCGGCTCCCTTAAAAAAAAGCGATTGTCTGTTCATGTTTTTCCCTTTCTTTTCTTTGCCGCTTTCAAAATTTTTTTACCCGAAGTTTCAAAGTCGAGCGCGCCAATGCTGATTTCATAAACCAAAAGTGCAAGCAGGATACCAATGAAAACGGCAGCGGCTGCAAACCCAATCCAGCCGGTCTCCCGAAAAGCCATTGCCCAAGAGAATAGAAATACGGCTTCTATATCAAAAAGCACAAAAAACATGGCGATAAGGTAAAATTTGGAAGGGAAACGAAGCCGGGCGCTGCCGGTAGGTTTTATACCTGATTCGTAAGGCTGATTTTTCGCCTTACCGGAGCCTCTTTCCCCCAAAAGCCGGGAAATGCCGAGCATGGCTGCAATAATAACCAGCGCGATTATTGTGTAGAGAATAAAGGGTTTAAAACTCATGCTTTGTTGTACTTAGATAAATTAAGCAGGATTATATGTATCAATGTCTTTCTTTATTCGAAAAATTTCGCCTCAAGTTACAGCATCTGAAGTATTAATCAAAATTCTCATCCCGGAGATTTGGAAATATGGATTTCCAAATAAACTATTCCCTGTCGCGAGAACTTATCTACGCCACCATGAAAAACCGTTTCCGAATTTGTTCGTTACTTACCGAAACACGATCAACTGCGATGATTGCTAAATGACCGGGCAAACTGCGATCATGTGAAAGATCGAATAACGCCGGGATAAGCTTCCGCCAGATAAGATCCCCTCCTCCGCCAAAGATAGTTAATAGCCGGTTTTAATTTATCGACAAACCCCCTGGTTGGGCACTTTTGGTGCAAATGCCTAATTTCTTCTTTTTGTCCCAGTGTTAATTTTAAAATCATCTTGCTGAATTACAAGCAGCTTGACCAATTTCCCGAAAGGCTATTTGAGTTGGGCATATCCAAAATTTCAGAAGAGCATATTTTTGCGATTTACCTCCTATAGCACATTCAGCAACTGCTCCTTTATCCGCTCCAAATGGTCTTTCATCTGTACCACAATGCGTTGGATATTGGCCTCGTTGGCTTTTGAACCGATGGTATTGATTTCGCGTCCCAGTTCCTGAGAAATAAATCCGAGCTTTTTCCCTGTCGGAACGGGCTGCTCAACAGTTTCCAGAAAAAATTCGCAATGGTTGGCCAGACGTACTTTCTCCTCATTGATGTCGAGCTTTTCCATATAAAAAATCAATTCCTGTTCAAAACGGTTCTCATCAATATTCCCGTTCAGTTTCAGGCTTTCTAAGTTATCGTTTAAACGGGTTTTCATACTTTCGATGCGCTGGCCTTCAAACGGTTCAATCTCGGTTAAAAGCTTGCGGATACTGTTCACGTTGGCAACAATATCGGTGGCAAGCGCATTTCCTTCCTGTACCCTGAAAGCATCGATATCGTCCAACGCTTTCAAAATGTTGGCATAAATGGTTCCCCATTCCTCTTCGTTCAGCGTTTCGTATTCGTTTTTCACCACATCGGGCAGACGCAGGGCAGCCTGCAGTAGTGTGTGGTCGGTGGTCAAATTCAAATCACTACTAATTTTACGCAAATGGTTGAAGTAGCTTTTCAAAATCGGTTCGTTGATTTTGGAGTTCGATTCGTCGCCCAGATTCTCAACATAAATATTGAAATCAATTTTTCCGCGTTCCAGTTTATCGGAAAGCACTCTTCGGATGATAATGTCTTTCTCGCGGTACAATGCCGGAGTGCGGGTGTTTATATCCACTTGCTTGCTGTTTAACGATTTAATTTCGACCGTGAATTTCTTGTTGTTTACCTCGAATTCGGCTTTCCCAAAGCCTGTCATTGATTTTATCATTCTGAATATTTTTTCGCTAAAGTAGTTTAAAGTCGGGAGACGAAAGGCGGAAGACGGAAGAAAAGTTGTGAGAAGCGCGAAGTCTGAAGCACGAAGACGGAAGTGGGAAGAAAAGTCGGAAGTTTTGAATGGGAAAGGTCATTGCTCATTGGGACACTGGTCATTGGGGGGGAAGAAAGTGAGTGAGTGAAAGCCTTTCTTAAAATTCGAGCTTTCTTCACGCAATCGCCCCCGAACCAATCAGTTCGTCACCTATATACCAGGCCGCAAACTGGCCGGAAGTAATTCCGCGCTGTTCGTTTTCGAAAATGAAATATGCCCCGTCCTCTTTTAAATGAATGGTTCCTTTTTCCAAAGGTTGACGATAACGGATGCGTATATCAAATTCGCGTTTTTCGCCAATTGCCAGTTTTAAATCGTGCCGGATCCAGTGCATATCTTCAGCAGCAACAAACAATCCACTACGGAATAAACCAGCATGGTTTTGTCCTTCACCAACGTAAATAATGTTGCGTTTCACATCGGTTCCAATCACGAAAAGCGGTTCTTTGTGGCCGCCAATATTCAATCCTTTCCGTTGGCCAATGGTATAGAAATGTGCGCCCTGATGTTCGCCAATCACTTCGCCGTTCCAAGGTTTGTATGGAAACGGGAAACACAGTTTTTTGAAGTTTTCTTCCGAAATCTCTAACTGCTTTTTCTTTTCCATAAAAGCTGCAGGAACTTCAATGATGTTCCCTACTTTCGGCTCAAGTTTCTGTTGCAAAAAAGTAGGCAAATCCACTTTTCCAACAAAACAAATTCCCTGCGAATCTTTGCGCTCGGCGCTCGGCAGGTCTTGTTGGCGGGCGATTTCACGCACTTCGGGTTTCAACAGTTCACCAATCGGGAACATGGCTTTCGACAACTGGTGCTGGTTGAGTTGGCATAAAAAATAACTTTGGTCTTTGTTCGGGTCTTTTCCGGCCAGTAACCGATGAATAGTTTCGCCATTTACTTTGATTTCGCTTTTTCGGCAATAATGCCCCGTAGCCACAAAATCGGCATCGAATTTCAATGCCTCTTCCAAAAATGTATCAAATTTAATTTCGCGGTTGCAAAGCACATCGGGGTTAGGTGTTCTACCCGCCTGATATTCGGCAAACATATAATCCACCACCCGCTTTTTGTAATCTTTGCTAAGGTCAACAATGTGAAACGGAATATCGAGTTTTTTGGCCACCATTTCAGCAATCAGGGCATCTTCTTCCCAGGTGCAGGCACTGGTAATGTTGCCAACACGTTCGTGCCAGTTCACCATAAAAAGTGCCACCAAATCGTGTCCCTGTTGTTTCAGCAAATACGCCGCAACACTGGAGTCAACGCCCCCCGAAAGTCCAATTACCACTCGTTTCATGCTGCAAAAGTAGAAAGATATTTTTCAAATGAGAAAAGGAATGAAGGTAAGAGTAGCAATCATCGTTTGAATGCTGTCGAAACATATTATGATGGGGTTTTCCATTGGAATCCCTTTGGGAAAAACCCCGTTGTCATTACATTTCCTTAAATCCCCCGATTTTATCGGGGCAGGCTGTTCACTACCCGCCTGCCGGACGGGCAGGAAGTGAACGGCAATAAAATCAGCTCTATTGTAATAACCAACTATTTGATTTTCATTGAGTATTATTGTTACCCACTCTCTTTTGCCACCTCGATTTCCTCTTTTCCTACCCCATACAACTCATAAACCATTTTGTCAATTTCTTTGTCAGTCGTGTCGATTTTCGACTTTAGAGCCAATACTTTTACTGATTCTTGCAGAAAATACTCTTCCCATTCGGCTTCTTCCGAGAGGCTAAGTTTTATTTTCTTTTTGCTGAGTTCTTTAATGAATTCGGCATACGACAGCGAATACCAATTTTGCATTTTGGTGGTCATCTTTTCGAAGTTGAACTTGCGCTGAATGCTGCGCACAAATTTTGAGGTGAGCGTTTGAAAATCGTTGGTTAATTGTGTGCGTTCTTTGGCAAATTGTGCAAGTTCGGCCTGTTGTTCTTGGCTTGCTTGCGGAACAGGAAAATGCTCGAAATAAACTTTGCTTATTTCGCGCGTGCCTCCCTGAAGTTCGGGACAATTATACCAAATCCAAAGTTTTGCCAACGACGAATTAAAAACGGCAGTTAGAAATAACAGCGAAACTGAGTCATCATTAGCCGTCAGAATAAAACATTTCTGATTGCCTAAAATCCAGCTTTCATCGTACATAAATGGGAAAACCGAAGTCATGTTTGGATACATGATTTTAGGTTTCGAAAAATGTTCGTAATAGTTGATGCTGTCTTGTGTTTCGAACCACTCGCCGCTTGTCTTTTTGCGTGAACCTTTGTCGCCCGTTTGTTTTAAACGGTCGTATCCAAACGTAAGTAAATGTTCTTTCACAGCAGGATAATCTTCAATATCCAGTTTGAGTGCCGGGTATGTGCTTATCAAATATTCAAAATCAGAAATCCCATAAGGCAGAACATCCCTGCCACGAATCATCGGTTTAATAATTTCGTCACTTTTGGCATCGGCGGCAATCAATTTTTCTCGTGTTGCTGCATCAATATAAAAGGCATCGTTGTAACCGGTGAGTATTCCCCTGAAAATTGAAATCGGCAAATCTTTCAGTTTAGTGCTGTTCGATTTCATTTGCTCCAGTTTACGGAAATCGTTGTAGGGTTGAATGCTCCATTCATTTTCGCCAAATCGGTAAGAGGAATAATCGTACAGATTTGCTTTTACTTCGGTGGGAAAATCGCCGTGATATGTTTTTTTATTGAGCGACAAAACTTTAACATTTTCCGACGGCCCGCTTTTTTGCACAACAAAAATACAGACGTAGGTGGTGGCTTCCTCAAAAAACTGCACATCGCCAAAATTAAGTACCTGCCGCAAACCTGTTTTCGACAAGAATTTCCGCAGCGGTTTGCCATACGCCACCAGCATCCATTTGTTGGGCATAATAAACGATTGCAGACCTCCATCCCTTAGCAGTTTATATCCGCGTTCGGTAAAAAGGCAATACAAATCGGCTCCCTTGTCGAAAGTTTCATATCCGCAACTTTTGAGTTTATCGCTCATTTCGCCCATGGTTTGGAGCTGCACATACGGCGGGTTGCCAATTACCACATCGAAACCGCCCTTATACTCGGTGCGGAAAGCGTGCTCGCGGGTGCAAAGGAATTCTTTCTTTATTTTTTCCACATCGACATTTTCGGGCAGGCCGTGTTTTTTACGGTTATTGCTTATATATGCGATAGCATTATTCAGGTATCCGTCATCATTTATCTCCGATTTTCCGAACTTCTGCGTCCACAGCTTTCGCTGCGTAGCACCTCTTCGCGGCGTACCGGTTCCTGGTCCTGACAAGGGGGCATGCCCCCTTGTTCCCGCCGCCGTAGTAGTCGCCCCCGTAGTAGTCGCCGTCGCCGCCGTAGTAGTCGCCGCCGTAGTAGCCGTCGCCATAGTAGCCGTCGCTGCCGCCACAGTATAGCCGCGTTCCCGGTTCCGGTTTTTCGCGCTCATCGACTTCAGTTTTCCCACTATCCCCGCCACTTCCTCTTTTTCGCATACCAGAAGCAGGTGCAGGTGGTCGCCACAGACATTATACTCCAGAACATTCAGCTTATCTTCGATTACAATATCGCGTATCGTTTCGGTAATTACAAGCTCGTCCCGTTTATCCATCCATTCTGCTTTGCCAACTTCAACATGGCAGTCAAACATGCGCTGCGAGTAGCGCGAATTATGTGTGGCCGTGGTGATGTGCCAAGCTTTTTTCTCCTTTTGCCTGAAAATATTTGGGAACTCCTTTTGCCAGTTGAACGCTTTTTCGCCAGCAAGTTCAGGGTTGTCAATCAGCGAGTTTCCGCATTTTATGTTGTTGTTCAGTGAGGTGAGTTTCCGCCCTTTTTGTGCGGTGCGCAGCCACAGCGAGAGTTTGGCAATTTCAACCGACTCGTCGTTAATATCGACCCCATAAATATTGTTTTCGAGGATGCTGTTTTCCACTTCGGTAAAAATCATCGGCACATCCAACAGTTTTGCACGCAGCTCGTCGATGTAGCGGTGCTCGCGGATCAGAAAATCCAATGCCTGGTTTAGGAAAGCTCCCGAACCGCAAGCCGGGTCGCAAATGGTGAGCGACAACAACCAGTTTCGGTAATCGGTCAATTTATCGTCGAGCTCTTTTAGTTTTTTGGTCGTCCTCCCCTTTCGGCTTTTCAGGTATTCGTTTTCATCAATACCGAGCTCGGCACGTTTTTCAGTGCAAAGAATGCCCAACGTGTTTTCAACAATGTATTTTGTAATGTATTTCGGAGTGTAGAACACGCCGTCGCGCTTACGCTTCGACACAGTGCGCTGCGTCGCCAATGAAGGATGCTCCATTGTTTCCGACAGGATTTGCGCCGTAATTTCCTCGATTTCGTTCAAACTATTTTCAAAAATATGGCCGAGGATATTCACATCCACGTCAGATTCAAAATCGTAGGTGGTCAAAATTTGGGTATGCCGTTTCAGGATGTCGTCGCTGATATTGACCTTGTCCAACACTTCGTCGGGCGCAAACAAACCGCCGTTGTAGGCAAATATTTCGTATTTCTTGCCCTTCCAGCCCGTATTGAGCAAACCAAAATATTTCTTGAAGCGCGAATACAAACGAACATCGTCGCCCCAATCCGATTGGTTTTCCCATTGCCCGATTATTTCGCTGACAGAGTTGGGCGGCAACAATCCACGGTCTTCGCCAAAAAACAGGAACAGGAAACGGTCGAGCAGCTTTTGCGACCTTTTGAAAAGCAGCAATTTTATTTTCTTCTCCTCCATGCCGTTGAATATTTCCAGGCCGAGGTTGTTTGCAATTAAATCGTTGTATAAATCGCGTTTAAATGCCGTGTAATCAATATAAATCTGTTTGGTGATGTCCTCCTCTTTCACCAACGACGCTTCTTTCATGTCAAGGGGGATGCCCCTCAATAGGTTCGTTTTTGCAAGGCACAGCCACAACAACCGGAACTGCTCATAAGCGATGGTAAACAAATCGAATTCCTCAAAATCTACCGCATCGTTGATGTAAAACCGAAGTTTCTCGAAGTTGGAAGTGACCACGTACACGCATTTGCTGTGGTTGGCTTTGTAGTCGAAGGCTTGCAAACGGATGGATTCCAAATCTTTCGTGGTGGTCGATTTCAGTTCGATTACCCCGATGGCTGTGCGGGGGAGCATGCTCCCCCGCACTATCGCACCGTCGGCTTTTCTGGCGCCCCGCTCGTTTTTAAATTCGGTGGTTAAATTATAGTCCGGATCGGGGTTGATGGTGTAACCCAAAACATGAACAAACAATTCGCGCAAGAAACCTTCCTGGAACTGCTCTTCCTTGCTTTCGCGTATGTTTTGCTGAATGACGGAGTTATGGAAATACGCCACCAACTTTTGGTAAGCGGCTTGTATTTCAGCATGGTTGGCTTCATTTAGGTATTTGTTTACTACCGAGTTTTGGAATAAGCTCATTGAATTTGCAGTGTATAGTTATTCTGGTTTTGAAAATCGGTTCTAAAATTAAGAGGTTTAATCATTCTTTGAATCATTTGACCGGATTTTCCGTGAAAAACTTTTATGCAAACAAAGAAAACACAAGTTCATAGAGTGCCCTGTCAGGTTTTTTAAAGTTTGGGGTGTTCACGACCAAAAAAGGGCAAAAGCCCTTTCTTTTAAAACCGAAGGAGTTCGTACCGGTACAAACGCCAATGCACCGGGAGCTGTGCAACTATCTCATTATAAGATTCGGCCAGTTCAAATAGCCAAGGTTGTTCGTCCCTGAAATCGTCGTTTTGGATGTAGGGACCGGGGCAAAAAAGCATGGCATCCAACAGCCGTTCGGTGGTGTCTTTATCAAATTCCATAATCAGTCCTCCCACGGTAAATAGTGATACGTATTTTAGGAATAGGATGCGCCATAAAACTCCATTTTCAGATTGCCAAGATAATGACTGAACGGATATATGCGAGTATCTTTCCAAGCCTAAGGCAAAAAGCCTAAACAAGTTATGGGTAAGGTGCTCATGGTTGGTAAACTTGCTATTGAAAACCAGGTATTTCAATTTGCTATCTTCTGACGGCAATAATTTATAAGCCGTCCAATCGAAGGGTAGGAAAAAAATAATGCAAAGGATAGAAATTGATATTCCTATGAAAGCTGTGGTGCTGTTTGCAGCAACGGTTGTAAGCCAGTCTGTCATTTCACCTTTCTGCAATGCTGCTTCCGGAAACCAACCTGAGCTAATCTGTAAGGGCTACACCTACCAGGAAAAATCCGATTACAGAATATTTGGAAAGGAAAAACAACTTTAAAGAATTCACTTTATCTTGATGAGAACAACTCCTGCTGCAATCATCCATCCAATCCCAAAAGGGAGAATAACAAATCCAAGGGCAACTACACCTGACAGCATAGCAATAACTCCAAGAATTCCGGCAATACCCGCCAAATAACCCCACACAGCAAGCCATCCGGGAACCCAATCCGCTCTTCCGGCAATGGAAAGAAATAATGGTGATGCGCCAATAATCAGTATGGTCGCCAAATCATCAAGTCGTGTACCTATCCATCCGATATTAATTGCGCTGTGGACAGCAGGTGGATGAATGGCAAGTGAAAGCATTATTATAAAAGATACAATAGCGACAGGCACTGCGCTACGCATTAATACCAAAGTTAATTGTGCCAGTCGGGGGCTTGAAGTGCAAAAGCCCGACATTAATGTTCCGGCAGTGCCAAAAAGCAGCACACCAATTATCCAAAAAATGGTATTGGCAACTAACAATTGTTTCACAGCTTCTAACTGACTCAGGTAGCCTTCCATTTGATTGCCGGCAAGTGCTTGCCATAGGTCTGTCCCCGATGCTCCCCAAAGAGCCGCACCGGCAAGCATTGATACTGCTCCTGCAATGGATACATAGCCTGCAAAAACCAGTGTTTTCTTATTGTTTAATATTTCTGTCATTTCTTTTCCTTTTTATTTGAATTCGTAAAACTACTATAAATGGTAAAAAAGGAATTGTATGAATGTTCCATAATATGAAACGAACCTTACCCGAATATCTGTCCGGGAATTAAAGTCATCTGCTTTCGGTATTCTCCGGGTGTCATGTCTGCAAACTCCTGAAAAGCATGAATGAAATGGGATTGGTCGTAGTAACCATTGTCATAACCTATATCTATGAGTTTAACATTTCTGTTGTGAAGCGCTTCAACGGTTCGGATAAACTGCAACAGCTTTAGATACGAATTTGCTGACATGCCAAACCAGTCATTGAACAGACGGAAGGTTTGGGTCCTGGAATATCCCAACCGGTTTTCAATGGTCTTAGAAGAACCATTCTGCATTTGGGCAAGATGTTTACTTATTGCCAAGTCAAGGTTGATGGCATTATGCAAGTCGGCTGTTTCATTAATTTTTTTAAGCAAGAAATTTTCAAACCACCGTGCTCTTTCGGAAAAACTGTTTATAGAATGTAGTTTGTCTTCCATTTGGCAAACTGTGTCAAAAACAACATCTCCTTCAACAAAATAATCTTTGATAGTGCAAAGCGGCATACCAAAAAGTGCTTTCACTGCAACCGGTTTCATCTGTATTCCGAATGTGTGAAACTTATCAA
>CAZNEV010000077.1:0-20912 GCA_964572085.1 uncultured Maribellus sp. | reverse complement strand
CAAATATGCCACTGATGCAAACTTTAAAATTAACACGTTTTTAAACTGGGCTCATCGATTAAAAAATTAGTATGAAGATATCAGAAAAAGACTGGCAATCCGATACAAGTATAATGATTTGAATACACGTTTATGCAAAGTCGCGTAGATTCTTTAAAGGAATGTTTATCTTTCCGCCGAAAATGAAAAACTGTTTAATTTAATTACAATAAGATGAAAAAGTATTTGATCCTTATTTTGGCAGTGGCGGTTTTTGCCTGCTCAAAAAAGCCAACCGGATATAAAATCAATGTTGAACTGAAAGGCGCCGAAGGCGCAGTGCTGCTCGAAACCCGTGGTGGAAGCGAATGGGTGGCGGTTGATACCGCGGATATTGTTGATGGCATAGCTGTTTTGGAAGGTGAAGTAGAATATCCCGGCGATTACTATTTATCGGTGCTGGGGCAACGTCCTAAAGCACTGGTTTTTGTTGAAAACACAGAAATGAGCGTGACAGGAAACGTGGATTCGCTGAACCTGATAAAAGTAAGCGGTTCAGCCACTCACGACGAATATGAAAAGATAAACCAGGAGCTTAACAACATTTCGGAACAGTACATGGCTTTGTACGAGGAGTCGCGCGATGCAATTGCTGCCGGCGACACAGCCAAAGGGATGCAGCTTATGGACGAGGTGAATAGAATGTACGAAAGCACAACAACCGTTCAGGAAAATTTCATCAAAAATAATCCTGCATCTTATGCTGCACCGTTCTTCCTGACCCGCGTACAGTACGGAAAGGAAGTGGAGCAATTGGATTCGCTGGTAGCTATTTTGGATCCGAAGTTACAGTCGGTGCCTTCCGTCGTAGAATTAAAGGCACAAATCGAAAAACTGAAAAGGGTTTCCGTGGGTCAGATTGCCCCCGACTTTACGCAGAACGACGTGGACGGAAATCCCGTTAAATTTTCGGACATTTATGCTCAAAACGAAGTTACACTGTTGGATTTTTGGGCAGCTTGGTGCGGCCCTTGCCGTCAGGAAAACCCCAATGTGGTGGCGGTTTATAATGAATTTAAAGACAAAGGCTTCACCGTTTTTGGGGTGTCGCTCGACCGTGAAAAGGACGCATGGGTGAAAGCCATTGCCGACGACGGCTTAGCCTGGACCCAGGTTTCGGATTTGGCCTATTGGAACAATGCAGCAGCACAGGACTATGCTATCCGTTCTATTCCATCGAGCTTGCTGGTGGACAAAACCGGGAAAATTATCGCTAAGAACAAGCGCGGCGACGAATTGCGGGAAACCGTGGCCGACATCCTTGAAAATTAAAATCAACAAAACATCGACACATTGAAAAGCTTCTCCAAGGGAAGCTTTTTCTTTTCTGTGAAATACTAATTTTGCCGTCTGATGATACAAAATTATTTTGGTGAAATAGCTGGTATATTAACGGCGGTCTTCTGGACGGTCACCAGCCTGGCGTTCGAGTCAGCCGGGAAAAAGGTGGGTTCCTTGTCGGTAAACCTCATTCGATTGGTGATGGCTTTCTTTTTCATTGGTATTTACAGTTGGGTGGCACGCGGGTTTTTCTTCCCCTCCGATGCCACGCTATTTCAATGGAAATGGTTGGCCATTTCCGGCTTGGTTGGCTTTCTCATTGGCGACCTCTTTCTGTTTCAGGCCTTTGTGGTGGTGGGTGCACGAATTTCTATGTTGCTGATGGCGCTTGCCCCGCCTTTTGCCGCCTTTATAGGTTGGCTGATGCTTGGCGAAGTGATGTCGCCCATGAATTTATTGGGGATGGCGGTTACGCTTACCGGCATTGTCATTGTGATATTGAAACGCGAAAAGGTGGAAAAGAACGGTCAACTGATTAAAAAGTTAAAATCAGGGTATTCCTTACAAGGCATTTTGCTCGCCGTTGGTGGCGCATTGGGGCAAGCTGCGGGACTGGTTTTAAGCAAAAAAGGAATGGGTGATTACGATGCGTTTTCTGCTTCGCAAATACGGGTACTTACCGGTATTGTTGGCTTCACCGTGCTTTTCTTTTTCATGAAACGATGGCCAATGGTATGGGCTGCATTAAAACATGCCTCGGCCATGAAAAGAATTACGATAGGTGCATTTTTTGGGCCATTCCTTGGGGTTTCGTTTTCATTGCTTGCAATAAAATACACCAACACGGGCGTTGCGGCAACGCTGATGGCTATTTCTCCGGTGCTGATTATCGCACCAGCCGTAGTGCTTTTTCACGAAAAAGTAAACTGGAAAGAAATACTTGGTGCTGTGGTCACCATAGGCGGGGTGGCGTTGTTTTTTCTTTAGTTTTTTATCATAGTATGACTCTAAGTCATGCTATGAATATTTGAATAGTGAAATAATTTTGCAAATGGGCTATTTGGACGATATATTTGGGAACAGCGACGGCTATTCGGACGAAATTCAGGAAGGTAAGGATTTTTATATGGAAAAAGGTTACCGGGTAATGACGGAAAGCTATCTGATACGCCGTGGCTATTGCTGTGCAAACGGCTGCAGGCATTGCCCCTATTGGCCCAAAGCACAGAAAGGGAACACTAAACTGAGAAAAGATTCTTGAATCGATAAAAAATTGGACAATGGAAAAAAAAATGAAAGGCACGGAACTACGGATTGTATTTATGGGAACGCCCCATTTTGCAGTGGCAAGTTTAAAAGCTTTGGTTGATGGCGGTTACAACATTGTAGGCGTAATTACCGCCCCCGACAAACCGGCTGGCCGCGGAAAAACAATAAACGAATCGGCCGTAAAAAAGTTTGCTCTGGAAAATCACTTAAAAGTCCTTCAACCCGAAAAACTCAGAAATCCCTTATTTTTAGAAGAATTGAAAGAATTGAAAGCTGATTTACAAGTGGTGGTGGCCTTTAGAATGTTGCCCGAGGCAGTTTGGCGGATGCCCCCGCTTGGCACATTTAACCTGCACGGTTCGTTGCTGCCGCAATACCGAGGGGCAGCACCATTGAACTGGGCGATTATTAACGGAGAAACAAAAACCGGGGTGACTACTTTTCTGCTGGATAAAGAGATTGATACCGGAAAGATTATTTTTAAGCGAGAAACAGAAATCGGCGAAAATGAAACTTTAGGTGAAGTGCACGACCGCCTGATGGAAATGGGCGCACGCTTGGTGACAGAAACTGTGGATGCGATTGCCGAAGGAAACATTCAACCAATTTCGCAGAAAGAATTTATAGAGGGCGCCCCCATAAAACATGCGCCCAAAATAATGAAAGACGATTGCAAAATAGAATGGGACAACGATGCCGAAGCAATCAGAAACCTCATCCGTGGCCTGTCGCCCTACCCTGCCGCATGGACAAACCTGGTGCACCGCATTACCGGGAATGTAATTTTAGCAAAGATATTTTTCGCTTCAAAAACCGAATCATTGGTAGAAGGAAAACCGGGGACAATTCTCAGCGACGGAAAAACTTATTTGCAAGTGGCTTGTGAAAACGGTTGGTTGAAAATTGAAGAGTTACAAATTGCCGGAAAAAAACGCTTGAAAACCGAAGAATTTTTGCGGGGTTTTCAGCACATTGAGGAATACGCTTTTGAGTAAAAATAGGACAGTATTCATAGTATGACTCCAAGTCATACTATGAATAGCTGTTTCGACACAAACACCAACAAAACACCGATGGGCAACACTACATCGTATAATTTATCCAAATGACTATAAAACAAAAAAGCACCTGCCATGGCAAATGCTTTTCTGCTGTTGTATCGACAACATCAATATTCGTCTTCGTTAAAAAAGAAATCGTCCTTACTGGGATAATCAGGCCAAATATCTTCAATGCTTTCATACATTTCGCCCTCGTCTTCCATTTCTTGTAAGTTTTCAATGACTTCAAGCGGAGCCCCCGAACGAATTGCGAAGTCAATTAACTCGTCTTTTGTTGCGGGCCATGGTGCATCTTCTAATTTCGATGCCAGTTCTAAAGTCCAATACATTTGCAGATTATTTTAGCAGTTAAACTCCTCTTTTACAATGCCGCGAATATACTAAAAATATGATACGAAAAACCAAAAACGACAAATCCTTTATTTTTTTGATTTATAGTGCTTTTCATCTCCAAACAAACTCTCTACTACTCTTTATCCCAAGCAGTTTCCTTTAGATTGTTATCCCATGTTAACTTGCGTGACATCACAAACAATAAATCCGAAAGCCGGTTGACGTACTTAATTGTTTCCGATTGGACAGCACCCTTTTCCGCGAACTCCAAAATCCGACGTTCCGCACGGCGACATACAGTGCGTGCAACATGGCACTGCGCCACTGCAAGCTCACCACCCGGTAGAATAAAATGGTCTAACTCCGGTAAATCCGATTCATAACGGTCTATGGCATCTTCCAAAACTTTTGTGTGGACCTCCGTAATTGCCAGGTTAGCGGTAAATTCGGCACCTTTATCGTCGGAGGCAAGCCGTGAACCAATATTGAAAAGCTTATTTTGAATTTGCACCAACAAATCTTTGATGTCTTCATGAATTGGGTAGGCCCGTAAAAGTCCGATTGCCGCATTTAGCTCGTCAACGGTTCCGTATGCTTCCAAACGAACGTCAAACTTTTTCACGCGGCTGCCACCTACCAGACCGGTAGTACCGTCGTCACCGGTTTTAGTGTATATTTTAAATTCTTTGGTCATAATCAATAAACCGGATTTGGATTAATCTCATCCGACTCCACCTCACCGTCTTTCAAACGAATGATACGATGAGCATGTACAGCAATATCCTGTTCATGCGTAACCATCAGCAAGGTATTTCCTTTGCGATGAATTTCGGCAAATAGTAGCATAATTTCTTCTGAGATTTTGGAATCTAAGTTCCCGGTTGGTTCATCGGCAAGCAGGAGCGAAGGACTGTTTACCAACGCCCGGGCAATGGCCACCCGCTGCCTCTGTCCTCCGGAAAGTTCGTTGGGTCGATGGCTCATCCGGTCGGCCAAGCCAACATCCAAAAGCGTTTTTTCCGCCATCTCTTTGCGTTCCACTTTTCGTCTTCCCGCATATATTAAAGGCAGCATCACATTTTCCAAAGCCGTGCTTCGGGGCAAAAGATTGAACACCTGAAAAACAAATCCTATTTCGGAGTTCCTTATTTCCGCCAGTTGGTCGTCTTTCATCCGGCTAACATCGTTGCCATTTAATATATATTTACCACTTGTCGGGGTATCCAAGCATCCAATAATATTCATTAAGGTGGATTTTCCCGAACCGGAAGCCCCCATAATGGCCACGTATTCACCTTTATAAATATCAATGGAAACCGAACGCAAAGCACGAACGATTTGGGTGCCCACCTTATAATTTTTTACTATCGATTCTAAATGGATTATTTTTTCCTGCATAAAATAATTTTTATATGTGTAGCTCAAACATTAGATGTGTCATAAATATTGAAAATGTAAAATTGGCATAAAATAAAACAAAACCATTTATTTCACCCCTTTTTGTTCGTTATATTTGCTTTATGTCAGAATTTTTGGATACAGAGATTAAGTTTCTGCCCGGCGTTGGACCAAAAAAAGCCGAGCTGTTGTACAAGGAATTGAAAATTAAAACGTTCAGGGATTTGATTTATTATTTCCCGTTCAAATACATCGATCGAACCAAATTCTATAAAATTTCCGCCGTTCATGCCGAAATGCCCTTTGTTCAGCTAATAGGTAAAATTCGGTCAATAGAAGTTGTTGGCATAGGAAATAAGCAACGGTTGAGTGCAAGGTTTTACGACGAAACCGGCAGTATTGAGCTGGTTTGGTTCAAGGCAATAAAATGGCAAAAAGAGAAACTCGCAGTTAATCAGGATTATATTGTTTTTGGAAAGCCGAACTTGTTTAACAATCAACTTAACATGGTGCATCCAGAAATGGAACTGGCAAGTGAAAAAGCGTTAAGTCCTTCGGGTCTTTTTCAAGGGTATTACATTACCTCCGAAAGCATGAAAAAAACCTATGTGAACACCAAAACAATCAACAAATTACAGTTGACGCTGGGCAACCTGGCAAAAGGAAAAATTGGCGAAACCCTACCCCACTACTTAGTTCAAAAATTAAAATTGATTTCGCTGGAAGAAGCATTGATAACGATTCACAAGCCTGAAAACACCTTCGATCTGAAAAATGCCACTTTCAGGCTGAAATTTGAAGAGCTTTTTTTTATCCAGCTCAAGATTCTCGCATTAAAGCACACGCGGGAAAATAAGTTCAAAGGTTTTCGTTTCGATAAAATCGGCTATAATTTCAACACCTTTTACCATGATTTTTTACCTTTTGAATTGACCGGGGCACAAAAAAAGGTGATCAAGGAAATACGGCGCGATGTGAACCGGAATGTACAAATGAATCGCTTGTTACAAGGGGATGTGGGGAGTGGTAAAACATTGGTTGCGCTCATGGTTATGCTCATCGCCATGGACAACGAATATCAGTGTGCGTTAATGGCACCCACCGAAATACTGGCACAACAACATTATCAATCGATAAAAAGATTCCTGAACGGTATGGATGTAGAAGTGGCATTGCTTACCGGTTCAACAAAAAAGAGCGAACGCAAGGTTCTGCATGAATCATTGGAAACGGGCGGCATACAACTGCTTATTGGCACTCATGCCCTGATTGAAGATGTGGTCGTATTCAAAAACCTTGGAATGGTAGTTATTGATGAGCAACACCGTTTTGGAGTGGCGCAACGTGCCAAACTGTGGCAAAAAAACGAATTGATCCCTCCACATGTATTGGTGATGACTGCTACACCAATTCCTCGAACTCTGGCCATGACAGTATATGGCGATTTAGACGTATCGGTGATTGATGAATTGCCACCCGGGCGGAAACCAATTCAAACCATGCACTTTTTCGAGAACAGGCGTAGCCAATTGTACAATTTCCTGCGGCAACAAATGGAAAAAGGAACTCAAATTTACATTGTTTATCCCTTGATTTCAGAATCAGAAAAAATGGATTTGAAAAATCTGGAAGAAGGTTACCGCCATATCACGGAAGCATTCCCCGGCGTAATGGTGAGCATGGTACACGGCAAAATGAAGCCTGCAATAAAGGAAAGTGCCATGCAAGCGTTTAAAAGAGGCGAAACAAAAATAATGGTAGCCACAACAGTTATCGAAGTGGGGGTTGATGTACCAAACGCCTCGGTGATGGTGATTGAAAGTGCGGAACGTTTTGGCTTATCGCAGCTTCACCAACTGCGCGGAAGGGTTGGCAGGGGCGGCGCCCAATCGTACTGCATTCTAATGTCGGCGTACAAAATTGGCACCGAAAGCCGAAAACGCTTAGATACCATGGTGCGTACTAACGATGGCTTTGAAATAGCGGAAATGGACATGAAACTTCGTGGCCCGGGAGATATTGAAGGAACACAACAAAGCGGGATTGGCTTCGATCTGAAGATTGCCAACCTTGGCAAAGACGGTGAGATTCTGCAACTGGCAAGAAATGTTGCAACGGATGTTCTTGAAAAAGATCCGGCATTGCGACAGGAAGAGAACAAAATCCTCCTTCAAAACCTCATGGCATCAAAAGATACAGAATTCGACTGGAGTTCGATCAGTTAAATGCTTTGTCCGTGCTTTCTCTTCAAGATTCTTGAATTAGGAGCCATTTTTTGGATTTCCTTAATTTAGGATGATTCTAAATCAGGGGCATTTTGACAGTTTTTTCAATAATGAGGGTTACTTTTGGGTCATATACAGAATGTTAACATAGGAAGGACGCATTTCCCTAAATTATTAAATCAATTTTCTACAAAGAAGAAACTAAGGAGACTTTTCGGTCTCCTTTTTTTTACATTCTTTCCGGCATTTCAATTCCCAACAAACTCATTCCTTTTTTAACCGTCTGTGCAATGGTGCCCGACAGGATTAATCTGAAGTTCCGTTGATTTTCTATTTCCTCCGACAGAATAGGATGATCATGATAAAACTGGTTGTATTCTTTCACCAAATCATAACAATAATTAGCAATAATCGCCGGACTGAAGTTATCGCCCGCTTCTTTCACCGCCGTAGGGAACAACGAGATTTTTTTCAAAAGTTCTTTTTCTTTTGACGAAAGTGAATCAACCTGCACATTTTCGCTTAGCTGAATATTGCTTTCCCCGGCTTTTCGCAAAACTGATTTTATCCGGGCATAAGTATATTGAATGAATGGACCCGTATTCCCGTTAAAATCAATCGATTCTGTTGGGTTAAACATCATATTCTTTCGCGGATCTACTTTTAGTATAAAGTATTTCAATGCGCTCATGGCAATCATTCGCCAGGTTTCCCGCGCTTCGGCTTCCGGCAAGCTCCCCAATTTGCCAAGCTCCTCGGACATTTCCCGTGCTACCCGAACCATTTCCTCCATCAGGTCGTCAGCATCCACCACTTTGCCTTCCCGCGATTTCATTTTTCCTGAAGGAAGTTCAACCATTCCATAAGAAAAATGATACAGATCCCTACCCCACTTAAACCCTAATTTATCCAGAAGAATTGCCAAAACCTGAAAGTGGTAATTCTGCTCATTTCCTACTACATATACCATTTTATCGATCGCGTAATCGTCATAACGCATTTTGGCTGTTCCGATATCCTGTGTCATATACACCGAGGTTCCATCGCTACGCAGCAATAATTTCTGGTCTAAGCCGTCCTCTGTGAGATCGGCCCAAACCGAACTATCCTTCTTCTGATAAAATATATTTTCGCGAACCCCACGAAGCACCTCTTCTTTTCCAACTAAATAAGTCTCTGATTCATAATAAATCTTATCAAAATCAACACCCAGATTTTTATAGGTCACATCAAAGCCTTCATAAACCCATTCATTCATGGTTTTCCACAACGCAATGGTTTCAGGGTCTTTTGCCTCCCATTTCAACAGTAATTCGCGGGCTCCCAAAATAGAGGGAGCGCTGTTTTCAGCATCTTCTTTTGATAATCCGTTCTCAATACCCTCAGAAATTTCCGCTTTGTAGTGTTTGTCGAACTCAACATAAAATTCGCCAACTAAATGATCACCTTTCATTCCGGATTCTTCCGGTGTTTTGTTCTTACCCCATTTTTGCCAGGCATACATCGATTTGCATATATGGATGCCCCGGTCGTTAACAATATTTGTTTTGATGACCTTATTTCCGTTGGCCTTTAGTATCTCCGCAATAGAAAAGCCGAGCAGGTTATTACGGATATGCCCAAGGTGTAGCGGCTTGTTGGTATTTGGCGATGAATATTCCACCATAATCGTTTTCGCACTTTCAGTGGTTTGCGTATAGCCAAATTCATTGTCGGTGTAGGCATTCAGCAATTCGTCAATCCAGTAATCATTGCTAATTTCGAGGTTCAGGAACCCTTTAATTACATTAAATGAAGTAACAAAACCCACTCTTTCTTTAATGAAATTACCGATTTCAGTTGCGGTAATTTCCGGTGATTTCTTTGAGATTTTCAAGAGTGGAAAAACAACTAATGTAATGTCGCCCTCCAGCTCCTTACGTGTATTTTGAATTTGTATTTGATCGTCGTCAGGCGTAACACCATACAGCTCCGTTAAGGCATTTTTAGTGGTGTTTAAAATTAAGTGTTCGATATTCATTTTCAGATTATTTTTCGCGCGCAAAGATAGTATTTTATGGTAGGAGTATAAATTCGGCAAAAAAAAGCCCTGCCAAATATTGGCAGGGCTTCTATTATACTATTAAATCTTATTTCCTGATTTTTACAACTTCAAATTCAGCTCTCCGGTTTTTAGCGCGGTTGCTTTTTGAGGTGTTAGGAACAGCAGGCTTAGTTTCACCATAATTGTTGGAACCAACATAAGCATTGTTTACACCTTTCATCAATAAGTATTTCACAACTTCTTGCGCACGTCTTTCAGAAAGTTTCATGTTATAATCTTCAGGGCCAGTGCTGTCGGCATGGCCACCAATTACAATGTCGTATTCTTTGCTTGCATTCAATTGAGTTGCCAATTTATCCAACTCAGCTTTTCCTTCATCTTTCAGATTCGATTTATCGAAGTCGAAATAAATGGCAGGAATATTAAGTTGTTCCCAATCGGGGCATCCTTGGTTGCTTGCAGGGCCTGGTTCGTTCGGGCACCTGTCTTCGCAGTCGATAACACCGTCACCGTCTGAATCCAGAGGACAACCTCTTTCGTCAACGGGGCATCCTTTTGGAGTATCCGGACAGTCATCTCTGTGATCCGGGACACCGTCCCCGTCAGTATCAGGACAGCCATTAAATTTAGCCAATCCTGGGATAGTCGGGCACTCGTCCAAATGATCTGGAATTCCGTCGCCGTCAGTATCAGGACAACCATTAAACCTGGCTTCTCCCGGTTCGTCCGGGCATTCGTCTAAGTAATCCGGGATACCGTCGCCATCGCGATCCAGCGGACATCCGTGCTCATCAACTTGTACTCCGGGAGGAGTGTTCGGGCATTTATCTCTTCTGTCCGGAACGCCGTCACCGTCGGAATCTTTCGCTGCACCAAATGCGAATTCGATGATACCGGTCAATTTAAGCATATCGTCGGTAACGGTTACCACGCGGTAATCAGGAACTGTTCCTTTTCTTCTTCCTTCAATACCACTTTTATACCCTCCCTCAATGAACAAGGAAGTATTTGGACTAACCGGGAATTTAAAGCCTAATCCGGCATCCCAGCTAAAAGCATTTTCCAGATTGTCCCACATCATTCCACCACCACCATATAGATAGGGTTGAATTGCAGCGGTTTCAGAAAAAATGTAGCCGTTAAAAAGTTTATACCTCAAACTTAATAGTGGGTTAACCATATCCAGTCCATCATCGTTAAATCCGGCATTTGCCTTCAACATTAAATCAAACGATGGGTTCAAATAACGGCTAAAATAGAATTCAGGCATAAAGCCAATTTCCATTTTTTGGTTATTGTTGTAGATACCAGGCCCTAATCCAATAGCCCATTTTTTATCTGCATTTTGAGCAACAGCAGTGCCCAAAACGAGAAATAATGCAAAAAGAAGTAGATTGATTTTTTTCATAGTGTGCATATTTATTTTGTGTTTTTCTGTTTATTCAATTAAGAGGCAATGTATAAAATAATTATCAATAATAGTTTATTTTTATTTGAATTAATTTTTAACAAATTTAAACTTTTATATAACATGTTCATCTTTTTTTGAGAAAATGTTTGCAATTATAGACATAGAGACCACCGATAACCAGTATGATAGTGATTGTATCACAGAAATAGCGGCATTTCAGCATAATGGACAGGCGATTACAATTCTTTTTCAACGTTAATTAATCCTCAAATTGACATGTCTTATAACCAGCAAAAACCCTTATGTATAATAAAACTTTTGTGGCAACTATTGCCCGGTCATTCTTCTTATTCTTTAGGAGAAGCTTCCGTTTCCGTTTCCGTTTCCGTTTCCGGCTCCGGCTCTGAGAAATCAAGCAATTCTTTCTCTTGCAAAGTATTGTACCAAAGTATTACCTTCTTAATATCCGACACATATACCCTATCCTTGTCGTATTCGGGCACAACGCTTTCAAAATAGGCCTTAAGCTCATTTCCGGATACTTTTGCCGAAATTGCTTTTCCTCCATTTTCTTTATCCGAAATGGTTTTAAACACTTCTTTCAGTGGTAAATCCTCGCTCAACGTGTAAATGGCAATGTCTTCCAAAGCCGATACTTTGACCGTAGAATAAACAGGCATTCTTTTTTTCGTATCCAGCGATTCTACTATGATGTGATTTTTCGCTTCGGCAACCATTTTGTAAAGTCCCGATTGACCACTAATTGACAATATTCCTTTTAGCATGAATTATAATTTTTGGCGAATATACAATTTTTGTCTTTTCCGTTCAAAAAAAGGATTCAATCAAAATTTAATTGATAAGAAATTCCCGCTTTAAGCCACCTGCCCGGCTGTGCAATATTACCAATATCATAATAAGCCTTATTGGAAATATTATTTACCGAAGCAAAAATCGTCAGTTTATCTTTATTGTAAAGCAGCTTTCCATCCCAAATCCAGAAAGGTTCATAGGCCGTTTCATTTCCAAAATCATTGTTCTCATAAACGGTATAAGTGCCGTCCCTCTGTTGATAAGAACATCTTAAATCAATAGAAATGTTGGCAAAAAGGTCCTGATTAATCCTTCCGGTAAATTTGTGCTTCAAATTATCCAAGACGTAATTGGATATAAAGTTCAGATTTTTCTTTTCCAGTTCATTGTAGAAGTAGCTCAGGCAAATTTTATTCGGAAAATGTTTCCCAAAATGTTTTTTCAGGAGAAAGGCAAACTGGGCTTCGGTCCCCAAACTATTTAATCGGGTTAGGTTTTGAGGCTGCCACTTTTCATCTTCTTTCGTTTTCACCCAGTCGATGATCTCTTTCCCTTGTCGGTAGAATATCACAAAATGGCCTTGTACAAAGGACGACTGAAGTTTTATGCCCCCCTCTAAAGCAACCGTTCTTTCCGGCATCAAATCCGGATTTCCAATATTGGTCGGGCCCGAATAATATAAATCCGTAAACGTGGGCATTCGAAGTGAGGTCGTGTAGGAAACGAACAGTTTGAGCGGGTCGCTTATTTGATAACTAAGATCTATGCCGGGGAAAAAATTCAAACCATTATTATCCGAAATTGAGTTTAACAATAAACCGGAAGAAATAGTCAAGGCACTATAATAATAAATGTGTTCAAAGAATATAGAAACCATGTCTCGCGATTTGGTTTTGGTAAATTCAGCATTTTCACCCGGTACCGGACGTGGCCGTTCCAGATGTTCGCCCAAAACATTGCTTAAAATATTCTCCGACCGGGCTTCAACACCGAAAGAGGTTTTCCCAAGTTGCCATTGAAACCAGGAATTCAGATTAGCACCATAACTATTGGTTAAGTGATAGTTGTGCGTTGTGTACCAGCCTGGGGGATTCTCCCGAAACAATTCAAACCGATCTTGATGACGACGCCAATAAATGACGGGTGTTAAATGCAGTTTCCCTTCAGATTGCCACTTGACGGATGAAAAAAATGTTTTGGTTTGTTCATATTGGTTGGGATATTTGGAAGTATAAAAACTGTTGGCACCAAAACCTTTTTCGGATACGCCGAGCTGAACCGACAATTTACTGCTTTTAACAATGAGCTCGCTGGAATAGAAAATGTTGTGAATCTGAAAGTCGGTATTATTAATGTAACCATCAGACCTTGATTGTTCGGCCGCCAACAAATGCTTCAGCTTTCCGGTTTTAAACGAACCCGATAAATTAGCTTTGAACAATCCAAAACTTCCACCCGCCAACTCAGCTTGCACCGATTTGAAATCGGGCTGACGGGTTACAATATTTATAGCACCCGAGAATGCATTTGGTCCATAAACCCTTGCAGCAGGTCCTTCGAGTACTTCAATTCGCTCAATTTGGGATAAGCTGACCGGAAGATTTAAATTATGATGTCCGGTTTGCGGGTCGGTGATGTTGATTCCGTTTAAAAGGATTAAGGTTTGGTCGGATGTGCCCCCCCGGATGTTGATATCGGCCTGGACACCTTCGGCTCCGCGTTGACGAACATCAACACCGGAAATGTAGCCGAGCAATTCTTGAACACTTTGAGCCGGTGAGGCCTCAATTTCCTTTCTCTCCATCACGGAAATAATCCGTGCCACCTGCGAATAAACAACAGGTGATCGTTGGGCGCTTACCTCAATCTCATCGAGGTCATACTGCATTTTAATTTCGGTGGTATCTATTTCGGTTGCAAATGTAGTGACCGGAACAGAAAAAAGATAGCTTACCGCTAACACAGAAATAGCAACCTCTTTGTTCAAACACTGAAACAAGGAATAACTTTTTCTTTTCCACTTTTTAAAAAACAATACAGAATTTGCGCTCTGTTTTAAATTAGTAGAATACATTATTAATTTATTGAGCGGCGAAGATACAAATTCAGGAATTATTCAACAAAACATAAAGATTTTTGATACAGCATAGAAAAAATCAACTAATAAAAACCCTTAAAGTATTTTATTTTCCATCCATCTGCCTTATCTTTGTTTAGACAAATTAAAAATAGTACACCATTTTAAAATTAACGCACCATGACCCAGGTACAATTTAACACAGCATTGCTAAGTTTAAGCACCAAGTTACACTACTACGCCCTAAGCCTTACTTCTGATACGGAAAGGGCCAACGACCTTCTGCAGGAAACCTTCCTGAAAGCTTTGACCTACCGGGACAAATTTACTCAAAACACTAACTTCAAGGCTTGGATTTATACGATAATGAAAAACACGTTTATCAACGATTATCGTAGGAACATCAAAACTAAAAATACGTTTGACGGTTCAAACAACGATTTTCACCTTTTGTTTTCCAAAGACAAAGTTTACCCCGCACCTGATTCTTTCTACAGCACAAAAGAAATAAACAAAAGTATCAATGCCCTGGAAGACGAATATAAAGTTCCGTTCACAATGTTTTTAGAGGGTTACAAATACAAAGAAATTGCTGAGCAGTTGGAATTACCTTTAGGAACTGTAAAAAGTCGTATTTTCTTTACACGCAAAAAATTAGAAAAAGCATTACACGAATATGCGGAAAATTAAAAACACAATATCATGTCAGACAGACAGAAGATGGTTTTTAAAATCAATGGCCGGATTAACAGCCGGATTAGCATTAACGCCAACAGTTTTTGGAAAGGAGAATAATTCGGATCGCCTCGGTGAAGTTTTACCAAAAAGAAGATTGGGCAGGACAGGAGAATACGTTACGATGCTTGGCACCGGAGGTTACCACGTTGGATGGACTACGGAACGCGATGCACAAGAAGTTATTGAAGCATCGTTAGAAGGAGGTGTTCGTTTTTTTGATACTGCCGAAAGTTATGGGCCGGCAACAAGTGAAGAACGATATGGAAAATACTTGACGCCAAAATACCGGGATCTCATTTTCCTGATGTCAAAAACAACAGGTCCCGATGCCAAAACCGTTCAGAAACATTTGGAAGGATCATTACGGAGGTTAAAAGTAGATCAGATCGACCTCTATCAGGTACACTCGATACGTACACCACAGGATGTGGACAACCGGATGGAAGCCGGAGTTGTCGATTATCTCCTGAAAGCCAAAGACCAGGGCAAGTTTAAGTACCTTGGGTTCACCGGGCACCAGAATCCTTTTGCACACGCGCACTTTCTCGACAAGACCAAAGACAGCAATATTTTTGATACGGTTCTCATGCCGATAAATGTGTTGGATGAAACTTATTTTAGCTTCATAAAAAATGTTTTACCGAAGGCATTGGACAGAGACATGGGCATTTTGGCCATGAAATCGCTGGCAGATGGTCGTTTCTTCGCCAAAAAGAAAGAGGCCAACTGGACTTCTGATGACCCGGTTATTCCCAACTATATGAGCATTAAAGAAGCCTTGTATTTTGTTTGGTCACTTCCGGTAAGCGTTTTGATTTCGGGAAACGAGAATGCAACCTTCATGCGCGAAAAAATTGCCCTTGCACGCTCGTTCTCAAAACTCTCGAACGAACAGAGAATAGCATTAATCGACAAAGTAAAAGATATTGCACTAACAGGTAAAGTGGAATATTTTAAAAATGAGGCAGTTTAAAAGAGACTTTCAAAACCATGAGTATTTTTACGCTGCAGAATCAGCTTGTAAAAAACATGCTGTACAAGTATAAAAATATTTAGCGGCACCATTATTTCGGATGTTTAAATGAATTAATTTTACCTGATATTCAAGTTTCATCCACGATGCTTTCATTTTCAAATTCATTTAGTAATGCAATTGAGTTCGACCAGCATCAAATCATTGATTATATCAGCAGTCAAAGTTTGTCGGAACGTATATTTGCTGCAACCGGGTTTCATGGTTCAGAGAATAATGTCCTTTTAAAAATGTATCACAGCCGCACGCTGGTTCAACAAAAATCGTTCGAGCTAAAGTTTGTCCGCCCCGATTTCTTTTCAGTGTACGGAACTTGGTATGGCACTACGAAAGCTCTCTTTCCTTCGGAAAATCAAAAAGAACTCTGAATGGTTCAGCAATTTGCTCAATACGATTCAGACGGACAGGGCATTTGGTCGATTTCAAAAGTGGATATTACAAAATAATATGTGAACTCCGATACGCCGTAAGCGGTTTTGAACTCTGGTAGAAGCTGTAAGCGGTTTTGAACCGCTAACAGCTTTGCTTCTCGTTGGTACGCCGTAAGCGGTTTTGAACCGCTAACACAGCTTTGCTTCTCGCTGGTACGCCGCAAGCGGTTTGAAACCGTTAACGGCTATGCCTGGCAATCCAATCCCTTGCATTTACAAATGCCTGAATCCACGGTGCCACCTCATCCATTTTTCTTTCCGCCGGATAATAAGGCCATTGCCAGGGTTTAAAGCCTCGTTCTAAATGCGGCATCATTACTAAATGGCGGCCATCGTTGGAGCAAAGCGAAGCAGCAGCGAAATGTGAACCATTTGGGTTGGCCGGATATTCATCCCGACTGTATTTCACCGGAATGTGATAGTTATCTTCGCTGTATGGCAAAGAAAATTTGCCTTCGCCATTCGCGACCCAAACGCCTAATTTCATGCCCGCCATGTTTTTCAACATTACCGAATTATTTTCATGAATGTCAACATTGATAAAGGTTGATTCGAGTTTACCCGATTCATTGGGCAGCATTTTGGGTTGAATACTTTGCTCGGGGTAAACCAAACCCAGTTCCACCATAAGCTGACAGCCGTTACAAACGCCTAAACTCAAGGTATCCTTGCGACGATAAAATTTCTCCAAAGCAACCCGTGCCTTTTCGTTGTATTTGAAGGCACCTGCCCAGCCTTTTGCTGAACCAAAAACATCTGAATTGGAAAAACCACCGACAAAAACAATCATGCTAATGTCGTCCAAAGTTTCCCTGCCTTCAACTAAATCGGTCATGTGAACGTCTTTCACATCCATGCCGGCAAGATACATGGCATACGCCATTTCGCGGTCCCCATTTACCCCTTCTTCCCGAATAATTGCCGCCTTAATTCCTGATAGGTTACGACGGCTCAGATCAATTCCCAAATCATTTGCTTTTCCGCTGAATCCCCTGAAATCGTACTGAAGTTCGTGCTTTTTGTAGTTTTTAAAACGTTGCAATGCGAGCTCTTTTCCGGTTTGTTTGCGGTCGAGCAGATAGGAAGTTTTGAACCACAAATCACGCAAGGAATCAACATCGAAATCAACCTCAGTTTCAAAATTCTTCACGCTGACTTTTTGATTTTCAAAGGCAGAACCAATAGAAACGAAATCAACTCCGGCATTTGATAGTTGTTTTTTAACTTCGTCATTGTCGGCACATTGAATAACAATTCCCGGGTTCTCGCTGAAAAGAACTTTGGCGATATCAGCTTCGCCAATTCCGGTTAAATCCACTTTCATTCCGCCGCTGTTGCTGCTGAAAACCATTTCCAAAAGTGAGGTAATCAGTCCGCCCGAGCCAATGTCATGCCCGGCCAATACCAAACCCTGTTCAATTAATTTTTGAACGGTATTGAAAGCCGTTTTAAATTTTGCAGCACTGCTTACCGTTGGTGCAGTTTTTCCAATCTTATTGATGGATTGTGCGAAAGAGCTACCACCCAACACACGCGGTACAAACGAAAAATCCACAAACAGAATCTCCTTATTTTCATCGTTTACCAAAACCGGCTCAACCACTTTCCGGCAGTCGGAGACTTCACCTGAAGCTGAAATAATTACCGTTCCCGGCGCATAGACCACATCATCTTTGTACTTCTGCGTCATCGACATGGAATCTTTTCCGGTGGGTATATTAATTCCAAGTTCACAAGCAAAATCGCCCGCAGCTTTTACTGCTTCATAAATTCGTGCATTTTCTCCGGGGTTTTTTGCAGGCCACATCCAATTCGCACTCAGCGAAACACTTTTTAGATGCTCGGAGAGCGGTGCCCAGATAATATTGGTCAATGATTCCGCAATGGATAAAACTGAACCCTTCGGTGCGTCAATCAAACCTGCGATTGGGGCGTGTCCAATGGAAATGGCAATTCCGGATTTCCCGGTGTAGTCAAGTGTAATTACGCCTACGTTGTTCAACGGAAGCTGTAATTTGCCCGCGCATTGTTGCTTGGCAATTCTTCCTGTTACCGAGCGGTCAACCTTGTTGGTGAGCCAGTCTTTGCAAGCCACTGCTTCTAATTGCAGAACATTTTCAACCAACATATTTATGTCGTCTTTGTTGTATTCCAGCTCTTCGAAATCCGAGACTATGGTGGTGTCTTCCAACGCTGTTTGGGGCGGGTTCCCAAACATGTAACCCAACTGCCAGTCAATCGATTTTTCGCCGGTTTTTGAGTTCTCAAAGGTAAACTGTAAATCGCCGGTGGCTTCGCCAATCTCATAAATGGGCGCCCGCTCCCGTTCGGCAATCCGTTTCAGTAGCTCAACGTTTTCCGGTTTCATTACAAGGCCCATACGTTCCTGAGATTCATTCCCAATGATTTCCTTTTGAGAAAGTGTTGGGTCGCCAACAGGCAATTTAGCTGTATCGATTTTCCCGCCTGTACTTTCCACCAATTCTGAAAGGCAGTTTAAATGACCACCGGCACCGTGATCGTGAATCGAAACTATCGGATTTTCTTCCGCTTCACTTAAAGCACGAATAGCGTTATAAACCCTTTTTTGCATTTCGGGGTTGGCCCGCTGTACGGCGTTGAGTTCAATGTCGTTTTTAAATTCACCCGTAGCCACCGATGAAACTGCGCCACCGCCCATTCCAATCCGGTAATTATCCCCGCCGAGCAAAATTATGCGATCCCCTTTCTCCGGATTGCCTTTCAGACTGTCTTTTTTGTTCCCAAAACCAATTCCACCGGCCAACATGATTACTTTGTCGTAACCATATTTTTTGAAATTCTCGAAATGTTCAAACGTCAACACCGAACCGGTAATAACAGGTTGTCCGAATTTATTTCCGAAATCACTTGCACCGTTCGATGCTTTGATGAGAATTTCTTCGGGGGTTTGGTACAGCCAGTCGCGTTCCTCGGTAGCCTGCTCCCACGAGCGGTGGGCTTCGGTGCGTGGATAGGACGTCATGTAAACGGCAGTTCCGGCAATGGGCAAACTCCCTTTTCCTCCCGCAATACGATCGCGGATTTCTCCGCCGGTTCCGGTTGCCCCTCCGTTAAACGGCTCAACGGTGGTGGGAAAATTATGCGTTTCTGCTTTCAGGGAAAGAACGGTTTCTATGTCACGGATTTCAAAAAAATCAGGTTTGTCTTGTGTTTTTGGTGCAAACTGTTCCACCACAGGTCCTTGAACAAATGAGCAATTGTCTTTGTAGGCAGAAATTATGAAGTTTGGGTTTTCCTTCGATGTTTTTTTAATCATCTGAAAGAGCGACGACTCCATCTCTTTCCCATCGATTAAAAACGTACCATTAAAAATTTTATGGCGGCAATGCTCCGAATTTACCTGTGCGAAGCCATAAACTTCACCGTCAGTGAGCAATCGTTCCATTTCTTTTGAGACGTTATTCAAATATTCGATTTCATCTTCGCTCAACGCCAAACCTTCTTTTTCGTTATAGGCAGCTATATCATCGATATTCAGAATTGGTTCAGGCTGTTTGTTTATTGTGAATATCGTTTGATCCAAATTTTTATAAAGATGTTGCAGCATGGGATCGAATTCGGCATTTTCGTTTTCCACAGGAAAAAACTCTTCCATCCGGATTATACCTTCAATGCCCATGTTTTGCGTGACCTCCACTGCATTGGTACTCCAAGGCGTTAACATTTCTTTGCGCGGTCCCACAAACCAACCATCAATACTCTCTTCATCAATATGTTCCGGATTGGAAAACAACCAATCCAATTTGGAAATACTTTCTTTTGACAATACTATCTGGGAATGAACAGCGATTATACTGTTGCTTTTGGTTCTGAAAAATTGAATCATTTTGAAGCGAATTAAATAATTTGGAACATGTTTAAAAACACGCCGCAAATATAAAAAATAAATGCCGGAGGCAAATCCAAGTTTTCCGCAATGGCAGATGAGTTTTCAACAAACGAAAAGTTAAATAGGTATAATTTTGTCGCTGTCTGGCATTTTTCTTTTTACTTTGAATTAAATTTCAAAATTATATGAATCGAATCATCGTTGCGTTGCTATTATTAGTTCTGGTCTCCTGCGGAGCTCAGCGAAATCTTAGCAAAGCCTATATCGGAAAATCACAGTCGTTTGTTGAAGAGCAATTTGGAAAACCCAAAACGGTATTGGACAAAGGCGATACAAAAGTTTATGTTTACGAAAAAACGGAGCAGTTACGCAGTACAGAAATTAAGCAAGGGAAGCTTACGCTCGACCCGATGGTGACTCCCGGGGTAAAAAAAACAAAACGGTATTTTTTCACCCTCAGCGAGGGTAAGGTTGTGGATGTTAAGTTAGAAGAAGAGTACGAACGATGAGTCGCAATATTTTATTTGGGTAAAAGGACAAGTATTTGAATAAATTTCATAGTTTTGCACCACGTTTTTTTGAAATAAATTTACAATCATGCCCAGATGGTGGAATTGGTAGACATGCAAGGTTGAGGGCCTTGTGCCGGTTACGGTGTGCAAGTTCGAGTCTTGTTCTGGGCACAACTAAGAAAACAAACATTAACAAAAGCGCTTAAATTCAATGATTTAAGCGCTTTTTTGTTGGCAAGAAGTATCATAAAAAGCCATTAGAAAGCCTGTTTTAAGGGACAAAAACGAGACCACAAGTTTTTGTCTGTTTATGGTCTCGGCAAACTCTATAATTATTTGATTTTTAGCATTTTATTTGGTTCACTTTGGTGCCATT
>CAZNEV010000076.1:0-21075 GCA_964572085.1 uncultured Maribellus sp. | reverse complement strand
GCAAAATCTAAAGATAAATCCCTGCTTTAGTCTGAAACCTTTTTAGACTGGGCTCTTCCATCATTACTAATAAATTCGACAATAATTCCAGATGCGTCACTTTCTGCAGCATACCTGTTTTTTAAACTTTGGCTTCCGTTGTCTCGAAAGTATTTTTTGATTTCATCATCCTCAACTTTCAGACAACTTTGCAGAAACGTATATAATGCCCAATAAACTGAACTTTTACCACTTCCATTTTCGCCATAAAGCAATAAATTGTTTTGGTTTAATTCTATTTTGTTTTGTTCATATTCGACTTCAGTGCCATAAAAGA
Organism: uncultured Maribellus sp.; assembly: GCA_964572085.1. Lineage (GTDB taxonomy): Bacteria > Bacteroidota > Bacteroidia > Bacteroidales > Prolixibacteraceae > Draconibacterium. The sequence goes on along the minus strand of CAZNEV010000076.1, from coordinate 20,759 downwards.
ACTTAAAATTGCGTAAGGTTATTGATTTAATTTTTTGCATTAGGTGGTTAATATTGGCATTAATAAATCCCTTAATTCAATTTTCATTGCTTTAAGGTTGTTTCTTATTTCATTATCCTTCTCCCGTAGCTTTTGATATGCATTATGAATTATTTCCTTTTGTTCAGTTTGTGATTTTTTATCTAAAGTTAAAAAATCGCGTTCTGCGTACTGAGTAAAATGAATATTCGCTTCTTCAAACTCCTTAGGAAAGTAAAATTCGAAAACTATTGCGTCAATTACATCTTCAAAAGTTTGAGAAATATGACTGTTAGGGACATATTCGTTAATTTGATAATTTACATTATTAAGATATAAAACATAAGATGCTAATATTGATAAACTTTTCTGATTGTTGGTTTTAATAATCGGTATTTCCATTAATGGTTCTTTATCTATCTGAAAATTGTTTCCTTGCATTTTTCCCTTATAACGTAGCCAAAAAGCAATTAATTTAGAATTAAGTATAGCTGTTAGAAATTTTAAATCGAAACGTTTGGTAACAATTATGTTGAATGCCATCATGACATATATTTCTTCAGTTGTAAAAGTAAAAGAGGGTCTATCAGCTTTTCTTATACACAAAATCTTTTCTCCTTTTTTGAAAAATCTTTCATCACGAGGCCAGTGCAGGTGAAAATATTCAAGTCTGCCATTTAGGTTTTCTCTTCTATCATCCATTATTTCCCTATATTTTGATAAATGTTGAATGATTTCTGGACAATTTTCAATTAAAGTACTCTTTGTGATATAAATTATTTCTCTCGAATAATTTGTTAAGCCTAAATATCTTCCTGTTTCATTAGGCTCAACTAACCTTTTTATATAGGGTGAACAATTTGAATAATCTTCAAAATAGCCTTTGGGAATAACAAAAACGCCATCACCCACCTGAATATGATATTTGTTGATATTTTCACGGCTGATTTTTTTAATATTCCTTGAATTAACAATATCTGGATTTGGAACAATTCCTTGTGCAATTTCTTTGTCCTTCAAAAAAATACTATCTGGAGAGTTTATCTTATTTAGTATTTCTTCAATATTGGGATTGTTGAATGTGATATAACTATTAGTAAATTGATTATTGTCGAAAGAAATTAAATATTTAGCGGCAAATGTGGATTTTAAATTATGAGTTAAAAACTCATTTAACATCGGAGTGTCCAATTTTTTCGTTTTTAAAACAGAATACCTTATAAGATATTCAGATTTTGGTTTGCTATTCTTTAAAATGTAAACCATAGTTTGTATACCTGCTGACTTAAAAACTTTGTAGTCCCAGAAATCTGTAAATAATTTTATTTCTACTTCATTTAGTACCTTATTGCGAAATTTAGATGCACCGGCACTAGTTACCCAATTGTTTTGAGCTATAAAACACTCCAATCCGGAAGGTTTTAGTAAATCCAAACAAACACATGCAAAACCATACCATATGTCCATCTTGCCTTGATAATACGGAGAATCTCTAAAACCATCAAAAGCAGATTTTTTGGTGTACTCTTTTATGTAAGGAGGATTGCCAATTACAATATCAAAACCTTCAAAATTTCCTTGAGTATCTAAAAGATTTGGAAATTCAAATCGCCATTCCACAGCGTTTTGATAAAGTTTGGCTTCTTCTCGTTCTTTTTTTTCTTTTCCCAGTTTGGCTATCTCATTTTTTAGGCTGGTAATTTTTCGTTTTTCCGCTGCATTTTTATTGTTGCCAAAAAGATTGTCGCCCGTAAGTAACAGCAGTTCTCCCTGTTTTTCTCTGAGTTTCTTTAATTCTTTGTTAGAATAATATGTTTTAAAAGCTGATTTTACATCTTCAATAAGCTGTTTAAATTTCAATTTTTTATCATGGTCAGCCTCATGTAAATATTCCTTAACCAAGGATTTGTATTTTTCGAGGTCGACCTTATCACCATTTTCACGCCCTTTGTTAAACTCCCTAAATACTTCATTAATTGGAGCATCTAATGCATAGCGGCTAATCAGCGAGTTTCCGCAAATAATTTTATAATCGAGATTTGGAAGTGGACGGGGAGTCGGTTCATCAACTACCAATGATAACCAGAAGCGTAAACGGGCTATATCAACTGCTCCTTCTTCAATGTCAACCCCATAAATAGTGTTTTCGATTATTCGTTCTTTTACACGAGCGGGGCTCCAGGCTTCGTATCCTTGTTCAAATGCAATTAATCCTTTCAACGCAAATATTTCATGCAACAAGCCCATAGGGAATGCACCTGAACCAATGGCAGGGTCACAAATTTTTAACTTATTTAATAATGAGTTTATTTCTTCAAGGTCGTTTTCTGTAAGGCTACCTTGTTTCTTTTGTTTGACTAATATGTTTAGGTCATCTTTATTGGTATCGGGCAAATGGGTATGCAGATATTCTATTAATGATTCCTGTGTCATATAATGCACAATTTCCTTTGGAGTATAAAATGTACCACTATCTTTATTGTCTTCCAGTAGGTTTTCAAAAATGTGCCCTAACATTTCGGGGTCAACACCAATGTCCTGGTCATCAGGGCTGCTTTCATCCACGGTGAAGTTATACTGATTGAAGAACGAGAACATATTAATAAAACGCTGGGGTTCAAACTGAATCTCTGTGGGTTCGCTTTCATCCTTGTCAAACAACCCTCCATTTAAGTAAGGAATCCTTGTATTGGTAACACTAAAAACGTCGTTGTTTTTTGAGCGGTCTTCATTTAGAGTATGGAAAAACAAGGGTACTAAAGCTCTTTCGTAAAAATGGTTTTTATCGGGGAACTCCTCAAAAAGACGTTGCAAAAAGTCGCGTTGACCGTCTCCCCAATCTTTATCAATAGGAACACCCATCCATCCTTTTTTTTGTAAGAAATAGAGAAACACGATACGTCCAAGGAATTTCTTTACAAAATCGCTCACCAAGTGTTCTGCTTTCTCTTGGGCATCAATGACTGAACTACTGAATTTAACCTGTTTTAAGAAATGATTGAAAGCCTTTTCATTATCAACAATGTACCCAACAAAGGTTTCATATTGGTGGAAATAACCATCGTAAAATTCTTTTGATAGTTTTTCAACTGAGAAAGCCTTTAATATGTCTTCCAGTTTAATTTCCCGGGTTTGTATTTGTTTAAATAACCATTCGAATTGATTAACAGCTGTTTTTACAGTCTCGTTTTGTCCGAGCAAATAGGTGTAACGTTTGGGGTGTGTTTCAGTTTTTACTTCGTTGTTATCCTCATCCCAGTACAATGATTTAGAAATGAAAGTAAAACGCCAGTCTTTTGCTTTATGATTGTGGTAAGTAATAATGGCTCCATCGATGTAGCCAAAGCCAATTTCACCAGAAACAATGTTACGCAGCCCGACACGGTTCTTGGTAACTTTCTGGTTTTCTTTTAATATTACCTCATAAAATTTTATGATTTTACCGTCGGCAAGGGTAATATCTCCAAATTCCCAGATGTGTTCAACATCCTTGTGCTTTACCAGTGTATCATCTTTTAAGTCAACCGGTGTTTGAAAATAGCTACTGTCGAGATTTCGGAATAACTCCTTCAAGAAGTTTTTCCAGATGGAGCTCTGGTACGGTGCGTTGAATATATTTCTTAATGTATCTCGGTTCATATTTTACGTATTAGGAAGAAAAGGATTCTGAAATAATAATTTGAGGTTTTGATTTAACTGAAACTTTGAGCCTGGCTTTTAGCTCAGGTTCAAATGATTCTTCCTTTATTTCTTCAAGAGGATATGCTTTAATGATTTTAATTATTTCATTAAATTCTTCTACTCTTTTCAATTTTTTGTTTAGGCTTTCCTTTTTGAATTTGTTTATTTCCCTCGGTAGTTTTTGGAAACGACCTATTTCAATTGCCTTTTTTGCTTCAAGCAATAGTTCTTTCTCACTATCAGAAGCAAATTCCTGTAATACTAAATCCTTAATAATTGCAATTGCCCTCTTTTCATTTGGTCCTTGTTTTATGCTTGCTTTTGTTCCAAGGCTCAATAAACTTTGGTCGTCAATAAATGAATTTAATGCAACATTTATTTGCTGATAATGAAATTCTGGTAATCCAATGGCACGTTCTGAAATTTCTGCCTTATAAATCCGAGCAGCCTCAACAAAAGTCAATTCTTCAATTGAATCATTTAAATGTATCAGATAATAAGCATCACGTTTCCTATCTTTTATGTAAGCAATAGTTTGACCCATTGCAGCTTTATTTTTGCGACCACATCTTGCTCTATGTGGTATTTTGTTTTTAATGAATTGATAAAGGTCAGGGTGTTCTTCCCTGAATTTCCGCAGATAATTCAAATATTCCAACCGTTCATCTTTCTCCTCTTCAGGGATTTGTTCAAATAAACCGAACGAATCAAAATCTTCCTGAGTTGAATAAATCTGGCTATCCTCTCCCAAGGCTGAGTGAAAAGCCTGAAGTTTCATATATGCTTTCTTATTCAGTTCAATTTCATTATCGGCTTGTTCTGTGGGAAAGAAATTGTAAATATGAATAAACTCAGAGGGGGTTCCAATTCGATTTACACGCCCAATACGCTGCATTAAGCGTGTTGAATTCCATGGAATATCGTAGTTGACAATCACGTTGGAACGATGTAAGTTGACACCTTCTGCAAGTACTTCTGTGGTTATTACTATATCGTAATCATTTTTACAATCAGCGATTGGTTGGTTGGCATCAAAGTTCTCAGCAATAATATCGGAAAGGTCTTTTGAATTTGATGAATCAACTCCCAGAATCTTAGTAAATCCATCTCCTTTTAATTTTTCAACCAAATATTCAGTAGTTTCTTTTGATTCAGAAAACACAACAAGTTTTTTATTGTCGTTAATTTCAGTACTTAAAAATTCAGTCTTCAATTTCTTAATCAGAGTTTGATATTTGGGGTCATAATTATTTATTGCGTTCCATTTTTTTACAAGCTCTTTTAAAATTTCATTATCCTTTTTAATTCCATTAATAAATTCTTCTGAAAATTCTTCAACGTTGAAAGCTTGAATTTTTGAAGGGTCGTCCGAATTTAACAACAATTCATCAAGCTCAGCTTCATTATCATTCAAAATGAACTCACTGACGCCGAGTTTAGGAGCAATAAATATTTTACCATTTTCAATCATTTTGAGCATCGCACGGTTAGCATCATAATATCTGCCTAAACTTTTCTTAAAAGCATGAAATGAACTGTCAATCCTTTTAACCAATAAAATTTTCATAATAACTGCTAACTGCTCAGAAATACGGTCAGCCTGACTTGCATTTACATTGGTGGCTTTTTTATATTGTTTTTTTGCTTCATCGCTCATGAACTTAATTGCCTGATAGCGATAATAGCCTAAACCTTTCTTTGTGTCTTTTACCAGTTTGAGCGTTTCATCATAAAGCTTACTTACCTCTTCATTTAATACATACAAAACTGGTTTTGGGGGTATGATTTCAGGAAATGAAACCCCTTGTTCTTTTATATCGTTCAGGTAACTTGGAGTGTTTTTTATATCAGTTCGTGTTCTGCGAACAATTACCGGTTCCAGCACTTTTGTTCTGATTTCTTCGTAAATCTCTTTTACTCCCTGTGCGATTTTAACCTGGTCTCGTTCTTTTTTAAGTTTATTGTACTTGTCGATAAGTGGTCGGAAAAAGTGTTGTAGGTTTCCAACTTCCAAAGTCGATTGTTTTGAATCTTGAAATAAATAAAGCTGGTTTCTAATATCCTCTGGTTTATTATTCAATGGTGTAGCCGTTACCAGAATCACTTTTTTCTTATCCGATAAATCGTTGCCTTTTCTTCTACGCTTAGTCTTACATAATTTTTGTAATTCATGAAACATTTCTGATTCATCTGAACGGAATTTATGAGCCTCATCTACTATGATTAAATCATAATCTTCAGGGTGTTTTATTTTGTGTAGTGAGCCATTAGTTATAAAATCAATATTGGGTACTTCAAAATCCCTAATCGTCTTTCGCCAGTTCTTTTCAACTGCAGGGGGATAAATAATTAATGTTTTAGTTCTGTATCCATTCGCAAAGTAGAATTTCTTTGCAATTATTGTAGCAATTATTGTTTTACCCAAACCGACCACATCAGCCAATACAAAGCCAGAATGTTTAAGAAGTTTGGAATAACCGTCATTTACCGCATCAATCTGATAAGCTAATTTTTTGTATCCTTTAGGTAAGTCTGTAATCGATTCCGGGTCATATTCGATTGATTTTCCAAAGTATTCAATAAGAAGTTTAATGTAGATTTCAAAAGGAGTAAACTCATCACTGATATGAGTTGTCTTCTTTAGTTCTTGAAGAGAACCTGAAAGAATATCTATTGATTCTTTCCATAAATTATCAAATGTTGTGGTTGCAAAAACTACGTCGTCGAAATAGGGCAAAAGCACATTAAACTCGAAGTTTTTTTCCATTCCTGAAACTGACAAATTGGACGAACCGGTAATTACTCTACCCGGATTGTGCTCGTTCCATTGTTTTGGTCTGAAAATATAAATCTTAGCATGTATATTTTTGTCGGGGTGTGCTTTTATTTCAATCTTTCCAGTTGTTATGTCATCTATAAATTGAACAATTCCGTCTTCAACATCTTTTGAATAATCACATTGTTCAATATCATTTCTAATATCTCTCAGAAATTCTTCTCGTGTGACATCCGTATTGAAATTAAACTCCAGACCTTTTCTTGCAGCTTCACTTATAAGGTGGTCAACATCAATACCAACCAATATTCTGATTTTTTCAACATCTTTTAAAAACTCTCTAATCCTGAAATAACCAGAAGAACGAAAATAGCCCACTAAAGCGTCAAATGCATTTACCTCGGTATTTTCAAAAATGCCTTTAAATTTATTTAACAGAGTGTTACTCTCTTTATTCGTAAAAAACTTTGTGCTCATTTTGGGGCTTTATAACTTCTTTTCAACAATATTCATTGCAGCTTTCGCTACTTTTTCATCTTTAACTATTTCATAAACCTGTCCGGCTAACCATAAAGTGAGTAATTCCTCTTTATCGGTTTTCAGCATTTCAGCTAGTTTAATAACCTGCTCCCGCTTTGCCCTTCGTTCACCGCGTTCTATTTTGCTGTACATTGGAGTATCAATTTCCAATCCGGCAGCCAATTGGCGTTGAACCAATCCTTTTTCTTCCCTGAGTTCTTTAATACGTTTTCCTAAAAACATAGCTAATTAGATTACGACTTGTCAAATTATGGCTAATTTAAAAAAGAATAAGCAAACAAAGGCAAAAAAGAATCAACTAAATATTAACAGCGTAAGGGGGAAATATAGGAAACGTAGGAAATGGAAGGTTATCAAGCTTTTTAGTTTCCGATGAATCCTCTGTTTCCTATTTCCCATTTGCAGGTTTTGTATAGTTGTTGTGCTCATGCATCAGCAACCCAATTTCCTTAAACTGACCGATGTATTTTTCAGCCGTCTTTTCTTTTATCTCCAACTCCTGGGCAATTGCCAAATAGCCTTGCCGGTTGAAATTATCCGGCAGGGCGTTGTAGAATTTCAGTTTAACGCCTTTCAAATCGTTGTTGGGCAGATTCTGGAAAACTGCGATAGCATGTTTTTCCAGAGTAAAGGCAATTTGTATGGCCGTTTGAAAATCGGTTTCAGAGCAAATTAGCGGATTGGAATAGTCTCCGTCTTCGAGTATGCGAAGGGCGCGAAGCACCATCGCAATACGAAAAGTAATCAATCCCAAACGCCGGCTGTTGGCGTTAAAATCGTTCCCCAAAAGCATTCTGTTTCGCTTGTAAAGCGTGTTGAATTGTTGCGTGAATATTTCGCCTTGTTCTGCAGTAAAACGAAATTCCATTGGTGAAGGTTGGCCGATGAGGGTTTGGTACAACTCGTAGGTTTGTTTTCCCTTTGCTTCAAAAAACTCGGTGAAGTTTAATTTTCGATGGGAAACAAAGGGATTTTTAAAGTCACTGTAATCCTCGAAAGCATAATAGAGAAAGCGACTGAATAAGCCGTTTTCGACATCAGGCATCATGTTGTGTACTTGTTTTGGTGTACCGGAAAGAACAATTGCCAGGTGCGGGTCTTCCACTTCAATATGTTCGTTGTCTTTGCGACGAAACATATTGGTGCTTTCGTGGTGGAATGCTTTTCGCAATACATCGCTAAAGTTTCCCCAATCCTGTTTTAGTGTTCCGGCCAAGGTGTCAGCTTCGGTCTCGAAGATGATGCCTTTGAAATCATTATCGGACAGTGCCTGGATAAATGCAGATGCGCTGCTGTTGGCCGGAATGTAAAACATCTTCCGTTTGGGTTCTCTGGGTCGTTCTACTCCCTGACGTTGGTTTTTATTCAGGTTGTTGTAGTTCTCCATTTCCTGTTCGTAGGATTCTTTCTCCCGGATAGATTGTTCTACCATTGTTTTATGGATTCTTAAACCAAAGAATTTAGCCCATTTGAGTTTTCCCTTACCGGAGCCAGCCGGTGCGGTAATGAACGCATAGAGGTGGGTAGAAACCGGTTCGTCGAAGTAGATTCCCTGAATATTGGGTAAACATCCGCTTATGACGGTGATGACACCAATCAGGAATACATCTTTTTCAATGGCATCGGCAAACATTTCGCAGCTATCCCGAAGGATTTCGGGAAGCTGTGAATAGACCTCGGTTGCGATTTTTGGTGTGTTGAAGATAGTTTCTTCAGTTACCCCAAAATCCCCTGAAGGTGACTTGGAAACACTGTCAGGTCTTTTAGACGATGACGGGTTTGTTTTCGGCTGAGTAGTTACCAAACTAATTCCGGCTTGTTGTGCCAGGTGGAAAAAGCTTTTAATGGTTACACCGTGGCCGGATGACTTTAGGCAATTGTCATACTGTTTATCGCAATTACTTTGCGAATAGCCCGGATAATAACGACTGACACGGTGAAAGTAGTCGCGACCAGGTTCGCCAAATTCATCGGCAAAGGCAAATCCAATATCCCGCCAGTCGGAGTAACTGGCGGTAATGTCGGTATTAGCAGATTCAAGGCGTTGAATTATCACTTCGACGTCACTCAGTGCAGGTGTTTCAACGTCGTTATTTGGATTGGTTATGAATACCCCTCCGTCACGGCTTTCAGCCGTGCCACCTCCCCTAAAATTAGGGGAGGAATTGGAGCTACTATCGACTTTTGGGTTGGTTTGCAACCACTGATTTACTTCGAATTTCTTTTTCATGATTACAGTATTATTGGGGTGAACATGGAATACTTGAATAGCTGAATCACGTAGTACAGCAGAAAAGGAATGACTACCCACCACAGAGGATGGAGAACTGATGACGCTTTTTGAAGCATCCTTTTTAACAGTGCGAGAAATTTATTTCGTTTCATTTCCTTGATTTTTATCGTTTAAATATTTCGGATTGATGTATGCCTCCGGGTCGTGAGGCAGGAAACATGCACGGGAAACATCTTTGCCCGATTTGTCCACTTCCAGTTGGTAAACTTCCCTGATATAATTGGCGATAGCCTGAAAGAAGTTTTGGTGTGTGGCTTCTGTAATATCAATAGGTATAATCCATTTTAAACCATCGCCTGAAGGAGATACAAAGAGCATTTCCGTTTCAAAATATTCGTCCTGTAACAACTGATTTTTCAGTTGTTGCAAGTCTGAGATATGGTCAAAGTCGATGGTCAACAGGCCGGAATGACTAATCAGAGCTTTGTCGTTCCGCTTTGAAAAAGTGCCGGAAAATGTGGCATAGTCAAATTTTAATGCCTTGAATTTCCGTGCTTCATCTTTTTCCTCAATAGCTCTTAATTGGTGAGTTATGGAGCAATATTCTTCCGATTTAACCAAGTTGTAGGCTTCAACCAAACTTAAGGTTCTCTTAGGATGAATGTTGCTTACAGGAGCATTGAAGTAGCTAAATATTGGAACCTGAACCACCGGTTTAACGTCTTCGGTTTTTACCGGATTTGGCAAAGTACGATTGCTATAAAAGAGATGCTGTTTGCCAATGCGAAGGTTTAATTCTTCATTTATCTTTTCCAATAATTCGCTGCCTGATAGTTTGTAATGCAATTCGGCGAAGTCGAAAGGAGTACCCGAGAAATCGGGTAGCTCCAAATCGATGTAATTAAATACCCAGTCCTGGTTGATAAGCTTTAGTGTTTGCTTATCGCTGTAAAATGGGTTTTTCGCCGGATTGCATTCTTTGCCGGAAAGTTGCAACACCACTTCGTCCGGGTAATATTCCTGCAGGATGTGGGCATAAATATTCAGCCCATAATGCGTCAAGTCTAAAATATCCTTCTCCTTAATCATGGCTATCATTTTTAAGGTTTCGGGTATAATTGCTTTCCAGGAGCTTTTCGAGGTCGGCAACCTTATAATAGAACTTTCCATTAATCCGGGAATAGGGGAGAATCCCCGTATCCCGCAAAGACTGTAGTGTCCGTTTGCTGATTTTCAGGGCCAGCATGACATCCTGCCCGTCAATCCATTCTTGTTTGAACTTTTCGGTTCTGGTTTGCTTGAGTACCAGAAGGTGGGCTTTTATCTCCTTGATGGCAGATGAAAGCTCCAATAATAGTTGCATCACTTCCATCATAGCTCAACCCTCCCTTTTTTGATGAGGTAATTGGCAGCTTGCTGTTCAATTTCCTCTTTAGAAATGGAGCGGTTGCGAAGTAGCCAGGCGTCCAACTCCGGGCGGTTGAAGTAGATTTTCTTCCCATTCGGTTTGTAATGGGGGATAGCTCCGGTACTTGTGAGCTTGTACAGATGCGATTGTGACAGCTCCAAATACTGGCATGTTTCATTGAAGTTTAGAACTTCTTTGGTGTTAATACTTTGGCTTTCGATAAGCCTTTCCAGTCGTTCCAGACGTTTAATAATTTCGTCCATTTTGTTATGAATTATACATTCGACAAATGGACTTTAGCGCTAAAGTCATCTCTGATTTTCAGAGACATAGCGAAATTAGGTCAGGAAAACTGGTAGCCAGACAAGTGGTAATTTGATAAAATGTAAGTTGCAGTATTACAGGATTGTAACCAAAAGAGTGGTAATTTCAGTTGGTAAAATGACAGCAAATTACCGCAATATTAACACGGGGTAATATGGTCGAGCCAGTAGTCCTTTTCGATAAACTTTAAAAGTTCTTCCTGGTTGTTATCCCAAATCCGGAATTGCTTGTCAACTTTAGTTCTGTAGCGATGGTCCAGAAACTTTGTGATGTCCCGGTTTTTAACTTCAATGTTTCCGGGGAAAATACGTTTGCGGAAATAACCTTTTCGTATCAGCTGGTGATAATATGCCGCCAGATACTTTTTCATTCCGTGTTTGTCGGTAAAATGGTACTTATTATCGATTAAACCTTTATCGTTAAGTTCTTCTTCAATCTGGGCAAATCGCGATGGATTGGTGATTAGTTGGCTGTACAGAAATATGTTTTTGCCTTTTTCCCAAATATCGTCACGAATGGCTTTAAAGGGAGGTTTGCTTTCTTTTTGCTGCGCCTGTGGAACCTGGTTAGTATTTGGGTAATTTTCTGCTTCAATGATGTATGGCCGTTCGGGTACAGCCTCATTGAAAAATTTGTAGTAGATTTCATCTGGCGATAGCGCTTCATCGTTCAGGTAATTGGCATAGGATTCCTGAATTTCCATGATTAGTCGTACCAGGTGATGTTTTAAAAGATGGAGGATGTAGGATTCGTCGGCAATACTTAAATCGGTTGTTTTAGACTGGGATTTGAGGTCGAATTGCTCCGTTGAATAGTCTCTTTCGGTGATTATCTGCGCTGTTTCTTTTGCCTTTTGGGAAACTAATTTGTTGAGCGCAAAATGAACGAGGTATGATTTCTCATCATCGGTCAGTGCTTCTGAAATTTCGGCGTGTAAGTCGTTGAGGTAACGAATCGCTTCATATTCGATGATTGCCTGATAATATTTTCGGATATTCGTCAAGGGTTTTGTGAAATCAACCTCATAATTGGGTTGGTGGATGTAATATTCTTTTTGGACTTCAAGTAAAAGTTGCTTGAACTTTATGTCAGATTGTTTCCCGAATTTCCAGGGGCGGAGATTCAGAAAAAGAATATCGTTGAATACTTCCAGTGTGTTGCTCATCAGTCAAGTTTTATACGGTTAGCAGCTTCTTTTTTCTTTTCGTCTATGATTTTTGCATACACTTCTGTTGTTTTCAGGCTCTTGTGACCTAAGAGCTTTGAAACTGTGTAAATGTCTGTACCTAAAGTTAGTTGAAGTGTTGCGTAGGTGTGCCGGGCACAATGAAAAGTGATGTGTTTTTCAACTCCTGCACGAATCATCCACTCCCGGATTTTAGCGTTATTGTAGTCGCTGTAGGTTAAGTCTTTAAACACTTTTTCGCTGCCTTCTTTTCGTTCGCCCATGAATTTTAAGGCATCTTCAGCAATAGGCAGCGTTTCCTGTCCTTTGGTTTTCTTTTGCTTGAACCGGATGTAATAGCCGTTTTCGTTGGAATGTTGGATTTCTGACCAGGTGAGCTTTTCAATATCAGAAAAGCGAAGCCCGGTGAGTGCGCTAAAGATGAATGCGTTTTTTACTACTTCAATTTCACAGTGGGCTTGTGCGGCTCTTTTCAATTCTTCGAGCGTTAGAAACTCTCGTTTTGTTTCAGCTTCTTTGATACCGTCAACATCTTCGGCAGGATTGCGGAGTATAATACCGTCTTTTGCTGCTTCCTTTAAAGCTGCTTTGACTTTATTAAAATAGGATACGCATGAGTTTTTGGAAAGCGCCCGGCCTTGTTTGGTTTTGGCCTCATGTACAAAGTAGTATTTCAAATTTTCCAACCATTCCCGGTCAATGTCGGCAAAGCGGACATTTGACTTTTTCCAGTTCTTTAGATGTTTCAAAGCGCTCATCCAATTACCGTAATTGCCCTCTGAGTCGCGGCGTTTTTCCGCCAGCAACTCAAAATAGGTAAGGAACAGGGAATTTATCTTTTCGGAATCTTCAAATCCATATATGCTATTCTGAAGCTCCAATTGCCGTTTTGCCCTGATGCTTTCTCCCAGTTGCAAAGTCTTTTTGTTGAAGCTTCTTTCTTCTGATGTCCGTGGCTTGTCGATGAGGTAGAGCCTTAGGTATTCCAGTTTGCGTTTGCCTTTGTGGTAATAGTCCAGGTACAGACTGATTTTCCCGTTTTTGGTTCGTTGGCGGAGTGTGACCTTCATGTTGTAAAAAGTTTATCGATTTCGGAGCGTTTAATAATGGTTCGCTTACCTAGCCTGGTAGCTTGAATAGTTCCGGCTTTCATGAGCCGGTAGAATGTGCGTTCACTCAGCCCCAGCAGGGTATGAGCTTCTTTAATGGAGAGGAAGTCTTTTTGCTTAATGGCTTCAATGTTCAGTTCGGAGAGCGACAGCAGTTTTTGTTGGTTTGTTTCTTTGATGGCTTGGCCAATCTTGTTTTCTTTCTTCCGAAGTTTATAGGCCCGTGAAGCACAAGTGTGCCCGCAAAACCGGGTAACGGTAGTTTTTGCGGTAAATTCTTTGCCGCAAAGCTCGCATATCTTCTGGATTTCAATTGTGCTACTCATGCCTATATCTGCCATTAAGTGACTGTAACTGTCAATTATTGTCAGAAGCTGCCATCATTTCGCCAACCTTGTTGCCGGGCAACAAATTTGGATTTCTGGGCAACAACTGTACAACAAAAATAAGCAAAAAAGAATAAATGGGCAACAAAAATAGGAAAATAAAATCTTATAAAGCGCAGTAAATGAAGGATAATAACAAATAAAAGAAAAGTATTTACTTTCCGATACAAAAATTCTTAAAGATATGCCCTAACACTTCGTTGTCGGATATTTCGCCGGTGATTTCAGAAAGATAATGCAAACATTCCCGGATATCCTGTGCCAGAAAATCGCCGGTAATCCCGGAGTCGATTCCGTTTAACACCCGAAGGATTGCTTCATGGGCGTTTTTCAGGATTTCGTAGTGGCGGGCGTTGGTAATGATGATATCCTCTTGGTTGGCTGCATCGAAATTAACGGCATGAACCATTAAATCAATCAGTTCGTCGAGGTTTTGCTTTTGTTTTGCAGCGATGAAAACTAATTTTTCATTGTCGGTTAAGTCGAGCACTTCTAACGCCGAAATGGTGTCGCGCAAACCTGCATCCACTTTGTTGGCCACAATAATCAAAGTTTGCGAATCGCTGATGCGTTGACGAATTTTGTTGATTCGCTCAAAAACAATCGGGTAGGGGTTCTGCATATCCACTACCAGCAATACCACGGTTGCCAGTTCCAATTTGCTGTAGCTCCGCTCGATTCCGAGGTTCTCAATGTGGTCGTCGGTTTCACGGATTCCGGCCGTATCGAAAAAACGAAAGGCTGTTCCATGAATGTTAACCACATCTTCAATCACATCTCGAGTGGTTCCATGAATGTCGGACACAATGGCTTTGTCTTCGTTTAAAAGTGCATTCAAAAGTGTGGATTTCCCAACATTGGTTTCGCCGATTATGGCCACAGGAATTCCGTTTTTGATGGCATTTCCCAATTGAAATGAATCTTTGAGTTTGCGCAATAGCTTTTCAATCCGTTCGGTAAGTTCACGCAATTGACTGCGGTCAGCAAATTCCACTTCTTCTTCGGCAAAATCGAGTTCTAATTCCACCATTGCCGTAAAGTGCAGCAATTGACTGCGTAAGTCGTTGATTCCCTTTGAAAAACCACCGCGCATTTGACTGATTGCCAAACGGTGCGCCGCTGCATTCGACGATGCAATCACATCGGCAACTGCTTCTGCTTGCGACAAATCCATTTTACCATTTAAAAATGCCCGCTGTGTAAATTCACCGGGAAGGGCCAAACGTGTACCGTTTTCAACCAAAACCTCCAATATTTTTTGCTGAATAAAAACCGAACCATGACACGAAATTTCGATAATATCTTCACCCGTGAAGGAATGTGGTGACCGAAATAGAGCAACAACCACTTCGTCGATGATTTCATTTTTAAAAATAATTTGACCAAAATGCAGCGTATTAGCAGCTTGGTCAACAAGTAATTTCCCTGCTTTTGGGCTACGGAAAATTTTATCGCAAATTGCTATCGCATCTTCACCCGAAAGGCGTATAACGGCAATGGCGCCCATGCCCGGCGAAGTAGAAATGGCACATATCGTAGATTGGTCTATCATGATTTTTGGGCTTTGAATTTTTTAAAATAGATAAGCGGTAACTCTTTGTAATTTAACTGATGGTGTTCAACCCAAACCGTAATCAGCCTTTCCGACAAGAAACCAAAAATACGTTGTTGATACCCTTCAAAGTTCTCCATTTCCGTGTTTTCTTCGAATTTAAACAGAATAAAGAATAGCCATTCCATTAAACTATTAAACAAATTTCGCGACATAATAAACATGTTGTTGGCAAACAGTCGATTACCGGCCATTGTACTGTTGAATGCGGGTACGTATTCCGGATAATATTGCTCTATAATATTTTTTAATAGTTGGAGATCGGTGTTGTTATGATAGCGTTTATAGTGGGTTTCCACATTATAATTCAGAATTCGACGAACTGGTAAAATAGCATCAAATTGCTCCAAAATAGGCTTTATTTCTGATGCGGTAATCAACTTCTTACCCCAGAAATTTTCATTAGAAGTATAAATCAATCCAAAACGTTTTTTCTGAATCCCAGCAAAATAATAGGCAAATCGTTTGACCCGGTAACGAAAAGGTTCTTTTTCCACTGTAAAAAAACGCCGGTAATGACAACTTCCAACTATAGCTGAATTGGTGTTTTTCCACACCCAGAATAAGCCGCTTAATTCGCTGTAATACTTATTTTTTGAGGATATATTTTGTCCGGTATCATCGCCCGTAAAACCCGATACTTCGGGCCCCTGATTTTTTCCTGCAAATATGGGGGTATATTCTTCCAATGCAGGAATAAAATCCCCGGGTTTATAATAGAATACAAATATTTCAACCTTGTTGTTGTCCATTACTAATTTACCCCGCTAATGTTTTTTAAGCCATTTTTTCGAATACCATGTAGTAGTTACTGCTTTTTCTCTGTAATATTTTTCCTCGTCCGAAATATTTTCCTCGTTTTCGTACCACGGTAAATGGCGAACCATATATTTGCCTGATGTTCGTAAGGTTTTACCCCATTGTTGCTTTACCGTATTTTCTCGGTACAAAGCAAAAGTAGTATCGATATCAGCCTTATACAAATTATCGCCATAAGGTTCATCCCAAAACTTCAATTCCCATTTTAACACCGTTTCTTTGTTTCTGAAATAGCCGGGAATATCATCAGTTTTTATCCCAAATCCAACTTTTGTAATCTCAGGATTTTTAGTCAAAATTTGTTGAAAATATTCCACTGCATTTAACGGACAATTTTCAATTGGCAACACATCCGGGTCGGTATAAATGTAGGGCAAGCCTCTGAACCATAAATGAATGTTTGTGTCCCAAATCGATTTGTATCCAATATTTGCGCTTAATTGAATTACTGTATGGGGCGTAGTTTTATAAAAGTCTAAAAGTGGGGGATAGGAAGAAGCATTGTCAATAATAAAAATATGGCGCATTCCGGCTTTTTCGAGCCAAGCAATCAGCTGCAGCAAATGATTGATTCGGTTATAATTATTGATAATTACCGGAATTTCACGATAATCGATTGAATTTGCATTTAAATCTAACAATAACCTGTATTTTGAAAAAGGCTTTGTAATTACCTGAACAAGTTTGCAATAGGTTCGTGCTAATTTTCGGTTTCCGGAAAAGGGTATGTTGTAATGAATAATCATCCAAAAAATTTTAGCAAAAATACTGAATTTAATTTTCTGTAAAATTCTAAATAACACCTTTGGCTGGTTTTATACGACAAAGAAATGAAAACACCCTATTTAAGAATAGGATTAATCATAGTGCAACGACCAAAATACAACTATCATTTACGCCATAAATCGATAGAAATTGAAATTAATTGACTATTATAGATGAAAAAAAGACAATAACCATGATACAACAAGCTGCTGATTTAATTCGAAAATCTAATTTTACTTTTGCATTTACCGGAGCAGGCATTTCTGTGGAAAGTGGTATTCCTCCTTTCAGAGGCGAGCTTGGTCTATGGAACAAATATGATCCCAAGGTGCTGGACTTAAATTACTACCGAAGTAATGAAGAGGAGTGCTGGTTTGCCATCCGCGAGATATTTTACGATTTTTTTGCCGATGCTAAACCCAACGAAGCACACAAAGTTCTTGCAAAAATGGAACAAAATGGCCTATTAAAATCGGTTGTTACTCAAAACATTGACAATCTACATTATGAGGCCGGGAATAGGGTGGTGCACGAATTTCACGGAAATTCAAAGAAACTGATTTGCTTGAAATGCAGCAAGACTTATACCGCCGATGAGTTTGATTTCAAAAATATTCCACCACGGTGTGTTAATGACGGGGAGATACTAAAACCCGACTTTATATTTTTTGGCGAAGGAATCCCTCAGGAGGCCTACAAAAAGTCTTTTGAAGACGCTGGAAAAGCTGAGGTTTGCATTGTTATTGGTTCAACCGGAGAAGTTGTTCCGGCATCGTATGTGCCGCAAACCGCTAAGCAAAACGGCGCGGTAGTTATTGAAATTAATCCTGAACGATCCAATTTTACAAATCATACCACCGATATTTTTCTACAGGGAAAGGCGGGAGAAATATTAACGAAGCTTGCCAAGGAACTTTTTTGATGTACTTTTTTTATATTTGCACAACTAAAAAAAAACAAAATGAAGTTATTGGAAGGAAAAACTGCTGTCATAACCGGTGCATCGCGCGGTATAGGCAAAGCCATTGCCATCAAATTTGCTCAGGAGGGTTGCAACGTAGCCTTCACCGATCTTTTTGAAGATGACAATATGAAAACAACCGAAGCGGAACTACAGTCGCTTGGAGTTACTGCAAAAGGCTACGCTTCGGATGCGTCGAACTTCGGAGATACCGACCGCGTTGTTAGCGAAATTGTAAACGATTTCGGACAAGTGGATGTGTTGGTTAACAACGCCGGAATCACAAAAGATACGCTGCTGATGCGAATGACGGAAGAACAGTGGGATGCCGTAATTAATGTAAACCTAAAATCGGTATTTAATTTTACCAAAGCCGTACAAAAAACCATGTTGAAGCAACGTTCCGGCTCCATCATCAATTTAAGTTCCGTAGTAGGGGTCAGCGGAAATGCCGGACAAGCAAACTATTCGGCATCGAAAGCCGGAATTATAGGCTTCACCAAATCCATTGCCAAGGAACTGGGTTCGCGTGGAATTCGGTCTAATGCCATTGCCCCAGGCTTTATCATCACCGAAATGACGGCTAAAATACCCGACGATGCCCGCAAAGCATGGGAGGCTTCCATTCCGTTGAAACGCGGTGGAACGCCCGAAGAAGTTGCGGGTGTAGCTGCGTTCCTTGCATCCGATTTGTCTTCGTATGTCAGCGGGCAGGTTATTACTGTTTGCGGGGCAATGAATACATAAAACAAGAATATTATCTATACCCTGTGCAGGCTGTCTGAATCTTTTGGGCGGCCTTTTTTTAGGGAATTATCTTAAATCCGGAAAAAATAATGTTGCACTATATCAGAAATATTACTTAAATTGTATTTCCTTATTAAGAGGGAAATTGCAAAATCACTTATAGCTGAATGTTAAATAAATCAATTGCTTATCGTCTAAGCATATATATATCCCTTGCTGTAATAGCAGTGTTTATTGTATTTATTACTATAACCTTTTATTTTAACACGAGCATTGTAAAAAGCAATATCGAAGGTCAAGCGGAAGAACTTGGCTCAGAAACTATTGATTTAATTGAACGTCAACTCGTTGCAACACGGGAAAGCGCTTCAAACATTTCCGGACAAATCATATACTTTGCTCAAAGCGATAAAATGGAAGTTTTGGTCCAATCGATGATGAAAAGGTATTCGTTTATTAATGCTGTCCACATCCACATCAACGACAGTATCCCCGGCATAGAGAATCATTTTCTTTTTGCTAACCGCGAGGATAAAGATTCCATTGCCATTCAAAAGGCAAATTACCGCATTCACCATTGTACTGTGGAAGAAGCTGTTTTCGAAATACCCCCTCAAGGCAATGAGGGCTGGACAGAAGTTTTTGAATGTGGAAAAAGCAAAACTAAAGCAATCGCCTACTACGCTCCGATACTCAGGGAAGAAGAATCTCAACCTGATGTTCAAATCGGACGAGTTTTTTCTGAAGTGTCATTATCAAACCTGAATAGTGATATTAACCGGTTGAAAATAGGCAAGGAGGGGTATGCGTTTTTAGTTGCAAAGGACGGCACTTATTTAACTCATCCGAACAAGGAATTTATTTTTAATCGGAATCTTTTGAGCCTTTCAAAGGATCAATATAACCCCAGGCGTACAAACTTTGCGGAGTTATTGGGAAGCGGAGAATCAGGAACAACCGTTGCTTATCCTGAATATTTGAACGGAAGAAAAAGCTGGGTATATTATACTCCAGTACGCGAAACGGGGTGGCTTTTGATGTTTGTCATGCCATACAACGAGCTGTTCGTTCCGCTGTACATCCTGGTACTACGCATGCTTTTCTTTTCAGTGATAGGCATTCTGATAACATTTTTCATTATTAGCTACATTTCCAATAAAATGATTCAACCGCTAAGTACAGTAACCAACCAGCTTCAGAACTTTAGCTTGTTTGCCAAAGAAATTGAATCAAACACTTCAAATGAAATAGAGCAAGTTTCTGCAAGTTTGGATGCATTAAATAAGTGGCACGAGAAATTTAAAGTTTCGCAACACCAGGTGGAAATAGTAAACCACCAGCGAATGCAAGATTTGTTGGAAGCTTCGGAAATCCAAAAAAGCTTGATCAATACCGATTTTTCAGCGTTCGATAAGCGGGAGGATCTTGATGTATATGCCATTTATAAACCCTCACGGATTGTGAGCGGTGACTTATTCGACTTTTTTCTCCTAGATGAAGATAATCTGTTCTTTACAATTGGAGATGTTTCAGGCAATGGTGTTCCAGCCGCTTTCTACATGACTTTAGCCCAAACTTTAATTCGGAAACATGCGAAATTTAAAAACCCCGCAACCATTGTTAACAATGTGAACGATGAATTGTACTCAGTCAACGAGCACCAGTTTTTTCTCACCTTATTTGTTGGTGTATTGAATTTGAAAAAAGGAGTGCTGCGTTATTGCAATGCCGCGCACACAACAACCGTTATTTTGAAGGCCGACGGGGAAGAGGAGGAATTGGATCAGTCTCATGGAATGCCGCTGGGCTTGTACCCGAACAAATCGTATAAAGTTTCAAGAACCCTGCTCCAGGAGAATGATACTATTTTTTTATATACAGACGGTGTAACGGACCTTCTGAATGAAGAGAAACAGTTATTTGGCTATTCTACCTTGTTAGAAAAACTGTCAAGCTACAGGAATGATGAACCGGATAGATTAGTGGGGCGCATAGAAGAAGAATTAGACATGTTCAAAATGACAGCCCAGCAGGTGGACGATATTACCATCCTTGCAATAAAATATAATGGATAAAAAAAGCCTGATATGATTATCAGGCTTTTTAAAAAATCAGATCTTCATCTAATTCATAAACTCTTTTTTACTGCTTAAAATTCGCATTTGCAGTTTATCGTTCTTTTTGTCGAAGCCTA
>CAZNEV010000075.1:0-21276 GCA_964572085.1 uncultured Maribellus sp. | reverse complement strand
AAACTTAAAAATCAGGCTAAATTTGAACTCGATTAATGTTTATGAATTATTCAGGCTAAGCCATCGAAACTGACCAGGCTTTTATTTTGCTGTATTTTCACCCACCCTCCAATCACTTTCAGCTTATCAAGGCCAACAAAGCTTGTTATATAATCATAAGAGCCAATCTCCAGATTACCGCCAACAAACTCGAGGCTTTTTAAACCGTTCAGATTGGACAATTTAGGGTTGAATGAAAACTCCAGGTTGCCGCTAATGGTAGCAAGGCTGTTAAATCCAAGAAAACTTGTCAGTGAATCATTGTTTTCCACATGAAAATCACCACCAATAGACTTCAGTTTACCTATTCCTGTACAATCTTTTATGCCCGTAAATGTAATGTCAACACCTTTGCCTACTGTAGTGAGATTGTCCAACCCTGAAAGACTGGCCAAATTTCTTAAACTATATAAACTTAAACTACCTCCTATGGTAGTTAACTTGTTAAAGCCAGCCAGTGAATTGGTCGCATTTGAATAATTTATGATTAACCTCCCCCCAATTTTGGTGATATTATGCAGCCCGTTAAAATTGGTCAGTTGTGGATTCCACGAGAAATATAAATCTCCGCCAATGGAGGTAAGGTTTGAAAGTCCATTCAGGTTTTGAATATTTGTGGTACTTCCACCATTCCCAATGTAACCAATTAAAACATTCCCCGAAATGCTTGTACGACCGGGATAATTAGCTGCAAAAGCGTCTATTTCCTGCTGGGTTGTGAAGGTAATACCGTCGGGAAGGCAGTTTTGCGCAATTAATAAGAAACCAGAGCACAGCATACCCGCAATCAATAAAATAGATTTCACTCTCATAGTATTATTTATTTTTAAAGCTAATGTAGACTAAAATAAAAATTATTTAGCCACTCCGAGCCCTGCAAAAAGGTTTTGGAATGAATTGGCTTCGATGGCAAAAACCCCGTCGTTGCCAATCATGCTTATCGGCCTCCAGAATGTATTATCAAAAAATGAAAGAACGCCCTGGTAAGAATTCAAGCCTGCCGGCTCGGTAACGCCCCACGGATTGCGCAGCACGATGTATTTTTTACTGTTTTTATAAGCCCATCCCAAAACGGTATAAGCATGGTTTCCAACCACATTGGTTCCCGTATAGTTTTTATTTGAACCGTACGTCCAGGCCGTCATCGGGTGAATGGTTTTGTAACTCATAGAGTTTTCCCTAACAATTGAGTAGAGTTGATCGCCAGTCCGGCTGTCGGTGTTATAATAATAAGGCGTTTTATTATTGAGCTGCGCTGTTGCCTTTACCATATCGCCAAAAGCAGTTTGGGTGATATCCGGTTTATCCGAATTGGTTTTCAGTATCCATTTTGCAAAAGCCTTTTCATAAAGTGCCGGGTAAATTTCTCCTGTATCGTTTGAACGGCAGTATATTGGCTGGTTACTTGCTGAATTAACAAGCGTCAAATCCGACACTTCTACCAACTTACTTGGCGCATCTTTCCCGCCACCTTTCGAATAAAACTGGATGGCATTTACCCTTGCGGTTTCGCCGGTGCCGGTTGCACGGTTTCTGTGCACGATAAGGTACGGATCGGCCCATGCAATTGCAGCAAGGGCGGCAATAAAATAACAGTTGCCAATTGCGCCTTGAATCGGATCATTATACTCGGTAACATCTTTAAAAAAATCGCCCATATCTCTCCACGCCCCGTTTGCCGGAGTCCAGTCGCCAGCGGTGCCAGGCCCCAATACAACTGCGGCGAGTTGTTTGCTCAACCGAGTTTTCGAAAGCGATTTATCCATTGCAGGAACATTGAGTTTTAAGTTCAAAACACCCCGCGACAAATATCCGGTACGAATTTTTGTGGTGTCTAAGTTTTTCAACCCCAATGTTTTAAGTTCGCTCAAAGTTTTAAGGCTCGAAACATCAGGAGTTTCCAAGTCTTTTTCGGTCCTGATTGTAATTTCAGAAGCGGCAACCGGTTCGGCCATGTTTTTTGCATTTAATTTTAATCCGGCATAAAGCGGCGAATTAAACTTCATGTCAAAAAGTTCATTGTAATCGGTTTCCAGCACATCTTCCATAACTTGTATGGATTCCTTTTTTGTCCAGTCAATTTTCCTTCCGCTTAGTGCCTCGGTCAAGGCATAGGGGTTGATGGCCCCAACATTCAAATTACCTACTTTGTCCATGTTGTAAAAATTTAATGATTGTTAAAAAATACCTATAAAATATCTGCCAGTCTTTTCCTCAGACCAGCACTAAAGCTGTCAACACACTTCAGAAAAAACTTAATTTCGTCCGTGTTTTCATGTATGGTCAATACATTATTGGCTTCACCTTTGCGATTTATTTCGATGATTTTTTCCGGCCCGCCCACCATTACAGAATCTTTGTGATGTTTTGTAAGTTGTTGTGCTTCTTTTATCAGTTCAAGAACCTCGTTTGGCGTCTTTTTCTTTCTCTCCTGATGTATGACCTGTTCCTCAGGTGACCTGCCAATTTTGATCTCCAACACGGAATCGCCGTCTTCAAAAAAGGTCAAACTGAATTGATGGTAATAAGGATCGGGCACACTTCCGTTGTTTCCTTTTAGTTTGATGTTATCCATAATTTAATGATATTTGAATTCACTATTCTGGAAGAATCAGGATTTCAACTTCAAAAGGCCTTACAATTTACAACATTAAGCGTGAAAATACAGTACAAATTGGTATTTTTCTGTTCACGCCGGCAAAGAAGTTTTTCACCATTTCGGATAGCCGATAAAAATTTGAATAATTTTACGCTGCAAAATTCATGTTTGTCCTGCTATTTGTTAATTTCGTCGAACAAATACATCAGCGTTTCGGTATAGAACCTGGAAAACTTCCTGAAAAGAAATAGCCAAATGATTACTAATACCGATATTGAAACGAACTAAAAAAAATTAAACTATGAAATCAGGCATAATTCTATTTTTCCTTATTGTCCTCGCAGCATTTTCTTGTATTTCAGCTCAGCAGGCAAATGGCCAAAATGAATACGACATTGTCATTTACGGCGGCAGCTCTGCCGGTATTTCAGCAGCAATACAAAGCTCAAGGATGGGCAAAACCGTCGTGCTAATCGAACCTACAAACCGCATTGGCGGGTTAACCACCGGCGGGTTGGGGCAAACCGATATTGGCAACAAACAGGTCGTTGGCGGTATTTCCCGGGAATTCTATCAAAATATTAAAAAGCATTACGAAGTACCGGAAAGCTGGAAATGGCAACAAAGATCCGATTATGTTGATGGAGGCCAAACCCGCACCAAAGAAGGTGAAGACGCAATGTGGACTTTTGAACCATCGGCCGCATTAAAAGTATATGAAAACATGATGGCGCCCGAAAAAATCGACTTGGTGCACAACCAAAGGTTGAACCGGAAAAACGGCGTAAAAAAACAGGGCGGCAAAATTGTTGAAATCGAAATGGAAAGCGGGCAGAAATACCGCGGCAAAATGTTTATCGATGCCACTTACGAAGGCGATTTAATGGCAACCGCCGGGGTCGGCTACACTATTGGCCGCGAATCGAACAAGCAATATGGCGAAACATTGAATGGCGTCCAGGCCAACGATTATAGCATAACACTCCTCGGCAAGGTTTCGAGAAACAGTGCCCACCACAATTTTATCGACGGAGTTGACCCCTATGTTGTAAAAGGCGACCCTGCAAGCGGTTTACTGCCTTTCATTGTTGAAGGCGGCCCCGGAATCGACGGCACTGCCGACAAAGGCATTCAAGCCTATTGCTTCAGGATGACGCTTACCGACCATCCGGAAAACCGTATCCCGTTTAAAAAACCCGCCAATTACAAGGAACTGGAATACGAACTGCTTTTCCGCAACTATGAAGCCGCGGAAGGGCCGATCGAAAAAATGTATCCTTATGGTGATCCTTTAGTCCCCTGGATAAACTCGGCGATGCCCAACCGGAAAACCGACACCAACAACCAAAAGGGTTTTTCTACTGATTTTATCGGTCAGAACCATGAATACCCCGAAGCCAGTTATGAAGAACGGGGGAAAATTGCCAATCGACACCGCGACTACCAGCAGGGACTGATGTGGTCGCTGGCTTATCACCCGCGGATTCCTGAAAAAGTGAGGGATGTGGTATCGAAATGGGGCACTTGCAAAGATGAATATGACCGGGAAGACGGATGGCAGCAGCAACTATACGTGCGCGAAGCAAGACGCATGGTCAGCGATTATGTGATGACCCAAAAAAACTGTGAAGGGTTTGAAATTGCCGATGATCCTGTTGGAATGGGGGCTTATGGAATGGATTCCCACCATGTACAGCGGTATGTTGACGCCAACGGATTTGTTCAAAATGAAGGAAACGTGGAGGCACCATTTCCCGCACCGTATCCGATAAGCTACCGCTCAATAATTCCCAAAGGAACTGAATGCTCCAACCTCTTGGTTCCTGTTTGTGTCAGCGCCACCCACATTGCTTTTGGTTCCATTCGAATGGAACCCGTTTTTATGGTTCTGGGACAATCGGCCGCAACAGCCGCATCTATGGCAATTGACGACGGTGTTTCTGTTCAGGACATTAATTATCCAAAGCTAAAAACGGTTCTTTTAAAAGACAAACAGGTTTTAAAGCACAATCCGTAATTTAATGGCTAAACACTTTAAATCATGAAATTTATCCTATCCATTAGCCTCATTGTATTGCTGATAACAGGATGTGGAATATGATGAATTAAAAACGGCACTTGAAAAAAGGGAGCAAATATTGACGTTCAAAAATAAAGACATTAATTGAAAGCAAATTGGACAAGCTGAAAAGAATATTCTGTTTGTCAGAACAAAACGCATTTTTCCAACTTTGAAAGAAATTGAATAACAATGAATTAATGATTAAACACATTTCGACTTCGCTCAATGTGACACCGTCATCCTGAGCGTAGTCGAAGGATGAAAGTTGCAGGGATATGATAGATATTGTGAATAGCAGTAAACACATTTCGACTAAACTCAATGTGACGGAAGGTCATCCAGAGCGTAGTCCCCGCCTGACTGGACGGCATCCCGTCATCCTGAGTCGCCACCCATTTTTTTGAATGGGCATAATGAGGAAATGACAGGTTGTTCGAAGCAACCATTCCCACGCAGGTGGGAATCCCTTCCTTTGATGCTGGGATTCCCGCCTTCGCGGGAATGAAGTACATTTAGAATCTGTCATTCGTATTGCATCTAATAAACAGGTAATGATATAAACTTGTCATAGGCAGTCCCGAGTACTCGGGAAAGGATGTTTTGAAGTCCGAAGGATGTTTTGGAATAAAAAAAATGAAAAATGAAATTGTTCTTTCATTATTTGTAAGCTCAAACTGATTTCAGGAAGTTTTTAAGCGGCCATTGGCAAAGTTTCCTTTTTTTCGATATAATCTTTGAGCAACATTGGTTGGCCAATGCGGATCAGGTACTCTGCGTAATTGTTATGGCAAGCAACCCCCTCATTGTCCACGAAAGTCAATATCCTTGGCCGCTGCCTGTCAACTATTTTGATAATGCCTTGTAAAACATTGTTTGGGCTGTCCCAACATTGCAATGCGTCAAGCCTTTGGTGGAGCTTGTCCCTGCGCCGGGTGAATATATCTTCACCAAGTCCGGCCCGTTGCAACTGAAGCCGTTCCCCGTCCTTTAATATTTTTCTCAATTTCACATAATACCGGTAAACACACACTAAATCAGGGAAGGCCTCATGTAACTTTCGGATCTTCCTCAAAACATGGGCCATGCAGGTTTGCTGTTCGTAAAACAAGGACATATAGGCCCCCCGGCCATCAACTACCAATACCCCGGTAAATATTTCGCCCATGGTTTTCCTTGCCACGTCTTTCCCCCTTGAGCTGTCTATGGTGTAGTATGCCGCATCCAAAGTCCCAAATACCCATAGCCACCAATTTTCCCCATTTACCCGCCAACCTGTTTCATCTGCGTGGAGGATGCCAGCCGATTTTCTGCTGCCCAATATTTCTTCATAAACAGGGGCCATGATTTTGGCTATCCTTATCACATGGGAAGAAAGCCCCGGGGTGCTGATAGTTTGCCCAAAAAAGGTGGCGGGATAAGAGGATATCCTAGTGGACGGGAGGCATAAGGCGGCCCACAAATAAACTGCCATTACTATAGTGTTTAGCCCAAAGTCGGACTTTGGAAGGGCAAGTTCCGATTGCGCAGTAACCACTTTTTTACAGATAATGCTATTTTAATACTTTTGAAAGCTGGCTTACTGAAATCAGTTTGAACTTACAAAAAAATCTAAACTATCGATTAAATTCCGCCAAGGTTCATTAAAAGGAATAATGAAAAGTGAATTCCCAACCTTTTTAAGATAAACCTTTCCACCCTTAATTTTCATTCGCTCGGGTATTCTAATTTCCTGAATGCCTTTTCTTTGTATTATTTCTATTGCTTCGAATGCTATCTCTTTTTAATTTTCATCAAAGATAATCATTTTATTTTCCACAAAAACAACGTATTTGTTGAAGTTAGTGTAAATCAATACCACCACTTTTTTACGAAGAGAAATGTGGATGAGGTACTTGAGAAGCTGGATTTACTTGAGCGTTAAATAAACGAAATTGAATCGAAAATCTTATTAACCTTGCGCAAAGCAAACTTAAAGCATATCCCAATTGGGGATATGTGGATTAATTTTTATTGGAACGCAAAAACAGTACGATAAAATTGACGCAAAAACAATATGATTATGAATATTCGACCAATAAAAGCAGAGCAAGATTATTATTCGGCCATCAAAAGGATTGAAGAATTATGGGGCGCAAAAAAAAACACCCCAAAAGGCGATGAGTTAGATTTGCTGGCAACCTTGAAAAATTAGGGACGGTTCAATTGTCCGGGTCTTCACCTTCCCGAAAACAAATCCCTAAATTCAAGCGGCGTTTTACCGGTTTTCTTTTTAAAAACACGGGCAAAATATTGTGGAGTTTCAAATTGCAATTCCGAGGCTATCTCTTTCACACTGCGTTTTCCCTCATTCAACAAACTCACCGCTTTGTTTATTTTGTGTTGCATCTGGTACTGCCCGGGCGAAATTCCGGTGTAATCCCTGAATAGTTTCCGGAAAGACGAGTAGCCCATATTTAAACTTTCGGCCACTTCTTCCATCGAAATAGATAAGTTTTTTTGCATCAAAATCACTTTTGCCTCCTGTATAATGCGGTCTGCATCCTTTTGTTTTATTTCCGATTTGCGGTGTATCGCATGGATCAAACCAATTAATTTTATGATTTCGCCCACAAAAACCTGCTGATAACCTGAATGTTCCAACTGGCTTGTTTCAAGGATATCAAAAAAAACCTGTACAATTTTATCCTGATATCCAATAAGCTTCACCGGGTTTTTAGGGTTCAAATCAAGTCGTTGAATAAACTCTCCGGCCAGTTTCCCGTCGAAGCCCACCCAGTAGGTGTGCCATAATTGGTTACCTACGGGTTTGTACCTGTGCCAACATTGCGGGAAAATCAAAACAATTGAACCTGCGTGTAATTCAATGGGGCCGATTGATGTACTTTCAAAAATGCCCTTCCCTTCCACGAGATAGAAAACCTGGTATTCATTTAGGATCCGGCCCCTTTCCCAAATAATTTTGTACCTGTCGGGATGTCCGGCACCTGGAGAATTGCTGCCGGGTTGAATCATGGATGTTCCACAGTTTAGGGTGTGAATCCCCCAGTCTTTATCATTTTCACTGACCGCAAAATATTTATTGTAACTCTTCATTTTTATCAATATGTGCACATCATTTGTCAAATTAACCAATAATTATCAACTAAATATCTCATACTTTTGAAAAAGTACTGTTTGGCAATTTAATTATCAATATCAAAATGTACACTTTTTTATTAATCAAACATCGAAAAACTATACCATGCACCAATCGAAAAACGAACTGAATATAAAGTCATCTTCTGCACAACAAAAAGTTGAACGTATAAAACCGCTAACGGCCAATGTTGGGATTATAGGTGTTGGGCATAAAACATATTGGGCGCAGTTTGAAGGGCTTTTAGATGAAATGAAAAAGAAACAGCAGGTGTTTGTAGAAATGGTCGGAACCTATGGGGTAAAGGTCGTTGATTTTGGGATTTCCGATTGTGCAGAAACAGCCTACGATCTCGTTCCGGAAATTAAATCGGCAAACCTCGATTTGCTGTTTATCGACATGGTAACCTATGCTACTTCAAGTTCTATTGCGGCTATTTTTAGAGAGATAAATGTACCGATGGTGATGGTGGCGTTGCAGCCCGCAAAGGCAATGGATTATTCCAATGGCAGCACATACATGCAACTGTTGAACGATGACATTTGTGCCATTCCTGAATTTACCTGCACCGCGCAAAAAATGGGGAAACCAATTCCGCAAATTGTAATCGGCACCCTGTACGACGACCCCGAAGCGAAAGCCGAAATAGGGGAATACTGCCAGATAGCCAAAGTGTTGCACAGCCTGCGCACAGCCCGCATCGGACAAATGGGGCATGTGCTGGAAGCCATGCTCGATATGCACACCGACCCTACCCTGCTTACCAGCACTTTTGGCTGCCACATTGTACAAACGGAACCCGACGATGTGCTTCATTTTTACGAACACGCAAATACTGCCGAGGTGGAAGAATACAAAAAAAACATCCTGCGGTTTTTCGACACACCCAATCCGATATCGGATCCCATTACCCGAAAATTAACCGACGAAGATTTGTATACCGCCGCCAAAGTTGGAGTAGCTTTAAACCATTTCATCGAATCGAAAAAATTAGATGGTCTTGCCTATTATTATGAAGGCCGTGAAGGCTCGGAAATCCGAAAAGTGCTTACCAATTTCATTGTTGGCAACTCGCTGCTTACCGCAGGTGGTTTCCCGATGTGCGGTGAAATGGATTTAAAAACCCTGATTGGCATGATGATCATGGACCGGCTGGAAATAGGCGGCAGTTTTGCGGAATTCCACCCGGTAGATTTTAACGAAGGTTTTGTGCTGGTTGGCCACGACGGCCCGCACCATTTAAACATAGCCCACGGGAAACCGGTAATTCGCAGCTTGGAAAAGTACCACGGCAAACCCGGCAGTGGTGCCAGCGTTGAATTCAAAATTAAGGAAGGCCCAATTACCATGCTTGGCGTAACGCAGAAAGCGGATGGCAAATTTAAGTTTGTCATTGCCGAGGGCGAATCAAAAGCAGGCCCGATACCGCCTACCGGAAACACCAACACACGTGGCTTCTTTGAACCCGATGTGAAAACATTCCTGAAAAGATGGTTCATGGAAGGCCCGACGCACCATTTTGCACTCGGTATTGGGCATAAGGCAGAATTGATAAAAAAAGTAGCGGATTTCCTCCAGGTTGAATCAGTAATTATCAATAAAACATGACAACAAGTTATGTACTCATAATAATTGTTATCTATTTCGCGATGCTGCTTATTGTTTCGAGGCTGAGCGTTAAAAAGGCAGACTCCAGCACCTTTTTTATTGCCAACCGCAATGCGCCCTGGCCTTTGGTAGCCTATGGCATGATTGGCGTGGCCATTTCGGGGATCACGTTCATTTCAGTACCGGGGCAGGTAGCCGAAACCCAGTTTTCCTATTTCCAAATGGTACTTGGTTTTGCCATCGGGCTGTTCATTGTGGCATTTGTGCTCCTCCCGGTATTTTACCGGATAAAAGCCATTTCCATCTATTCATTCCTGAAAATCCGATTTGGAAAATATTCGCACAAAACCGGTGCAATTTTTTTCCTTCTAGCGCAGGTAGCAACCGCATCTTTTAAATTGTTCCTGATGGCCCATGTGCTGCAGTTGCTGTTGTTCGATCGGCTCGGCATATCATTTGAATTCACCGTGCTCATCACACTTTTATTAATCTGGCTGTACACCTATCGCGGGGGAATCCAAACCGTAATCATCACTGATACCTTGCAGACTACTTTTCTTTTGCTGGCAGTAGTTCTCAGTATTTGGTCAATTAGCGGCCAAATGGGCCTTTCCGTTGGTGCAATGTACCAGGAAATGCGCGACAACAACCTGGCCCAGGTATTTTTCTGGAACTGGGAACACCCGCAGAATTTTTTCAAACTGATTTTGGCCGGTATCCTGCTCACCGTTATGACCAACGGCTTGGATCAGTCAGTTATGCAAAAACACCTAACGTGCAGGAACCTGCGTTCTTCTCAAAAAAATATTGTTACGCTTGGGCTGATACTTTTGGTGGTCAATATTCTTTTTCTCTTCTTGGGTGGGGCGCTCAATTTATTCGGCACCCATGAAGGAGTTGTCTTGCCCGAACAAACGGACAGCATTTATCCCATATTGGCGTTGAATAACCTCGGGTTGTTGACCGGAACTTTTTTCCTGATAGGAATTGCAGCGGCGGCATACTCTTCTGCCGACTCATCTTTAACCGGACTCACCACTTCATTTTGCGTAGATGTGCTCAATTTTGAAGAGCGGGAGACCGACAACACTCGCCTGCGACAGGGTGTTCATTTGGGATTTACCATATTGATCTACATCATTATTCTAATTTTCAACATCGTCAACAACGAAAGCGTGTTGTCGGCATTCATTCGCACATCGGGTTTTATTTACGGTCCGCTGGTGGGGCTGTTTGCGTTCGGCATTTTCACAAAAAAAATAATCGACGACCGGTGGGTGCCGCTCATTTCTCTACTCGCACCCATGTTGTCGGTCATTCTCGACATGAACTCAGAAAATTGGTTCAACGGTTTCCGGTTTGGTTATGGAATACTGGTTGTCAACAGTTTAATTGCGCTCGCAGCTTTGTTCCTGCTCTCTGCCCTAAGCTCTAAATCCTATAAAAAGGAAAAAAGAAAGTTGCTTGACAAGGTTCAACTATAAATTATTTGTAATTAAAATGGTTAGCAAAAAATACAAAGCAAAATGGGGAAGTTAAAAATACTGGTCATATTTTTTATGACTTTCGCGTTCCTGGCAAAGACACAGGAAAAACCCAACATCATCTTTATCCTTGCCGATGATTTGGGCTACAAAGATTTAGGTTGCTACGGAAACCCGTTCAACGAAACACCGGTCCTCAATCAACTCGCAAAAGACGGATTGCTCTTTACCCAAGCTTATGCACATCCTGCTTGCAGCCCGTCGAGGGCAGCATTGATGACCGGGAAGCATCCTGCACGTTTAGGGATAACTACTGCCATTGGGCTCGACCGCCAAGACCCAGAATCTCCGGTTATTCCGCCCAAAGTGGCTGAATACCTGCCTTCTTCGGAAATTACACTTGCGGAAGTGTTAAAAAGAAACGGATACTCAACAGGCATGGTCGGAAAGTGGCATTTAGGGCATAATAACAGTACCGGTCCTTTTGCGCAAGGTTTTGACTACGACCGGACCATCGGCAAAAACGGACTTGACTATTATAACTACAGTATTTCGAGCAAAGGCAATACTGTTTTCGAAGATGATGGTTCGGAATACCTCACCGACAAGCTCACTGATTATGCCGTAGATTTCATCCAATCCCAGAAAAAAGAAAAACCGTTTTTCTTATACCTGTCTTATTCTGCCGCTCACCTATACATCATCCCTAAAGCTGATAAAGTGGGCAAATACATGAAAAAATACGGTGAGTTCAAAGAGAAATACAACCCCTATTATGCCACGATGATCGAAAGCATGGACGATGGAATTGGACGTGTCCTCGATGAATTGGAACGTCAGGGAATGATGGAAAATACCCTCGTGATCTTTGAATCGGACAACGGAGGTGTTGGAATGGACCAGATTGCGTACCGCCCCACAATACTGGAACCGCTGCGAAAATGGAAAGGCCATGTTTATGAAGGTGGAATCCGTGTCCCACTGATAATGGCCTGGAAAAATAAAATCAACCCCGGTACGCAAAACAATAACTACATGGTAATCCACGACTTCCTGCCAACAATTATGGAGCTCATCGGAGACCCAGACCTTCCTCTTCAGCTTGACGGGAAAAGCTTCCTTCCCTCGGCTTATCAACCCACGGAAAAGTTTGAAAGAGGCCCCGTTTATTTTCATTTCCCACATTTTAGCGGACAAGGCGGTTTTCCCGCAGGCGCAGTCCGCGATGGGGATTGGAAACTGGTAGAAAATTACGAAACCGGAAAAACTGAACTCTTCAACACTGAAAAGGACATTTCGGAAAGTAATGACCTGAAACTTTCGCATCCTGAAAAGGCGAAAGAATTACATGAGATGCTGCAAAACTGGCGCGTTGCAATTGATGCAAAAATGCCCGAAAGAAAACCAGAGCATGAACACTGAATTCATGCATTTGGCAATCAGACGAATCCCTAATAAATTAAATACGATTTATTAAACTATAAAAAAAAACGCCTATGAAAAACTAAAAGTCTTTCTCCTCTATTTAAAAATCTATTACCTGTTAATCAGGCTATTAAGTTAAAATAATTAAAGAATTTAAAATTATGAGAAAAATTAAACTAATACGGCATTGGTTAAACTTTTTAGTTGTAAAAAAAATGCTAACAATGACAATCTCAGCGATACTGCTTATCCCAATAAGCTTTAACTATGTATCTGCAAGAAGCAATTCGCAAACGGCACGTTTAAATCTAAAAACGTATACAACATCAGTATCGGAGCAGCCGCAAACAATAAATGGAACCGTGACAGATGAAAATGGCCTGCCGCTCCCTGGAGTTAATGTTTTAATTAAAGGAACAAACAAAGGAGTGATAACTGACACTAACGGGAATTTTTCTATTGAAATAGAAAACACAAATTCAATTTTTGTTTTCTCCTTTATTGGCTTTATTACTCAGGAAATTCCAGTGAATTCGAAAACAACAATTAACGTAACCCTCAAAGAAGATATTAAAAGCTTGGACGAGGTCGTGGTTGTTGGTTACGGAACACAGAGGAAAAAAGACCTTACCGGTTCAATCTCCAGAATTACAGGAGACGAAATGATCCAACCTTCAACCATCAGTTTCGACCAAATGTTGCAAGGGAAAGTGGCCGGGGTACAAATATCGCAAACATCGGGTGCGCCCGGTGGCAACGTTAACGTACTTATTCGCGGGGTGAGTTCGATTACCGGGGGAAACCAACCCTTGTATGTAATTGATGGCTATCCGATTGGAACAGGCGGTGGAGGCTCTGATATGATGTCATTTGGTGGCAGTATGTATACATCCTCAGGGATGGCTAATAGTACTCAAAATAGAATTAATCCGTTGTCATCAATTAATCCTTCTGACATTGAGTCCATAGAGATATTAAAAGATGCTTCGGCAACTGCCATTTATGGTTCTCGAGGCGCAAATGGTGTTATAATTATAACAACAAAAAGAGGTTCAGCTGGAAAAAAACAAGTCAGTATAGATGTATCTTATGGTGTTCAGGAAGTATCTCATCAACTTGATTTGATGAACTCTCAGGAATATGCCCAATTTGTTGCAGACGGAAGAGATAATGCTTGGGTTTATGCAGGAGGAAATGCAAGTGATCCAAATGAAATTAGAACCGCATCAACACGTGTTAGACCCGAATTCCGAAACCCTGAATCGATTACAACAAATACCGATTGGCAGGATGTAATTTTTAGGGTTACACCTGTACAGAATTACCAGATCTCTGCGAATTTGGGTACTGACCAAACTAAATTTTTTCTTTCCGCAGGATATTTTGACCAGGAAGGAGTAGTATTAACCTCAGATTACCAGCGTTTTAATGTTCGTTCAAACATTGATTCACAAGTATCTGACAAACTGAAAATAGGATCATCTATTTCCGGTTCTTATGGCTGGGGTAGATTTCCGCTTACTGAGGGGCATTATGCAGCTGGTGGAGTTTTGCTCATGGCATCGGCGGCATCTCCAACCATACCCGTATATGATAAAAATGGTAACTACTATTTTAACCAGGCCGATGTAACTGATGGATTAGGGTGGTTGGCAAATCCCTTAGCTGTCCTAGACGGTTATTCTGACAATCGAAAGGTTGCAGATTTTCTTTTAAATAATTATATTGAATACAAGATAATAGATGGGCTTACCATAAAGAGTACCATAGGTGTTAAATACCGTACAGGGGTGATCAAATTATGGAGATCTTCTGCATTGCCTCGAAGTACAACACTAAATTATCCAGCAACTGCGGGTGTAACAAAAGATGAATCGCTAAACTGGTTAAATGAAAATACACTAAATTATAAACACATTTTTAAAGAAAA
Source organism: uncultured Maribellus sp. (assembly GCA_964572085.1). GTDB lineage: Bacteria > Bacteroidota > Bacteroidia > Bacteroidales > Prolixibacteraceae > Draconibacterium. The sequence goes on along the minus strand of CAZNEV010000075.1, from coordinate 6,993 downwards.
ACATTCTCTTGATGCCCTGATTGGTTATACATTACAGAAAGACAGCTACGATAGATTATCCGCTGGAGCATCTGATTTCCCAACTGAGTATGTAACATATATTTCAGCAGGAATCGTGAATTCGGGGACACACATCCTTTCAGAGTGGTCCATGGTATCATTAATTTCAAGATTAAATTATGCTTATAATGGGAAATATTTATTAACCGCAACCCTAAGAAGAGATGGAAGTTCAAGGTTTGGTAAAAATCAAAAATGGGGGACTTTCCCATCAATATCAGCAGGCTATAATGTTTCGGAAGAAACATTTATGAAATCCGTTAAATCCATTAGTAATTTAAAAATAAGGGCCAGCTACGGACTTTCCGGAAATAACCAAATTGGTAATTATTCCAGTATTGGACTACTTTCGACATCTAATTACATTCAAAATAATGCCCTAAAACCAGGATTGGTGCCAAGTTCATTATCAAATGACGATCTTACCTGGGAAAAATCAAAACAAATAAACTTGGGTATTGATTTAGCTGTTTTTAAGAACAGAATTTCCTTGGCTGCAGATATCTACAAAGATACTAAAACCGATTTGCTTCTGGCAGTTCGATTACCAGCTGCCTCCGGATTTAACAGCTCTACTCAAAATATAGGCGACATTGAAAACAAGGGTTTTGAATTAGCGTTACAAACAATAAATATTAAAAGCACACAATTTGAATGGTCCAGTAATTTCACCTTCAGTACCAATAAAAATGAAGTATTAAAATTAGCTACAGAGGGTGGAAGAATTACCAACTCAGCATTTCAGATTACACAGGTTGGATATCCTATTTCCAGTTTTTATTTATTGAATACAATTGGCGTATTTAAAAATTCGCAGGAATTGGAAGGTGCGGCTTTGCAACACCCCAGGACACAAGCAGGAGACTTGAAATTTGAAGATGTTGTTCCGGATGGGGTAATCAATGCCAATGACAAAAAAATTGTAGGCGACCCATGGCCTGATTATACCTGGGGGTTCGACAATAGGTTTACTTATGGAAATTTATCATTGAGTGTTTCATTAGTTGGTTCTCAAGGTTCTTATACATATATAAACAGTAATCAAACAATACTGAATTCTGCCGGAGTCCAAAATCAAATCAAATTAAGCCAAAGATGGAGATCTGAAAGTGAACCCGGCGATGGTATTATGCCTAGAGCGATTAGGAATAATTATGCACTCGGATTTGGAGATGGAACAAATTTATTGCTTTTTGATTCTTCATTTACTAGGGTCAAAAACATTAACCTTTCATACAACTTTCCGCAGAACCTTTTATCAAGACTATCACTTTCGGGGTTATCGGTTTATGCCGATGTTGCTAACCTTTATACTTTCACTGATTATCCAGGTTACGACCCGGAATCGAGTACTGCCGGCGATAATATCACAAATTCTGGTATTGACTATATGACTTATCCTCTTGCCCGTATGTTCACTTTTGGAATTAAATTAACATTCTAATCTTTAAAAATTGATAAAATGAAAAAATATTTAATATTAGCAGTAACTTTATTCTTTGGGGTAAGTTCCTGCAATGATTTTTTAACACTTCAACCGGATTATTTAGTCAACGAAAATAGTTATTACAAAACTGCTGCTGATTTTGAAACTGTATTGATTGGAAGCTACTCTGAACTTCAGGTACTTCATAATAATACAATTTTATATTTGACGGAACTTACTACGGATAATTGTAATATACAATGGTCCTCACCCACAGTTTCTGAAATGGAATGTGACGAAATGAACCTTACATCCACCAACAGTTTTGTAAATTCTGTCTGGAATTCGTGTTTAAAAACTATTTCGCGCTGCAATAACGTATTGTCAAGAATTGACGACGTTACAATTGATGAATCACGAAAATCTCAGTATAAAGGAGAATCACTTTTTCTTCGTGCATACTGTTACTTTTATTTAGTTAGATTATTTGGTGATGTTCCACTTATTGAAGTTGCGTTCCGAAGTCCGAATGAGATTGCAGCTTTTGATATGTCCCGTAAGCCAGCAAGTGAAGTTTACAACCTTATCATCCGTGATTTACAATCTGCGTCTACTCTTCTAAATGGCGTAACAGGATTGAGTAAATCTCGTGCCTCGGTGGGAGCAGCCAAAACATTGCTTGGAAAAGTTTATCTAACTCAAAAAAACTATGCGCAGGCAGCAACTACTTTGAAAGAGGTAATTGACATGAATTCTTATTCGTTGGCAACAAACTACAAAACCTTGTTTACCAACAACAATGATGAGTTGCCCGAATCTATTTTTGAAATAAAATACTTATCTGGAAATGTTGGCGAAGGAAATGGCTTTTCTACCGTTTTCACACCACCTCTTTTCAACATGGCAATTTTTCCTGGCAATATGCAAGGTTCAGGCCGCATTGTGCCCACAAAGAACATAGGTGATGCATATGAACCTGGTGATTTAAGAAGGGCTGCCTCTATTTCTGATTCTGTTAAACTTACTAATGGAACTTATGCTAAAAACATATATGGATTAAAATTCGTTGATTTCACCACTGGATTAACTGGTGATGGTGGTATTAATTTTACCTCATTGAGATACGCAGATGTCTTATTAATGTATGCTGAAGCATTGAATGAAACATCAAAGACTAATGAAGCACAACCCTTTTTAAGCTTGGTAAGATTACGTGCGGGACTTGCCTCGTTAACCGGATTGAGTAAAGCGGAAGTGAGTGTAGCACTCGAAAAGGAACGTAGAGTTGAATTCCTTTGTGAAGGTCATCGTTGGTTCGATTTATTAAGGACTGGACAAACAATAACTGTTATGAATAAATATTTTCAGGATCACGGACTAAATTTTACAGTAAAGGAGACTGAACTGTTGATGCCGATACCTCAAAGCGAAAGAGACATAGATCCAAACTTGAAACAAAATCCTGGTTATTAATTACAAGCATGCTAGCTATCCTTTTAAATGCAAGGATAGATATCTTAATAAAATGAATTTTAAATATTCTAACAAAAATTAACCTATTAATAGCAAGCAAAAGAATGGAAAAAGTTATGTTAAATGGTCCTATTTATTGATAATTAGTTAAAATGAAAAAAAAATGAAAAAAAATAATTTAATGCAAATCTTTATCTTGATTTCATTCTTTTTGATGACAGTTGTTTTACTTTCATGTGAAAACAAAGGAAGAAATAAAGTGGAACTGGTAACAACCTCAACGATTATCACCTTCGATAGTCAGACGGGTGCGTTGACTCACCTAATTAACAGTTTTACAGGTCAGGAGTTTGTGTCCAGTAAGGAGGCCAGGCCACTGTTCGCTCTTACATTGACAAAACCCTTTGAAGAAAAGAGCATTGATATTTCGGCCAGTGATTTTCACAAGGTTAAAGTTAACAGGCCGGAACAAGGAAAGCTGGAGCTGACATTTACCAAACACGAATCAATGCCATTGAAGGTGCATGTGACTGCTTCTACCGACAATGAGGGCTTTGTGCATCTGAATATTGCAGTGAACGAAACACAGGACTGGGCTGTTAGCAAGATCCAGTTTCCACGTTTCGTTTCACCGGCTCAGCTCGGCAATGACATCTCGGACGACCGATTGATTATTCCTGGAGGAACGGGTGATGTTCTTATCAATGCTCCGGGGAGCAAGACCTACAAAAAATCCTTGCTTTATCCTCAATCAATGGATATGCAGTTTGTCTCATACTACGACTCGGCAGCGGGGCTTTATATGGCAACTTATGACTCATCTGGTCATTACAAGAGATGGAATATCGATATGGAGAAAGACAAGTTGGTAGAAATGCAATTGACTCATTTGTTGCCTGAAGTTCCTGTAACGGATGTCCAACTTCCATATGATGTAATACTAGGCACATTCACCGGTGATTGGCGCGATGTTGCAGGCATTTATAAGAAATGGGCGATACAACAACCATGGTGTTCCATGCGGATTTCACAGCGAACGGATATACCTGTGTTTTTCCGAGAGGGAGCCGCGTTGCTTTGTGTTCCTTATCTGCACGAAAAAGTTCAGTATAAGCTTTTTCCTTTTGAAGACATAAAAAAATTACCGCAGATTGCTGAGGAATATCAAAAACGAATGCAGGTGCCTCATATTGGTTTTGCACCGTTTGGCTGGGAAAACCGGGGAGCATGGGCTGGTATCAACTATTTTCCGGCCCGTCCGTCCGATGAAATCTGGCGAAAGGTCAACGCTGAATTGCACAAAAAAGGTAATTTCACTTTCGTGCTCCCTTCGGGTTTTTCGTGGGTTATTAAGCGTAGGAGATCTCGTTCGGGACCGGCATTTGATGACACCAAGGACTTTGAGCAGCGTAAAGAGATGGTTATTCACAATGCTGATGGTACGCCGTGGATATCGGACTCCTACTCAGACACAATAAGTTGGGTTGGAATGCAGGTAAAACTGTGCCACAGCAGTGAATATGCTAAAGAAACGGCTTCTAAGATTTTTCTTGACATTGCTAGGCTTGGCATGTCGGTGGTGCAGTTTGATCAGGAACATGGTGGAGGACAGGCTGTTCCATGCTACAGTAAAAATCACGGCCATCTGCCCGGATTTACTAATCAATATTGCACAGATTTTCACGACCTCTGCATAGAGATTCTCAAGAAAGGTAAATCCATTAATCCCGAATTTGGTTTAAGTACTGAATCAACTTCTGAACTGTCAATTCCTTATATGACTACCCTGTGGGGACGTCAATGCAACGAGGCTGATGCTTATGGGATGGGCTTGCAAACTGTGGGTCTCTTTTCCTATATATATCACGAATACATTCCTGTTATGGGTGATGGCTTTTCGATGGGGCATGGAATGGCAGAGACATGGGGTTCGGCGGAATTACGTTGTTATAGGCTCGCACTCCCGTTGGTTCGCGGTCTTATCCCGACGGTCTACATGGAAACAGTACCTTTGGAACCAAAAGATGATTGGCAAAAGACCGTTTCTAATGCCTTTTTCTCATACGGCCGTGTATATGCCAGATTTACAGAATATCTGCTCCGGGGAATAACGCTTCGCCCACCCGAGGTTGAATGTGCCATTCAGGATGTATGGCATTACTTAGCCGACGAGAAAGGTGATATGCTGCCTGATGGGCGTAGGGCAATTAAAGTGACAATCCCTAGGCCTACTGTAGTTGCAGGCAGTTTTGAAGCAGAAGATGGCTCAATTGGGACGGTCATCGTGAACACCACGTCCAAAAGCCAACAAGCGAAAATCAGATTTAAGCAAGAGGCCCGCTCTGCAACTCTTTACCATGTTGACCGTACTCAAGAACAACAATGGGACAAATGTCCTGACGAAATCACCGTCTCACTTGAGCCTTTCGGCGTCCGGATGCTAATACTTGCACAACGACAAAACCTAGTACTTTAAAAAGATGAAATATTTTTTCCAGATTTATAAGCCGTACAGAATATTAAGTAGATGATTTAAATCAAATTGACCAAGATTAAATTTGTTACATTTAATAACATGAATTATGAAAAAAAATTTAACCTATCTATTAAAACAACAAAAAATTGAAGGAGTAAGGAATTTTTTGTTAGTAGTGATATCCAAAATAATGACTTATGAATTTCGAGGCATTGTGCAATTTACCAATCTTAAGTATCGTTTTATTAGACTCTTTCAGCAAATGGTCATATTTCCGAAAATAATAATAAAATACCGTCGAAATATGGTTTTAACTATCGGATTATTAGTAATTAGTGGAATGGTTTGGAAAGCGAATGCTCAGAGAATCAATACAAATCGTCCGGATGTTGTGGCTATCTACTACCCTCACTGGCACAGCTATGATCATGCTGATTCATGGAAAGGAGAAGGTTGGACAGAGTGGATTGAAATGGCTGTTGCGAAACCTAAATTTCCAGGGCATCAACAACCAAAAAAATCTTCATGGGGTAATTTTGATGACAGTGATCCTTTTTGGGTTGAAAAAGAAATAAACTTGGCCGCCGACCATGGGATTGACGTTTTCCTTTATGATTGGTACTGGTATAGTGGAGTAAAAACCATGGAGGAGTCGCTTGAAAAAGGATTTCTTCACGCTGAAAGCCGAAATAGAATGAAGTTTGCATTAATGTGGGCTAATCACGACAGAAGGGATTCGTTTTACCCTGAATTCGGAAAACCAAAAACTGTGTGGCTTCCCATACGTCATTCACCCCGCGACCTTAATCGTGTTATTGACTATTGTATTGAACATTATTTTCAGAAGCCTAATTATTGGAAGGTGAATGGTGGCCTATTTTTCAGTATCTATCAGGCAGAAGAATTTATTTTGCAACTTGGCGGCCCGCAGAAAACCCTGACACTTTTCAAGGAGATAGATGTGCGCCTTGAAAAAGCTGGCCTTCCAAAAATGCATTGGAATGCAATGGTGTCCAGTCCAAAGAAAGCCTCATTTGTCGAACAGGCGGGATTTCATAGCACAAGCAGTTATAATGTTAATACCGCTAATAAAGTGATGCCAGATTTTACAGAGAGATATGAAGATATAATGGAAGCCCACCGTGAACTGTGGAATAAAATGACAACTGAATCTCCACTAACAAATATGCCAGTGGTAACAATGGGTTGGGATCCCACCCCCAGATGCCGTCAGGACTTTCCATGGCCATATCCATATAAAGATTATCCATACGTACCAGTAGTGGTTGGTAACACACCAGAACTATACAAACAGTTACTTCGCGACGCAGCAAAGCATATTGAATATGATTCACGCAAACCATTTGGTGTCCTTCTTTACTGTTGGAATGAATGGACGGAGGGCGGTTATCTGCTTCCTGAGGAACGGACAGGTACAGCATATGTTGAAGCAATAAAGAATGTATTCGGTGTTGCTGACAAGTAAAAGACTAACAATTAATCACTAAAGTTTCCCACATTTTTTAAGCCCCATAATTGGGCATGTTAAATAGGTATA
>CAZNEV010000074.1:0-21795 GCA_964572085.1 uncultured Maribellus sp. | reverse complement strand
TGCATGGAACAAAGATACAGATTTTTATCTTAATGTAAAAGTTATTTCTTTACGGATACAAAGGACTGGAAATTCTTATTAATGCAAGGTGGCCGCCCTGCTCACCGCACACAGCAAAGAAACCATAGCCAACCTGTGGAAAAGGTTGTTGGCCTACTTTTCGGAGAACAAAACAAAACGCGGCGAGTATGAAAAGCTGCTGGCCAAACGCTATCAGGTCAGGTTGGAATAAACCGCCCGCGGAGGACACCTGCTCCGGAACATTCAGGCCAACCGTAAAAAACAAAGAAAGGAGGAAACACATGAAAACGTAAAATATTCCCGCACTGACAACAGCTCTCCGGCTGTTGAATGGGAAACTATGCTTTGCACAGTAACATAAACCTATCCATTTGAATGAAAAAGTTACTCACCGAATTAATGACTATTGCCGACAGGATAGGTCAAATAGTTATAAAAGATTACCTTGAATCCCGGGGTTTGAAAGGTATTCAGTCCAAATTCTTATGGTTGCCGTCCCAATCGAAATGCCTATCGGGCCATATGCGTCAACTTAACTGTTCTTGTTTTCTGGTAATGGGCGATTTGCTTTTGGTTGTACGCCGAAGGACGTAAGTGTCCCTGTCGTGAATGTACCATTCCATTTCTTCCCCTTTCTCGATATTCCCCGCCTCTGCAACAGCAGCAGGAAAATTGACATAGAAGGATTTGGTGTTTCCCCTTTCAACGCGTTGAATTTTTATTTTATTGGATCCCTCATTAAAACGAAGCATCTTAGTAGGAATTATCCGCAAAGGTTATAAATTTGAGATCCTCAACAGCATAGTTAAAGCAAATTAGAGATGGTGAAAAATTCAAATTTAGAAAAGATACGGAACAAATCCGGGTTCATCTGTGACATGGATGGCGTAATTTATCATGGGGATAAGATTCTCGATGGCGTAAAGGAGTTTGTAACCTGGTTAAAAGATGAAAACAAAAAATTTGTTTTTCTAACCAACTCAAGTGAGCGTACTATTAAGGAACTTCAGGAGAGGTTATCACGTATGGGGCTGGATGTTGGGCCCGAACATTTTTATACCAGTGCGCTGGCAACGGCGGCTTTTCTTCAAAGTCAGAAACCAAATGGTAGTGCCTACATTATTGGGGAAGCAGGGCTTATCAATGCACTTTACGACGTCGGATATACAAGCAATAACATCGATCCGGATTATGTGGTTATGGGAGAAGCAAGGTCGTACAGCTACGAAATGATTGAAAGGGCGGTAAACCTGGTCATCAATGGAGCCAAACTGATTGGAACAAATCCTGATCTTAGCGGACCAATTGAGAACGGGATAGCCCCCGCAACCAAGGCTCTTATTTCACCCATTGAACTGGCTACCGGAAAACAAGCCTACTTTGTGGGCAAACCCAATCCCCTTATGATGCGAATTGCACTGAAAAGGATTGATGTTCAACGGGAAGACAGCATAATTATCGGGGACCGAATGGATACAGATATTGTTGCAGGTATTGAGGCGGAGATTGACACTTGCCTGGTTTTATCAGGGATTTCAACCACACATACCATTGAAGAATTTGCTTATCGTCCGCGCTACGTTTTACAGGGCGTTAATGAAATTGTGAAAGATTATCAACAAGTAATATAACACCACAGTATTTGATGGTTATTAAAACGAGTACCTCATCCCGCCGTAATTTTATGAAATCCCTGCTGACAATACCTCTCGCTGCTTCGGGCTTGAATTTATTAGCATCGGAATCTGTTTCGCCAAACAAAACATTCGGGCACAAATTCAAAATCAGTTTGAATGTCTATTCGTTCAATCAGCCTTTGCGCGAGGGCAAAATCGATTTGTTTGATGTGCTGGCTTTTTGTGCCGAACACAATTTCGACGCCATCGACCCCACCGGATATTATTTCCCCGGATACCCCGAAGTACCTTCCGACGAATTCATCAACCGATTCAAACGCCAAGCCTTTTTGCTGGGGCTCGACATTAGCGGGACGGGTGTTCGCAACGACTTCACCCAAACCGACCCGGCAAAGCGAAATGCCGACATCGAAATGATTAAAAAATGGATTGTTGCCGCCGCGAAATTAGGGATTCCCAATCTTCGTATTTTTGCGGGAACAACAGCCCACGCAGGCTATTCGCGCGAACAGGTTTTTGAATGGATGGCAAGGGACATCAAAACCTGTTGCGATTTTGCGGAAGAACACGGCGTGATGATCGCAATTCAAAACCACAACGATTTCCTGAAAACTGCCGCCGATGTCGATCGGATAATCGCTTTGGTAGATTCTGATTGGCTCGGCCTGAACCTCGATATCGGGAGCTACCGCGTTCATGATCCTTATGATGAAATCGCCAAAAACATCCAACACGCCATTACTTGGCAAATCAAGGAAAACGTATGGATGGACGGGAAAGAAACCCCAAGCGATTTTACAAAGCTTTTCAAAATCATAAAAAAAGCCAACTATCGCGGTTATTTGCCATTAGAAACCTTAGGCGAAGGCGATCCCTTTCAGAAAATCCCGGTTCTTTTGAGAAATGTGGAGTTGGCTTTGCTTTCCCTATAATTTTAAGGAACCGTTCTATTTCTTTGAGAACGGTTCTTTGAAATGGTGTAATTACAAATTTTATCTTTTCATGATTTAACCTTTTGCAAGTTCAATAGTCAAACAGGTTTGAAAAAATTACCCTTTCTTTGTTTTTTTTATTTAAAGTCATTGTTGTGAGCAAAAAAAAGACGTTTAGGCTGATTACCTCAGCCCTTATAGTAATATTCCTTTTGGGAATAATTTTTTATCCCAAACTCAAACCCATGTTAACTCCAGATAAAAAAGCATCATCCGCATTTTCGGGCGCACGTGGTGGTGGACAAATACTTCTGGCCAGCGGCTACGTGCTGGTCCCTACCAACTTGAGCGAGATAATATACAGCACCGGCTCCTTGCTGCCGGACGAAGAGGTGGATTTGGCCTTTGAAACATCCGGCAAAATAGTGGCGATTTATTTTGATGAAGGCCGCACGATAAAAAAAGGTGAGTTGCTGGCTAAAATCAACGACAAGCCCTTGCAGGCACAATTGTTGAAATTGCAGGCACAAAAGAAATTGGTAACGGAACGTGAGTTCCGCCAGCGGCAGTTGTTAGATCGCGATGCCATTAGCCGCGAAAGTTACGACCAGGTGGCCACCGAGCTGCAATCCATTGAAGCCGACATCATGCTCATTGAAGCGCGGATTGCCGAAACCGAGCTGCGTGCACCTTTCGCCGGTACGGTAGGATTGCGCATGATTTCGGAAGGTGCTTTTGCCACTACCCAAACTAATATTGTGCGGCTGGTAAAAACCCGTCCTTTAAAAATCGAATTTTCCATTCCCGAACGTTATTCAGGGGAAATAACTCCCGGTTTCCCGCTCACCTTTGTGGTGGACGGTTTCCCACAACCTTTTGAAGCAAAAGTGTATGCCATTGCCCCAAAAATCGACATCAACACCCGTACCATTGTGGTGAGGGCACTTTATCCAAATACCAGGGAAGAGTTAAAACCGGGGCGCTTTGCCAGCGTAAGGGCTCGTTTATCGGAAATAGAAAATGCCGTATCGATCCCAACCGAGGCGCTGATTGCCGAAATGTCGGGCGAAAAAGTTTTCATCTACGAAAACGGCAAAGCCAAGGAAGTGAAAGTGTCAACCGGATTGCGTACCGAATCGCACATACAGATCCGCACCGGGCTTAATTTTGGTGACACGCTGCTCACAACAGCTATTCTTCAGTTGAGGGAAGGCTTGCCGGTGCAGTTAGACACATTAGTTACCAACCAACAAATTGTGAACAAATAACATGAGTCTTTCATCAACAAGCATAAAAAGGCCGGTATTGGCAACCGTATTTTCCCTGGTAATCCTACTTTTTGGGGGAATCGGTTTTACCTTTTTGGGCGTCAGGGAGTTCCCCAGCGTCGATCCGCCCATTATTTCAGTGAATACATCCTACCCTGGCGCAAACTCCGACGTAATCGAATCGCAAATTACCGAACCGCTGGAACAATCCATTAATGGTATTCCCGGCATCCGCACCCTCACCAGTAGCAGCAGCCAAGGGCGCAGCCGGATTTCAGTAGAATTTGAACTTTCAGTAGATTTGGAAACTGCCGCTAACGATGTGCGCGACAAGGTTTCGCAGGCACAGCGGTACTTGCCCCACGATGTGGATCCGCCCACCGTTACCAAGGCCGATGCCGATGCCAGCCCCATTATGATGGTGGCGGTGCGAAGCCCCAAACGTTCGCTGCTCGAGCTTTCGGAAATAGCCGAATTGACTTTCAAAGAACAACTGCAAACGGTTTCCGGGGTGAGCTCAGTGGCCATCTGGGGCGAAAAACGCTACGCGATGCGCATTTGGCTCGACCCCGCAAAACTGGCAGGTTACCAAATGACACCCTTGGACGTACGCAATGCCCTGCAGCGCGAAAACGTGGAACTCCCTGCCGGAAGCATCGAGGGGAATACAACCGAACTGACCATCCGCACGCTGGGGTTGATGACCACCCCCGAAGAGTTTAACAGCCTTGTATTGAAACAAGTAGGCAGCCAGCTCATCAGGGTGCGCGACATTGGTCGTGCGGAACTGGGACCCGAAGACCTTCGCGGCATCATGAAAATGAACGGAATTCCCATGATCGCGACAGTTATCATCCCGCAACCCGGTGCCAACCACATCGAAATTGTTGACGATGTTTACGAACGCCTGGAATTCATTAAAAAAGATTTGCCCGACGATGTGGATGTGGAAATCGGCTTTGATAATACGGACTATATCCGATCTTCTATCCGCGAAGTGGAGACAACCATTTATGTGGCGTTTTTCCTGGTGGTGATCATCATCTTTTTCTTTTTGCGCGACTGGCGTACTACCATTATCCCCATTCTGGTTATTCCGGTTTCGCTGGTGGGCTCGTTCTTTATCATGTACATCGCCGGGTTTACCATCAATGTGCTCACACTGCTGGCCATTGTGCTTTCCATCGGGCTGGTGGTGGACGATGCCATTGTGATGATGGAAAACATTTATGTGAAAGTGGAACGGGGCATGCCCCCGCGACAAGCGGGGCTGGAAGGGGCTGAAGAGATATTTTTTGCCATTATTGCCACAACCATTACCCTGGTAGCGGTTTTCTTTCCCATCGTGTTTTTGGAAGGGATGACTGGGAGGCTTTTCCGCGAATTCAGTATTGTGATTGCCGGAGCCGTAGCCATTTCGTCGTTTGTGGCGCTTACGTTTACACCCATGCTTTCTACCAAACTGCTCAAATCGAGGCAAAAGCACAACCGTTTTTACAACTGGTCCGAAAAATATTTTATCCGTCTAAACAATGCTTACAAAAATTCTTTGGAAAAATTCCTGAAATTAAAATACATATCGCTCGCTATCCTTATCGCCTCCGGGGTGCTTATTTTTGTTTTGTGGAAAATCATTCCGGCCGAGATGGCCCCACTGGAAGACCGTTCGCAGTTTAGCGTGGGTATCACTTCGCCTGAAGGTGCAACCTACGAGTTCAACTACGATTATGTGGAAGATGTGGCCCAACTGGTGGAAAACGAGGTGCCCGAAGCCACCAACATTGTTACAATGGTAAGGGGTAGTTGGGTATTTGTGCGCACATCCCTCGTTAAACCATCGGAGCGCGAACGGTCGCAACAGGAAATTGCGGCCCGGTTGGCAACGGAACTTCGCGACAAAACAAAAGCACGTGCCAATATCGTGCAGCAATCGACCTTTGGTGGAAGGCGTGCCCGACAGCCGATTCAATATGTGTTGCAAGCACCCACCATCGAAAAATTACGCGAAATACTGCCGGAATTTATGGCCGAAGTACACAATAACCCCATATTTGTTCAAGCCGACGTGAACCTAAAATTCACCAAGCCGGAGTTGCAGATCGAAATCAACCGCGACAAGGCCAACCTGCTGGGCGTTTCCACCCAAAACATTGGTCAAACCTTGCAATTGGCACTTAGCGGACAGCGGTTTGGTTATTTTATAATGAATGGAAAACAGTATCAAATTCTGGGTGAACTTCCGCGGCAGGAACGCAACAAACCGCTTGATTTGAAATCGTTGTATGTGCGTAACGACAAAGGGGAAATGATGCAGCTTGATAATTTTGTTACCCTGAAGGAAACCACGGCACCGCCGCAGTTGTATCGGTACAACCGTTTTGTTTCGGCCACCGTTTCGTCGAACATGGCCGAAGGTCACACCATAAGCGAAGGGATTGCCGAGATGGACAAGATTGCGAAAAAAGTACTCGACGATACCTTTCGTACCGCGTTAGATGGCGATTCCAAAGATTTTATGGAAAGCTCGTCGAGCCTGATGTTTGCATTCCTTCTCGCTATTGTGCTGATTTTCCTGGTACTCTCGGCTCAGTTCGAAAGTTTTAAAGATCCCATTATCGTAATGATGACCGTTCCGCTGGCATTGACCGGGGCACTTATTTTTATGTGGTATTTCAACATCACCATGAATATTTTTAGCCAAATTGGTATCATCATGTTAATAGGGTTGGTTTCTAAAAACGGGATTTTGATTGTTGAATTTGCCAACCAGCGCAAAGATGCCGGCATGGATAAATTCGAGGCTATTAAGTTTGCCTCGGCGGCCCGTTTCCGTCCCATCCTTATGACCAGCTTATCAACCATTTTGGGTATCCTCCCGCTTGCCATGGGCTTGGGCGAAGGCGCGCAAAGTCGTGTGGCCATGGGTACTGCCGTAGTAGGCGGCCTTGTAATTGCTACTTTTTTGACGCTATACGTTGTACCCGGCATTTACCTGTTGATTTCAAGTGAACAAAAAAACACAAATAATGATGTGGTTAATGAAACTAAAATCCTTAGTTAATATTAAATTTTTCGTTGCATCCATATTGGCGCTTTTGTGGGCAGGCAACCTTGGCGCACAGGAGATATACGATGTGCAGCGATGCGTGCTAACTGGCTTGGAGCGAAATTTTTCGGTAAAAGTAGCCCGTAACAACTCCGAGATTGCCGACAACAATGTTACCCGGGGGAATGCCGGTTTCTTGCCCACCGTGACGACCACCAACCGTTTTGGTGGCAACCTGACTTCTACTACTCAAAAAATGAACGATGGCTCCAAAAAAGAATCAAACGGAATCCACAATACCACCGGCTCGGCTGCCATTAATTTTAACATGACGCTGTTCAACGGCTTTAATGTACAAACCACTTGGCAAAAGCTCAATGAATTACAGAAGATGGGCGAACTGAATTCGCAAATGGCCATGGAAAATTTGGTTGCCCGGATCGTGTCCGAATATTATTACTATGTCCAGCAGTTGAATTACCAGAGCAACATGAAGTATGCTGTTTCGCTTTCGCGCGAAAGGGTGCGGATCGACGAGGAGCGTTATCTGCTCGGGGCTTCGTCGAAACTGGAACTTTTGCAGTCGATGGTTTACCTGAATGCTGACAGTTCGCGGCTGGCACGCCAAAACGAAGCCATTCTCGAGTCGGAAGTACGGCTCAAAAAACTAATGGCACTGGAAAACCTCGAAGAAAATATCCAACTGGCCGACACTTCAATAGCCGTTAACCCGGATTTGCTGTATGCCGAATTGTTGGCAGCCACCCTGAAGTTAAATACCAGTTTGCAATTGGCGCAAAAAAGCAAAAGCATTTCCGAGCTCGACTATAAAACAATTGCATCCCGGGCATACCCTTATCTCAACCTTTCGTCGGGCTACAATTACGGCTATCGTGGTTACGGTACCGGCACTATCAGCGATTATGGGGAACTGGCCTTGAACAATCAACAAAACCGGACATTTAACTATGGGCTTACCTTGGGGATGGACATTTTTGACGGGTTTAACCGCCGCCGCGAAAAAGCTAATGCTACCATCGAAATAGAAAACAGAATGTATAGCTACCAAGAGGTTGAGCAGGATATTAAAGCCGAATTGCTGATCGTTTATTATGCCTACCAAAACAATTTGAGTTTGCTGCAATTGGAAGAACAAAACCTGGATGTGGCGCGCGAAAACTTAGAAATTGCTTTGGAGCGCTACCGCTTGGGAGCTTTGTCGGGGCTGGAATTGCGCGAAGTGCAAAAAAGCCTGTTAGATGCCGAAGAAAGGCTCATCTCTGTAAAATTCCAAACAAAACTGGCAGAAATCTCGCTGCTGCAAATTTCAGGTCGAATTATGCAGCAAGTATAGCCCTTGAATAAAATAGACAGGCGCGGAAGAATAAAACGGGCAGGCAATAAAGATTGTCACAAAGAAATATTAACTTTGCCGCTCTTTTATTAATTGCCATTTGAATGCAAGTACTTGAATTTGATATAGTTGTTGTAGGTAGCGGCTTGGCGGGATTGACTTCCGCGCTCCATGCCTCAATTTATGGCAAAGTGGCAATAATTACCAAATCGAGTTTAGACATCAGCAATTCGTATAATGCACAAGGCGGAATTGCAGCCGCCATTGGCGAAGATGATTCCACTTCGCTGCACAAGTTAGATTCGATGGAAGCTGGACGTGGCTTATGCGACAATGATGCCATGGACGTCTTGGTTAACGAGGGCAGAAATTGCGTTAACGAGCTGATTGAATTGGGGATGCCCTTCGATACTAAGGATGGCAAATTAGTCCTCGGCCTGGAAGGAGCCCACAGTAAACGACGCATTCTCCATGCCGAAGGCGACGCAACAGGAAAGGTGTTAACGCGCTTCATGCTCGAACGGATAAAAAATGTAGCTAACATTCAGGCCTTTGAAAATACCACCGTAGTCAATTTGCTGGTCCAAAATAACCGGTGCAGCGGCGTACAAGCCCTTGAATTCAAATCACAAAAAAATATCCTGTTCAGATCGAAAGCGGTTATTCTCGCGACAGGCGGTTTGGCACGCATTTATTTGCGTACTACAAATCCGCATACTGCAACCGGCGACGGATATGCCTTGGCATATCAGGCAGGTGCGCAACTTGCCGACATGGAATTTGTGCAATTCCATCCTACCGCCCTGCATTTGTGCGGCAAAGACGCCTTTTTGATTTCGGAAGCCGTGCGCGGGGAAGGAGCTTATCTCATCAACAATAAAGGAGAGAGGTTTATGACGGCCTGGCACCCTTTGGCAGAACTGGCATCGCGCGATTTGGTTTCGTTTGCTATTTTTAAAGAAATGCAACTTTCAAATACCGATCATGTATTCCTCAGCTTGAAGCATCTAAATTCGAAAGTAATACAAGAGCGTTTCTCCCATATCAATAAAAAGTTATTGGAATTTGGTTTGAATCTAACCAAGGACAATATTCCGGTAGCACCAGCCGCCCATTACACGGTTGGCGGAGTAAAAACCGACTTGTCGGGTCAAACCAGCATTGCGAACCTTTTTGCCGCGGGCGAAGTGGCATCTACCGGAGCAATGGGGGCTAACCGCATTGCCAGCAATTCGCTGTTAGAGTGCCTCGTATTTGGGAAACGGGCAGGAATAACCGCTGGAAAGATAGTGGCAAAAGATCCCTTCAGCTTCAATGTTTCCGAATTTCGGCTCGACACAGAAAACGAGATGATTTTTTTGGAACGAAAAAACCAAATTGCAGCAATCATGAATTCGTATGTTGGTATTGTGCGAAACGGACAAGAGCTGGAATTTGCCATCGAAGAACTGGAAAAAATAAGGGACGAATTTGCGTCATGCGGCAGGCAATATAACCTGTGCAAAATTAAAAATGGAACGGAATTGTGTTTGTTAATTGCCAGGGCCGCTTTGCTACGCGAAGAAAGCCGTGGCGGACATATCCGGGAAGATTTCCGGTCGGAAAACCCGGATTTCAAAGTGCATTTCATTCAACAAAAAAATAAAAAAATTCAAATAGAACACCTAAGATAGTTAAGTATGGAAAGTAAGGTATTAAAGGCAGCCGAAGTATTATTTGATTTGGCTTACACGGAGGATATTGGTGAAGGAGATATTACCACCAACAATTTGGTGCCCTCCAATGAAATAAAAACGGCTATTTTTGTGGCTAAAGAACCGGGCGTAGTGGCCGGGTTACCCATTGCGGAAATGGTTTTTAAGCGATTCGATCCAAATATCGAATGGAACGAAAAAATGCCCGACGGCAGTCACGTTGTTCCCGGTGATGTTTTGGTTGAATTTAAAGGAAACTACAGGGCTCTGTTAACCGGCGAACGGAAAGCATTAAATTTTTTGCAACGTTTGTCGGGAATAGCAACCTACGCAAACTTGTGTATGAAAGAGGTGGAAGGGCTTAACGTTGAGATTCTTGACACACGGAAAACCCTGCCCGGTTATCGTCAGCTCGATAAATATGCCGTGCGCATGGGCGGTGCCTCCAACCACCGATTTGGTTTGTACGACATGGTGATGATAAAAGATAACCACATCCAAATTGCAGGTGGGATAAAACAAGCCGTTGGAGCCATCCGGAAACAAATACCCAAAAGCATAAAAATTGAGGTGGAAGCTACCTCCATGGAACATGTGCATCAAGCATTGGAGGCGGATGTTGACATTATCATGCTCGACAACATGAGCTCAAAGCTAATGCGGCAAGCCGTGAAAACTATTAATGGACATGCAAAAATAGAAGCATCGGGAAACATGACGCTCAAACGAATCCGAAAAGTGGCAGACACAGGCATAAATTACATTTCGATTGGTGCTTTAACCCATTCCGTACGGGCACTCGACATCAGCCAAAGGATTATCGATTAAAATGAACCTGACGCTTGACATTGGCAACACCCGGACAAAATTCTCGATATTCAACAAAGGAGAGCTGCTGATAACGGTACCTTTGAAGGAATTCCTCCCGGAACACGTTGATGTTTTGCAGAAAGAACACCCGGCATTAAAAAGCGTCATCCTTTCAACAGTCAAAGCACCATCTCCCGAATTGATAAAAAGCCTTCACGATAAATTCGAGAAAATCATTGTGTTGGATGCCAATACGCCTTTGCCCATCGAAAATTGTTATTCCACAAAAGGCACATTGGGAAAAGACAGGATTGCTGCAGCAGTAGGAGCTTTCGATTTATTCAAGGGAAAAAATTTGTTGGTCATCGATGCCGGAACAGCACTTACATACGACATTGTTACCCAATCCGGACAATACTTGGGTGGCAATATTTCACCCGGAATCGATATGAGATTTATGGCCTTGCACCAATTCACAGACGGATTACCTCTTGTAAAGTTTGAGGAGTTCAATAAACTTTTTGGCACAAGCACAGAAGAAGCCATACGTGCCGGGGTGCAAAATGGCATTGTTTTCGAGGTTGATAGAGCAATTGATGCTTTTAAGGATTATTATACAAATTTACAAGTTATTATTACCGGGGGCAATGCTGATTTTTTTGATAAGAAATTAAAAAACTCTTTCTTTGTACACTTTAATTTAATAGCCTTGGGCTTAAACCGCATATTAGAATATAATGGGGAGATATAATAGAATCTTTTTCTTAGTCGGGTTGATAATGTTCCCAACATTGTTGTTCGGCCAATTTAACAATAACACAACATCACCCTATTCAAGATATGGTGTCGGCGATTTACAAGGCTATAGTTTTGGCCGCAGCACAGCAATGGGAGGTGCGGCATTAGGCAGCCGTTACGAGCAACAAATCAATCTGGCAAACCCCGCTTCCTACAATGCTATCGACACGCTGGGCTTTATGTTTGAGTTTGGAATTAACGGGCGGTTTTCGGAGTTCAGCAACGATTTGGGAAGCTACGAAGCATCGGATGTCAATTTCCAGTATTTTGCAATGAATTTTCATGTGAGTAAGCGATTCGGTACCGTTCTGGGGCTGGTGCCCTTTTCCGATGTTGGCTACAACGTGGTCGTTAATGATACAGTTCCAAATTCAAGTGCCATACGAACCGATTATTACGGCGCAGGTACACTCTCACAAGCATTTTTTGGATTAGCCGTAGAACCCGTCAAAAACCTTTCACTTGGCGCCAACCTGCGTTATACATTCGGAATATTGAACCGGAATACGGAAGTTGCTTTCCTTGACGCAGCGGATTTTTATCAAATTCAACAATCCAAGAACATAAGGTTCACTGATTTTGGTTTTGACTTTGGCGCACAATATACACTTCCGCTGAAAAAAGGAAAGAAAATAATTCTAGCCGGCGTGGTTCAAAAACCAAAATTCAAGGCACTAAATTCTGATATTATCCTTAAAAACATAACGGTAGGTAATCAAACCATTGGCTATTCAACCGACCAGGATACGCTGAATCCTAGGCAGGAAACAAAAGAAACAAAAGGCACCGTGGAATATCCTTTAGCGTTTGGGCTCGGTTTTTCTTACGTCAAAGAAAATTCTTTAGAGATAAATGCCGATTATTACAGGCAAGCCTGGGGCGAGGCTAAATTTTTTGGAGATAAAAGCGAATATCTCACAGATTTAAATAAATTTGCCCTCGGTGCTGAATGGATACCCGATAAATTTTCGATACGAAGCTACACGCAACGCGTTGCATACCGCGTTGGATTTAGTTTTGAACAGACTTATTTGACATTCGACAAAAATCAAATTAACGATTTTGGCATAAGTTTTGGGGTTGGGTTGCCGGTATATCGTTCCAAATCAACGATTAATTTGGCCGCACAATTTGGAAAACGGGGCACGAAGGAAAATAACCTTGTTCTCGAAAATTATTTCCGGTTCAATGCCAGCGTTAATTTATACGATTTGTGGTTTATAAAAAGAAGGTTTGACTAACAAAAAAAAGACAATAGGATTATGAAATCATTAGCACGCATAACACTTCTGTTTGCCCTCCTTGTTTTGGGGGCTGCTTCCATTACAATGGCGCAAAGAGTTATTCAAGGAACAGTTTACATGGACGGCGAGCCTGCTGCCGGGATTACAGTGGAGGCACACAAAGGAAGTTCGATGATGACCAGTTTCGACGGCAAATACAAAGTGGAAGTCAGCGATAAATCAAAATACCTGAAATTCACCTTTATCGACGATTCCAAAAGACTGGATTTGAACGAAAATTCGGGCGACAACATTGATTTTGCATTTACCGGAAAATTACCGGGCGACGATGCTGGAGAGGAAGGATCCGGCGATGTGAACCTGAAAACAGCAGAAGAGCTGTTGGGCGAGCAGGACAGGGAGTTTATGAACGAACTTTCGTTGTACACGGAATTCTACAAACAAGAAGATTACAATTCGGCTTTGCCACATTGGAGAAAAGTTTATGACAAATACCCCCGCTGTACCCCAAATATTTATATTCACGGTGCTAACATTTATGAATACCTGATTGAAAATGCAAAAACTGATGCCGAAAGGGATAAGTACTTAGACGAGTATATGAAAATGCTCGACAAAAGAATCAAGTATTTCGACCAAAAAGGCTTTGTGTTGGGACGAAAAGCAACCGCCTGGTTACAATATAAATTGGATACCGCACGCACTACTCCAATTGAAGGAGACCAATTAAAAGAGGTGATGAAAGTTGGATATGAATGGTTAAACACATCGGTTCAGGAACAAGGAAACGAAACTGAGCTGCCCATTCTGGTTTTGCTGATGCAAACTACCCGTTCGCTTTTCCGCCTGGGTGAAATCTCAAAAGAAACCGTTATTGCCAATTATGATACATCGAATAAGATTCTGAATTACGTCATCACGGAAAATAAGGAAGCACAAAAAGTTAGTAACGCAAAGGAAATTCAACCCTACATCGAAACCTTGTTTGGTACTTCGGGAGCAGCAGATTGCGGTGCACTGGTGAATATTTTCACACCCCAGTTTGAGGAAAAAAGCAATGATATCGAATTCATCAAAAGTATGTTGCGACGCTTAAGAAGAGCCAAATGCGACGAAAGTACACTGGTCGAAAGAGCAACGATTCGCCTTTACGAACTCGAACCTTCGGCAGAAGCAGCATTTAACATGGCCCGCGGGTATTTGAAAAAAGACGACATCCCAAATGCAAAAAAATATTACCAGCAAGCTATTGAACAGGAGACGGACAAAACCTTACTGGCTGCCTACTATTATGAACGCGCATTATTGGCCTTCATCAAAGAAAGTTCTTATCCCGAAGCACGGGATCTGGCTCGCAAAGCTTTGGCAAGCGACCCAACACTTTGCGATGCTTATATGCTGATTGGTGACATATATGTCGCTTCCAGCCGTTCGTTTAGCGGTACAAGCCTGCAGAAATCGGCTATTTTCTGGTTAGCGGTTGATTATTACAACAAAGCAAGGGCGTATGATGATTGCAGTATAGATGCCGGAAAGAAAGCATCCGATTACAGAAAATATTTCCCCAATAAGGAAGATGCTTTTATGGAAGGTATGCAGGCCGGCCAAACTTATAAAATTGAAGGTTGGATAAATGAATCAACAAAAGTCAGGTTTTAATATCCTGCCGTTCATAAAAATCAGTGGTATTGCAGCTCTTATTACAGGGGCTGCAATACTTTTTTCCGGCTGTGAGAGTAATATCGAACAGATTAAGGCGTTTAGTTCTACTGAAAATCTCCCGGTGCTTGAAGCCCAAAATTTCCAAACCCTTTTTACCGATTCCGGCCAAATCCGATTTTCTTTAAAAGCTCCAAAACTACTTAGTTAAGAAACGGATGGCAAATAATACATTGAGTTTCCGGAAGGAATGGAACTAATAAAGTATGATGCAAACCACCATATCACCTCTACCCTTTCGGCGAATTATGCCAAGCAATTTATTGAAGACGACAGGTGGGAGGCCAAGAACAATGTAATTGCAACTAATGCCCAGGGCGACACCCTGAAAACCGAACATTTGATCTGGGACGAAAAAGCAGAGAAAATCCATACCGAAGAGTTTGTTAAAATAATTCGGGAGAACCAAATCATAACAGGAATTGGTTTTGTATCCGACCCTTCGATACAAAACTGGAAAATTTTGAAACCGCAAGGGAGTATTTATGTAGAAGTGAATACAGACAGTCAAAACATAGAAGAAAACGGGACAATGGAGAATCAACCGGAAAAACAATAAATCGGCATGAACGCTTTTCTTATTATAATTGTTACCATATTATTGTCGGCATTTTTTTCGGGCATGGAAATCGCGTATGTTTCTGCCAATAAGCTACGTCTGGAACTTGATAAGCAATCGGAACCGTTCAACTCAAAAATACTTAAGCTCGTTACAGCCAATCCCGGAAGCTATATTGCGGCAATGTTAGTGGGCAACAACATCGCTTTGGTAATTTATGGTATTGCATTCGCTGCGCTTCTCCAGCCGGTTTTAAGTACCTATATCCAGTCCGAATCGCTGATTCTATTCTTGCAAACTGTGATTTCAACCTTCGTAATTTTAGCCTTTGCCGAATTTCTCCCAAAAACCCTTTTCCGGATTATTCCCAACACTTTGTTGAATTTCTTTTCCGTTCCGCTGGCCGTATTCTACTTTCTGTTTTACCCCATAACCCGTTTCACCCTTGGCATTACTAACTTAATGATGAAGGGCTTATTTAAGGCTAACCTTAGCGATAACAATAAAAATCTGGTTTTTAGCCGGATTGATTTAGATGAATTTGTGAGCGAGCGCGATAAGTCGCGAATGGAAAAAAAAGAAAGTGTGGAAACCGAGGTGAAGCTATTTAAAAATGCGTTGGATTTCTCGAAAGTCAAATTACGGGAAATCATGGTTCCACGAACCGAAATAGAAATGCTCGACATCCACTCTTCGGTTGACGAACTTCGCCAGAAGTTTGTTGAAACCGGATATTCACGCATTATTTTCTACGACGAAAACGTGGACAACATTGTAGGATATGTGCATTCATCCGTGATTTTCAGAAATCCGGACTCCATAAAGCCCTACATTAATAAAGTGCTTATTGTGCCTGAAACTATGCCTGCAAATAAGTTGCTCAGCACTTTTATCCATGAGCACCGGAGCATAGCCATTGTTGTGGATGAATTCGGAGGAATATCCGGGATGGTAACCAGCGAAGATATTTTGGAAGAAATTTTTGGCGAAATTGAAGACGAGCACGACACCAACGATTTTATCGAACGAAAAATTAGCGACAACGAATATGTTTTTTCAGGTCGTTCGGAAATCGATTTAATAAATGAAAAATACTTTTTAGAACTTCCGGAAACCGAAGAATTTGAAACTCTGGCAGGGCTTATTTTATATTATCACGAGAGTATTCCAAAAATAAACTCAATCATAAAAATTGGCGCTTTCCAGTTCAAAATACTCAAAGCAAGCAGCACAAAAATTGAATTGGTGAAACTGACCATTTCAGAAGAGTGAACAACTGCTGTAGAATGTGGGTTAATGTTCGGTACGATAGTTAGTTACACCATGTGCCGCGGCCTTTCTAAAAAACAATCAAATTTTAAGGTGAAATATTTAAAATTGTTATCTTCGTAGCTCGAAATTTTTAAGTAGAATCTGCAATAAAATAACTGTTAATCATATGGCAACGTTACAAAAAATTAGAACGAAAGCAGGACTGTTAGTAGCAATTGTTATCGGCATTTCATTGGCCGCTTTTGTTCTGGGAGACATGCTGCAAAGCGGCTCCTCCATGTTCCAACGCAACCAAATGGAAGTAGGAAAAATCAATGGAGAATCAATTCAATATCCCGATTTTCAAAAACAAGTGGAAGAGCTTGGCGAAATCTACAAGCTAAACACCCAACAAAATCAGTTAGACGAAAATAGCTGGGTGCAAGTGCGCGAACAAACGTGGCAAACCATCGTCCGCAACATCGTTATGCAGGATGTTTACGAAGATCTGGGGATCGAAGTCAGTTCGGAGGAACTATTCGACATGATCCAGGGTACAAACCTGCACCCGATCATCCAGCAATTATTTCGCGACCCTAACACCGGTCAGGTAGATCGCAGTGCAGTAGTCCGTTTTCTGAAGAACCTGGAAACCGGAGTTGCTCCGGAAAACCGTAAGTATTGGCTCTACCTCGAACAACAAATCGTGGAAGAACGCACCCAAAGCAAATATGCAAACATGGTGAGCAAAGGTTTGTACGTTACTACAAACGAAGCAGAATCTAGTCTGGAGGCCCAAAACAAATCGGTAAACTTCGATTACATTGCTTTGAATTTCAGTTCTGTACCCGACAGTGCAGTTGCCTTTACGGAGAACGATCTAAAAACCTATTTCAACGCTCATAAAGGACAATACAAACAGGAAAAGTCGCGTAAGATTGAATACATTACCTATCCGGTAACACCTTCAGCGAGTGATTTTAAGGATGCCGAAGAATGGATAAACGATATTAAAACCGATTTTGAAAACGCAAACGACAACATTCAATTTGTCACTTCCAACTCGGATGAGCCTTTCGACCCCACGTGGCACAAAAAAGAAACGTTGCCCGCAAATCTTGCGGCTTGGGTATTTGACGAAGGCGCGGAAGTGAATGCGGTTTTCGGCCCTTATTTTGAAAACAACCAATACATCTTGTCTAAATTGAATGACGTTGAAATGCTGCCCGATTCGGTTGAAGCAAGGCATATTCTTCTTCAGGTTAACACTCAGGAAGAATTCTTAAGCCAACAGGCTTTGGCCGACAGTTTGAAAGCACTCATCGAAAACGGAGCCAATTTTGCAACGCTGGCACAGCAGTATTCAACGGATCAGGGTTCGGCCATGATGGGTGGCGAGTTGGGATGGTTTGGCCGCGGACAAATGGTAAAACCTTTCGAGGATGCCGCGTTTCAAAATGCAAAAAACGAAGTTTCGGTAGTGCCTTCTCAATTCGGCTTGCACATCATCCAAACCACTGACAGGGGCCCCTTGAGCAAACAGGTTCAGATTGCATCGCTGGTGCGCAATGTTGTGCCAAGCACACAAACCTATCAGGACGTATACGCCAAAGCAAGTAAGTTTGCCGGCGAGAATACCAATGCCGAAAAATTCAACAATGCCGTAACCGAAGAAAAACTAAACAAACGTGTGGCTACGGTTGGAGAAAATGAACGCGATATTGCAGGACTGGAAAATGCCCGTACACTAATTCGCGCAGCCTACGAAACAAAAAAGGGCAATATTATAATGACCACCCAGGGGTCTCCGATTTTTGAATTAGGCGACAACTTTGTAATTGCTTTGCTAACCGAGGCAACAGAAGATGGTGAACCAACCCTGGCAGCAGTTAAACCCCGAGTGGAGCTCGCGGTTTTAAAAGAAAAGAAAGCGGATTACCTTGCGAAAAAAGCAAGCACCGCACTCCAGGGAAAAACCGATTTACAAGCAATTGCCGGAGAATTGAACACTACGGTTCAAAATGCGGCAAACATCGATTTCAATTCATTCTCGGTGCCAGGCCTGGGTATGGAACCGGCTGTAATTGGTACGGCAACAACGCTTGATGTTGACAAGGTTTCAGAACCTATCAAAGGCAACAATGGCGTTTATGTGGTTAAAGTAACTTCGGTAAACCAATCGGACAACGAAAACCTCGAAAGTGAGAAAACCCGTTTGACACAGAACCTCAATTTCAGGGCAACCTCTCAAGCCTTCGAGGCACAACGTAAAGCATCGGAAGTTGTAGATAAAAGATCAAAGTTTTATTAGTCGATATTCAAACTCAAAAAAAAGAACCGTCCCCGTTAAACAGGAGCGGTTCTTTTTGTTTCTACTGTTATTTTAATTTACATGATGAATGCTTACGTGTGATTAAATATGTGTAAAAATAAATAATTGGTTTGCACTCTCCCTCTTCTCCCTCTCTACGCGTAGAGAGGGACGATTATTTCTACGAAATAATCGGGGTGAGTAATAAAAGAGTGTTTCATTTACTATCATATTTATGATAACCCCCTTCTTCTTGCGGGGTGGGGCTTTTTTCAAAATCCGTTTCGTTCACCCAGCCCGCTTTTACCTTTTCGCCGGCCATATAGCGGTTATAATAATTTTTCACCTCCCCGGCATAAGGATATCGATCAAAGATTTCACCCTCGCCCAAAATGCGCGGATCGCCTTGTTCGTTTAGTTTTTGAACCATTTCTTCGGCCATTTTAACTTTGCGCTCCGTATAATTAGCGTTGTCTGCAAGATTGTTCATGCAAAACGGATCTTCGATAATGTTGTACAATTCTTCCTCAACACGCTTCCCAAAATTGAGTTGCCAATATTCCATAATCCCTTTCTTGCGGCGGGTATCGAGAATATAAGTTTTGGTAGGGCTACCATCGCAGTTAAGGTAACCGGTTTCCGGATTGCCTTTTGGCCAGCGTTCGGGTTCAAAATTGTGGAGGTACAGAAATCCATTGGTAATTATCCCCCGCACAGGGTAGCCCTCATCATCGGGGCGGCCTACGTCGTGGCGTTCTTTGCCTACCAGAACGAAGTCACGTTCGGGAATAACCTGTCCTTCTTTTTCTGAGAAGAAAATATCGGTTAGGCTTTTTCCTGTGACCGCTTGCATTCCGGCAGTTTCAGCAGTAAGCCCCGTTAGTTCAAGATAAGTTGGTGCAAAATCGATAAAATTCACGAAATCATCCACTACCCTGCCCGGGTTTTTAATTCCTTTCGGCCACATAATCGCCAAAGGCAGGTGGTTTGAATATTCATAAACCTGTCCTTTTATTCGGGGGAATGGCATTCCATTATCGGCAGTTACAATTACTATCGTGTTTTCCAGTTCCCCCATTTCATCTAACTTCTCCAGCATCCGTTGCAAGTGATGGTCGAAGTATTCAATTTCAAAAGCATAGTCCAACATATCCTGCCGAATGGTATCCGTATCGGGCCAAAAAAGCGGGACCTCGTCAATTTGGTCCGTGGTTTTACCGCCAATCCGGCTCCCTGCACCAAATTCGTAAGCCCGGTGGGGTTCGGTGCTTCCATACCAAAAGCAAAAGGGTTGGCCTTCGGGGCGCACATCCAAAAATACCTCGAAATTTTTTGCATAATCGTTGTTCGAGATAAATTTTGCAGGAGGCGTGGTGGTGAATTTGTCGAACTTTGGCCCGGTGAGTTGGCGCTTCACCCCGTTAATTTCGCCCGGTTCTCCCGGTGCCCAGCCCTTGGCAACGCTCCCCACCCAGTAACCGTTTTCGCCAAGTGCTTCGGCGTAGGTTTTAAACTTGGCGGGGAAGAAAGGTGAATGATTGGCGGCCTCTTCCAACTGCCAACTGTTGCGCCCGGTTAAAATACACGAGCGCGAAGGGGCGCATTTAGCATTTGGCGTATAAGCACGGGTGAACAGAATCCCCTGCTCCGCCACCCGGTCAAAAGCCGGCGTTTTTACCCAATCGCAGCCGTAAGCGCCAAAATGTTTCCACGAGGCATCGTCAGCAATGGCAAACAAAATATTAGGTCGTAGCTTTTCTGTGGGCGGTTTGCAATTCGTTACAAATTGCATCACAAAAATCAGGGACAGAAAGAGAGGAAAATTCTTCATGATAATATGTTTTAAGTTTTTCGATTTACGTTCCGATGGTAAATTTAAGGAAATTACGCTGCGTGGCAAACGGTTTTTTTCGTTCGCATGTACATACTGACGCTGTCAAAGCCTCCCGAGATGAATTCGGGACAAGTCGTTCCGATAAAATCGGAATCCAAGGACGTTGACAGGTCTCCCCCACCGTCCAGCGGCTTTGAGCCGCTGGACGGATAATGCTGACGAATTCATCGCACGGCTTGGAGTCATACTATGAAAAACCTATCAGAGAACCGTTCCGAAAGAAAAGAAACGGTTCTTTTTCGCATCCGATGCTGTCAAAGCTTGCCCCGGCTCGTCGGGATCCTATGGACGTTGACAGGTCTCCATCAGTCAATAAAAAACCTTATTTCGATTTCTTCAACCTTCGTAGCCAACGCGCGACCCCGACCACCAACCTTATTGGAGTTTTAATGAATTCTGACATTGAACTGAAATTAACGATTCTGTGGCCAAAATTCTGTTTCACGGTTGTTTCAGAATAAGGTTAATAAGGTTTGTTCTGCTCTATTTCTCGAATGCTACTAAGGTTTAAGAGTTTAAGATAAGGTTTTTAAGAAGTGGAACTAAGTTTTATCCTTCCACTTCATAAACCAAAGAACCGTTCTGAAAGAAAAAGAACAGTTCTTTCCGTCCAGCGGCTCCCACGTAGCAACAGATGACCAACCTCTTTCTAAGTTCCGGAGGAACGGCCTGCCCCGATGTATCGAGGGCATTATTCTTATTAACACTAAGAACTTTCCATAATGTTATTTTTGAAAAGATGTAGGCACACGGTAACTGCCGTAGGCAGGGAAGTCGGGCCTTGAAGCCGTTCGACAGATTTAACAAATGGTTTTTAAAAAGTATTTTGCATTGCAAATGCGAAACAACTATCGCCCACCCGATGAAAAATCGGGACTGGTAGTTACAAACGGGAGGAGAAGAAGCAAGATTTCTACACTATTAGTTGGGATGTAGCCTGCCTGCCGGCTAAGGCAGGTTCAATATGCACTCATCGCTGGGTTCCCGAAATTCGGGACGGGCATTGCAGACCGCTCATAGTCCTATTTATTGTGCAACGGTTTTGATATCTGCGAGTGTTTTTGGTCTGCATTCGCATCCGTACCTTTTTAATTATTCTATGTTCATTTTTTGCCAGAAACTTGAATTCATTCGTTGTAGGTTTCTTTAAAACCCTTCTTTTTCAAATTGTTCGCCCTTTTTCGCATTCCGTTCCGTACACTTTCATTAATTCGGTAAAGAAACCTCGTTACTGATTTTCAATCATTTAAGCATGAT
>CAZNEV010000073.1:0-22837 GCA_964572085.1 uncultured Maribellus sp. | reverse complement strand
TGACATGCAGCTTGCAGCAGCCTGAATGCAAGGAACTTGAGGCTTACTTAACATGTAGTTATGCCTATTTAACATGCCCAATTATAGGGCTTTAAAAGTGTGGGAAACTTTAGTAAATACATGAAGCATTCATGGCGAGGCAATGCGAGAAACAGAAGGATGATCATTCCAAAAACATCTCTGTGTCTCTACCGCCTTTGCGGTAAAATATAAGCACATGAAACGATTATCCAGTATTTTCTTAATCCTTATCGCTTTAATGACCAACAACGGGAACTCCTGAATTTTCGCAGTGGAAAGAATTGTCTGCCTGGAGATTTTATGTACGCCATGTGGATGGGGGTGGAATTTGAAAATGTAACCTTTGCCGCAGAAAAGAAAGATTACCGTCCGTCGGTTGTAATTGATGATGTAAACGGCGCTACTTTCGAAAATGTGATATTTAACGAACCCGGAAGTGAAGGCAAACAACAGATAATCCAAAGGGTACCGGTCCAGTTCGACTTATGCCGCCAGTTGGCCGACCATTTTGGAAAAGAATTAAATATTCCGGTAAGCTACACCGACAATTTATAAACATATGATAGACCGTTTTAAAGCGGTTAAGCCCGACATTATCCCTATCTTGCATTGCGACGGTGTGGTAGCCGATTTGCTGGATGACATCCATGAAATCGGGTTCGAGGTTTTTAACCCGGTCCAGCCTGGCGTTCCCGGTCACCTTCCGCAAGACATGAAAACAAATTTTGGCGGTAAATTCGCATTCTGGGGGGCTATCGATCGGCAGGATTTGTTACCCAATGGAAGCGACGAGGAATTGGAAAAAGACATCATCGAAAAGATAAATGTTTTGGGCAAAGGTGGTGGATATATGATTACACCTGCACATATCTTGCAGAACCATGTATCCCCTGAGCGTGTGTTAAAGTTTATTGAACTCTGTATGAAACATGGGAACTACTGAAAGCAATTCAATTACAAACAAGGAATTGAGGGGTGGCGGGGAATTGATTTTTGAAATGGGAAAGCACCCCAATAAAGGTTGGGCGGTACCCCGGTAAAATTAGAGAATCGAAATTAAAAAAGAACTCAAATGAAATTAAAGAATCAACTACCATCAGGTGCAAAAAAAACAAATTTCCGCTGGGTGATTGTCGCCCTGCTTTTTTATTCCACCACCATTGTTTATTTCGACCGGGTGATCCTGGGGATCCTTGCGCCATTTATTACGGAAGAAATTGGCTGGAGCGAACAGGAATACGGTTACGTGGTATTTGCTTTTCAGCTCACTTATGCCATCGGGCCGCTGTTTATCGGTTATGTGATCGACCGGTTGGGAACACGCCGGGGATTGGCACTGGCGGTGGTTGTTTGGTCATTGGCAAGCTTGTCCCATGCAGCAGCCCGCAGTTGGATCGGTTTTGCCATTGCGCGATTGGGATTGGGAATCGGCCAGTCGGCCAACTTCCCGGCAAGCATAAAAACCGTGGCCGAGTGGTTTCCGCAAAAGGAGCGCGCCTATGCCACCGGCGTCTTTAACGGGGGCTCCAATATCGGGCAGGTGGTTGCGCCGCTGCTTATCCCGGTGGTGCTTTACTTTTTTGTTTCGTGGCAATATGTTTTTGTGTTGTCGTTAATTCTCAGTGCAACCTGGCTAATTTTGTGGCTGATCCTTTTTAAACCGCCACAGGAAAGCCGTTTTGTAAACGATGCCGAACGGGAATACATCAAAAGCGATTCCGATGACCTCGAAAAAGCAAAAGTCCCATGGAAAGAACTGGCAAAACACCGCCAGACCTGGGCGGTTGCCCTGGGCAAACTGTTTGCCGACCCGGTGTGGTATTTTTATCTTTTCTGGGGCGCCAAATTTCTAAATGCACGGTTTGGGGTTGAATTAAAAGGGCTGGCGCTTCCGTTGATAATTATTTATATGGTAGCCTGGGCTGGCGGAATGGCCGGGGGCGCAGTTTCTTCTTCCTTGCTGAAGAAAGGGAAATCGGTTAACTTTGCACGCAAAATTACCATGTTGGGCACGGCACTGTTAGTCCTCCCGGTGATGACGGTCCCTTTTATCGATTCGCTGCCGGTTTGTGTGGGGTTGATTGCCCTTGCTGCTGCCGCGCACAATTCCTGGTCGGCCAATATTTTTACGGTGGCGTCCGACTTGTTCCCCAAAAAGATTGTGGGTTCGGTCATCGGATTTTCCACAACGGTAAGCTCCATAGCAGGAATGGGAACTGCATTGCTGATTGGGTGGGCATTAAACGAATCAGGCGTGGATGGATATGTTTTCCCGTTTGTGATTGCCGCTTTTGGGTATCTCGCCGGATTATTGGTTATCCATTTGGTTTCGCCTAAAATGCAGCCCGTAAGCGGGATAGGAATGAAGAATGAAGAATGAAGAATGGAGATTAACGAATGATGATTCAATGTCGTTTAGTTAAGACTTTCAATACGAGAATGTGAGTATTAAACACCCTTCGACTACGCTCAGGGTGACTGTCAGGCTGAGCGTAGTCGAAGTCTGGTTTCGTTAACTAAATGACATTAAAAGAAGATTAACGAATGAATATGGTGAACCGACAACAAGCAACGAGCAACAAGCAACAAGCAACAAGCAACAAATATGAACTCAAGAGAAAGGATTTTAAAAAGTTTGAACCATGAAGAGCCCGACCGGGTGCCTTACGATTTAGCAGGCTCAACCTGGACCGGGATTACCAACACCGCTTATCAAAACCTGCGAAAATACCTGGGAATGGGACCTGACGAGCCGGTTTGGTCGGATGTGATCCAGCAAATTGTAATCCCTTCCGAAGAAATATTCAACCGTTTGGAAGTGGATACCCGCGGGGTTTTTCCGCTTACCAGCCACAACTGGGATGTGTATTCCAAATTGAAAGATGGCGGCAATTTCTGGGAATATTTCGATGAATGGGGGTTTACGCATCATTTCCCGAAAAACGGGCACTGGTTTTCGTTGGTAAAGCACCCGATGGAAGCAGTTGATTTTGAAACAGAAGGTGTAATTGAAAACTACAACTGGCCGGATGCTGCCAATAAACAACGTTTTGCCGGATTGCGAGAAAAAGCGGTTCAATTCAGGAACCAAGATAAAATTGTGCTGACCAAAGGGCTCTGCGCGGGCCTTTTCGAAATGCACCAACGGGTGCGCGGGATGGAGAATTCCATGCTCGATCCGTTCCTTTTTCCGGTAAATTCCGACAAACTAATTGGCAAACTGGCCGATTTAAAGATTGAATTCTGGGATGCGCTACTTGATGAGCTGGGCGACGTAGTTGATATTGTGGGCGAAGGCGACGATTACGGGACCCAGCAGTCACAACTTATCAGCCCGGAGCAGTTCCGGGAACATTACAAACCACATTTTGAGCGTGTGCTTTCTTTTATAAAGGAAAAGGTACCACAGGTAAAACTGATGTTCCATTCCTGCGGAAATGTCCGCCCGATTATTCCCGATCTGATTGAAATGGGCGTGGATATTTTGAACCCGGTCCATATTACAGCCACCGGAATGGAACCGGTTCAATTAAAAAAGGATTTTGGAAAAGATATTGTGTTCTGGGGCGGGGGCGTAGATACCCAAAAAGTGTTACCTTCGGGATCGGTACAGGAGGTGAAAGACGACGTTCGCCGAAATATCGGGGCATTGGCTCCCGGCGGAGGTTTCGTGTTTAACACCGTGCATAACATCCAGGCCGAGGTGCCGCCTGAAAATATCATGGCCATGAGGGAGGCGCTCCGGGAGTTTGGAAAATATTGAATCATCCAAAGGTTAGATATAAATGTAAACATTCGATATAAAATTGATTAAAATGGAACGAAGGGAATTTATTCAGAAGTCAGCCAAAGGCACACTTGCATTAGGAACTGCGCCTTTAATTTTTTCCAATTCGAACTGGAAAGGCGCTAACGACCGCGTCAATGTAGCGGTAATCGGGATCCGGGGGATGGGGCAATCACACATCCAAGAATACCAGAAGCTGAAAAACGTGGAAGTTACCGCCCTGTGCGATGTGGATGAAAACCTGTTTGCCGGGCGCGTGAAAACACATTTCACCGATAAAGGTTTGCGCGAACCGAAACTTTATCGGGACATGCGTAAACTGTTCGAAGACAAATCGGTTGATGCGGTTTCTGTTGTAACGCCCAACCACTGGCATGCGTTGGCCGGTATCTGGGCCATTCAGGCCGGAAAACATGCCAGCATCGAAAAACCTTCGTGCCACACCATTGAAGAGGGCAAAAAACTAATTGAAGCTGCCCGGAAATACAACGTGGTGGTTCAGGACGGCGCGGAGCAACGCAGCAATCCCGGGGCGCAATCAGCGGTTCAGTTTATGAGCGACGGAAAACTGGGCGAGGTTTACATGGCCAAAGGCGTATGTTATAAATGGCGCGATTCCATTGGAAAATACCCGGACGGTTACATGCGGGAAGATGAAAATTATGCCAGCACTGTGGATAGCAAATCCTGGATTGGCCCCTTCACAAAAAGTTATATGGACAAAGTGGATTACAACATGTGGCTGGGGCCTGCTCCGGAAAGGCCTTTCAACCGCAACCGCTTTCACTACAACTGGCATTGGAACTGGGATTACGGTAACGGCGACATGGGAAATCAGGGCGTACACGAGATGGATGTGGCCCGCTGGGGGCTTGGCGTTAAACTCCCGACCAAAGTGAGTTCCATTGGCGGGCACATGATGTTTGATGACGACCAGCAAACACCCAATGTACAAATGGTCATGTTTGAGTTTCCGAATCCTGAAGGGGGAGGCGACAAAAAGAAAATCCTTCAGTTTGAAGTCAGGCACTGGATGACCAACCCCGAAGGGAACCACCTGGGTTCCGGCGCACCGCTTACCAATACTTATATGACCAGCTCTACCAATGTGGTGGGGAATATTTTTTACGGCTCAAAAGGATACATGCTGAAAGATGTGGACGGCTGGCAAACGTTTATGGGAAAAGGCAGGGACCCCGGTGAATCCGGCAAAGGCCTGGGAAACCATTACCAAAATTTTGTTGATGCCATCCGTGCAAACAATCCTAATTTGCTTACAGGGCCCATCGAAGAAGGATTTTATTCCTGCGCGCTCATTCACCTCGCCAATATCTCCTATCGGTTGGGAAGGACACTCGATATCGATCCGCAAAATTTAACCGTGCTGAACGATAAAGAGGCCAATTCGATGCTGGCCAAAGAATACAGGAAACCTTACGTTTTACCAAAAAATATATAAAATGATGAAGAACCATTTGAGTCCCGCCAAGACGGGATTTTCGCCACGCTACAATTTATTGTTAGTTTTTTTCCTTTTTCCATTTGTGTCTGTATCTGCAAATATTGTGGATCAACAAGATGGAAAGAAAGCCCAAACAAACCAGAAGGGCGGTTGGGAAGTTTTATTCGACGGAAAAAGTGTTGATAAATGGAAAGGAAAATCTGAACCCGGCTTTCCGAAGAAGGGGTGGAAAATTGAAAACGGATTGTTGTACCTAGCAGAAAACGGCGGTGGCGATATCATTACCAAAGAAAAAT
This sequence comes from uncultured Maribellus sp., assembly GCA_964572085.1. GTDB lineage: Bacteria > Bacteroidota > Bacteroidia > Bacteroidales > Prolixibacteraceae > Draconibacterium. Next base: position 17,271 of record CAZNEV010000073.1, on the reverse strand, counting down.
ACAGCGATTTTGAATTGGTGTTTCAATTTAATCTTACTGAGGGCGCCAACAGTGGCATTAAATATTTTGTAGATACTTTGGTGAACCAGGAAACCGGGGACATTATGGTCAATGGCCCTGAGTACCAAATTATTGATGATTACAATAATGAGCACGTTAAGGACGACCCAAACGGGTTAAGTTCCACAGCTTCGGTTTATCTGCTTTATGCTCCGGTGAATAAGAAGCTAAATCCTCATGGGCAATGGAATACAGGGCGACTAATAGCCAAAAACGGCCGGGTGGAACATTGGCTGAATGGAGCCAGGGTGGTAAAATATAAACGCGGCAGTAAAGATTTCCTAAAAAGAAAAGCAGGAACCAAATTCAGAAACGATAAAAATTACGGGGAACTGAAAAGCGGGCACATCCTGCTCACCGATCACAACGATACAGTTTACTTCAAAGACATAAAAATTAGGAGGTTATAAAAGTACAGGTTATTTTTGCATTGTTGAAATTAATCCAAAATTAAAAATTACATTATTATGAATGAATTAATTACAAAATTAAAAGAAGCGGTAGAGCTCGGGAAAATAGATATTAAATCCCCCTATCCACCGCAATTAAAAGGACAGGATGGGGCAAGCGAACTAACCAAGCTGGCACTCGATAGCAACATTTTGCCACAAGAGATACTGGGGCAAGCACTTATCCCTGCCATGGATGTTGTTGGCAAAAGGTTCTCGGAGAATAAAATATTTGTACCTCAAATGCTGATGTCGGCAAAAGCTATGGGGGCAGCTATGATTCACTTGAAGCCATTTTTTCAATCGGGTGAGATAAAAAGCAAGGGGACTTTTATTATTGGGACTGTGAAAGGTGACCTGCACGATATAGGTAAAAACCTTGTTTCAATGATGATTGAAGGTAGCGGTTGGACAGTAATTGACCTTGGGGTTGATGTGGCGCCGGAAAAATACATCGAAGCCCTGAAAGAAAACAATGGGGCGGTTGTAGGCATGTCGGCACTGTTAACCACAACAATGGTTTACATGCAAGATATTGTAAGCGATATCCGCAAAGAATTTAAGGATACCAAAATTCTAATTGGTGGCGCACCTGTTACTACAGAATTTGCAGATAAAATTGGTGCCGACTTTTACTCGCCCGACCCACAGGGGGCCGTTGAGTACCTAAATGCATTATAAGTATGAAATACAAAAGTTTGGTTATAAACAATCCCGATGATTTATTGTTCGGGATCGCTCCAAACCCTGTCAAAACAGCCCGGGGGTTAGAAATTGGGGGTGGGCAGGTGTATTCGGAACTTAATTTCACACTGCCCCCCATGAAGGTTAACAATGACACTATTAAGGAGGTAAACAGGCATTATTCTCAGATAGCCGAAGGTGCCCTACAACGTGCATTGGAGCTAAATTCAAAGGGGGTTGTACTTGAGTTTGAAACCCTTTTGGAAATGACAAAAACACCGTCAATAGGAATCGGCCTGGTTAAAATAATGAATGAGGTGTGCGAAAGGTATTATCAAAAGCATGGCCTTGCATCTGAAATAAGGCTTACGCCAAATGACTTAAGGGAGTTTGAACGTCCCGCATTACAACGTACTTCTGCTTATTTGGGGCCCATGTTTGAATTGTTTGATAAAGGCTCCTTGGCCGGTGGCGATTTACTTTCTATTGAAAGCACAGGCGGGAAAGAGGTTTCTGATAACGCATTGATGATGTGTGATATTAAAGGGATGTTCTTTGCGCTGGCGGTACTCGGCGTACGCGACATGAAATTTTTATGGAAACATATTGTTGATATTGCCAATAAGAATGGTAAAATAGCCGGAGGTGATTCTGCCTGTGGATTTGCCAATACTGCAATGGTTTTGGCCGAAAAGAAATTCATCCCTCGCATTTTCGCCGCATTGGTGCGTGTTATTTCGGTTGTCCGCTCAATTGTTGCCATGGAAGAAGGGGCTGTTGGCCCCGACAAAGATTGTGGCTACGAGGGGCCATTCTTAAAAGCAATTACGGGAATACCTATTTCAATGGAAGGTAAAACGGCAGCCTGTGCCCATTTTAGCCCAATCGGCAATATTTCCAGTGCCTGCACCGACTTATGGAGCAACGAATCGGTACAAAATATCAAATTACTTTCGGGCATGGCGCCAACCGCTTATATGGAGCAACTGGAGTACGATGTGCGTTTGCTTAACGCAGCACTTAAAGAAGGGAAAGCAAGCTGTGGCATGCTTCGTAATCTATTGGTCAAATCAGATATTTACACCGATCCTCAGGCCTTGATACTTGCACCGGGGAATGTGATCCGTATTTCGGAGAAACTGGTTAAAGGGGAATCTTATGTTGAGAATGCAAAAAATGGGGCATTGGAAACACTCAAAATAATCGAGGAAGCATTAGCTTCCGGTGAAATGAAACTTTCTGAAATGGAAACTTCATATATCCCTATCCTTCGTGACGATTTAGAAAGCATTCCTGCTGATGAAAGTGAATTTATTGAGATGATGCTGCCTCTTGTAGATCAAAGTCAATTTATTTTAAAAGAATACGGTTTATAGATGCGCCAATTGTTTAAAAAATATAGTAACGGATTGAGATAGGATTGATGGTAACAACTGATACGGATAAACTGAATTTCTGCTATAAGGATTTAAACATTAAACCGGGGGTAATCGCTGCCATGATGGGATATGAGGGGGATGTGCCCCCGGAAATATACCAGGTTATAGAATATGAAATAGAAGTAATTAGTTCTATCGACGAGTTTCAGGGGGGCTACCTTATCAAAGATGTGAAACTATTAAAGACTAATTTTCAGTTGGAAGTTGACAAAATTCGTTTTAATGTTGGGGGGACTATATGGAACTTTTTTGAGCACTCTGAACAAATTGCTTTATTTGTTTCCACCGCTGGTCAATTCATCTCTGACAGGTCAAAACAATTGATGAAAGACGGCTTGTTGCTTGAAGGTTATGTGGCAGATGTTATAGGTTCGGTAATGTGTGAAAAGGTCGCCGCAAAAGTTTGGGAGGGAGTAAGGGCAATTTGCTCTTTAGAAAATAAAAAGGTGACTAATCGATATAATCCCGGCTATTGCAACTGGGATGTAAGCGAACAACATTCCCTATTCTCTCTGCTTCCCGAAGGATTTTGTGGTATCCGGCTTAATGAAAGTGCCTTAATGCTCCCAACCAAGTCGCTTAGTGGGCTCATCGGCATTGGCAGGGATGTGGTTTACCGGGAAAATATTTGTAATCATTGCAATAGTGTTAATTGTATTTACAGAAATAAAAAACACTATTGATAGAGCGATTCTCATTCTGTAGTTAGGATTTTGATAATCTCTTATACGGATGGGGTAAGTGTTATTATCTGAAGGTTTAAATGAAACATCAAGTTACATTAATTAAGGCGGGATTCCGTAAGGAAGTTTCTATCGGGGATGAGACGAGTTTATTAAATTGCATACAAGGTCACGTAAGTGATTTTTATGCCCCATGTGGGGGCAATGGGACCTGTGGGAAATGTCGTGCTACTATACAAGGGGAAGGCCATGTGATTTCCTGTTTATATCCTGTTAAAAGGGATATAACTGTTTTCCTGCCCGAAAAAATGGAAATGAAGGTGCTTGCCAGTCAATATGAATTAACCAAATTGGTGGTGTTGAGCCCGGGCGGGTCATCCAAGCTTGCCACTGTTCCATTTGGTGTTGCAATAGATATTGGAACCACTACAATGGTTTTTTATATTGTTAATCTACTCTTAGGCTCTGTTGTCGATATCGTTACAATGGTAAACCCTCAATCGCGTTATGGGGCAGATGTTATTTCCCGGATAAACCATGGGCATCAAAGCCCAAAAAATCTTGCCGATCTTCAAATACCGTTGATCGATTCTATTAATTCTGTTATACAAGGATATTGCACACGTTCTGATGTTTTAAGTAACGATTTTGTAAAAATCTCGGTTGTGGGGAATACCACCATGCTCCACAATTTGTTAGGGGTTGATGCTATCTCTATTGCATTGGCGCCTTTTACACCGAAGTTCACCGCAGCTCAATTTATCGAAGCTCATAAGCTTGGTATTGATATCAACCCTAAAGGGACTGTTGTATTGTCACCTTCATTGAGCGGATATGTGGGCGCCGATATTTTGGCAGGATTAGCTTCTGTTGACCCGGAAAAGTTAAAAGGCAACTTTCTTTTTATTGATATTGGCACCAATGGGGAAATGGTTTTGGTAACACCCGAGAAAATTTTAGCTTGCGCTACTGCTGCCGGCCCTGCTTTTGAAGGGGCCAATATTTCGTGTGGAATGGGAGCCTTCCCGGGAGCCATTTCAGAGTTCCACGGTGAAAACATGAAAGTGATTGGAAATACTGTTCCAAAGGGCGTTTGTGGATCCGGGCTTATAGACATTGTTGCCTACATGTTAAAAACCTCTTTGCTCTCCCCCGAAGGCAATATTTCCGGGGAATACCTCCTTTACAAAGCTGCCCGTGAGGAAGAGAATGTTACGATAACACAGCAAGACATTCGTGAAGTACAACTTGCAAAAGCAGCTGTTTATGCAGGAATAAGTCGCTTATTGGCTTTGGCAGGAAAATCTATGGATGATCTGGATCATGTTTTATTAGCTGGCGGATTTGGCAATTATCTCAATATTTCCAACGCTGTCGCGATAGGCCTTTTGCCAGATTTGCCGTTGAGCAAATTTATTCACATAGGTAATTCTGCTGGCTCCGGTGCAGTGTTAGCATTAAAATCTGAGCAATTTGTTGAACAAATTGAGAAGATGAAAGAACAAATTAAATATGTAGAACTCTCTTCCGATCCCGGGTTTCCTTTAGAATTTGCAATGAGCATGAACTTTGACCTTCTTTAGAGTTTAACATTGAGTTTTCTTTGATCATTAGAAAAGTCATTTGGAAATACTTTAGGGTTCAGTTGATTGATGATGTAATCAAGAAAGTGTTGTTCTATTGAAAAAACCTTGCTCCCCTCTCAATATTTACTACTTTTAAAGTCAAATTTAAAAATAGGAACCGATGCAAATCAATGGAAAAATAATGGTAGAATATGAAAAATATTCCGATGGGCAGAAAAAACTTCGCGATAGCGGCAAGTGGCCTGAATACCCGGATTACGGCAAATTCGATAAAGGGCATATTGCCCTTCAGAACCATGGTACCAAAGTTTGGTTTCGGAACATTAAAATCAAAGAATTATAATCCAAAAGATACAAAGATGAATACAAAAAACGAAAACAGGCGCGATTTCCTAAAAAAAGCAGCAATCGCAACAGCGGGAATTACTGTAGTTCCAAGTTTCTCGGTAAGTGGCCTGGGGCATACTGCCCCCAGCGATAAACTCAATATTGTGGGGGTTGGAATTGGGGGCAAAGGGCACCCCAACATAAAGGGTATGGCCACTGAAAATATAATTGGCCTGTGCGACGTGGACTGGAAATACGCTGACCGTTGCTTTAAAGAATTCCCCAATGCCAAACGTTATTGGGACTGGCGTAAAATGTTCGATGAAATGGGGGATTCTATGGACGGGGTCATGGTTGCCACTTCCGACCACACCCACGCAATCATAGCCGCCACGGCGCTTACCATGGGCAAACATGTATATTGCCAAAAGCCCCTTACCCATTCGGTTTACGAATCGAGGTTGTTGACAAAACTCGCGGCAAAACACAAGGTTGCAACACAAATGGGCAACCAGGGCAATTCGGGCGATGGGGTGCGCGAGCTTTGCGAATGGATTTGGAACGGTGAAATTGGCGAAGTTAAAGAAGTCCATGCCTGGACCGACCGCCCCATTTGGCCGCAAGGTTTGCAACGCCCAACAACAGCAATGGCCGTCCCCGAAACGTTGGACTGGGATAAATTTATCGGGCCGGCACCAATGCGCCCCTTCAACGATATTTATACCCCTTGGAACTGGCGCGGCTGGTGGGACTTTGGAACCGGTGCTTTTGGCGACATGGCTTGCCATGTTTTAGACCCTGTTTACCAATCGCTGAAATTGGGCTACCCCGAAAAAGTCCGTGGCAGTTCAACGGCCATAAACACTGAATCGGCGCCGCAAGCCGAAACCGTTGAGTTTACTTTTCCGGCCCGCGATAAATATAAAAACGCCGACATGCCCCGCGTAAAAGTTTATTGGTACGACGGGGGCTTGCTCCCCAATATTTCTGATTTGGTGCCGGAAGGCGAAAACTTAATGGCCGATGGTTTAGGTGGCTGTTTGTTTGTAGGGTCAAAAGACACTTTAATTTGTGGTTGCGGCGGATTTAATGCACGTTTAGGTTCTGGCCGTAAACCAAAAGTGTCGCCATATTTGCGCCGTATCCCCGGGGCAACCGGTTATGTAGATGGCCCCCATGAGCAGGACTGGATCCGTGCTTGCAAAGAATCGCCGGAAAACAGGGTTGAAAGTACATCGCATTTCGGGTACTCCGGCCCGTTCAACGAAATGGTGCTTTTGGGTGTTTTGGCAGTCCGCCTGCAAGGCTTGCATAAATCGTTGAAATGGGATGCACCAAAAATGCAGGTCAGTAATATCTCGCCTTCCGAAGAGTTGAAAGTGATAACTTCCGACGAGTTCAAGGTGATTGACGGCCACCCGCATTTTAATACCAAATATGCCACATTCAATGCACTGGAAGAAGCGCAAGGCTATATAAAACACAATTACCGCGAGGGTTGGAAATTGCCGGATATGCCGGTGTAGAAAGTTTAAAAAAGAAACAATGGGGATTTAGATATGACATCAAAAGAAAGATTTGACTTGACCGTTAACCATCGCCAACCGGACAAGATGGCAGTGGATTTCGGCGCAACCTCAACAACAGGAATTCACGTTAAGTCAATTGAGAACCTTAGGAAATATTATGGTTTGGGGAATAAACCTGTAAGGGTAACTGATCCCTACCAGATGCTTGGGGAAATAGACATGGAATTACTGGGGATTTTAGGGGGCGATGCCGTTCCTGCCAAAGGTTCAAAAAGCCCATTTGGGTTTTATAACCACCCACCGTTGAAAGAATACATGACCCCCTGGGGGCAGGAAGTACTTGTCCCGGTAGGGTTCCATACAACAATAGACGAGAATGGGGATACATTTACATATCCCCAGGGCGACACATCGGTTCCTGCCTCGGCCAAAATGCCAAAAGCAAGTTACTATTTTGATGCGATAATCCGCCAGCAACCTATTGATGAAGAAAAACTGGACCCAAAGGACAACCTGGAAGAATATGGTTTTGTATCTGATAGCGATCTGGAGTACTGGAAGAAAACCACAGAAAAGGCACGGGCAACCGGGAAAGCTGTTGTTGCGGGGCTGGGGGGGACTTCGTTGGGGGATATTGCCCATGTCCCCGGAATGAAGTTAAAAGAACCAAAAGGGATACGCGATATTACCGAATGGTATATGAGCATCATCATGCGCCCCGGGTACATCAAGGCCATTTTTGAACGCCAAACAGAAATTGCCCTCGAAAACTTCGACCGTTTGTATAAAGTTATCGGCAACAATATAGATGCTGTTTTTATTTGTGGGACTGATTTTGGGACACAAGACTCTACCTTTTGCGCCCCGGGACAGTTTGACGATATTTGGATGCCGTACTACAAAAAAATCAATAAATGGGTACACGAAAATACAAACTGGAAAACCTTTAAGCACTCGTGCGGTGCGGTGGAGCCCTTTATGCCAAAGTTTATTGAAGCTGGCTTTGACATAATCAATCCCGTGCAAATTAATGCGAAGGGAATGGATGCTGCCCATCTCAAAAAAACATATGGGAAAGATCTCGTTTTTTGGGGCGGCGGTATCGATACTCAAAAATCATTGCCTTATTCCACTCCTGAAAAAATCAGGGAAGATGTGTTCCGTTCATGTGATATTTTCGCAAAAGATGGGGGGTATGTGTTTAATACGGTACACAATATTCAAGCAGGCATTCCGGTCGAAAACCTTGTTGCAATGATAGATGCAGTTAAAGAATTCAATGGGGAAAATTAGCTTGATATCCTATGATTAAAACCGCTTTATAAATCATTAAATAAATGGTTCAAGAAAGTTTAGCGAATAAAAACCTTGTCATAATAGGGGGTACAACCGGATTAGGTTTATCTGCCGCCAGGGCTTTTATTGATAATGGGGCAAATGTGGTGGTAGTGGGCAGAAATGAAAAAAGTGCAATCGAAGCAAAAAACATATTGGGCGGCAAGGCCGAAGCAATTGTGGGGGACGCTGTTTCATCCGCTACTGCCGTTCACGCTATAGAAACTTGTATGGGCAGGTTCGGAAGCTTCAACGGCCTCTACCATGTAGCTGGCGGCAGTGGAAGGAGGATGGGCGATGGCCCCTTGCACAGGATTACCCTAAACGGATGGAATAAAACGCTCGAATTAAACCTTACATCATTAATGCTATCGAACCAGGCGGCGGTAAAGCAATTCCTTAAACAGAAAACAGGGGGTGCCATTTTAAATATGGGTTCAGTTTTAGGCTGTTCCCCGTCTCCACAATATTTTGCGACCCATGCTTATGCAGCCGCAAAAGCTGCTATTGTTGGGTTCACGAAATCCATCGCGTCATATTATGCAAATAGTGATATACGGGTTAATGTAATCGCCCCGGCCTTGGTTGAAACGCCAATGGCCCAACGGGCAGCAGATGATAAAATTATCCAATCGTTCATTAAAACAAAACAGCCTTTGGATGGAGGGAGAATAGGCGCACCTTCCGATTTGGATGGGCTTGCCGTTTACTTTATGGGCGATATGTCGAAGTTCACAACAGGCCAGTTTATTGCGGTAGATGGTGGCTGGACTGTAAGTGAGGGACAATATTAAAAAATTTAAACAAGTAGTTTATAATCATTCAATTAAAATAGAATATGTCAAAAATTTCAATTGGGGTTGACTTAGGGGGGACCAGGATAAAAGCAGTTGCAATCGATGAACTTGGAAATATTTTGAGTCAAAACTATCAGCCAACATATGATGGCAATGATGATTTTTGGAAAAATGCCATTGCAACTGCAGTAAAAGAAATACAAGAGAAGATACAATACGAGAATGTTCCGGTAGGGATATCTGCTCCGGGGCTGCCCAATGCAAATAATTCTGTTATTGCATTTATGCCTGGCAGGTTGCAAGGGTTGGAAAATTTCTCATGGACTGACTTTTTAGGTACGTATTCTTATGTTTTGAACGATGCCATTTCTGCAATGGTAGCCGAAGCGAGGTATGGTGCTGCAAAAGGTAAAAAGAATGTGGTCATGCTCACACTTGGTACTGGTGTTGGCGGTGCCATACTTATTGATGGGAAACCCTATCAGGGCGCCTTTAACAAGGCAGGGCATATCGGGCACATGGTTATAGATAGCGATGGCGAGCCTGATATAATAGGGATGCCCGGCAGTTTGGAAGATGCCATTGGCAATTGTAGCATTGTACAAAGGACTTCCGGAAAATTTAACTCCACATTGGAACTGGTTGAAGCCTATCGGAAAGGGGACAGCTTTGCTAATGAAGTATGGCTTACTTCAGTTAAAAAATTAGCTATTGGGCTTGCAACCTTGACCAATATTCTATCGCCCGAAATGATTATCCTTGGTGGCGGCATAACAGAAGCTGGGAAAGACTTGTTTGTCCCTTTGGAAAGATATATGGGCAATTATGAATGGCGCGCTGCCGGCAATAAAGCGGAAATTGTAAAAGCCTCGTATGGCGATTTGGCGGGAGCTGTGGGGGTTGCCTGTTTTGCGATGGAAACCAATGAAAACCTGTAATAAAAAAAAACAAGAATGGATTTGTCAGGATTATACTTGGAAAAGAGCCGCCAAATACTGGAAACAGTAAAATTGCAACAGCCATTGATCAAACAAGCGGCTGAAATGTTTGCAAAAACTATTCTATCTGGCAGGATGGTACATGTCTTTGGCAGCGGGCACAGCCGTATTTTGGTAGAAGAGATGTGGCCCCGTTACGGCTCCTTCCCGGGATTCAACCCAATTGTTGAACTTTCACTCACTTTTCACAACTTAGTTGTTGGAGCCAACGGGCAAAGGCAGGCAATGTTCCTTGAAAATGTAAACGGCTTCGCAGAACGCATTTTGCGTAATTTCAGTTTGGACGAAACCGATACCGCATTGTTGATTTCGTCAAGCGGCTGTAATGTGGTTCCAATTGAAATTGCTGAAATATTTCAACAGAAGAATATAAAGGTGGTTTCAATTATAACAAAAGAGCATTCAGAAGGATCGGTAAGCAAACGCAAAGACGGGAAAAAATTAGGGGACTTTTCCGACTTGATACTCGATACAGGTGCGCCACTTGGCGATGCCATGGTAAAAGTCCCGGGGCTGGATACCCCGGTTTCACCGGGTTCGACCGTAGGAGGTGCTTTACTTATCAATTGCATTAAAGCTGAATTAGCCGGGCTATTAACTGCCGCGGGCAAGCTGCCAAAAGTTTTAAGCAGTGCTGCCGTTGTTGGACAGGAAAAAGCGACATCCCTTTTCGAAAGTGCTTACGATGAGCACGCACACCTGATCGCAAAACTCTATCAGGATGTAGGGAAAGAAATATAAGGGCAATGCCACTTTACCCCAAGGGGCACAAAAGGATAGTATAAGTTAACAATGTGGCTACATGGCTAACATAGTACTAATGATTTACATTATATCTACTTGGGATACAAAAGATACCATTAAAAATCAATAGATTATAAACGAATGGAATTCTCTGCTTCGATAAAAAGAAAACTTGAAACCGATATCCTTGTGATTGGGAGCGGAAGTGCCGGTGCGGTTGCTGCCATCTCTGCTGCTCAAGGGAAACACAAGGTGGCAATTGTTGAACGTTATGGGTTTCCCGGTGGCTCGTCAACTCAAATGCTTGATACTTTTTACGGATTTTTCACACCATCGGAAATACCTAAGAAAATTGTCGGGGGGATACCTGATTTGATTGTCAATGAATTGAACAAGTCAGGCAATATTTTTTTACGCCCAAATACCTATGGTGCCGGAACAGGTGTTAATTACAATCCCGAAAAACTAAAGGAAGTTTGGGATTACCTCTTAATCAGCAATAATGTTCATGTAATCTATCATTCAACGTTAGTAGCGGTAGGGAATGTTGGAGAAACATCAAGCTGTGTCTTTTTTAATAAAGGGATTGGGTTTTTCTCAATAACTGCCAAAAGGGTGATTGACGCGTCCGGTGATGCGGACTTTTGTCATCTGGCAGGGTTACGGTATGAAAAGGCCGGAGATATTGACCCGGCTCAGAGCATGACCACCACTTTTAGAATGTCGAACGTTGATCTTGATGAGTTTAATGCAGCCGGCGGGAGAAAAATGCTAAATGAAAAAATGGCTGAGGCTTTTGAATCCGGCAAACATCCTTTACCCCGGAAAGAAGGTTCAGTCCATGAAATGTGCCAGGCTAAATGTATTTCAACTGTGGCGGTCAAAGTTGTCGATTTTGACCCGTTGGACCCGGATGGAATTACCAAGGCAGAGATTGAGGGGAGGAGGCAGGCGTTTATTTTTGAGGATTTTTTCAGACAAGAAGTGCCAGGTTATCAAAACGCCAATATTATAGGCCTTTCCAACCAGATAGGAGTGCGGGAAACCCGCCGTATATATGGCGAATACAGGTTGACAAAAGATGATTGTATGGCTGCCAGACAGTTTTACGATCAAGTATTTCTGTGCAGTGCACCAATAGAAGACCATCGAAAATCCCAGGATGGATCAACCGAAACAATTTGGCAATATATCCCAAACGGGGGTTCGTATGGTGTCCCCTACAGGACTTTAATCCCTAAAGAAAGTCAGAATGTATGGGCCGTTGGGCGCTGTTTCTCTGCAACTCACGATGCCCATGCATCTTGTAGATCAATGGCACAGACGATGTCCATGGGGCAGGCGGCCGGTTTTGCCGCAATTCAGTCGCTCGACAAGGATTGTGATGCCAAAAATATAGGAATTAATAAACTTCAAGATACACTAATGCAGCAAGGTGCAATTCTTGAGATGCCCCATCGGGTTGCAGATATTTCCAGGAATGGCTGGGCTAATAATTAAAAACTTATGGCGAACAGATTTTTCAGATCGGTGTTGGGGGATATTCCCGCCGAAGAGATGGGATATACCTATTCTCACGAACATATTATCATAGATGACAGTTATCCCACTCAATCAAATCCTGAGTTTCTTTTAAATGATGTGGAAAAAGCTTCTGAAGAGCTTAAAAGGTTTTACGCCGCAGGCGGAAGGACCATGGTGGACACGATGCCGGCAGATAGTGGGAGGAATGTATTAAAGATGGCGCAGGTCAGTAGGCAAACCCTCGTAAATATAATTATCCCAACTGGCATCCATTTGGAGGTGTATTATCCCATGAGCCATTGGAGGTACCGTTATTCCGAAGATAACTTAACTGAACTATTTGCCGCGGATATTGAGACAGGGATCGACAAAAATGATTATTCCGGGCCAATCGTGGAAAGGACGAATCATAGGGCCGGTGTAATAAAATTAGCTACCGGGGATGATAAGATTACATCCCATCAGGAGAAAATATTTCGCGCCGGGGTAAATGCTCACTTGAAAACCGGAGCTCCAATTCTAACGCACACCAATTTGGGGCAATTAGCTTTAGAACAGGCTACGTTATTTGAAAAACTTGGTGCAAACCTTAAGAATGTTGTGCTTTCGCACGTTGACAGGATAAATGATTTGGGATACCACAAAGCAGTGCTCGATACGGGGATTAAGGTGGAATATGATTCTGCATTCCGCTGGGAAATAAAAGGCGGGCTAAACCATACCTTTTCACTGTTAGAAAACCTGTTGCCATTATATCCGGACCAGATTACACTGGGGATGGATATGGCAAAAAGCAGTTATTGGAAAAGTTACGGGGGAAGGCCGGGGCTTAATTATTTAATTGAAACTGTCCCTGGATTTTTGAAATCAAAAGGATTATCTGAATTTTATCAAAAACTGTTTCTGGACAACCCCAAAGAACTATTTGCATTTTTCAAAACTAATGTTGAAAAAAAATCTAACAACAAATGATAAAATTGAAAAATTAGGGTAGATATTAAATATTAACATGATAAAAATTTGTTAATTAAGTTAATTCATTTGCAGTTAATTGATGGAATAAAATTTTTAATAAAAAAATAAAAAACAGCTATGAATAAAAAATTCAATCCGGATTATACTAATATTTTGATGGTTTTGAACAACCAACGACCCAACTACTTGCCACTATACGAGCATCATATTGACACTCCTTTTATTTCAAAAGTTCTTGGAGAACACCTTTCCTCTGAAGGTTTGAATAGCAATGAATTAGAAAATTATTATCGTAAAGTTATCGGCTTTTGGAAAGATATGACTTATGATGCTTTTGATTTTGAAGCAGCTATTTGTGATATTTTGCCAGGACATGGTGCTATTCTGGGAGGCATAGCCGGCCCTATCCAAACCCGTGAGGACTTTGATAATTATCCATGGGAGATTTGACATGAATGAATTGATACTGAATGATTATGATTACGTTTTTGAAAAGGTGAGAAGGGAAGGTGCTCAATTTCGCTCTATGACAAAGGGCTACGGACTTGGATCTGGGAATTCGATACCTGATTACATGGAAGTCGATGGGTTTATGGCCATGGTGGATGCGGTGAAGGCAATCCGTAAAGACGAGAGAGCCTAATAACGAGAAGTTATCATTTGAGAAGCAGATTATCAAACAAGCACCCAATGGATACTCATCGGTTTGGGTGTATAACATTCCCGAAGCAAAAAACATCCAGCTTACGGATGATTCATTTTCAGATAATCCCCCTGTATTTTCAAGCGATGGAAAAACAATTTTCCTCCTTTCCGGCCGCGATTTCAACTTCGGTTTTTCAGGGGGTATCAATAACCTTGCATTAATGTTGGCTAATTTTTTAATTAAATTTTTTAAACGAACCATCATAGTTTAAACATTGTTAAAAGGCTGAATCCTAGCAAACTTTCGAAACAATCATCTGTTTTTTTTATGTTAGTTTTTAAATTTAAAAAATTGAGTTATGAAAACTTTAATGATTTATTCAGCAGCAATCCTGATGGTGTTGTCATGTGCAACATCACAAGCTCAGGATACAAAGGAATTGTCGCACAATTCAGAAATGAACAAGGTGAAAAAGGAGTCTAAAGCCGAGAAAAAGGAAATGCAGAAAATGGACAAACACTTTGTTTCCAATTTGTCGAAAGATGCTTTTTATGCCGACTTCGGTAAAATTCCAAGGGTAAGTTGGGAAAATGAACTCGGATTTGACATTGCATTGTTTACCAAAGATGGTAAAGATTATAAAGCCTTTTACGACTTTAATTCGAAATTAGTAGGAACAACTACCCTAAAGACTTTTACAGATCTGCCCGAAAGAGCGCAGGAAGATATCAAAAAACATTATAAGGATTACACTGTGGATAAAGTAGTTTTCTTTAAAGACAATGAGGCGAACGATGCTGATATGTTACTATATGGAACACAGTTTAGTGATGCCGACAACTATTTTGTCGAAATGTCGAATAAAACAAAGAACATAGTTCTTCAAGTAAATTCGAATGGGGTGTTCTTTTTTAGTGAACCACAGGGAGTCATTTAAAACGCAGACAAATTCATAAAAGGTCGCTGAATTTTCAGCGACCTTTTTTGTGAAAAACGAATAAATTTGCACATTTGGTAAGGAATGAATGGTACCGCTATTATCTTTAAATTTTGAATAAAGAATACAGATATGCAAAAACTACTTGCCAAACAATACAACTTCCAAGACCCCAAAATCAAAAAACTGGTTGGGTACGATTCGGTAAATTTTAAAGTTGAAACTGGCTCAAAAAAATTTATTTTGAAAGTTTATCCGAACGAAAAAAACGAGGTAGATTTCGCAGAAGCTGAAAACGAAGTTTTGTTGCACCTTCAACAAACAAAAAACAACAGATTCCCCTTTTCTGTAAAAAACCTCAATAATGAATTTCTGACTTATTTCGAATCTAAAAACCCCCTAAAGTTTGCCCGGCTTTTAACTTTCCTCGAAGGTGAATTTCTGGGGGATGTGGAACATACATTAGAACTTTTTGAATCCTTTGGTGAGTTTTTGGCCGAAATGGATTTGAGTTTAAAAGGCTTCCAAAGCTACACAATTGCTGCCCGACAAAATAAATGGGATTTGCAGTGTTTTCTGCGAAATGAAGAATACATTTCTTGCATTTCAAATCCCGCTGAACGCAAAATTGTTGAATGTTTCTTCCTTCAGTACAAACAAAATGTATTGCCCCTCCTACCTTCATTGCGCAAACAGATTATCCACGGAGATGCCAACGATTGGAATATTTTAACGCAAAACGGAACCATTTCAGGAATCATCGATTTTGGTGATGTCTGTTTTTCGCAATTGATAAATGAGTTGGCCATCGCAATAACCTATGCGATAATGGGCAAAAATGATCCCGTTGAGTGGGCAATTCCAATTATCTCGGCCTATCACAAAATCTTTCCTTTAGAGGAAAAAGAAATTGATAGTTTATTTTGGTTGATTGCAGCACGCCTCTGTACAAGCGTTTGTAATTCAGCATACGAAAAGATTGAAAACCCGGACAACGAATACACGCAAATCAGCGAAAAACCTGCGTGGGATTTGTTGAAAAAATGGGTTACCATCAACCCGGTTAAGGCTCGAAACGAATTCCGAAAAGCGGCAGGTTATGCAATTCCAATTGAGAAAACCGTGGAAGAAAAAACAGCGGAGCGATTTCAATCCGTAAGTCCTATTTTTTCCATTAGTTACAAATTGCCGATTTACATGGAAAGCGCGGCTTTTCAATATATGTTCGACAAATATGGCGCGAGTTATTTGGATGCTTACAACAACATTCCGCACGTTGGCCATTCGCACCCAAAAGTGGTGGATGCGGGGCAAAAACAAATGGCAAAACTCAACACCAACACCCGCTATATCTACGATTCGCTGAACGAATATTCCGCCAATTTATTGAAAAAATTCCCCGCGCCGCTTAACAAAGTTTTCTTTGTGAATTCGGGCAGTGCAGCCACCGATTTGGCGCTCAGGATGGCACGGAACTTCACACAAAAAAATATTGTTGCGGTTGTAGAACACGGCTACCACGGCAACACACAGTCCGTGATTGAAATCAGTCATTATAAATTTGCCGGGAAAGGGGGCGCAGGAGTTTCAGGAAATACAATTTGTTTGCCCATACCCGATACGTATCGTGGAGAATTTAAGTGCGAAAACGCCGGAACTTCTTATGTACAAAAGGCAATCGACCAGATGCGGCCTTTTGAAGGCGAAATTGCAGCCTTTATTGCCGAACCCATTGTGGGTTGTGCCGGTCAGGTCCCTCTGGCGAAAGGGTATTTAAAAGAAATTTATGCTGAAATAAGAACCCAGGGCGGCCTTTGCATTTCGGATGAAGTGCAAACGGGTTTTGGGCGTTTGGGCGATTACTTTTGGGGTTACGAAGCACAGGAAGTTGTGCCCGATATGGTTATCCTTGGCAAACCCATGGGGAACGGCCATCCCATGGGCGCGGTGGTTTGCACCAACGAAATTGCCGAAGCATTTAACAACGGCATGGAGTTTTTCAGTTCGTTTGGTGGCAACCCCGTTTCGTGCACTATCGGACAAGCAGTTTTGGATGTAATTAAAGAAGAGCAATTGCAGCAAAATGCAAAAGCTGTTGGCGATTATTATTTGCACCAACTGCGCAAACTTCAACAAAAATACGAAAGCATTGGCGATGTTCGCGGCTCAGGGCTTTTTATCGGATTTGAATTTGTAAAAAACCGCCAGACTTTGGAACCGGACACCGATTTGGCACGAAAAGTTAAAAACGAATTGCGAAACCAGCAGGTACTCGTCAGCACCGACGGGCCTTTCGACAATGTGATAAAATCGAAACCACCGCTTTGTTTTACGAAGGGGAATGTAGATGAAGTTGTGGAAAAGTTGGAAGGGGTTTTACCTGAATAATTCATAAACATTAATTGAACGGAATTGGGACAAGCTGAAAGAATATTCTGTTTGTCAGAACAAAACGTATTTTTCTAACTTTGAAAAGGAAATTGAATAACAATGAATTAATGATTAAACACATTTCGACTACGCTCAATGTGACGAACGGTCATCCTGAGCGTAGTCGA
>CAZNEV010000072.1:0-23106 GCA_964572085.1 uncultured Maribellus sp. | reverse complement strand
GTAAACGCTCCGCCATGCCCGATCAAAAATATTAGTGGCTAAGTACCTATTTCAAAAAAATTATAATTAATTTTAGGAAACATTTGCCTGAAGTAATCCTGTCTGAATTGAATATATTCTTCGGGTCCTAATCCACGTCTTTCATTGTAGTTTTCTGTAAGTCCCATTTTGGTGGAGAAGTTAATTGTAGGTTTCCCTGTTCTTCCTTTCGTAGTTGTAATAATTACCACACCGGAGGCAGCTTTGGACCCAAATACCGCGGCAGAACTGGCATCCTTAAGAATATCAACAGATTCAATATCGTAAGGGTTGATATCACGAAGGGTACCACTATAAATAACCCCATCCAAAACAATTAAAGGATTTGTATTTGCAGTTAATGATGTTGGCCCCCTAATTTCCATTGAAGCACCACCTTGCGCCGATGTTCCTTGGTTCGCATTGAATCCGGCAACAGTTCCTGCTAACATATCAGTAACCTGCACCATGGATTGAGTTTTATAATTTTCAACATTAACTCGTTGAACAGAGCCTGTTAAATCACTTTTCTTGATTGTTCCATACCCAATCGCCACAACCTCTTCCAACCCAATCGTCTCTTCCTCCATAACCACAGTGAAAGTACTACGACCCTCAATCGCCACTTCCTGCATCTTCATCCCCACAAACGAAAATTGAAGCGTTTCGGCATTTGAAGGAACGGAGAGCGTGAAGCCTCCATCCGGGTTGGTGACAGTTCCCACGGTTGTTCCTTTTACAACTACTGAAACTCCGGGCAGGGGAAGGCCCTGTTGGTCGGTAACTACGCCGGTTACGGTTTTTTGCTGTGGTTGTTGCGAGTAGGTGAGGGCCTTATCTGCTTTCCGGATGATAATTTGCCGGTCGTAAACATCGTAAACCACGCCTTCGCCGTCCAGCACCTTGTCTAAGATTTGATTGATCGTGGCAGCCTTAAGGTTAAGGCTTACCTTTTTATCCACATTCAAATCCTCGTTTTTGTACAGAAAGGTAAATTCGCTGTTGTCTTCCACATAAGCAATCACATCGCGGATAATTCGGTCAGTCATCCGGATGTCAAGTTTCGAGCCTTGCGAATAGCTGTTGGCATTCGCCGTAAACATCAAGCCAAAGATGAGTACAATTGTGATACGCATAATTCGCCTCCATTTCTTTACGATTCCCTGACCGTGGGAATCAATTAATCCTTGTTTTTTCATAAATTTGAATCGTTTTAAATGTTTATATTACTATTAACTGGTAGTTGTCAAGTCTCACAATGCTTGCTGATGAAAGTTGACTAAAATCTGATTGTAAACGTAGTATTTTACTTTTAAGTTCTCCGCTTTTCTTCTAAATAATTCCGGCCCTATTTCGTACTACTTTTCTACAGCTTGCAATTTCTCAAAGTTAACTAATGCCGCTAATTGTTCCGGTGTTGATGCCGACCGATTATAATCGTATCTCCACATAGGCCAGCCGTTCTAGCCAAAAACAAATGAATTTGAACCAACAGATAAGAACATTAATAAAACCCCAAACAAGCGTTTCTGTATCATGATTCTGATATTATTTTAGAACATAAATAATGTGATAAAGATATGGAAAACGGTGGAGGAAACAAAATGGGAAGGGGGAGTTTATTAATTTACGGAAGATTGATTTTAGGGGAGTGGTTTGCGTGGTTGTTGGAAGCAAATCGTAGTTACTAATCAAAAATCAAGGGTTATTTATTACGAGTTTACACTTTCCGCCTAATTATAGTGTTAATCGTCAATTCTAATCACACGGCCATCCTTTTCAGTTATTATACCATTTTCCAGCGTAAAAATAACGATTCCTAAATAAACGGGATGATCATTAGAAACAACATGCGGGTTTCCGCCGGCTTGTGCAATTAAAACGGAGTTTATAAAAATAGCTTTCTCAAGCAAATCATGGGAGTGCCCTCCAATAATTGCATCCACTTGAGGGAATTTTTCAGCAAGGCTTTTGTCCTCCTTCAATCCCCGATGGGAAAGTATCAGAAATGCATCCGCATCGTCATGAATAGAAATGTATTTATTAACGGTTTCAGTAAGATCAAGTTCCACAATACCCTCTTTTTTAGCTTTGTCTAAAGATAAACCCAACACGGCAATACGGCGCAATGTGGAGGTTTCTATAATGGAACAGGGATCGACACGTGGAAGTTTGTCGGTGGTTATTTCAAAATTGGCAGCTAAAAGCGGAAAATGGGCTTCCTCCAGTGCCAGACGCGTAAGGTTACCGATATACGCCAGTTCATGATTTCCCAAAGTCATAAGGTCATAGCCCAAATCATTCATTTCGTTAATCATGAGCATCGCCCTTTTGCCATACCAGGCGGTATCCTTCAATGTTCCGTTTTCAATCCACCGGTGCGGGTACCTTACAAATATATCACCGGCATTGAATAAATAAACATCGTCATATTTTGCGCGTATTTCTTCCACTTTTTGGGTGAATTCTTCCAAATGATTCAAATCAAAGTGCAGATCGTTGTTATGAAGGAGTACAATCTTTTCTTTTACGGGGTAGGTAATGTGAATGGTATCTGAAAGTTTTTCAGGCGACACAAAGACCCGGCCTGCACCCTGTTTCCCTTTAATTTCTAAGAGATAGGATTGATTGGGTTTAACTTTTAGTTGCAATAGTCCGTTTTCCTTGGTGGCAGCACGTTTGAAATGCCATGCCGTCTGGAATTTATCTTTGTTTTGAAGTTTGCCGTTTAGTCCTTTTGCAGGTTCATTCGCTTCATTTTTAACTAAGGCAGTCAATACTACTTTTTGATTAACACATGCTGATGAAATGAACAACAAAAATGTGAGTGAAAGTAAGTAGCAATTTGATAGGTTATTTTTCTTCATTTTAAATGTATATAAAACACAAAGCTATCCATATAATAAAACTGAAGCAATTCTTACGGAGATTTAAAATTAATTTAAATCTTCACCCGCAATGTCTTCCCATGAATAATATTGGAATGTTTTATCATCTGACATAGCTACAAAAAGACCTAAAGGAAACCCTGGAAGGGGTATATTTGTGACCTCACTACCATCGCTATCTTTGGTGGATGTTTTGATTATTTTAATTGGTTCATGAGCATGCGGATTTTCGGCAGTTCCTTCTCTTGGGAAAATCCAAAACTGATTGGCTTGTTGGTCTGACACCAAAATATAGCCTGTTTTGTCCGTTTTTTTATAAATAGAAATGCCTTCATGGTCTCTCGTAAATCCTTCTGTGGCAAATATTGCCAATTCACGGTTTGCTCCTGGTTTTTCTGGGTCGGCATGGTATTTTCTAACACCAACGGTTTCGTCTGAATAATAGACATATCCTAAATCATCGTCTACTGCAATGGCTTCAATTTCATGTTTGCCACTATACTTTCCAAACTCCCTGACTGGAGTCAGTTCTATTTTGTTTTGATCATTACTCTTTAAAAGAAATTGGCCTATGTATCCTTCTTCCGGACCGGATTTGCCACTGACAAAAACAAAATATGTGTCATCCTTTTTTCGATTATACATTGCAATACCCATAGGGGCTCTTTCGGTATTACCATCGAAGACAACTAAACCTCCCTGATCAATGGGTTCCAGTTCAGGTAATTTAAAAACTCTGATTCTCTGCTCATATCTTTCAGTGACCACAGCAATATCAATTAAATCACCATTATATGGAAACCCGTAAGCAACATCTACATTATTGGGCCTGTTCAAATGTGTTGAATCCTTCACTATTTTACCCTCTAAGTTGAAAGCATACAACGCTCCATTCATGTGTTTATCGGTTCCTATTACGAGGCTTTTTGAAGGATCGGCCGGGTTTATCCATATGGCAGGATCATCGGTGTCCCATTTGACGGTATCAGTGATAACTCGCGGCTCAATCTTTGCCACGGGGATTTCTTTTTGTGCTTTTTGTTCACATCCGAGTGTTGAAATAATTAATATTACAGTGAAATAGAATACGGTTTTCTTTCTCAATTTTCTCATTTAATTATTGATTAATTTTCTATTTTTTAAATAAAGATTGTTCCACAAACGAACAATCTCCGTTATATTACAATCAACCGTAATCACGATCGCAGGAATCTATCTATTCCGTCCTAAAATCAAACCACAGTTTTATTGGATAACCGCCGTCATCGGGAAGTCCATAGTAAATCCCTTTTTGGCTTTTGGGTCCCAGCCTTTCGGCTTGTTTGAACTTGGTACCAATTGCTGGGATCTCATATAAAAACGAAATGTCTCCTTTAGGGAAAGGGGGATGAGTTCCGCCAGGATCATGTTGCGGTTTTGCAGGCGTAAAGAGCTGAAAAAACAAATTTGGCGTTTCCGAAATCACCGTGAAATCTGATTCGCTTGTCTGCAGTGTTGCCCAATACAAATTGCCGTGGTAGCCTTTAAATTCGGGGTAATCTAAGTTATTGAAGCTCTCCCCTGTGATCGTGTTGTTGTAAGCTTTTTCCCACACACCAATATTACTGCCTTTCTGACGGTTTTTCCAAACACGGTAAGGTCCGCGGCCCATCCATTTCACGCCTTCTACTTTTTCTACAGGATAGTTAAAAGTAATCCCCAGGTAATCGATATCTTTCAATCTTTCCTTTATAATACCGGCTTCGAGACCCAACAATCCATTCCGGGTTAGGGTCCAAACTATCTTTTTGGGATAGTGCGAATACCCGATTTCTATTTCGAAATCGCCGCTTTTGGTTTTTCTCCAGCTAACTTCTTCTACTTCTGAATCAATACCAACCGGAATCGGACCACCCGAAAAGGAAATGTTTCCTTTACTATTTTTGATGTTTTGGATAGTGCCGTTTCTTTTGTCGAATGAAATCTGTAAACCTCCAATATTTGCCATTACTAAATTTCCGCTTTCGACTACTTCAATTTGCGAATTTGAGGAAGCTGACGAAATATAAGTGGATGCAATTTCATCTGGCTGGATTACTGGCCAACTCCAGGTGTAAAGCTCGTCTCCTTCGTGGTTTACTGCTTTAAATTGAAACAAATCTGCATCATTTAATGCATCTGAAAAATTTATTTGTACCTGAGCTGTTTCACCAGGTGAAGCTGAAGGGCTTGGTAAAGTGCCACTTCCGGTAATTGTTTTCCGCGTTTTACCAATTTCGGTTTTTACTGCTTTCCAACTGAAAGAGCAATCTTTTAAATCAGTATAAATGAATTTGTTTTTCAGAAAAAGCATTCCATTCCACTGTTTGTTGATGGTTACGGGATCCACTTGCACAGGTGACCAAATCTCTTTTACTGTATAAAAACTACCTTCTTTTTCACGATGAGGGCCTAAAATCCCATCAGGAGCATGATTTCCATCCGAGTCAAAAACAGTTCCTTCCAGATCGGTGCGACGAACGGCCTCATCTGTGAAAACCCACAGAAAGCCTCCGGCGAACAAGGGACTCGCCTCATAACTTCTCCAGAGGTCTTCCAAACCCGCACCATTTCCACCATCATATAATCCGTGTAAAAGTTCGGTAGCCATAAACGGATCGTTGCCAAAAGTCTTGCGGGCAATTCCATAATTGTACTCCGGATAATGATGGGTATCAACACCGTTGCGCAATATAATTGGATAAATAATGGGACGTTTTTGTATATCCCAGTGGTGGAACCATTTTTCATTGGCAAAATCCCATCCACGTTCATTCCCATGATCCCAAATCACTACACTTGGATGATTTTCATCTTTTAAAATTAACTCTTTTATCAATTTCGGACCAACTATTGTATCATATCCCTGTTGCCAACCCGCAAGTTCGTTCAATACAAAAAGCCCCAAGGAATCGCACAACTCCAGAAAACGTTTGTCGGGTGCATAATGTGACATACGCACGGCGTTCATGTTCATCTCTTTCATCAAACGAATATCCGTTATATGGTTTTCTTCGCTCAGACAGCGCCCAGTCTCGGGCCAGAACGAATGACGATTCACACCTTTGAAAACAACTTTTTCGCCGTTTACATAAAAGCCGTCGTGTTTTCTTAGTTCCACGGTGCGGAAGCCAATGCGCTCGGTGACTTCATGTAAACGATTATTACCTTTTTTCAGAGTTGTTTTCATGTCATATAAATTGGGCCATTCCGGATTCCAAGATTTTATGTTGTCAAATTTACCCAGAACCCAAGCTTCAGAATTGCCCATATTGATTTCTGCCTGAAACGTATTTCCTATTTTTTTACCTTCCAAATCGAACAATTCCACTTCGACAGAGTAATCTGTTTTCGATTGGTTTAAAGCGACCAGTAGTTTAAACGAACCATCCGCCTTTGCATCTATAGCCGTGCGGTTCATATGCACCGGCGGCAAAGCTTCCAAAAACACGGGGCGGAAAATGCCTCCAAAAATCCAGAAATCGGCTTGTCGTTCAGCACGCACCACCGATTTGTTGGATGAATGTTTATCCACGTCCACTTCCAATAAATTGGTTTTGCCGTATTTTAGCAGTTTTGAAATGTCATATTTAAAACGGTTAAAAGCCCCCTGATGGATCGCTCCGGCAGATTTGCCGTTGATCTTCACTTTTGTATCGGTCATCGAACCATCGAAAACGATGTTCACCGTTTTCCCTTTCCACGAAGCAGGGACTTCAAACTCATGTTTGTAAAGGCCGTGTTCCAGCCCTAGTTTGATGTCTTTGTCTTTCCAGTCGTGCCCGTAGTTATAAGTTCCAAAACCTTGGAATTCCCAGTTGGATGGGACGGAAATTTTTGTCCACTCGCCGCTGTTTCTGCCATCGGTGCAAAAGAAATCCCATTCCACCGTATTTGCCGCATCCGTTCCGGAAAGGAAGATAGTTTCGGTGTTTTGGGCGAAAAGTTGGGTGGACAAAAAAAAGGATAGAACAAAGAAAAAATCGTTTTTGGATATCATTTTCATGTATTTATAATTGTTTGTTTTTTAAGGTAACCCATGTAACTCGCCATAATCATGTCCCTGTGTCTTAAAAAGCTTTTATGATGGCTCGTTTTATCTATTTTGATTATGGTGTTAAAATTATATTAAAATTTTGTTACACATGTTTGTTCATATGTTTTTGTGATTTATTAAGGATCGGCATCCCGCATCCAAGTTGATCGAATTTTATGGTTAAGTACCTGAAAAGAATCAAGGGATAGCAGACGCGACTGGACAAAATTATTGGTCTCCATATGGTTTATTGCTTCATATTAAAAAACATTTCAGCATTCTTACAATATATCTTATCAATAACTTCCCGTGGCAATTGCAGCCCTCTCACTTCTTTTCCACCAAGATCTGCAACGGTGATTGTACGATCGGTTGCCAAGAAAAGCCATTCATCGGTCCACATATGATGAAGACCTTCAACGATGCCGAAATAATCAGTATCTCTCCCATCGAGTGTTACATCGGTCGCGTACATGATGCGGTCCTGGTATTTGATCATGAAATTATATACTTTTTCACGGTCGGAAAGTGATTGGTATTGCAAATGAATCAGCCTGGCTGCCATGTCGATATTGAAATTCGGGAATTGATCCAACCGTTTGGTAATCTCGTCCACGCTCCATTCCAGGCTGCCTAAATGGGCACCTGACAGGTTCAGCCCGGAGTGTGTTTTCAATAAATTGTCGCGCGCGCCGATCTGATCCTCATAGGAAGGTGCTACAGGATGCAGATACATGTGATACTGAGGATGTTCTTTATAATATCTGCGGTCATTGTCAACAGTCATCTCGTTCAGTGGCAGCCAGCAATTCTTGGGCTCCCCAAGATGGGCTAGCACCGGGATGTTGTTTTTTTTGAGATAATTGAATACTGGGTCAAATGCCGGATCATCTGCCATAACAAAACGATCTGCAGTATCCTTCAGCACCATACCGATATTTTTCCATATTTTTATTCCCGATGCACCTTCTTTCATGCACTTATCAATCTGGGCTATTGTTTGTTCAGTAAAATTGGGATTATTGAAACTATCAACCGAAAATGTTCCAAGGAAGGCGAACTTATCTGGGTATTTGCGCTTGATTGCAGCAGTGATTTCCAATTGATTATCGAGTGGCATTCCAGCATCAACATTGGGTGAAACTAACTTGAAATTCAACGAATCAGCAAATTGCAAATACCGAATGTCAGGAGTATCATAGTGAAAATGCGCATCGATTTTAGGCACTTTACTAAAATCGGAAGCCGAATAGTACTGTCCTCTTTTTTCGTTACAACCTAGAAAAAGAAGTAATGCCATTATTAATGTTAATAATTTGATTTTTGTTTGCATTGAAATTTATTTTTTTTTAAAAAAATTAAAAATTGGAATAAGTGTCGATCAGACTTTTTGCATAAAAACTAGACTGGAATTCTTTGTAAGGTATTTCGGCAGAAACAACAAACACAGTTTTACTTTCACCTGGAAGCAAATGAAAATAATTGTCGGAGAACTGAGCATGGCTGTTATGAACACCTAATTCGACATAAGCTGCATATTTTTTTGCAGTGAGGATAATTTTAGTTTCTCCTTGTTCCCTATTTATCATATATTGTATCTCAGGTTTTTCAAGATTCCAATATTTCGGTGGAACAAAGAATACCATGTTCGAAGATAATAAGCTATCGCCCTGTTCCAACCTCAACGATAAAAAAATGTTTTCTCTATTCCGGTAACTTTCCTTACGGTAAGTTGACAAACTGGTGTCATCATTAACAAGATCGGAAAAATCGAGAGTCTCTAATAACATACTTTGGTTTGCTGGTAAATTGGACTCTTTTGTTCCGCTTCTCAACACGGTTCCATCAAACTGAGATAATTCCCATTTTAGCGTACAAGCTTCAGTTTTCAAAAGGTCGTTGGAACCATACACTAAAATTCGTCCTTTTTTTACTGCTCCGCTTACTAATATAGGATTAAAAAAACGTTTAGCCATATAATGGACAGCCTTCCATCTGCCGAAGTAGTCGATGCTACTCCATGAAATAACCGGCCAGTTGTCATTTAATTGCCAATAAAGCGCACCTGTGGAATGTGGATAGTTTTGGCGCATGGCTTCACAACCCATTTTCATGCCTTCTCCTTGCAATATTTGTGAAACGGTAATCCAATTTTCCATATTTGTTGGCATGCGAAACCGATCTGCTGTGTAGGTGGCAATGCGAACATTCCCCTGGTTTTGATTTGGTTTTCTTCCCGTTAAATTGTGATAATCCATAATTGAAGAAGAGAAATAACGATCTTCTGGTGCGGTAAAAGAACGAATCGTTTCAATATTAGGTAAAGACTGAAACCCAAATTCTGATACAAACCGGTACTTACCCATTTCAGAATACGCATCAAATCGTTTTTCCCCACCCCAAACCTCGTAAGTATGTACATTACCCGATTTTTCTTGGTAATCAGGGCTTTTTCCATCACGATCTAATGGATTGTGTGGACTACTTGGCCAATAGGGTCTGTCGGGGTCATAAAGGGCAGCCGTTTGAGGAATAACTTCATTGAATATTTTATCGTAATCCGTCCAGTTAATAGCAGGATTATGTGCGATCCAGTTCTGACCATTACCCATATTGTGTTCCGATTCATTATTTCCACACCAAAGCGCAATAGATGGATGGTGGCGTCTACGTAAAACAACATTTTTTACTTCAGCTTTTACATTTTCCAGATATGGCTTTGTTGCAAGATAGGGACCAGATGCAAACATAAAATCCTGCCAGATTAAAATCCCATTTTCATCGCAAAAATCGTAAAATACATCTGCCTCATACAAACCACCACCCCATACACGGATCATGTTCATGTTTGCATCAACGCAAGACTGGAGCAAATGTTTATAATGACCCTCGGTTAACCGTCCTGGCATTGCGTCAGCGGGGATCCAGTTGGACCCTTTGCAAAAAATCAATTTTCCGTTTACATTTATACCGAATGTTTCCCCCCGATTATCCTTTTCACGGACAATTTCAACAGTTCGTAAACCTATCTTGGTCTGCCGGGTATGTACCCTAATATCTTTGTCGAGCAAAATAGCCTTTACGGTGTACAACGGATGTTCCCCCCAGCCATTGGGCCACCATATTTTGGGATTAGGGATACTAATCATACAATGTGCCTTGCCATTGCTTACCGGTACTATGGTATGGGCAATTATGGAGTCTTCGAACATTACCTCAAAATCAACAGCAAATTCACCAGAGCGGTAGGTTTCCAACTCCGCATTTAGGTACAAATCAGCTTTGTTTATATTAGACAGGTCTTGTCTAACGTCGAGTTGGACAATTCTTCCCGTATCATATGCAACCAATCTGATTGGTTTCCAAATACCACTAGAAAGCAACCGGACACCCCAGTCCCAACCAAAATCGGAAGCCTCTTTACGGGAATAATACAAAAGTCCTTTCAAAGCATCATTTGTTACAGCATCACCGCTTCGCCAGGTTACCCGGGGGTCTTCGTCTGCTTGTTTTTTATTCCATTCCAAAACAGAACGAAATACTACACGCAATGTATTTATTCCTACTTGAAGGTGTTCTTTCACGTCAAATTCATATTCTATGAACATATTTTGTGTATTTGCAACTAAGGTATTGTTCAAGTACAACTCGCAGATGACATCTAGACCTCTACAATCTAAAAAAACCATATCTCTTCTCAAAATAGATTCATCAAGATTAAAACTGTATTGATACTCCCATTCTTTCTTTTCAACCCATTGAGCATCAAGTTCATTATCTCGGTAATATGGATCTCTTAGCCTTCCCACTTTAATAAGGTCTTCCTGAACTGTCCCTGGTACTGTTGCATCCATCCATTTGTTTTCATCAGTAGCTTTGAATTTCCATCCTTCTTTAAAATCGATTACATGAATAGCTTTAGAACCATCATTAATCCGGGCAAAAGCAGGAAAATCATTATTTGTCGCAGCAAGTGGGCCTTTATTAGAAGCAGTATTAGTTCCATAACAAAATAGAAATAAACTGAGAATAAATAAAATTAGTAGACTTCTCACAGGAGTCTTTAGAAAAATTTTAAAGTACATGTAATTTATGTTTAATTGTGTTATAAGTTATAGGAGAGATTTAGTTCTCACCAACTTCATCATTAAATCTATTTTTTGGCTTTTAGTATATATTGATCATTTTCTGTTTTCGCTCTGAATCATTATCGAATTTTTATAGAAAGTATATATCAAAGAAATGCAAATTTGAAGTTTCGAAGATTTTATTTTCAGAGTACCATATTAAAAAAAAATGCTACTTATCTCTCAAGTAATGATAAATAGCTTTCCCATCAATGTTAATAAAATATATAGATAAACCAGTTTTTGTTGCAGAACAAATGCTAAACCCTGGTGAGGATGCTGCAAAGATCGTCATATCGTTGGTCGCTTTAGGACTAACCTGCGATCCGGCGGTATTTACAAAATAATCGATCTTACTCTTCGGATCTTTCATGTGCTGGAAGATGTGGTCGTGACCACCAATATAGAAATCAACTTTGTGTCTGTTCAATATTGGGTTCAGATGTTCCACTAACTCTTTTGTATTTCCACGAGTAGGGTGAGCACTATAAATCGGATGGTGACCTACAACAACTACCCAGTCTTCCACGGAAACACTTAAAACGCTGTCGGCCCATGCCAATTGTGCTTCTGCATCTTTTACGGTATATTCGGAGTTGTCACTGTTAAATGCCATCCAAATTGGTTGTGTATCCAATATAACTAATCTGACGCTAACATCATTCCTCTCTTCTACAAGTGTGTAGTAATTAGCTGGCATTACCCATCTACGACTTATTTGTGAGTAATCTATCTGAGCCTGGACATTACCTGCATGATCGTGGTTGCCCAAGGTAGGATACCAGTTAAAAAGAGATGAAGGATGGGTGTAGATATTTTCAAAGCTGGACATCCATAGAGGATCCTGCGTGCTTTGCGGACCCCTTATTTGAAAATTGTCACCAGCGGTTACATAAAACCGTGCATTAATATCAGTGGCAACCTCTGCCATCATATCAGCAACTTCCTGTTGTTGATAATAGCCATTCCGTCCATGGTCACCAATGACTATAAAATTAAATTCAGATTTGGGTGGAAGTTGGATATTTTGGCAGGTAACAGAAAAACATGTCAAAAAAGCAATCAGATTTATCACAAAAAACACAAGTATTTTCTTCATAGTAAATAATTATCACATCGATTCAAAAAAACGATCTGCATTTTTATTGTAAATTTTATCAATAACTTCCGCAGGCAATTTCAGTCCTTTAACTTCCTGCGGTAGGTTTTTTATGTGCTGCAATGAATCGGTTGCCAGATAAATCCAGTTTGATTCCCAACGTTCCAGAAGTCTTTGGAGGATTTCACCGGGATGCGTTTGATTTGCATTGATTGTAATGTCGGTACCGTATATAATGCGATCCTGGTATTTGATTATGAAATTTCTCACCTTGTCGTAGTCATCAATCGACTGGTACTCTACATGAGCCATTCTTGCCGATAAATCTATATCCATTTCAGGAAACATATCTAAACGTTTTGCCACCTCATCCACATTCCATTCCATACTGCCCAAATGGGCTCCTGTAAAAATAAGCCCGGGGAATTTTTGTAACAGATTGTCCCTGGCATTTATCTGGTCTTCATACGAAGGTGCTTCAGGATACAAATACATATGATACTGCGGATTGGATTTGTAGTATCTGTAATTTGAAGTGTCTGTCATTTCATTCAGGGGAAGCCAGCAATTCCGGGGTTCTCCCAGATGACCCATCACCGGGATTTTGTTTTCTTCAAGATATCGGAATATCGGATCAAGTCCCGGATCGTCAACCATAACATATCGTCCGGCGGTATCTTTTAAAACCATTCCAATGTTTTTCCATATTTTGATTCCAGACGCCCCTGCTTCCAAACACTGGTTTATCCGGATAATTGTATTTTCGGCAAAACCGGGTTTGCCAAAGCTGTCGACGGAAAAAGTCCCCAAAAAAGCAAACCGTCCGGGCCATTTTTTTTTGATTATACCGGCAACTCTTAACTGTTCATCAATTGAATTTCCTGCATCGACATTTGGTGAAACGACACGGAAGTTATACCTTGACGCAAATTCCATATAAACGGGATCCAGCGAGTTGATGTGCAAATGGACATCCGTTTTGGGAACTTTTTCAAAGTGGCTGAATGTATAATAAGCTGTTTTTTCCTGGCATGTATTTAAGAATCCCAATGCCATTAAAATCAAGGCTGCAGCAACTACAGGTTTCCATTTTTTACATTGTGCTTTCATGCTTATTCTGCTTTATCTAACACCAGATGGTATTGTTCCCCACCATTAACGGTAATTTCAATCCCATTTTTCAATTCCATTCCTGAATAGCGGGTTTTCACTTTCTTGTTAATATCCGCCAACTTATATTTTATGTCATCCGCAACCGTGTACCATTCGGGGAATTGATTGATGCGGGGCCAGTTGTAAGGAAGGTTCAAATCTGTACTGTGACGGGCATGGTCGAAAATAAGCCTTCCCTTCCATGAATCATTCGCCGATATATAAATCATGAGCTCACCTTCTTTTTCAACTGCTCCAAAAATCACATCCGCCCGCCAGGGGTGTATCCTGATTCCCTGTGTTTTCCAAAGTGCATACATCAATGAAGTCCTGGCAAAATTACCGTCAGGGTGCATTCCTTCGATGATCCCGCTATTGTCCCATCCTTCTCCCCTTGGACCCGGGTGATTGTCCTGAAAGTCCCACATCACCTTTATTTCGCTGTCTATCCATTCATTGACTGAATGCAGCGGCTCCCGGTTAAAAAGATTCAATGCGCCTTCTATTGCATCTGCATATCCATCCACACCAAAATTTTCCCAATCGAAATTTTTATACTTGTCGTTTAGTTTGTCCAGGGTCTGCAATACAGCATCGCGATACCGTTCAATACTATCAAGTTGATAAACAATATAATAACCGTTAAAAGTATATCCAAATGTATCGGCAATTCTGTCTGTAATGATTTCACCGGTTTTTGGGTTAATATCATCGTAGAAAAAACCGTCTTCATTGCGACCGACTTCCAATATGCGGTCCAGCATTTCATAAAGCGGTTTTTGATACTTCTCTTTTTTTTCCGGACGGGCATAGTGAACCGTAGCATACAATTCTGTCAGTCCTGAAATAACTTCGCAACCATGATCCCGAAGCCGGAGCCTCTCCAAATCACGCGTGGGATGATGATTCCCCAACAGGTAATAATCGCCCAACCGAATTGCATAATCGAGATACCGTTCTTCACCTGTCATCCAGTAAACGCGCGAAAGCGCTTGAAGCATTTCCCCGTTAATTTCATTATCATTGGAAACGATGTTGCCAAAGTTGGTCTCAACCGGGGCAATTTGCCACATGTCATCAAGAATACCAATCATCCGTTTGCTCCACGGACTCTGCCCAAGCCACTCAGTTACCACCATCAACCCATCTTTAATGTATTCCGAAGCGCCAAAAATCATCCTGCCGGTATCAGGTTCTTCATTCAAGAAATCTCCTTTGGAAAATGAATATTCATCCGGGATATTGCCAATCCGGGAGGTTAATTCTGTTTCTGTTTTCAGTATATCAAGCATGCGTCCTTCAAACAGCTCCTGGTCCGTGAGTGAAGCAGTAATAACCATAAACGGATAATTATCGGCTGCGGCGTCCTTTTGATCCCACAAATCTATACTCCCCTGCAAATTTCTGGGAATGAGCCCTGTTTTCGGATCGGCATATTCAAGCCAATCGTGAACATATCGATAAGGCCGCTGGAAACCTTCATTTGCCAACAGGGCATTCCTTTTTGTCATATCCATCAAATATTTAGTATGATATTCCTGCCGTCTTAATATTTTATTTATTTCAGAACCAGCCAGTAAAAAGGCACCAACTCCATATATTTCGGTTGAATCTTTAAATATTTTTTCAGGTCTTTGTCCAACTTTTTGAATATAACCAAGTTTTCCCTCCGGGGAGACGCACCGCACCATGGAATCCCATGCTTTCATTACGGGAGCTTTATAAACTGATTCTTCTAAAATGCCATTATTTATCCCCCATGCCAGCCCATACGTTAAAAGACCGGTTGCGCTGTTTTCCTGATCTGGATATGAAGCTTGGTCAAGCAAGCTGGGATGCCAGTATCCGTTTTCATTCTGGCATTTCACAACAGCAGCAGCCATTTTCTTAAAGATGTCCACATATATCTCATAATTTTTGTGCCCCTTGGGCAGGTAATTCAAAACCGATGCAATTCCACCCAATGCCCATCCATTGCCCCTGCCCCAAAACACTTTTTCGCCATTGGGTTCAGTTCTCCCTTTATAGTTTCGATCCCGATAGAAAAGATTGTCCGACCGGTCGAAAAGCGAATCGACACAAACAATAAATTCCTTATCAAGAAACACTGCGTACTCCTTATTACCAGTAATAGAATACAATCCAGCATATACAGGAGGTGACATAAACAGCGCATCACACCAACTCCAGCGTTCTTGTCCTTTTTCACCACCAAGCCAAAGTGGAGCTTTCGAAGGATTATTAATTGTAAAATCAACTTTAGTCAAAGTTGGCTTTATTATTTCATCAATACCTGTTTTTTTGTACATTTCAAGATAGAACTGGGCCACACAAAAGTCATCGGCAAAATATTTGTTTTCCCTGTCGATCAATTGCCAGTTATTGTCTATGCCGATTTTCATTAGAAAATCATGGTACTTGTCATTTTGACTAACTTCATTTAATCTTATTAGGCCTAAATAAAAAGGACCATTTGTCCATGATAAAGGTTTATGCCTGATGAAAGGAAATTGTTGAATTTGCCAGTCGGCAACTTTTTCCATCAAGGAAATCACACTATCTTTTTGAATATTTGCACCATTTATTAAAAAACTGTTTGCAAATAGTAAAAAGGGTAAAATAAGTTTAATTTTAATCTTCATGATTTTAGTCTTTAAAATGTCATTTTATAACTTATAGTAATTTTTTTGCTTTGAGCAAGGCTTCTATGAAATAATAATCGGCATAAATAATCGGCACATCAACTTCAGAATCACTATTTTTATTACCTGTTGAATGCCACAAAACAGCATGATTTGAGCCATCAGACAGATAATTTTTACTGAGTGACTCAAGAATTTTAAAAGCCTTTCCCCTGAACCATAATTGTTTTTCAGTATCTTCAATGAGTGCTGATAATTCAAGCAATGCAGAGGCTGCAACAGCTGCTGCTGAAGCATCCTTTTCGACAATTGGTATATTGGGCGCATCATAATCCCAAAAAGGTACATAATCATCAGGAAGCCGGTCGATAAATATCTGAGCCATATTCATTGCTGTTTCAAGAAATTCCTGCAATCCTGTTTCACGATAAGCTACGGTAAAACCATAAATTCCCCAGGCTTGTCCACGTGCCCACATAGATTCATTTGCAAATCCCTGATGAGTAATTCTGTGTCCTACCTCTCCGGTCAGGCTGTCGTAAACGACTACATGATAACTCGAATAATCTTGCCTGAGAAAATCTTTCATAGTGGCTTGGGCATGACTTTTGGCAATCTCATACAATTCCGGATTTCCATCGTTTTTAGCTGCCCAAAACAATAGTTCCAGATTCATCATATTGTCAATTATTGTATTGTGATTTATTCTTCCCGAAATATTCACATTACCAATCTTTTTTCTGTCGGGCCACGAAAGAATTGTACCTGTGTTTGAATTAAACAGAGTAGCTAAAGAATCAGCCGTTTCAAGAATATATTCCTTATATTTAATATCCTCCGTTAATTTGTAAGCATTCCCAAAACTGCAAAATATCATAAAGCCCAAATCATGGTTTTTAACCCCGCGGTCTTTTATTTTTGCCAAAGGCATAGTCCAATTATGTGCTGCATCCTTTAATCGTTCATCACCCGAAAATTCATACATATGCCATAAAACCCCAGGCCAAAACCCTGATGTCCAAGCAGTGATTCCTGTTGTACTCCATCTAACTTCTCCTGGTTGAATATACCGGGGAGACCTGTTCACATCCGGTAGGGAATCCAATGATTTCTCAACCTGTTTCAGGGAAAAATTCAAATAAAAATCAGCGTCAAAATCAGTTTTATTCTTTTGACATGAAAATATAATTCCCAAGCATGTTAAAATCAATACAACAATCTTTTTCATAATAAATCAATAAAAGTTAATAATCATTTATCTGCCAATTCAATACACCAAATAGACAACTTTTTTTATTTGCCGGCCAAATCCAGTATTATTTCCGATAACTTTTTATCCGGCTGAAAATTTACCAAATATTTGTTGCCGTTTTTTACGATATGAATAATTCCGTCTTCCAGTGAAACCTCCGGTTTAATTTCGCCTGGTTTGTTAATTGTCAGTACCACAAGAAAGTTCGTATTCAATCCTGTTGTTTGTATATTTATGGTTTTTAATAATCCCTCACGCTTATTATAATTCGAACTTCCATATACATCGTTAGCCTCAAGCATCCTTTCGGCATACTTTAAATTCACCCCGGTAGGTAATAACGGAATCACCGATAAAGACGCCTCTGTTTTTTTAATGTCATAACCCAAAGGTATCCTTTCAATTTCTGCAATCTCGTTGGCTTGTATTAACCAGTCATAATATGAATCTTTCCCGGTTTTTAAGCGGTCGGCTATTATAATTATGTCGGGTTTAATAAACATCAGTTGGCGTTCAAAATATTCTAGACCTGCTTCATCCACGTATATATTACCGGCATTTCCAATAACATAATCATAAATGGGTGTTGATTCCGTAAATGTTATTTTTGGAGCAGGATCGCGATTTTGAAAAGTCAGATAGTCCAGCCATTTCCCTCCCGCACCGGCCTGACCATGCCCATTTACCAGAATTGTATTGTGGTTTCTGGTTTCCTTCAGCATTATATATCCCGGATCGATAGCCAGCCAGGTTCCATTTGCATAAATTACAAAACTATTTATATCAGGATGCTGGTGTCCAGGCCCATACCCCCTGTTAGCTAATCTTTCAGGTTTTGCCTGGTTGGCATGCCCAGGAGCTGGCCCACAACGAAACCCAACCAGTGCTGCATCTTTTTCCCAACTGGATCTCATGGTCACAAAACCATGATCATCAAAATGATGGAACTCTTTTTCAACTGATCTGTAATCAACTGGCTTAATTGCAGCATCAAATGTCAAAAAATCGAACCAGGAAAGTTTGTGTGATTCTGTAGCCTGTATTTTAAGAGCGAAATCCTGAACAACTCCATCCTTGTATTTGCTTGCCGGCAGGTATAGCAAATTAGTTGGGATATATCTATCTGTTCCACAGTCGCCAAAATTTATAACCCTTGTTAGGTTATCGGGTACTGAAAAATGAATGGGAAACCTGCCAGTCTTTTTAAGCCAGTCATATTCCGGAAAATAATCATGATATCCAGATGTTTGGGCACCTTCCAGAAATCTTAAAAAGTAACCTAAACCGTATTGCCAGTATTGCACTCCTTCTCCCCATGATCCGTCAAGTGGCGCATTTTTAATAATATATTCCGTCCATTGGTTTGCCTGGTTTAAAAAGACGTCACGGTCAGGGTCGTCTTCAGATAGAATCAATCCTACTATGCCAATTGCAGAAGTTTCAATCAATAAATGGTTGCTCAGCGCCCTGGTACTGGCAGCAGTATTCCGAATTATTTTGGCTTCTTTTTTAAGCCGGGAAACAACCTGCTTTTTTAAGTCTTCATCCAAATAAAAATAGAGCCAGTCGTACAGTTGCGCAATTCCGGTTACCCATGCCGACCTGCCCAGATTTTGACTGCCTTCCCAGGTTGGCACATCCATTAGCATCCTGATCCATTTCTCTACCCCTGCGAGGTATTTATCCTCATTGGTTATCAGAAATGCCAATCCAAGCGCCGGCATGGTTTCACCAATTTCCCGGTACACATTGGAAGCATTTTGAGCTTGAGGAGGCACTCTTCCGAGAAAATTATCTGCCAGTTGGATGGAAAGATTAAAAAGGTGCTGGTGTGTTGTTTTGGATTTCAGGATAAAATCATCGATGTTTCGATTGGTGATGATTAAACGCGGAAAGTCATCCGTTTTAACCTGCATCCTGTCATTTTTGTTATCATCGGATGTTGAGGAGCAGGCTGTTATAACGACCAAGACAAGGAATGCAACTGCTAAAAGCAGACTTTTATTATCAGTTTTTTTTAAAATCACGACAATTGCCGGGAACTCATCTATTCTTTTCATTTCTTTTCATTAAATTTTAAAAATATTCATGGAATCCAAATGCATTCCATTTTTCACATTGTACTTTCATACTTATTCTGCTTTATCTAATACCAGATGGTATTGTTCCCCACCATTAATGGTAATTTCAATCCCATTTTCAATTCCATTCCTGAATAGCGGGTTTTCACTTTCTTGTTAATATTCACCAATTCATATTTCACAGAATTAATTTTTCAATCTTTCAGACAACGAACCGAAAACCCACTGTTTTTATGATAACTATCTCTCATAAGACTACCATATCCGTAGTAAATACTACGCACCAAACCATCAATAGACCCGTCTTCTGTAGAACTCCACCAATGACCACCATATTTGTTGATAATAAATTTCCCGTATTCATCACGCCCACCACCGGGAAGTGCAGTGAATCCTGACTCATTTGTTGCGCCTTCATTAGGTTCAGCCCAGTGTTTGAAGCCTGTTTCTTTCATTTTATTGCCGGCAACATTATTGCCTCCCAGAAAATCAGACAGTATTTGCCAATCTTCGTCAGATGGTACATGCCAGCCCTCGGGACATAATCCCCGGGAATCATTTACTACATTCCAGTTGTATAAGTTCCCATATTTTTTCCCAAAAATTTTGTTGTTTTGGTAGTTGCAAAATGCTGCATCTAAAAGGTTTTCCCATTTAATTGCATCATCTACATTTTGTATCTGATCACCATTTCTGAATCTGGTAACTTTCAAATTCTCTGCCATCCAAATCTGGGTGTCAATTTTAATTGTTTTATAAACATTCCCATCAATATCAGTGACCCTTTCTCCAATCCCTTTTTTATCAGAATTCAGTTTTCTATTACATCCAAAATGAAACAAAAGTGCAATTACAGAAAAAATGCAGATTATTACAATTCTACTGTTCATAACTGATCTCATTATATTTTTTGTATTACTATTTCCATTTCATCATGTCGATATCAATTATTTGATGATCATAAAATTCATCAGGATTACTAGTTAGAAGGACAGGAATTGAAATTGATTTACTTTTTGCAGTAAGTTCAATTTCCACTATTTTTACATTATAAATAGGTTTTTCTTTACTGGAAAAAGGTTCAGCAGGTATTACCTTCATTTGAAATCCGTCGGGCAATATGCATTTGATATAGAATTTCTTATTGTTTTTTAAGAGAACAGCAGTGTTATTGTTTATAATAACATCGGCATCTGTAAAAAATCTCCAGGACACCTTTTCATTTCCCTTTTTTAGGTCGATTTCATCTCTGATCAGTATCGAACGTTCAGATATAAGTCTGAAACCTCTTCTTAATGAATTTGCCTGGCCCTCATAGGCTTTGCTCATGTCAATTATTCCAAAAGGTTGTGTGTTTTCCGAGTTATAAGCAACAAGTTCGCCCTGACCTTCGGAATTTGTGATCTTTCCATCAATGGAAATAGTATTGTGAGCCATGTTTGTATTTCTGAAATAATTCCATCTCCCCCCACCAGGTTTATAGTCCCAGAAATCAGGCAGACTGTAAGAATCGGCCCCCATGTCAATCCCCCAGCGTTCACCTTCACTGTCTACAACAAATGATCCCACGTCCAGTTGATTATGTGACCAGCTTGGCCTGCCTGTTTTTGCTATCAGGTAAAGCCGATCGGGATCAGATCTATCACTCCCGTTAAAAACAAGAAGGTCTGTGACTCCTTCAAATACGTTTAACTTTTTATCGTTCAGATGAGTGTCTGGTTCTGAGTTGTCGAACCAAGGTATTGCCAGAAAGAAAAATCTGGGCAATCCGGGACTCTCTTCCAACTGATATTCCCGGATGATTGTGTGGATTAAATTTCTGTAATACAGTGCTACGTCCGGTTGTTGGTAAAGCCTACTCAAATAGAAAAATGTGCCGCTTTTATCGACAGATTCAGAGGCATCTCCAAAATTAAATGTTAATTTCGACGGACCAACCTGTTCAATATAATACCGGGCAGTATTATCCATTCCCTCAAAAGATGAAAGACCAAAATCATTCTGGAAAATTCTGACCAGATTATCAAATAAAATGCTCATATACATTGCATTATATGCCCAATATCCCGGGCCCTCATTAAAAACTCCATCGGGTCCAAAAGATTCAAAAACATTAGGTGTATATTTAACTGCATAATTTACGATACTGTCAAGTATTTCCGGATATTTATCCCCAAGTACAACAGCACCGTTTACCATACCTGCATTACAGACTGTATTCCAGTTATTTTCTCTATTGAACGCGGTTTTGCCTTCCCTTTTATAAATGGGGCGGGCGGGTGCAATTGCCTTTTCAAGAATGGCATTTTCAACAGTTCCGAGTGTTTTTAAAGAAAGAAAATCATAGCACCAGTCGTACCCGATTGATACAGCAGTTGTCATTTCAGCAACATCCAGAAAGTGGCTCGGACTCCAGTTCGGGAAAATGCATACATTAAGCAGTTCCTTCTCAACTTTTTCAGCATACCTTTCATCCTTAAACAACCGGTATGCCATCGACAAGGTAATCATCCTCGATATCTGCTCCCTTGCAACGTGTAACAATTTTCCGTCGGACGTGTACTCCTGCAACGGCAGTTTCAGTTTTTTTTCTGCCTCTGATTTAAGGATGCCAATCAAATCAGACAATAGTTCATTACTTTCAGCCAATTCCAGCAATCTGTTTTCCTCTCCCCGTGGGAAGAACATCCGGGGATGAGTTTGTAATTTAACTGCAGGTCGTTCCTCTGTAATAGTCAATTCAGTTTTCGTAGTATCCTCAGAGACTATCCGATTGCTGTTATTACTAAAACTTTGATTTTTAATTAAAAAGAAAATCAAAAAAACAGTAACCCATGTTATGTGCTTTTTTATTTTTACCATACCTATTATATCAGATTAAGGATCAGAATCAATTTTTGTTAAGAATTCTTTTAGACTTCTGGTGAATCACAGCTTCAGAATGTACAGGCTTGTTCCATGGCGATTCATCATTAAAGGGGCGCCAGGTATCAGGAAGACTTCGGCCCGGAGGAACCAGGGATATTATTTTTTGCTCAGAAATATCATTGAATAATTGGTCATTACCAGTAGTTCCGCTGCAATTATAGCAACCAAAAAAAATGATCAACAAAATAATTCCAATACTGAAAACTTTTAATCTCATATTCTCCGTTTGTTACAACCAGAATTTTAGGTAGTTCCAGGCAGCATACCGTATTGAACACTGCCTAGATTTTTCACCCCTTTACCCTGCTGGTAATTTCGTTTAGAATCTTGGATGCTGTGACAAAGCCGGATTTGCTGTGATTGCCTGAACTGGTATTGGTAAAAGTTCATCTTTGTTTTCCTCAAATCCTGCAGCAAAATAACCGGTAATAGTGGTTGACAGACCATTTCTATAATCCCTCCGCAAATACCCCTGAGCTGCTAAATCTTCCGGAATGGTGGAAGAATTTCCAAAAACCTTTGGATTATCCTGTTCCGAATTTGAAACAGGTAAATAATAAACATATAAAGGTATTGATTCATCGGCGCGGAAATTTTGATATGAAGCTTTAGTGGCGTTAATTACCTCACCCAGTTTATTCCAACGAATCAGATCCCATTTTCGAATACCTTCTGTTCCCAGTTCCCATGAACGTTCCTGCATAAGAACAGTGAAGAATCCATCCCAATCGGAAGGATAGGTTTCTGCGTCAATAATTGCTTCATTTCCTTTATAAGCTCTGCGCCTGACTTGTTTCAAAGCAGCAATGGCATCGGGGGTAGGATTGTTGTTGAGCCAACTGTCAGCTTCAGCGAACATGAGTAA
>CAZNEV010000071.1:16015-23314 GCA_964572085.1 uncultured Maribellus sp. | reverse complement strand
TACTTGAACGGTCACAAACATTTGGCAGCTTTTATTCTACAATTTTGTACAACGGCTGCGTGTATGAAACGTTTGGCATTTCGAAGCGATTTCTTATCAAGTTACAACTACTTTTGATACGAGCTGAAACGCTTGATAAACCACTGACTGCCAAATGTTTTATACACGATGTTGGCGGTTCGTTTTTTATTCCACAGGATATTTAGAAATTCCGGGTTCACTGTGTTCAAAAAGTCCAGTTTCAAAAAAATAGTTTGCCATTTTTAAAGCATCTCCATTAGAGTTTTTTGTCGCTCTCAATTCAAACCATTTTGGCATAAATTCATTTTGTTTTACTAATTCAGTATTTGTCTCTGCAATTTTTTGGTTTAAATTTGTCAAGTCGTTTTCATCAAATACTTTCACATAAAAATTACTGCCGTAGCTGTTTATGCACAAATTTCCTATCTGTTCCCAAATTAAGTTTTCGCAGTTGTCTGTTTTCATTGTGTAGTGAGCATAAGAAACAATTGCATTTTTTTCTAATTCGGAGATTATGTGGGCGATTTGTCCACAGTTCATGGAAGATTTAAGTCTCAGTGGAATTTCTTTAAATTTGTATTGTCCTGTTGTGTGAATTGTATAGTTGTAATTTTGGTCAAGATAGCTTACGGTGGAAATGAAATTTTGAATTTGACTGTCGCTATAAGTTGTGTCAACACCAACCAAAATGTAGTTGTTGGACATTTCGCCTAAATTGTCTTGTGTCCCGTTATAGTATTTAAAGTCTACAAACTCACAATTACTCTGTGGTGTTAAGTCGTCATCTTTTCTACAACCTGTAAAAAGTAACGCAAAAGTCAAAATTGATAGAATCAGATTTTTCATTTTATTTATTTTTAATGTTATCAATTTTTCTTGTCTCGCTGGACTGTTCTAAAATGACCGCCAATGTTGGCACTAAATGCAGTTTAAATTATCCGAGCCTTGTGCATAATTTCCATTGCATTTAGTGACTCGTTGTACGAAGTTGTTTCGTTATTTTACCTCTAATAACAGCTCTTTTTTTTACGTTTGGTAAACGAAGGAGCTGTTGGTAAAATTATGAAAAATAGGTGATTTCATTTAAAAATCACCAGAATAATGCTGCCAACACAATTTATTTCAATGACCGTTCGTTTCAAGTGGAAATTGATTTTCCATTTCTTTGAAAATCATATCCTCAATCAAAATTTCACTCGATAAATAAATTTCCCCGCTTCATTTTGATTGCGGATTTCCCAAGCTGCCATGCTTGGAATTTCTACTTGAACGGTCACAAACATTTGGCAGCTTTTATTCTACAATTTTGTACAACATCTGTATACCCGCATATTGCGGGTATTTCGTAATTACGTGAATATGTTAATTCTTTGATTAATAAGGCTTTTTCTGTTAATTGTAATTTTTAGTCGAAATGTTTTATTCATCCTATTCGGGTTTATTTGATTGTGTTTTCAAATGTAGAAATTATTTCCAATAGAATTGCCCGTTTAATTCCAACCTTGAAACGAGCCCTAAATAAGTGTAACCGTGTTTTTGTATATTATCTCTATTTTTTGGTTCCCCTTTTTTACCTTTTTTTCGGCAGTACTATAAAATCATCAACTACTTTCATGAGTTGCTCCACAATTTGGGAGGCTTGTGGATCCATGATTTCGAAAACCCAATCGTTGTAACTCACATATAACCCACAACGACCAATTTAGGTGGGTTAAGACAAAATGTTTTTTACTGGATTTTTTCCAGCAAAGATGCAGCTTTATATAATATGGATTTGTGGCGGTCAAGCCATCGTAAAATCCAATTCGCTCTTTGAAATATTGTACTTTTTCAATGTTTTGACAATGTTTTTAAGTTGGTTGTTTTTTTAATTCATAGCTTCGTCTTGTGCATATTCGTAACAAAATGGCTTGCCTTCGGTGAGCATCTTATAAATTATAACAGCAATCTTCCTTGATATTGCCCCAATTACAACCATCCGGCCTTTTCGGTATGCCAAACGCCTGAAACAATCGCCCAATCGGCTTTTGCTGTTTCCGGCAGCATTTGCCGCATCCCTGATTACTTTTGCCAATGGGTTGGTTTTCTTTCGTGTATGGGATGACAATACTTTGCCCCCCGATATTTTACGGTTTGGGGCAAATCCAAGCCATGATGCAAAATGCTTTGCTGTTTTAAATTTTGACATGTCAAGCCCGGTTTCAGAAATCAGTGTTAAAATTGTTGCAGCACCGACACCGTTTATTTCAAGCAATTCAACACCGCCGCTCATTTGGTTGGCGTAGTACCCGGTATTGAAATTCGGGCCGTTTTTTTGATACTGCTTGTTTTTGGGGCTTTGTAGGCATCATTGGCAGGGGTACCGGCAATTTGAAGTTTCAACAGGCCTTCGATTTGCTTGTCGGTTTCTTCAATTTTTTGCCAATAAACCATGTAGAGTTGGTAACATTGCCCAAGCTCAAAAAGATATTCTTTTCGGAAGTCCCCTTTTAGTGCTTTCACGATATTTTCCCTTTTGGCTTTGACCCTGAGACTGACCAGCTCCACCAATTTTTTTGCATCACGTTCACCTTGGAGGATGGCCACAACCACATTGAGGCCGGATTGCCCCGTAATGTCCCGCAATACAACATGGAGTTGAATGTTCATCAGCACCAACACCTTGTTCATCTTCGAGATAAAACGGCTGGCATCTCCGATCAGGCTTTTGCGGTGACGGGC
Source organism: uncultured Maribellus sp. (assembly GCA_964572085.1). Classification (GTDB taxonomy): domain Bacteria; phylum Bacteroidota; class Bacteroidia; order Bacteroidales; family Prolixibacteraceae; genus Draconibacterium. Next base: position 20,572 of record CAZNEV010000071.1, on the reverse strand, counting down.
CAGTACCCGCAACTCATGGGTGGCGACATCAGGTTGAAAGCTGTTTCTTTATCAATGTCAATTTTTCCAGTTTTACCATCCGTTTTCCTTAATGCTGTTTTGGGAGCCAACTCGGCTAAAGCTTCAATCGATTATTTAGCCTTATTCATTGCATAATGTTCCATTGCATGTCCTAAACTAAATTAACAATGCCTATTTTTAATATTTCAACATTTGCTATTGCATCGCCATTAGTATAGCTAAGCCACAAGAACAGCAGTTTGTTTACAGAGGTTATAAGATTGTAAGATAAGATAAACATGAAAATACCACTAAACAACAAAACAACCTTTTTTAACTGAAAGTTGTCTTCGTTCATGCTTCTCATTTCATCGCTCCAATCTTTAGCCCCTCCAAATCTCATGTTAGTAACCGCAAAGGCCTCTTCATCGGTTAGGTTTTTTTCTTTCAATTCATTTATAACTAAAGTGCTTAAATTTAACCGTTCAAGCACTTTCTGTTTGATGCAGCACTGCCAGTCTTATTGCTTCAACGCCGCCTTCGTAAAAATATACTCCGGAATATCCTGGTTGAATTTTATTTCGTCAACAATAAATTCTGTGCCGTCGCCTTGTTTGAGCATGTCTTTGTAAACCATTTTAGTTGGAAACCAGCGCCCTTCAATTTTTTTGACATCCGACAACGTTGTTTGTTTTAACAACTGTCCGCTTTTGGCAAAAAGCTCTTCTTTTAGCGGAACATACTTTTCCGTATCAACCCATATTTTGCGCGAATGGTAAGCAACATCTTCCACTTTTGCGGTAAGTTCCAAAATCCTGGTTTTCGTACCGTCAATTTCTTCTTCACCAACAATTTCGGCATCGTACATTTCGGTGAGTTTACGGTCGTCCATCACATCTTCGTAGGAAAGGTCGGACCCCATTACCGATTGCCTGAGCATGTGCCCCGAAATTTGGATAGTTCGGTCAGTAGAGGGCGAATAAATCCAAAGCTGGTTTTCCAATTTCAGCATTTTGGTGCCCTGCTCGCGCGCCGGAGACAAATATTCAGTAAACGATTTTTTGTCGCCAACCGAGTAACCAATGGCGGTTAAAGTGCGGTTATTCCGCCTGCCATGGATTATCATAGTGGTTTTGGCCACCTGATTTTCCGACGACATGTTGTCGTCGATTTTATTCAGGATTTGCTCGGCGGTTTGGGCGAAAGTTGTTCCAAAGCCAAGAAGAATTAATGTGATTGTTGTTATTGATATTGTTTTCATGTTTTTTGTTTATATGTACTTCTTTTTTCGTCTTTCTATAACCATCAACTTTTTATTTCTAATTGAGTTTTGAGTTTTTCCATCAATTTATTTTATGCTTTTTTTGAGCCTGAAGGGCTCAGAGCCATTAGCATAGGGCAACGCCCTATGTATGTATTATTTTTTTATGGTGTTCTTTTTGGTTTTTAATATATTGAACTACAACTTCAATTTCTGATGGATTGACAGAGAAAATCCCATAACCATCCTGCCAATAAAAGTCAGAATAATTGTCACCTTTTGTCTTTATCCATTTAGATGACGATTTTTTCAATTCTTCCAATAGTTTCATTTGAGCGATTTTTTTGGAAAGTAAACACAAAATATGAACGTGGTTGCTATGACCACCAACTTGTACAGGATTACACTCAAATCGTTTGCATGTTCCTCCAAGATATTCAAAGAGTGACGATGAGATATTTTCATCAATTAAATCCCGGCGATTCTTTGTGGAGAATGTGATGTGTACGTACACTTTTGATAAAGATTGTGCCATAATGTTTATTGCTTACGCCCTTTCAGGGCTTTGTTAATCTTGGTTGTTCATTAATTCATAGGGCGTTGCCCTATGCTGTTGCTTGTTCCCTTTCAGGGAAAATGTTATGTATCTCATAATTCAAAATCAGCAGATGAAATCCGCTGCACCCATTCTCCCTTCGGGGAGATGTCCGCAGGACAGAGGGGCTTCCTTTTTCACACCTCCAACTCGTGAAACAGTTTTGATGTTTCGCGTTTGTAAATGGCAAAACCTGCCAAGGCATTTCCGAGAACAGTTGCCAAAACCCCCGGAATAAAACCGATATAAAACAGTTCGGGAGTTACCTCTGCCCGATAAATGGAAGGTATCATCATCCCGATGTTTTTTACCAAACCTGAAACATCCCAGCCAACTTGTTGCATATAATATGCTGCAGCCAAACCAATTATTGTTCCCACTACCGAACCGATTAAGCCAATAAAAACAGCCTCGTAAATGGTGGTTTTGAAAATGTGTTTTTTCTCTTCGCCCAGAGCCAATCTAACCCCAAATTCGCTGTAACGGCGCAGGCCGCCCAACAAGCCAGTGTTCCATAATACCAACGAAAGGGCAAAAACGAGCACAAAAACCATGATAGTGCTGATGCTATTGGCCATTGTTATGTATTCGCCTAAACCTTCCTGTTCCACCAAACGTTGCATCACGGGCGAAAATTCATCGTCGGGGTTACTGTATTTTTCGTTGAAGGAATTTTGCACCTGCTGTGCTTTCAGGTCATCGTAAACACCGTCAGCAAAATAGCCCAGTATTTCGCTGGCTGCATTTTCCATGTCGAGCGCTTCCTGCGCATCGGTAATGTCCATAAAAATGGCTCCCCGGTCGAGCATTGAATTTCCAAAGCGCAGCGTACCGCTCACCTTAAAAGTTTTGAAAGCCATGCTTCCATACATTGTCGAGCCGAAAAGCGTAATATCGTCGCCCAACCTCACATCGAACCGTTCGGCAAAATCGTCGCTAATCAGCGCTTCGCCCTGTTTTTTGGGAACTGCACCTTTTACCAATGATTTTTGGATATTCATCCGCTCAATTTCCTGTGTTCCGGGCGAAAGCAAATCAACCGCAGTGCCAATAGCCTGCCCTTGCTCGCGGGTTTCGCCGTTTTCATCTGGCACATCGAGCAAACCTCCTGTGTGGATGCGCTCCACCCAAGTCATGTCGGGATATTCAGTCTCCAGTTGGGCAATCATTTGGTCAACATCAAGCAGGGCCAGGTCATTTGGATTTTGGCTCACGTTTTCGGCATACGCGCGGGTAAGTATTTTTACATGACCGGTAGTGAATTTTGCATTCAAATCGGTAATGTCGTTGAACACGCCTTTTAAAAAACCGCTCATAAAAACAGTGAGAAACACGCCCAGCGCCACCACAATAACGGGCAGCAAACTGCGGCTTTTATCCCTGAATATTCCTTTTATAATAAATTTTATCATTGTAGTTTTCCTTTCAGTGCATCGGTTGGTTTCATTTTTGCAATTTTCCGGGCAGGCAAATAACTAACTATGGTTGCCGAAATCACCACCAGGAAAATTGAAATTACAATCAGTTTTAAACTGTAATACGGAAATATGGCATCGGAAATCGGAATGTCAACCTGCATGTCGGATGCAAAGCCAAAGTTAATGCCGGTTCTGTTTATCCATAAAAACAGCGGGATTCCATAAACAGCGCCAAGCAGTGCGGCTAAAATGCTGTGTGCCCCACCTTCAACGGTAAAAATACCCACCACCTGCTGGCGGGTCATCCCCAAAGCAATATAGGTACCAATTTCTTTTTGGCGGCGGAAAATGGACAATACCTGGGTGTCGAAAATGGCGATTAACGCGATAATCAGCAACAGCGCCTGAATGATGGAGCCGCTTACTTTTTTGGTTTGAATAATTTCGTTCATGTCTGCCAGCAAAAAATCCAGTCCCTTAAATTCCCAACCCGGCAGTTTGCGCATATCAAACGCTTCGCCGGCAACCAGCAAAGTCGCCTGGTTTTCCATTCCCATCATTTGTTGCAAAACTTCGAGCCTCAAATAAACCTGGCCTTTGTCAACCGTCGGCACATCGTTGTCGAATACCGATGCGATTTCGATTTCGCGGGCATCGAAAGTACCGTTTTCGTCGCGCCAGCGAATCAACAGTTTATCGCCTGAACTTACTTTCAGCGACTTTGCCATCCGTTTCCCGATGATTGCATAATCCACATCATCCGACTTTTTAAGCGCCGAAGTGGGCAGTTGCAATATCGTTTGGTCAGGGTCAATCCCACGTAGTGTAATTCCCTGCATCCTGCCTTGCGGATAGGCTGTGGCTTGGGCAATCAGCACGGGAACAAGCTGTTTGTTATTCACCGCCGACAAAACCTGCCCTGACATCTTTTGATGCGAATCCTGAATAGTGTAAGGGTCGTAACAGTCGTATTCGGGGTGCCAAAACTGTCCTTCGCCGGTTTCCCATGCTTGTGTGTCGATGCGGCTTTGGCGGTTCCATCCGTCAATCATTCCGTTGTAAAAAATCATCAACACAAAGGCAAACGAGAGCACCGATACGTTGAGCCATGTTCGTAGCCCGGCACCCATCAAGTTTTTAAATGCTAATTTTAGAGATAATTTCATTGTTCTTGTTTTAATATTTAGTAACCAGTAAAAAGTAAACGGTGAACGGTGAACGGTAAACGGTGAACGGTAAACAGTGAACGGTAAACAGTGAACGGTAAACAGTGAACGGTAAAC
>CAZNEV010000071.1:0-15915 GCA_964572085.1 uncultured Maribellus sp. | reverse complement strand
GTGAACGGTAAACAGTGAACGGTAAACAGTGAACGGTAAACAGTGAACGGTAAACGGTGAGCGGTAAACGGTGAACGGTGAACAGTAAAAGTATTCAGTAAAGTGTTTATTTCAATTGAAAAGTCCCGTTTGACAAACTCCTCGCCAGTTTATACACTTCCAGTTCCATAAAACCCCTCGCATATTTAAATGACTTTCCCATAATTCTTACTTTTTACTTTTCACTTTTCACTTTTCACTTTTCACTTCTCACCTTTTACTATTCTGTTTTGACAAAAGAGAGATGATTTGTCAATCATTGAGTTAATCATTCTACCGACAGACTCACATTGATTTAGTAATAAATCGTGAGTTGCTTTGTCAATGTAATCACATTCCAGAGAAACCTCAATCCAGTGTTGAGTTTCGTATTGTTCTGCATCAGCATCCGTAAGTTTAAGAATGAAATGATTCTCATATCTTCTTTTGCCCCAGGACTCTGCAACCTGCGCACCTACCGACCTTGAAGATCTCCTGATTTGGTCAGTTAAAGCATATCGTTCTTCTTTTGGAAAATCCTTCGTCAAGTTGAAAATTTTATTCGACAAAATCCTCGCTTGTTTATACACTTCAAGTTCCTTAAAACTCCTGGCATATTTAAATGTCTTTTCCATAATTCTTACTTTTTACCTTTTACCGTTCACTTTTTACCTTTTACCTTTTACTGTTCACCTTTTACCTTCTTCATTTTCTCATCTTTAACAACTTCGCCATCTTTTAACGAAACAATGCGGTTAAGGTAGTGCATCACTTTTTCGTCGTGGGTGGCGAATATAAAAGTCGTTTCCAATTCCTTGTTCAATTTCTTCATGGTTTGCAAAATGTGGTGGGAATTTTCAGAATCGAGGTTGGCGGTGGGTTCGTCGGCCAAAACAATTTCGGGCTTTTTTACCATCGAACGGGCAATGGCAACACGCTGGCATTCGCCGCCGGAAAGCATCGCCGGTTTCGACTTCTCTTTGTCGGTTAAACCCACCCATTCCAGCGCATCCATCACGGCTTTTTTTCTTACCGATGCCGGCAAATTTTGTAACAACAAGGCAAATTCAACATTTTCGTAAACCGTGTAAACGGGCAACAAATTGTAGGTTTGAAAAATAAACCCAATGTGTTTGTTCCTCAGTTTAGCCGATTGTTTGTTGCTGAGCAAGGAAATGGATTGCCCGAGTACTTCGACCACCCCGTCGGAAGGTGTGTCTAACGACCCGATAATATTCAGCAAAGTAGTTTTCCCTGAACCGCTTGGGCCAATCAAACCCGCAAATTCGCCTTTGCCAAATTGAAGATTTACGTTTTTTAACGCCGTAAACTCGCCTTTCCCAACAGGGAATTTTTTTGTCAAATTTTTAATGTTTATGATACTCATTGTAAATATTTTTATTGAAGATAATGTGTGAATCGGTAACAAGTGATTTCATTTTTTCTTTTTCTAAAATTTTGTTTTCCATTGTTTTAATGTTTTTCAATATTGAATTTCAACACGATTTAATCCCCAAGGGATGAAATGATTATAGTAGTACATTCATTCATTCTTGAACAAAACCCCAGCGGGGTAATATTATTAATTTCCATTTTTTTTATTCATTATAATGTCATCCCTTCGGGATTAATTTCCATTGTTAATCTGAGTGCTATAATCTTTTCAACCTTTCAGGTTTAAAGAATTGCAACCCATACTACTATCTTCTAACTTTAGTCAATCTCCCAACTTCGCGACTCCTACTTCGGTCTCCCGTCTTCGGTCTTCCAACTTTCCTCAATGATTAAATACAAACATCAACTGGATGCCTTTTCCGGCAAACAAAGTTTGTTCGGTGTTTTGAGTCGGAATTTGGTAGTCTTCCGGGTTCCAGTAGCCCATAACATACAAGGTTATATTGTTGAACTGTTTTTGCCAGGTGATAAAATTATACGCTTTATTGTCCGTCCAGTTGTAATAAATAATTGCGCTGAGGTTGTCGAACATTCCAATGAGGTATGATAAATTGAGCAGCGAAAATGAAGTGACATTGTTGAAAGCAAACGCTTTTTCGTCGTAGCTCATTACCAACTGTTCGAATGTTGCACTTAAACCGTTTCCCACACCAAAAGTATAGTCCGTTCCCATGTTAATAGTTTCCTGATTTTTGAACATCCCCAAATTGGCATCTTTAAAAACCCACGAACCTTCTAACCAAAGACCAACCACCACATCTAATTTTGTATCGAAACCAATCCGGGATTCGGGTACATCATCAAAGTTTAAAAATTCAGGCGAAATAGCTGAAAAATCTGCTTTCCGCTGGTGGTAAGAAAGTGCCATTTCGCCAATTGTTAACGGCATTTGCAACCTTCCCCCTAATTCTATTTTGTTTTTGGTTGTTCCTGCAATTTCCCAGCCTTTTGGCTTATTGTTTCCGTATAATCCCCATAGCCAAAGGTTTGCGTTGTTCAAAAAATAGTAGCGGCCCAGGATTCCCCAAACGCCGTCGGTCAATCCCAGCGGGTCGCGCGGATCCACTTGGTCGAACCACATTAGGGGGCGGAGCATGGAAGCCGAGCCAAAATTGATTTTTTGCAAACCTGCCCGCAATTCAAATTGCCGTGTTGAGTAGCGCGCCCAGGCACGGTAGTTTTTTATTTTTCCGCTGAAATCAGAATTGGTAAAGGGGTCAAATTCGGCATTCCCATAACTATTTGCAGCGTATTCAAAATCGATGAGCTGGCTGTTTTTCAAAAATATACTGTAGTTTAATTGTGGGATATATCGTCCGCTTATTAAAAGCGGGAATTCGTTTCCATTGTTGAAATGTGCATACGATGAAATTTGCCCTTGAAACTGCAGTGAATCATGGAATCCTGAATCCTCATTTTGGCCTTTCAACTGAAAAGAGAGGATTAAAAAAACAAAAAATAATGTAATTACTTCATTCATTCATTCATTCATTCATTCATTACCTGTGGTAATCCCGTAAAACATAACGTTCATTGCTTCGATAACAAAATCCTGTGGTTGTGCGTATTGTGCCATCAATTGCTCATTCTTCATCATCTCTATTATTTGGTTCGAAAAAGCGAGCAGGAAATCGATTTTTACATCGGGGCGGATAGAACCTTTCTGTTGCCCTTTTTTGTAAAAATCAACCACCAATTGCATCGATTTTTGTTGCTGCTCTTCCATGTAACCTTTCAAACCCGTTTCGGGGTTGGTATAAATATCGTTGATAAATTCCATGCTAAAATTGTCCATCCCCTCCATTTTCAACAAGAAAATCTTTTTTAGTTTTTTTGAAAAAGACAGCTCGCTCTCGATTATTCCTTTGAATTTTTCTATCGAAGTTTGAATCAGGTTATCCAAAATGGTTTCCGCCAATTCTATTTTATTGGGAAAATGCTTGTAAAAAGTCATTTTGCTCACACTGGCTTCTTTGCAAATTTCTTCGATGGTTACCCTTCGGATGCCGTGTTTCCAAAATAATGTTTTGGCAGTTTTGAGTATAGAATTGTACTTTTTGTTCTTTTTACGTGCAGTCATTATTCATTTTCAATTTTATGATTACGGAACAAATATACGAATATAGTTTGAAAAACAATAATCGTAAGTTTATTTAACTTTTGACATAAAATAAATATTGGGTTTAAACTATAATCGCAGGTGTTCACCTATGAGTATTTTAAACCTTTCATTAAAAGGAAAATTTGAGTTTAAACTTTACTGAAGAATTCGTTTTTTTTAGAACGACCATTTTACCCGGACGTAAATTGCTTTTCCATAATCGCCGTACTCAGTACCTTCGCTGCCAAAAAACAGTTGCCCGTTTAACATGATTTCCAAGTTGTTGCCCAACGAATAAGTAAGAGTTGGGCCAATAAACGAAGAACCGTCGAGCGGGTTTACCATGGCCGAAATATCTCCTGAGAACAGCGGGGTAAAAGGATAGGTAACCTGGCCAAAAAGGTTCACCATTCCGAGCGCCAGCATTTTTGCCGAAAGGTGTTGGTCAAAAAGGTTGCGGTTGCCGCCCGCATCGCCGGTTGCCCCGTTGCTGCTAAATAAAACAGCACTGTGCAGGTACAAACTGTTTTTCATGGTATAATCGCCCGAAACCGAGGCCACAAAAGCTTCCTCGCTGCCATTATTTTTGCTTCGCGGAGTAAACCAGGACAGTTCGCCACGGAAACCGCCACCTTTAATATCGCCTGCCCAGCCCCCGCCCAACACATAATCTAAGCCGGCCCAACCTCCCAGTACCTGGTAATCGGTGCTTCCCTTTAAAAATCGGTACATTCCCGCTATGGCGGTTTCATCGGCATTTCTGCCAATTTTATAGACCAATTGCGCTGAAGATGTTACCGAGGTATAATATTGAATTTTCACGGCATCGGTGCCGGGCCGTTCCTCGTAATCGAATTCGAAATACGAAAAAGTATTGAAAATATCATTGGGGTTCCAAACCAACCCTACGCCCCAATTCACGCGTTGTCGCCCAACCGTAATTTGCCATTTGTTCACAACATAATCGGCATATGCGCGGTCGATTGCCGAATGTAAAAACCAGCTGTCTCCCGAAGCCAAAACTGTTTGGAGGTTAAAATAACCATCGTCGCTATTTACAGAATTTTTGTAATCGGGATATTCGCGGATCATCTGGCCAAAAAACAAACGGTTCCGTGCTTCCAGTGCAAAAGTCAGCTTGTTGCTCGCATACCACTTGAAGTTCATCCGGTTGTGGATTTGATTCATAAAAAAATAATCAACCGTATCTGTTTCGCTCACCGGAGTTGGGCTCTCGGGCTTAAAGTACATCGATAGTTCCTTCACATAACCATTCAAGGTAAAGCTGGATTGAGCCCTTGCACTCAAACTAATCGTAAAAAGCACTATGGATAAATAGATTTTTTGCATTGAAATTTGCAAACCTTTCGGCAACTGATTTTTACTTGCGAACATCGCTTACCACTTTCCCGTCTTCGAGCGTAATTACCCGCCGCGCTTTTTTTACCACCCGCTGGTCATGGGTCGAAAATATAAAGGTTATTTTTTCTTCCTTATTCAGTTGCTCCATAATGTCGAGCAATTTTTCAGTTGATTTGGAGTCGAGGTTGGCGGTTGGCTCGTCTGCCAAAACAAATTTTGGTTTCGATGCCAGCGCCCGCGCAACTGCTACCCGCTGTTGCTGCCCGCCCGAAAGTTTCGACGGGCGGCGGTTTTCCATTCCCTCCAGGCCAACGGCTTTTAGCAATTCCGATGTGCGTTTATCGCGGGCTTTTTTGTCGGCACCCTGCAAGTGCATAATAAACTCCACATTTTCTTTGGCTGTTAAAACCGGGATCAGGTTGTAGGCCTGAAAAACAAAGCCGATTTTTTCCATCCTGAAATCGGTGAGTTTCCGTGCCGAAAGGACGTTGATTTTTACCCCGTCGATGGTTACACTTCCTTCGGTGGCATCATCTAAGCCGCCAATAATATTCAACAGCGTGGTTTTTCCTGAACCCGAAGGGCCGACAATGGCAGAGAATTCCCCTTCTTCAAAGGAAAGGTTAACCCCGTTAACGGCATTTACTGCAACCGAATCGCTGTTATATACTTTGTGCAGGTTTTCTATTTCTATGATTTTCATGTAAATAATTATTGAATGCATCAATGCTTTAATGCATGAATGTTATGAATGTCAATTTTTAAGATTTTTATAGGTTGTGTCTTTGGATTTGGTGGTAATTTTCAGAATCTCAATTCCTTCTTGGAGCAGTCTTTTTAGTTCTAACTTGTCATTCGATAAATCTGCTTCCTCAATAACTTCTAACCAATAAACTGATTCATCAGCTTCCTCTACAACAATGCAGATTTTACTGAAGAATTCTTTTTGAGACCTGCCACGACAAGCTGCGCGGTAATTTGCTCCACTTGAAGTTGCAGATTTTACAAGCTGATATGTAACTACTGATGATGCTTTCTTTTGCTTCAATGAATCACAAAAAAGAATCACATCAACACCAAATTTTCTAATTCTTTTTTTTAGGGTTTCCACAAAAATGTCTTTCTCTGTCATCGCAATAATTTTTAAATTCTTACTTTTCCTATTTTTAAATTCTTCTCATTATTTACTTCCACGTTCAACCTTTTTTCCATTCTTTCATTCCTGCATTCCTGCATTCCCGCATTCCCGCATTCATGCATTCATGCATTCCTCCATCCCTAATCCGTCCTCGTCGCCTCTGCGGGGTTCAGTTTCAATGCCCTCCGAGCAGGGTAAATGGCCGATATAATACCTGTGACAACCACAAGCATGAAAATGGTGGCCAATGTGCCAATCGACAAAGAGGTGTAAACCTGGGACGCGAAGCCAAATTTTTCAAGTCCTTTTGCCAAAATGGAAAGATTAATCGGGGTGGTTTCAAAATATTTGGTAATCAGCGAACCAATCACCGCTCCAATCAAACCTGCGGTAACGGTAAGCATCACTGCTTCAAAAATAATCATGAAGAAAATTTTACGTCGGTTCATCCCGACGGCCATCAGCATCCCAATTTCTTTGGTTCGCTCCATTACGGCCATCAGCATGGTATTCACGATACCGAACCCCAGAGCAAGAATAATGATAAACACAAAAATGTACATAACCTGTCCCATCATATTGGTCAATAAAAACATTTCGGGGCTGATTTCCTTCCAGGTTTCCACAATGTTGTTGCCCGCAATTTTTTGGATGGAAGGTTTTACCAAATCGGCCTCGTCGCCTTTTTGGAGCAGGATTGCAATCTCATGGGCTGCTCCTTCCTCCATTCCCAGTTGTGCTTTTAAATCCTGGTACCTTACAAACAGATGTGTTTCGTCGTAACCGGTGCTCGCCGTTTTATAAATCCCCGAAACACGGTAGCCTTTCAATGATAGTTCACCGCTGCGGTTTACCAGTTGGACATTCAGCTTGGAACCGGTTTTTAGTTTTAATTTTTCCGCCAGTTTTGCGCCAACCAAAACGGGAGGCATCCGGCTTGTTTTTTCAAGATAGGTGCCATCGACCAAGTGTTCCGAAATATCGGTCACTTTCTCTTCCCTATCGGGTTCAATGCCCAGCAAAGTGCCACCGGCAGTCCCGTGGGCAGCGGTAACAAAAGGCTCTGCAAGCAAGCGCCTGCTTACGGCCACAACTGAATCTTTGCCGTCAATTTTATCCATCAATTCCTGAGAGCCGGGAATAAAAAACTCAACGTCCTTGTTTTCAGCAAAACGGGGGGCATGTATTTGCAAGTGGGCCAGTTCCGATTTTGTTGCAGACTGAACGCGCGCATCTACCAAGCCTTGCATAAATGCCATGATAAAAACCCCGGCAATCAAGCCTATGGCAATTGCTGCAATCATAATTAGACTGCGCGATTTGCTGCGCCATACGTTACGCCATGCTATTGACCAAATCATACAAAATAGTTTAAAGTTTAAAATTCAATGTTTAAAGAATTCCGAGTTCAAAGTTTCGAGTTCAAAGTTTCGAGTTTCGGCAGTTTACCGTTTACTGTTCACTTTCCAACTTTTGAACCACATAGGCGCATAGGTCACATAGTTTTTTTAAAACTTTACTATTGTGTCTATTGTGGTTTTTATTTTCAACTATCTCCCATTTTTCATCTCTCAAAAATTTCACGCAAAGTCGCAAAGCCGCAAAGACAATTCGTGAATTTCTTTTCACTGTTTACTGTTTACTGTTTACTGTTTACCGTTTGTTCCGCCTTTCCTTATTCACCCATTCACCCATTCACTCAATAACCCATTTGCGCATTCTCCACTTCTCCCATTCTCCCATTCTCTCCTTCATTCATTCTTGCATTCTTTTCATTCAAGCATTTCTCCATTCTTCCTCCTCAGCTTCTCATCGCCTTTGTAATTTTCAAACGGTGGATGTTGTAAATAGGGAACAATGAAATGGTTAAGCTGATGCTAAAAACCAAAATCATCTGGTTATAGAATAGCGAAGGTTTCATGGAAAAGAAAATAAAGGGCGCCATCCCAAATTTCTCGGATGCAGACACCACTTGCTCGCCACTGAACGGGATGGGATTGTGATAGAAATAAAACGCAATCAAAACACTGATTAACAACCCGATTACACTACCAATTACTCCTATCAACAGCGTTTCTATAAACAATACGGTGGAGATTTTTGCCTTTCGCATCCCAACAGCATGAATTACCCCAAATTCCCTTTGGCGCTCTTTTACCATCATCATTACCACACTAAACATCCCGAATGCGATAACCACGTACAAAACCCCCAACATGATAATCCCGCCGCCGCGGTCGCTTTGGATGATTTGCTCCAGTTCGGGTTGCATTTCCACCCAGGTCATCACCGTATCTTGTTCAGGTAAAATGCTGCCGATTTTCTTTTTTAATTGGTTTACCCCGTAGGGATTGCCGGTCATAATCACCAGCGATGTTGAAATCCCGGGCGCCGAATAAAAATCGCGGGCAGTTTCCAAACTGAGGTAAATAAGCCGGTTATCGTATTCTTTGTTGGGGTGGCTCATTATCCCTTTCACTTCAAACAATCCGTTTGCACTGATTCCGTGGTAGCCCTGGCTTATCATTATCAAAGTGTCGCCAACACCAAGTTCCAGATAGTTCGCCATCCCTTCGCCAATCACCACTCCTTTGCCGTCGGAACTCAAAAAGCTGCCTTTTATAATTTTTTTCGATATGTTGGTGATTTTATCTTCAAAACCGGGTTGAATGCCCAATACCATAGCAGGCTTACTTTTCAGGCCGCTGGCTGCCAGCGCCCCCGATTCGATGCGGTGTGAAACAAGGGTGACGCCATCAATTTTTTCGATATTGGAAATCAACTCCGGTGAAGGTTCAAAAGAATTTTCCAAGGTTCGTTCGTCCCAATATGCGGTATCCTGAACCTGCAAATATCCCGAGTAGAATTTTACCACGTTGTCGATCATGCTGCTGTACGAACCTTCCTGCATTGAGCGCATAAACGAAGCCAGCAACACACTGAAAACAATGGAAGAAATGGTAATAATGGTCCGCCGCCGGTTGCGCCAGAGGTTTCGCCAGGCAAGTTTCAAGTTGGTAGTCATGTTGAAAAGAAGATTTGAGATGATGAGATATGAGTATCAAGACAGCGAAAAATGTTTTTCAACTGTAAATTGCTGTTCAATATTTCTATTTTTTGTTTCATTGTTATTTGTTGTTGTGTTGTCATTGTTGCAAGTTCCGAGTTTTGAGTTCCGAGTTCCAAGTTTCAAGTTCCGAGTTCCGAGTTCAGTTTACTGTTTACCGTTCACCGTTTACTTGTCCCACCTTTCCTTATTCCTACATTCACGCATTCTTTCACTCCTGCATTCCCGCATTCATTCATTCCCGCATTCTTTCATTCCAGCATTCTTTCATTCCAGCATTCCTACCTAATCCTCCTCATATTCTGTTGTGAAAAGAACGATTCGTCGATTTTCACGTCGAAATCGATTTTATCGTAAATCAGTATGGTTTTATGCCCTTCCTCGTTGGCAGGTATCATTTCCATGCGGGTTGGCATTGTTCGGTCGTCCATTTTTTTGATGTCTGACAGGATTTCGGTATTTACCAGAATGTTGTCTTCATCGTAAAATTCGCTGCGCAACCAGTAAAATTCATCTTTTGAAATCCACATCAACACTTTCCCCCAAACCACGGGTGCATCTGGTAGTGGAATTAATTCAATCTTATATGTTTCGTGGCCGTTTATGGTTTCTTCGCCAATAATTTTATGCGTGTAGTCGGTAACAATGGACGATTCGCGCACCAAATCATCGTTTGTAAAGTCGGAGCCCATCCAGCTTTGCATCATCATCGACGGTGGAATTTTTATCATCCGCTCGATAGTGGGCACCCAGTTCCACATTTCGCTTTCGCGTTTCAAAAAAACCTGCCCTTTTTCTTTGGCTGGCGCGGTAATGTATATCAACGAATATTCGTTCCCCAGGCTCCAGCTTTTCATCGACACAGTGCGGTTCCAGGTGGGTCGCTCGATTATCATGGTCATTTCGCCCTTGCTCGATTTGCCACGGAATTTTTCATCGGCTTTTTGAACAATTTCTTTTGCGTTTTGTGCAAAAACACCATGAACCAAAACAGTTAATAGCAATAGTAAGATTCTATATTTCATGTTTTTTGTTTTTTTAAGCGCAGCTATTCTCATCAAAATACTTACAATTAGAACACAAATATACGAATTAAGTTGCAATTAGTTGTTTTCGTACAGCATATATTTATAATCAATCCACGGTTCCCCACCGATGCAGATTACAAAAATCCGGATATGTTTCCCCACAACCTGCGACTTATCAATGGTTATATCCTACCAGTTTTCAAATTTGGATTCGTCCCGATTTTACAAGCCCTTAAATTTTACTCAAGAAACGGCTCAGAATATTTCTGTGGATGCCAAGATAAGAAGCCATGTGCTGGCGTTGAAGCTTTTTACCGAGTTCGGGGTTTTCAGTTAAAAATTTGCGGATACGTTGCTTTGCATTGAGCGATTGAAAAGAATGGATCCGGTCCATGGAATGGATATAGCTTTCCTCCGCCAAAATACGCACCGTGCGCTCGAAATCGCGGTTGGAATCCAGCAAACTTTTAAACTCCTCCTTTTCAATGGTAATAATTTCCGACTCTTCGTAGGCACGGATGCACTCTGTGGAATTCTTGCCGAAATAAAAGCCTTCGTGGTTGCTCACAATGAAATTGGTGGGCGGAAAAAAGAAGCGTGATATCCATTCGGTGCCGTTGTCGGCAATGTAGCTGGCATAAAGCAAACCATTCAGTAAAATTCCGATGCGTTTTGTTTTTTCTCCGTAATCGATAAATGTTTCTCCTTTTTGCAATACCATTATTTTGCTGCGCAGTTCGAGCTTATCGATGACTTCGAGGGTGATTTGGTAGCGGGATTGTATTTTGTTTTTGTCCATTTTTGTAGAAAGCGGTGAGCGGTGAGAGGTGAGCGGTGAGCTATGAGCGATAAGCTATGAGCCGCTGAAATTTTGGTTAAAGCACTTAAGGCGGTTTTGCAGTTCGGGAAACTGTTCGCGTTGCACAAACGAAACGCAGGCGCGGATTCCTTGCTCGTTGCTTCCCGTATTGTTCAGCGAAATTGCACTTATTCCGTAATAAAGCAGATTTTCCACCAATTGGTCGCCCGTCATTCCGGGGTACGAAATAGTGAAGTAAAAGCCATCAGCCAGCGGTTTGCCCAAATCGGTTTTATAAACCAGGTCGAAGCCGTTGTCCATGAACATTTTCTTCATGGCTTTGGCACGCTCGCCGTATTCTTTAACGCCTTCAACAAAATTAAAAACTCCTTCGTTGGCGGCTTTCAGCATGGCTGCCAACGCCCATTGTGCCGAATGGCAAGTGCCCGACGAAACCGCATACAAAATGCGCAAGGTGATGATTGCCCCGAACGATGTTCCCTTAAACCGTTCCTGAAGTTGCGGGTAATCGCGCTCGTACAAGCTATCGGAAATGGCCATTAAACCGCAACGCTGGCCGGCATACGAGAATATTTTCGAACTGGAAATAAACAGGATGTAATTGTCGGTGAATTTTGCCACTGTTGGCTGAAAAGGTGCTTCGCCGGGTTTCGACAAATCGTTGCGAAAATCCATGCCGAAGTAGGCCAGGTCTTCCATCACAATGACGTCGTATTTATTGGCCAATTCACCGATGATTTGCAGTTCCTGTTCATCAAAACAAATCCAGGCCGGATTGTTCGGATTGGAATAAATAATGGAGTTAATAATTCCTTTCGACAGGAATTCCTCCAGCTTTGCCCGCAACTTTTCGCCCCTGAAATGGAACACATCAAAGGTCTCGTATTTTAGGCCCAGCACCATCATTTGTTGCTTTTGCACCGGAAAACCAGGATCAATAAACAGGATCGTGTCTTTTTTCTTGTCGCAGTTTCCGGCTGCCATAAATGCTGCAAAAGTGCCCTGCATGGAGCCAACAGTTGCAATGCAGCCTTTTGGCAACAAATCGATATCTAAAAAGTTTTTTATGAATTTTGAGGCTTCCTCTTTTAACGGCTTGATTCCGTCCATCGAGGGGTAAATAGACGCCACTCCGCGCTTCAATGCTTCAATTTCGGCATCAACACCAATTTGCGAAGGTGGCAAACCGGGCACTCCCATTTCCATACGGACGTATTTTACCCCTGTTTCTTCTTCTACAAGATTAACCAACGCCACAATTTCGCGAATGGATGCTTTGCCTACTTCCGGAATACGCAGTTGTTTGATTTTTGAATCGACAACGGATTTGTTGATGGGTGAATTTTGCATTTTTTTAGTATTGAGTAGTAAGATTTTAGTATTTAGTATTGAGTATTGAGTATTGAGTATCAAGATTTGAGTACCAGGATGTCCGTCATTTCGACGAGTGTGCGAGGAGAAATCCGTCCATTCCGGGAGGGATTTCTCTTCCTGCGTCGTCGAAATGACAGACTACTCGGAGCCACCATTCCCACGAAAGTGAGAATCTCTACCCTTGTGCGGGGATTCCCACTTTCGCCTGCCTCACGGAAGGCAGGTGGGAATGAACCTATCTTTTCCTTATGCCTTAAAACCCAAAATCACCACTGATTTGTTTTACCCAGTTTTCAACGCGCTCGTCGGTAAGTTCGGGTTCAAAATCCTCATCAACAGGCAATCCGAGAAATTTCCCATCCACTTCGGCATTGGATTCCTCATATTCGTAGTTTTCAATAGGAACCTGCCCCACCAGCACCGCGTTCTGTTTCATTAACAAACGCCCCAATAAACCGATGTGGTCAACAAAACTGTGTGCATAAGTTATGTGGTCGCCCAAACCAAAGATAGCAATGGTTTTTCCCTCGTAAGTAGTTTTGCTGATTTCGGGTAGAAACTTTGCCCAATCGACGTTGGAATAAGTGGCGTGCCAGGATTCTTTTCCCACGGTTGAAATACCAAAAATAATTTTATCGTATTTCTCCAAATCGGCTACGGTGGCGTCTTTTATCGGAACCATCACCACTTTGTCCTCGCCGATGGCATTTTTCACTTTGTCGGCAACGCGATTCACCGCACCCTGCAAAGGCCCAAAAAATATCGCTGTCTTACTCATGCTTTCTTTTTTTATAGTTTACTGATTATGAATATTCAATTCGCCGCGAACATATTCCCCCAAAATCGACAAGCTGGAGGCACTTTTTAATACCTGATGAATGGCAAGCTCGTAATTTTCTAACTTCTCCCATTCAATATCCACATGGATGGTATATTCGTTAGGCTTGCCGATAATCGGTACCGACTGGATTTTGGTGAGGTTGATTTCGTTTTTGGCCAAGGTGTTCAACACACTGGCAAGTGCGCCAAAAAAATGGCCCAATTCAAAACAAATCGATGCTTTATTGGTCCCTTCCGTTTCGTTACCGTGTTTCGAAAGGATTAAAAAACGGGTATAATTTTTTTTGTTCGATTCAATTCCGGTTTCTAAAATTTCTAAGCCATAGAGTTCAGCAGAGCGCAAATTACCAATGGCAGCCGCATTCCCGGGTTTTTCTTCCGAAATCATTTTAGCCGAAGCTGCGGTATCCATTCCTTCGTGGAGTTTGGCATCGGGAAAATATTTTTCGATGTACTCCACGCATTGTTGAAAAGCAACAGGATGGGAGTAAATATTAGTAATACTTTTCTTTTCAACGCCGGGCGAAACCATTAAATTCATTTGAATATGGATGTAGATTTCACCGATAATGCGGAGATGGTAGTCGCGAATCAATTGATAATTCTTCAGTAAACTGCCCGCAATGGAGTTTTCGATGGCCATAACGGCATAATCTACCTTATCGGTATCAATCAATTCACAAACGCTTGTAAACGATTTACATTCAACAATTTCTACTTCTTCGTCGAAATATTTTCGGGCGGCATCTTCATGAAAAGAACCCGCTATTCCTTGTACAGCAACACGCTTCATTCTCTGTTTTTTTAATGAGTGCAAAGATACTATTTCTAAGTTTGAGCCCAATCAGAAAAGTAAGAAATAAAGATTCAACACTTTCTGCTTTTGTGTTAAAACTCAATTTTCAAAGCTGAAACGGGTTATCCGCCGAGAGCAATTCCGTGTTGTGTTTCAGCAAAATATCAACGCACTTTTGAATGTTGGTAGGCCGCATTACAATCACCGCACCATCGTCGTTCAGCGAGAAGGCATACATGTATTCCATAAATACCCCCTCCTTGCTGAGGATGTTGAGCATTTTGGCCAGACTTCCCGGTTTGTTAGGGCTTTTCACCAAAATAACATCGGTGGTTTGCACTGAAAATGAATTCTCCTTCAACACTTTTTTTGCTTTTTCGGGGTCGGAGACAATCATTCTTAAAATGCCAAATTCGGCCGTATCGGCAATGGTAAACGCCGAAAGATTGATATTGGCTTCGCCCAAAATTTGGGTTACTTCATTAAGTCTTCCCGATTTATTTTCCAAAAAAACCGAAACCTGTTTTATTTGCATTTTATTTTATATTTTGCGATTATCGACAACTCGTTTGGCTTTGCCTGCTGTGCGTTCTATGGTTTTTGGCTCCACTAATTTTACATTTACGGAAATGCCGAGGGTACTTTGCAAATTGTGGGTTATTTTCTTGCGCAATCCTTCCAAAGCACGTACTTCATCGGAGAAAAACTGCTCCTGCACTTCCACCATCAGGTTCACCACGTCTAACGTTCCCTCACGTTCGATTACGAGCAGGTAGTGGGGTTCGGTTTCGCTCATCTCAAGCAAAACACTTTCAATTTGCGACGGGAACACATTCACTCCTCTGATTATCAACATGTCGTCGCTGCGTCCCATACATTTTTCCATGCGCACGAGCGTCCGGCCACAGGCGCATTTATCGTAATGCAGGCGGGTTAAATCGCGTGTGCGGTAGCGCAGCATCGGGATTCCCTCTTTGGTAATTGTACTGAAAACCAGTTCGCCAATTTCGCCATTGGGCATGGGTTCCAGCGTTTCGGGGTGAATGATTTCGGGTACGAAATGGTCTTCGCTCACGTGCATTCCGGCCTGTTCCTCGCACTCGCACGAAACGCCGGGCCCCACCACCTCGCTCAACCCGTATATGTCGATGGCTTTTATTTTCAGTTTGGCTTCAATTTCTTTGCGCATGTTTTCGCTCCAGGGTTCAGCCCCAAAAATCCCGATACGTAGTTTTAGCGATTCGGATTTCACGCCCATTTCCTTCATCACTTCGGCTAAAAATAGTGCATACGAGGGTGTACATGCGATTACAGACGTACCGAAATCCTGCATCAACTGAATTTGCTTTTGGGTGTTACCGCCCGAAATGGGGATTACCGTGGCGCCAAGATTTTCGGTGCCGTAGTGCATTCCAAGTCCGCCGGTAAATAAACCATAGCCGTATGCCACCTGCACAGTATCGTTTCGGTGAACACCTGCCATACCAAGGGCACGGGTGACCACTTCGGCCCACATTTGCAAATCGTTGCGCGTGTAACCCACAACAGTTGGTTTTCCGGTAGTTCCGGAGCTGGCGTGCAGCCTGACGATTTCGCTCATGGGCACGGTGAACATGCCAAAAGGATAATTTTCGCGCAAATCGAATTTCGTGGTAAAAGGCAATTTCGACAAATCTTCGATGTTGTTAATATCACCGGGGACCAGGCCTTTTTCCTGCATTTTAGCCCGGTAGCTGGGAATATTGTGATACAACCGCTGAACGGTTTGTTTTAACCTTTCCGACTGAATCGCGTTCATTTCATCCCGCGAGGCACATTCTATTTTTTCGTTCCAAATCATATTATTACTGGTTACTTGTTGCTGGTTACTGGTTACTGGTTACTGGTTACTGGTTACTGGTTACTGGTTACTGGTT
>CAZNEV010000070.1:0-24114 GCA_964572085.1 uncultured Maribellus sp. | reverse complement strand
TGTTTCCCCGAATATACTACTTTTATCGTTATTGGTTAAGTACCTAATTCAATAATTTTTATACTCATCCTGATAATCTTCCGTCTGATATGACCATTGAAGAATGGAGAAATCTAAGCTCAGGAAAACCGTTGGATGATAATTTAAACGAATGGATGGCACGGCTTCGATTTTTTCCAACTGAACAAAAAAATTATCTGGCGGCCAAAACCATGGATATGTACGATGAAGTTTTCAGAACAGGATTAAGACAAGAATACGATCTCGGTATTTCAGGAGGAACAGAAGTTGTTAAATATTATTGGTCTCTTGGCTATAATGATAATGAAGGGATACGGGTTGGTGACCAATTTTCAAGTATTCGCTCAAGGTTAAATGCTGATTTTAAGATTGTAGATTGGTTAAGTGCCGGAATTAACGTTCAATTTTCAGACAGGGATGACAGCTCTGTTCCTGCCAGTCTTGGTTTTTATGTAAATAGCCCTTACGGAGAAATGTATGATGAGAAAGGAAATCTTGTACGATACCCACATGGACACTCTGATAATCCTTTATTAGCTTACAAAAGAACCTCATTATCAAATAAAACAAACAATTTATTTGCTAATCTTTTTGCTGAAGTAACATTCCCTTTGGGAATAAAGTATAAAATTTCTTTTCAGCCAAATTATCAATCCTATAAGTATCTTACCTATACAACCATTAGTGAGGCATTAGGAGGAATGACTAACGAGATACCTTCAGGAGAAAGGCGTGAATCATCAACAATGAATTGGATGGTAGATAATTTAATTACCTGGAATAAGACCATTGATGTGCATACTTTTGATGTAACGCTTCTTGCAAACATTGAAGAAAATCGTTACTGGTCTTCCACTATGTCAAACAAAAACTTTAGTCCGAATCAAGAACTTATATATCATGGTTTACATTTCGGTGATTCTCCTGAAATTTCAGTTAATGATACGAGAAGTACCGGGGATGCACTTATGGCACGATTAAATTATTCGTTATTAGGCAAGTATCTCCTAACAACTTCCGTAAGACGTGACGGATTCTCAGCCTTTGGATTGGAAAACCCGAGAGCGACGTTCCCGGCATTTGCCCTTGGTTGGATAGTTTCCGAGGAAGGTTTCTTCAACAGCGAACTTGTCAACCGGCTAAAACTCCGTGCTTCATGGGGAGTGAATGGTAACCGGGATATTGGTATATATTCCGCGCTGGCCAGAACAGAATCAAGTCCATGGTACGACGGTAGTTCAACTCGTATTGGCATCTACAATTCAACGCTCGCCAATAGATCCCTCAAATGGGAAAAAACGGCGGCTCTCAATTTCGGATTGGATATTGCGTTATTGGATAATAAAATTGATTTGAGTGCAGATGTGTATCACATGATTACCTCCGACCTGCTAATGGACAGATTACTTCCAAGAGTAACCGGATTCGAAAATATTACTTCAAATCTTGGAGAATTGCAAAACAGAGGATTAGAATTGACCCTGAATACGAAAAACGTCAAAAAAAATAATTTCCAATGGAATTCAAACCTGGTATTTTCCTTAAACAGAAATAAAATCATTGAACTCTTTGGGGATTATAGCACATACACATTATTGAATAAAGAAAGAACTGGTGATGTCCCTGATTTTTCAAATGGCTGGTTTCCCGGAGAAGCTATTGACGTGGTCTGGGATTATGACATTGTAGGGATTTGGCAATTGGATGAAAAAGAAGAAGCGGCAAAATACAATATGGAACCAGGAGACTTCAAAGGTGTTGATGTAAACAACGACGGAAGATATGTTGATTTGGTCGATAAACAATTTATCGGGCATACTCAACCGCGATATCGTCTTGGATTCAGAAACGATTTCAGCTTTTTGAAATATTTTACGGCTTCTGTATTTGTTAGAGGTGATCTTGGCCACATTGCTCCTTATAATGTTGCACTTAACGGAGGACATGAATCCAACGACAGGTGGAACAGAAATAATGGGCCCGTTCCCTACTGGACTGCAGACAGGCCGAATAATGAATACGCACGGCTAAATCCTTACACCGGAAGTTACGGAGGTGGCCTGATGATATACAAACCACGTTCTTTTGTGAGGATACAAGATTTATCTTTAACTTATAATCTGCCACTTGACATTGTGCAGAAAATAAAACTAAAGAACCTTCAAATCTTTGGTTCGGTAAGAAATTTGGCAACTTTTACTAACTGGCCCGGCTGGGACCCCGAACCAGTAAGATATAATAGTCAAAATGTCCCCACATATGGGATGGATCCAATGCCAAGGACTTATACATTTGGGTTTAATTTAACGCTGTAAATGAAGTTTAACAAATTATAAAAACTGAAAAAATGAAAAGGATAAATATACTGTCACTTATTATAATAGTGCTCTTTTTTATATCTTGTTCCGAAGACTGGCTGAAGCCCGATCCGTTGTCTTTCTATACTCCGGAAAATGTGTTTGTTGACGCGGCAGGATTCGAAGCGGCTTTGGTGAGGTGCAAAAAAGAAATGAATTCAGAAAATCATGGTGCTTATTGCCCTATTGTAGCTGAAACAGACTACTCCGATTTGGCCGTTGCTCTCCGACAAAGTGATTTTACAAAAGTTACGCCGAGTACAAGCTATCAATTACCTATTTTAGCTTTCTTCATGAATGCATACGGGTACATTAAAAATACCAATACGATAATTTCCAGGATAGATGACATCGAATGGGCTGACCAAAGTTTAAAAGACAGGATATTATCTGAAGCTCTCTGGTTCAGATCATATTGGTACCTGCGCCTCGTAAATACGTATGGTGACGTGCCTTGGGAAGGACAAGAGTTAAAGGGGCCTAAACTTGATTACTACTCTACCAGCAGATGGACAATTCTTGATAAAATTCAGGAAGATTTGGAATTTGCTGTGGAAAGACTACCTGTTGATCCGGTCAGGCTTGGAGATGTCAGCAAAGGAGCAGCAAACCAATTGCTGGCAAAGGTTTATCTGGCAAATTGTGAGTTTGATAAAGCAATTTCAGCAGCCTCGGCTGTTATAGATGGTCCTTATGCTTTGATGACAGAGAGATTTGGTAATGACACATGGGAAACATATCATGGTAATAAGGGATATATTGAACACAATGTTATGTGGGATTTACACCGTGTGGACAACAAAAATGACCCTGCAAATACTGAGACTATTTATGCTACGGTTGACAGAGCTGATGCCCCCTCCGAAACATGGTGGGATGCAGTAGGAACCCGTGCATTGCGTCATTTTACACCATCATATTGGAAAGTTCTTGATTCAAAAGGAGTCAGAGCCAGCAATTGGACGTTTGTTGGTGGAGACACTTTGGGTATTGGGAATGGGGACGTCAGGACAAATAATTACTGGCATTACAAAATTTGGGAAGATGAAAATTATACCTGGCAGACCACTCCAGATTTAAGAAGGGCTGATTGCAACTGGATTGAAATGGGGGATTCAATTGCTGAAATAATTACATGGAATCCAACGTCTCCTAATTATGGACAACCGCTGAACAGAATTTATTATAAAAGTCTGAATGATACAATCGACACATGGTATCCCTGGGCTCACAATAAGATTTTTGTGCCAACAACAAATTATCACCAACCACATGGCGGACAGGGAGATTGGTATATTTTCCGATTAGCAGAAACCTACCTTCTAAGGGCTGAAGCCTATTATTTTAAAGACCAGCTTGGTTTGGCTGCTGCTGATATAAATATGGTGCGTGATCGTGCAAATGCCCCTCTGATTAGTGCTTCAGATGTAACCATAGATTACATATTTGAAGAACGTGCACGTGAACTGTATGCAGAAGAAATGAGACATTCTGAAATGGTAAGGGTTTCATTCCAGCTTGCAAAACTAAATAAGGAGGGTTATGGCATGGCAAATATTTCTCAGAAAAACTGGTTTCATGACCGGGTGATGCGTGTAAATGAACATTACCATGCTCCAAAATATTTTTTCTGGGGCGTAGAAGCAACACTACATCCTGAGCACATGTTATGGCCCATTCCGCAGGATGTTATTACATCTAATACACTTGGAAGAATAAATCAGAATGTTGGCTACGACGGAGCTGAATTTAATGTTCCACCGTTGGAGGTGATACCTGAAGAAACGTCTGAATAGATTTGACACATTGTGCAGCCTGAAATCAATCAGGCTGCACAATCTTTTTTATTTATCTTATTTATATTGTAAAGGCAGAAAACCAACAACGGATCAGGCGTTTATTCCATTGCCATTTGAACGTTTTTGTCAAATAGTATTAAAAAAATAAAATATGATAAACCGAAGCGAAAAGAGGAAAAACAAACACAGATGGCCTTATAATTTCAGCAGTAGATTGATCCCGGCCATGGTGTTTTTATTTTTGATTGGCATTTTACAAGCTCATTCACAGATAAAAATTTTTATAGAAACCGATCTTGAAGGTGTGAGCGGTGTATATAAGTTTTCGCAAACCCGCGAAAAGGACACGCCTGCAAACATTCAGGCTTGTGAGTATTTCATGGGTGATTTGGCAGCAGTGGTGCGTGGGCTTCGCGACGGTGGCGCCACCGAAATACTAATAATTGATGGGCATGGGTCGCAGGCAATGATCCCCCACCTGATGGAACCGGGAGCTAAATATGTAACCGGTAAACCCCGGCCAGAAGGGAATCGTTGGGGGTTGGATGAATCATTTTCCGGGCTTGTCATGTTTGGGTTTCACGCTATGAATGGTACTCCCGATGGGGTGTTGCACCACACCCAGTCTTCGAAAACCGAAAATAAATACTGGTATAACGGCGTAGAATCTGGTGAACTGGCCCAAACGGCAACCGTTGCCGGTTATTTTGGCGTGCCACCTATTTTGGTTACGGGCGACGAAGCTACCTGCCGTGAAGCACATCAATTTTTTGGAGACAACCTTATAACGGTGCCAACCAAAAAAGGGTTATCAAGGGAAGCGGCTGTCCTTTATCCTTTTGAGGAGACACGTAAAGCACTGTATGAAGGGGCGAAGAAAGCAATCTCTGCCATACCAAAATGCAAGCCGTACATTATTGAAACGCCCATTAATGCAAAAATACAATACAACAAAATAGATACAAATTCTAAAGAAGTGGAGGTTATAACTAAAGAATGGACAATTCCGGATGCCCTTCATTTATTAGAAAAATGAGTATTAACAAAAAGGACTTCCCGATGAAAAAGAACCATTTCATTTTTAACAACTATTTAGTTTTTCTGTTTTGCTTTCTGCTTTTATCATCGTTTTCTAAAAAGGGGGAATTTTTCAAAGACAAAAACAACGCGGCAGTATCTGATACGGTAAGCCGCAAAGAATCCCTCGAAAAGATATTGCGCGTGCTTCCCCCGGATCGTACCGCGAATGGCCGTGTTTCTTTTTTGGATGAAACGTTTCAGGACTGGCTGGACAGGACGGGCGAATTGCCGCCCAATTTTGACAAAATGCCTTCAATCCCGTTTTTGCCCGATCCGTTAATTCTATACGAAGGGGGCAGGAATATTCCAATAACTTCAACCGCACAATGGAACGAAAAGCGCAAGTGGATGAAAAACCAGCTTGAACATTATATTACCGGTAGCTATCCACCTGCTCCCGATAATTTACAGGTAAAAGTTCTTAGCGAAAAATTAGACGGTCGGGTTGTTTTGAAAATAGTGGAATTATCTTTCGGTCCTGAGAACCGGGCAAAACTGACACTTGAACTGATGCTCCCGCAGGGGAAAGGGCCTTTCCCGGTGTTCCTGACACAATGGAACCACCGCGAATGGGCACAAGTAGCGGTAAGGCGCGGATATATCGGCTGTATATATGCCGGGGCCGATGCCAAAGACGATACCGAAAAGTATTCCGAAATATGGGCTGGGCAATATGATTTTACCCGACTGATGAGAAGAGCCTGGGGGGCTTCCAGGGCTGTTGATTACCTCTACACATTGCCCGAAGTTGACAAGGAGAAAATTGGGATAAGCGGTCATTCAAGAAATGGCAAAACATCGCTTATGGCCGCTGCTTTTGACGAACGCATCACAGCCTGCATACCCAGCAGCGGAGGCACAGGAGCTGAAGTCCCCTGGAGGTATTGTTCCCAAAATTACGACATCGAAGATATTGCCTTGCTTGCGTCCGCCCAACCGGCATGGTTACATCCCCGCTTGCGTTTTTTTATCGGGAGGGAACACAAACTCCCGGTTGACCAGAATTCCTTTATGGCGTTGATTGCACCCCGGGGCCTAATGCTGAGCACAGCACTATCCGAAGGTGCAAGCAACCCGTGGGGCATCGAAGAAGCTTACCACGCCAGCAAAAAAGTATATCAGTTTCTTGGCGCTGAAAACGACCTCGCCATCCGATCGCGTCATGGGCTGCACAGTATCAGCGCCCGCGATATGGAAGATTATATCGATTTCTTTGATTATGTGTTTGGCCGGAATAGCTACCCACCGGAAAATAAGCTCTACTACGATTACTCTTTTGGAAAATGGTGTGATTTAAGCGGGGAGAAAATCAATCCAAAAGATTACCCGGTTCAAAGCAGTGATGGTTTGTTGATAGATGGTCAGAACAATAAAATTAAAACAATAGAGGGATGGGAGAGCAAAAAAGTCAACGTCCGTGAACAGATACAATGGGCTCTTGGCGACGAACCTGCGGGTGCAACTAATCCCGGGCCGGGTAGTTTGGAAAAATCCGGTAGGGGGGAAGTTGGTTTTGGCACTTTCCTCACCCGACCTGAAAGCACAGCTAAAATGGGCCGGATGAACATCTCACCATATAACGGATTTGGCGACCAACTGTTTGGGTATTTGTATTACCCATTGGACGATAACGGCAAAATTAAAAGCAAGCATTTGCCGGTAGTCATTTACTTGCATGAATACGATTATTCCAAAGGATTTAACTCCTACCACCGGGTCGAATCCATGATTCAATCGATTGTCGATAAAGGCTTTGCCGTATTTACCTATGATATGATTGGTTTTGGTAACCGTATCGAAGAAGGCACACGGTTTTACGACCGCTACCCCCATTGGTCGAAAATGGGAAAAATGGTGACCGATGTCCATGGTGCTGTGGATGCTATTTCAAATCTTGATTTTGTGGATCCTTCAAAGATAGTTGTTGCCGGGTATTCGCTTGGGGCTACTGTTGGGTTGTATGCTGCTACTTTGGACGATCGGGTTGCAGGTCTGGTGTCAATCGCCGGGTTTACCCCCATGCGAACAAACACGCTTGACAAAGGCACAGAAGGAGTTATGGCCTATTCACATTTACACGGATTATTGCCGCGCTTAGGTTTCTTTGTGGGAGATGAGAACCGCATCCCTTATGATTTTCATGAGGTTTTGGCTTGTATCGCTCCGCGTCCGGTTCTGGTAATTGCTCCGCAAATAGATAAAGATGCCCATCTTCAGGATATTCAACAATGTTTGGATAAAACACAGAAAGTTTATGATTTATATAGAAGTTCTCAAAATTTAGAACTGTATTCGCCGAATGATATTAACTGGCTATCTCCGGGAACATTAGGGAAAATGTACGAGTGGTTGGAGAAACAATTCTAATACCGCTTGTCAAACAGAAGAAATATTAATTAAAAATGTATAACTATGCAAATTTCATTTTTAAAAACATTGCTTTTCACAATAATTACCATTGTAATGTTCTCACTTATTGCTTGTGAATCTCAGACTGAGTCTAAGAAGGAGTTATCTGAAGAAGATTTTGTTTTCGATGGTCCTCTTGGTTCAGATGGAGCTACAATAAAAAAGATTGAAAAAAATGTTTTTAAAGTTATCCTTGGCCATGCTCCTAATCAACCAGATTGGAATAATAAATTAAATTTTCAGATTACAGACAATGCAAAAGGAAATAACCTTACTTTAGTAGTTGAAGGTCCTCCGAGATATGCTATGAATGAATATTTTTATTCATGGTCATACGATATGGAAGACTGGAATCCTATTCATTGGATGGCTGGATATAGAGTCAGCCCGGAAAGAGATACTTTGGTATTTCCTATCTTTGAACAAAATCAAATATGGGTAGGTCACCAGGTCCCAATTTCTTATGATCAGGTTGAGGAGTATATTGCAGGCATTAAGACTAATAGTTATGTAAAAGTTGATACTTTAGGAAAATCATTAGGAGGCAGGAACTTATACCGTGTAACAATAACAGATCATGCAAGTAGTATTCCTGCAAAAAATAAATGGGTCCACTATTTTACAAATCCACATCCCGGAGAACACAATGCACAATGGAGAATGATAGGAAAAATTAATTGGCTGCTCAGTGACGAAGGTAAAGACCTAAGGAAACGATCGATTTGCCATTTTGTTCTTATGATGAGTCCGGATGCACCACATAATGGCTGGTATAGAGTGAATGCACAAGGTATAGATATGAACAGAAGCTATTTTTCGGAGGGATCAGATAGTATAAATCAAGCACATGAATCATATGTTTTTCAACGTGACCTTGAAAAAATCATGGCTTCAGAATCACCTGTTACAACCTTATGGGGGCATCATACCTGGGGCGGAATTGTTGAACCATTACTCTATTTTATTGAAGACGAAAGATTACCTTCATGGACGAAATGGAAAGATATATTGCTCGAATTAGATGAAGAGCCACTTATAAAACCTTTAGCTTTGAGAGACGCAAAACCTGGCTATGGAGCAACAAGCTGGGAATATGGCCCACATGTTCAATTTAATATTACAACCGTTCTTTGCGAAGGAGGTGGTGCTATCTACACAAAGGAAGACAATATTAAATCAGGGGAAATACTAATTGAAAGTATTGACAGATATTTTGAAGGGACCAAATAATATTAATATTTATTTGTTTAACTTTTCTATTTCTTGTGTTATTAACTAAATAAATCAAAATGATGGCAGTATCTAATAAATATATCAGCATTATTCTTATTCTGGCAACATTACAATCTTTTAGCCAGAATTATGATGAATCTAAAGTTGGAGAATACCAGCTTCCTGAACTGCTGATTACAGAAAGCGGGCAAACTGTTTCAAATACGGAGCAATGGGAAAGTATCCGTCGCCCTGAGATCCTCAAACTTTTTGAAGACAACGTTTACGGACAGGTTCCAAAAGATTTCGACAAGATTAAGTTTGAAGTGACTAACGAGAACAAAAAAGCGATGGACAGCAGGGCAACATTAAAAGAAGTTGCAATCACGGTAACCAGAAATCAAAAGTCAGTAACCATCCATTTGTTGATGTTTATCCCCAACAAAGCAAAAAAGCCAGTACCTGTGTTTTTGGTGATCAACCACCGGGGCATGAAAACGATGGATGTAACCCGAAAAAACAAAGATGGTTTTTGGCCAGCGGAGCAAGTAATTGAAGCAGGATATGGAATTGCAGGGTTTGATGTTATAGATGTTGCACCAGACAATAAAACCGATTTTACAAAAGGGGTGCTTCAGCTCTATCCTGAGCAACTGAAAATGGACAATGGGATGGCTGCACTAGGGGCCTGGGGTTGGGGAGCAAGTCGTGCTATAGATTATTTTGAAAAAGACAAATCGGTAGATGCAAAAAAAATTATTTCAGTGGGCCACTCCCGCGGGGGGAAAGCCTCGCTGTGGTTTGGGGCACAGGATCAAAGGGTGGCCATCGCTGTTTCCAATGAATCAGGAAATTCGGGTGCTGCCATTTCCCGGAGGAATTTCGGGGAGACCGTGAAAATCATTACACAAAACATTCCTTACTGGTTTTGCGAAAACTATAAACAATATGCCGATAATGAAGATAAATTGCCCGTTGATCAGCACATGCTTATCGCTCTGATGGCTCCCCGGGCAGTATATGTTGGCAGCGCGGCAGAAGATTTGTGGGCCGATCCCAAAGGGCAATATATTGCTTTGTTTGAGGCCCAACCCGTTTTTGAATTGTATGGGATTGAAACGAACCTGCCCACAGAAATGCCTGCCATAAATGAGCAAATCATCCGTCCGCATATGGGCTTTCACAATCGCGAGGGAAAACATAACATGACCCCTTACGACTGGCAACAATTTATCCAATTTGCTGATAATTATTTTAATAAATAAATCCATGAGATTAATAAATAAAAATCCCAATATATTAATTAAAAACCTGTTGATTTTTTTTCGAAGTATAGCTTTTAGCTTTTTAATACTGCTTCCAACTTATACTTATTCTCAGACTTTATCCCGTCTTAATACAATTTCGGAACTGAATATAGGTGAATCAGAGCAGGTAGTTTTAATCAATGGTGAAATTGTAAAACTCTCTCTGAAAGATGTCAAAATTGACCGCGATAGTCTACGAGATGCTGTCAGAAATGCAAGAGTAATTGTTGAGGTGGATGGAGAAAAGATTACTCTTGGTTCAGGAAATTATCATTTGCCGGTTAAAGTCGGTAAAGTACATATCGACTGCCCTGTTGTAAAGGAATTTACCGTTTCAAATTATTACCGGCATGACGGGACACTACCCAAAGATGCCCGATTAAGACTTTGGCCTGTTGATTCGCCTTTTATTCAACCGGGTACATTTGGTTTTCCTTTAAAACAGGCATTTATGGCAAGCCGAACGCAATCGCAGAATGAATTGGCAGGATTGGGATGGGCAGAAAACCTAAAAAGCACGAATACAGGTTATCATGCACCTCACGATTTTGGAGGAGCCGAAGGTTTTGATGAAATAATAGCTGCGACCGATGGGCTTGTTGTATCTTCTATGGATGAAGTACTCAACGGTTACGAGGATTTACCCGGAGATGTAAGACCTGATGTGATTTGGGTTGTTGATGGCAGGGGGTGGTATTACCGGTACAGTCATCTGAACAGTATTGAACCGGAAATTGTTCCGGGAGCTAAAATTAATTTAGGTCAAAAACTAGGATACATGGGAAAACAGGGAGGAAGTGGCGGATGGGTTCATCTACATTTTGGAGTTCATTACAAAAATCCGAATACTATGAAGTGGGTAGTTGAGGATGCTTACGCCTATTTATGGGAAGCTTATGTAAATAAATATAAGCCTAAAATCCTGGCTGTTGCTCGTCCTCGATTAATTGCATGGACCAACGAATCCATCAATCTCGATGGTACCAAATCCCTAAGTTTGGAAGATGACATTGTTTCTTACGAGTGGATTTTTACTGATGGCTCGACAGCAAAAGGAGCAATTCAAAAAAGGAAATATAATAAAGCAGGAGAATACAGTGAAATTCTCAAAGTTACCGATTCAAAAGGCAGAATAAGTTATGATTTTTCTTATATTCAGATATTTGACAAGCAGTTTCCTGAAAAACAAGTACCAACTATTCATCCCGCATATTATCCGTCTCAAAATATAGAGGCCGGAGATTCCATTAGGTTCCTGGTTCGCACGTTTGGAAGTCAGACAGGGGAAGAAACCTGGGATTTTGGAGATGGAACGGAAAGAGTAGTTGTAAATTCCGGAGTAGTTGAACGAAAAACCCAGAATGAAGGAAAATATGCAGAAACAATCCACTCTTTTTCAAAACCAGGTCACTACATCGTAAGGGTTGAACGCACAAATGAATTTGGTTTTACAGCTATAGGTCATCTATTTGTGATGGTTGATTGACTTACTGACAAGAATGTCCATCTACTTGATCTGCCGGCTAATTAGACTGTTAGAATCGTCCGTCAAATGAGTGTGTCAAAACACCACTTTACCACGTTCAAGTTTTATTATGATTGTGCAACGTTCCACAGTTTCTTTCACAACTCTTTTGTACAATAGCATATTATCGGTTAAGCATCAGCGAATTTTTAATTCTATATACATAAAGATCGCAATGTGGGTGAAGTTATTAGTAACCCTATTTTTTGATTAGGCAGTTCGATTTGCCTCTAACAACCCCGCAAACCACTCCCCTAAAATCAATCTTCCGTAAATTAATAAACTTCCCCCTCCCATTTTGCTTCCTCCACCGTTTTCCATATCTTTATCACATTATTTATGTTCTAAAATAATATCAGAATCATGATACAGAAACGCTTGTTTGGGGTTTTGTTCCTATTCTTATTTGTGGGTTCAAATTCATTTGTTTTTGGCCAGAATGACTGGCCTATGTGGCGGTACGATTATAGTCGTTCGGCCACAACACCGGAGCAATTAGCGGATAAATTACACCTTCAGTGGAAGGTAGAATATTCTGCCCGTGAACCGGTTTGGGACGATCCCTTGAATCAAAACCTCATGCAGTTCGACCGGATATTTGAACCAGTTGTAGCTGACAATAAGGTGTTTGTTGGCTTCAACGACCAGGATAAGGTAGTTGCCCTTGATGTTCATTCGGGAAAAGAACTGTGGCACTTTTACGCCGATGGGCCAGTTAGACTCCCCCTCACGGTACACAAAAACAAAATCTATTTTACCGGCGACGACGGTTATTGTTATTGCCTTGATACTGGCAACGGTTCGGTAGTCTGGAAACGCCTGCTGGCACCTTCCGAGAACAAACTGTTGGGGAACAAACGACTCATATCCATGTGGCCGGCAAGAGGCGGAATCGTACTGAAAGATGATATTATCTATACGGCTGCCAGCATTTTCCCATTAATGGGAACTTTTATTTATGCGCTCGATGCGGCTACCGGTGAAATCATCTGGGAGAATGAAGGAACAGGGAGTACTTATATTAAACAGCCGCACAACTCTCCGGCTTTTGCGCATGTGGCTCCCCAGGGACCATTTACCATTAGCGGAGATAAACTGCTGGTAGCCGGAGGCCGTTCCGTTCCGGCAGCATTCGATCTGAAAACGGGCGAAGAGCTTTATTACCATCTTGCTGCCAGTGGAAAAACCGGAGGCGCGTTTACCTGCGCGAACGATAAGGTTTTTTTTAACCATCATCGCGAGCGGGTAACCTGGATGTACGATTCGGAAACCGGAGAAAGGCTTTCCAACAAAACCGGCGAATACCCCGTTATTGACGGAAACACATTCTACTTTTCAGGGAATAACATTACTGCCGTGCAATTAGATGCCGATAAAAATTTGGATACCCTCTGGATTTCTGATATTTCGGCTTCCAAAGATCTGATCAAGGCAGGCAACCATCTGTATGCTGCGAACGATTCGGGAATAAGCGCAATTCGGCTGAATTCCGGGGGAAAGCCCGAAGTAATTTGGAACTACAACACACCGGAAACGATTGAACGGCTCATTGCAGCAAACGGCAAACTGATTGCGGTTACGGCAGAGGGGGCTATACTGACTTTTGGAGATACACCGCCTGCAAACGTGATGGAATATGCCCGGAAAGAAACAAAAGAAAAGGTTAAACCAGGCAAGACTGAAAAGTTGATCCAAACTGCCGGAATTACGGAGGGCTACGGCCTAATCTTGGGAGGTGAAGATATCCGGTTGATAAAGGGTCTGCTATCCACTACTGAACTTAATTTAGTTGTTTATGAAAAAAATCGCGACAGGGTAAATTCCCTGCGAGAATATTTCGACAAAGCGGGTGTAACCGCAGACCGACTTAATTTTCAGCATTTCAATGGTAAATTTCCCCTGCTCCCAAAATATTTTTCGTCACTCACCATTGTAACTGACCCTTATTATATTGAGGGCGGCGACCAAGATATTGTGGAACAGGTTTATGAAATAACGCGGCCGTATGGAGGACAGGTAGTTTTGTTGGCAAAAAGAGCGAAGCAGAAGC
The DNA here is from genome assembly GCA_964572085.1 of uncultured Maribellus sp. Lineage (GTDB taxonomy): Bacteria > Bacteroidota > Bacteroidia > Bacteroidales > Prolixibacteraceae > Draconibacterium. The sequence goes on along the minus strand of CAZNEV010000070.1, from coordinate 10,354 downwards.
ACTTAATGAAAAGTTTTACCGAGCTTGACCTTCCGGGTGCAACAACTCAAAAGGGAAAAGATTTTTTGATGATTACCAGAACAGGCCCTTTGCCGGGAGCCTCGCCCTGGACACATAATAACGGCGATATTGCCAACACCATAAAATCAGATGATCGACTGGTGAAAGCGCCGCTTGGCATACTTTGGTTTGGTGGAAACTCCAATATGGATGTCCTGCCGAGGCATGGGCACGGCCCCGGAGAACAGGTTATCGATGGAAGGCTGATTATTCAGGGAACCAACAGCATTAGCGCCCGTGATGTTTATACCGGCAGAGTCCTTTGGAAGAAAGAATCTGACCAGTTATTGGAAGATAATTGGATGGTGTATTTCGATGAAACTTACGACGAGGATAGTCCGCTGGATACGAAGTACAATCAGGTTCATTTGCCCGGCGCCAATGCAAGAGGCACCAATTACGTTGCCACAAAGGAATACGTTTATCTGATCAAAGGTGACGAATGCAGTGTCATCGACATCACAAACGGTGAAACAGTAAAAACATTTGCCACAACCGGAGATGATACCAAGGAGTTGGCTTACATTGGCGTTTACGAAGATTTGCTAATACTGGGCAGCAACTTTGCAGAGTTTGCCGGGTTTGATGATGATTCGATATTCATAAAAAGACCAAAATTCACAGATTATGATCTTACGGCAAGCAGGGAACTGATGGTATTGAACCGGTTTACAGGCGAAAAACTATGGACTATCGAAGCCAATCACGGCTTTATCCATAATGCAGTTATTGCGGGCGACGAGATGTTGTTCTGTCTCGACAAACTTCCTCAATACCTTGAAACAAAGTTAAAAAGAAGAGGAGAGGATCTTCCTGAAGGTTCAAGGCTTCTATATCTGAATGTGAGAACAGGGGAGGTAATCCGTGAAGAGACCGAAGATGTTTTCGGAACCTGGCTCGGTTATTCATCCGAACATAAATTATTGCTGCAATCAACGCGGCCTTCGCGCGACATGCTCCATGGGGAGGCAGGGGAACGAATGATTGCCTATAATACCCTTACAAAAGATAAAATATGGGACAAGGCTATCCAATACGCCAACCCGCCAATCATTCATAACGATAAAATTTATACCAATGGCGAAGGCTTTTTGCTCTTGACAGGAGAAGCACTGACAGAAACGGACCCGGTAACCGGCGAAGATTTAAAATGGAGCTTTAAGCGGGAATATGGATGCGGTTTTGTGGCAGCGAGTGAATACCTGCTAACTTTTCGTTCCGCCTCGGCAGGATTTATCAATCTGGAGGCATTTGAAGGCACCGGCAATCTGGGTGGATGGAAACCCGGTTGTTCCACTAACTTAATTGCGGCCGATGGGGTGCTGAATTCGCCCGATTATACCCGTACCTGCAATTGTGCCTACCAAAATCAGACTTCCCTGGCTTTAATAAACATGCCGTGGATGGCCTACTGGACGAACAGTAACTACCAATGGAACGGCAACCCGATTAAACAACTCGGCCTCAATCTAAATGCTCCCGGAGACAGAAGTTCTGACGATAACGTACTTTGGTTTGAATATCCATACATTTCCGGTCCACCCCCCGAAATACCTGTGCAAATGGATACCGTGGGGATTACAAAAATCAGGAAAGAACCTTTTTCGGTTTTGTCGGAAAAAACGCCGTGGGTAAGTTCCAGTGCCCTGGCCGGGATTAAAAACTTAGAAATAACATTGGCAGAAGATCAGTCCGTCCCGGAAACGACCTACACGGTCAAGCTTTATTTTTCGGAACTTGAAGGCAAAAATCAGGGGGAAAGGGTCTTTGATATTCACATTCAGGGCAAGAAAGTTTTAGAAAATTTTGACATTGTAGCCGCTGCCGGTAAACCCGACAAAGAAGTTATTAAAACCTATTCCGGCATAAAAGCAGGAAGTTCCATGAAGCTCAATCTTGTTCCGGTAATTGGCAATACGTTAATTTCGGGAATTGAGTTGATTCAGGAAAGCTTAACGGTTCACTAAAAAACAGAGATGAAACGACCACGTACAAAGAAAATTCACACACAACTTGTCCCGGTTGACCGGGAGGAGAATGATTGTTCTCAACTTCTCCTTAGCGTCCTTTGCGCCCCTGCCTGCCGGCAGGCAGGTTTGCGTGAAAAAAACAAAGTTCTACTACAATTCTAATGGAAAATGAAATAATTCTTGGATTACTCACCCTGATAACGTCTTCGACATTATCGTCCCTCTCTACGCGTAGAGAGGGAGAAGAGGGAGAGTCTAAACAAAACATATAAATTTTTCCACATGTTCAAATTGTACCCTACCATTTATATCAATTAAAATAACAGTAGAACCAAAAATAAAAAGATGAAAAATAAAAAGATGAAATTAAATTATCTAAAAATACTGATAATTGCAGCCCTACTCGGTATGGCATGCACCACAAAAGTCTCGGAGTGGGTTTTACAAAATGCCGATCCCGATAAATACACCTTGGTTTATTACCACAATGGTACAATCCCGGCAGCTGTAAAACAACAGCACCTTGAACTTGAAAAAATGTCTAAAACAGCTAATCTCCTGTTCAGAACGGTACAACAGGAAGGTATCGAAAAAGCGCATTATGGATTGTTTTACCATAACAGGCTTATTTCGGAATATGCGGATTACAATGCGGTAAACAAGGTTGCTTTTTCAGCCCTGAGAGAAAAAGTGGCAACGGAACTTATGGCGGGTAAGCTCTGTGTGATGCTTTATCTGAGAACCGGAAACCCGGAAAAAGATGAGGCAACCTTACAAATTGTGAAAAAAACCATCGATTCATCCCCCTTTGGGAACATAATAACCGTGTTGGAATTGGAGAGAAACAGTGTGGAAGAAAATCACTTTGTGAATATACTACTCAATGTGGAAAGCGATTTGAAAGAGATTAACGAGCCTATGTTGTTTGGGGTTTTTGGTAGGTTCAGAACACTGGAACCGTTGCTTGCAAAAGGAATTTCTGAAGAAAACATCAATCATTTAATCAGTTTTCTTACCGCCGATTGCAGTTGCCTTATCAAAGATAATTTACCCGGTATGAGTATCCTTTGTGATGTTTCGTGGGAGAATCCTCAACCGGCAATGGTGAATAACATTATCGATGCAAACCCAAGTCTTGAACACCACTAATGGAAATGGATACGGTTGGATATGATTCTCTGGAAGCCCGTCCTTTGCCTAAATGGCTGACCAACCAGAGGGACGGACTGAATACCTATCAACCCGAAGTACTGGTGATGAAAGAGGACCATTCGTTGGAAATATCAATTGCTATCACAGGTCTTGTGATTTTTATAACCGTTATTTTTCTCACTTTCCTATTCCTTCGCAAAAACAAAAAAAGAACATAAAATGAACCCATTTAAACTGGTAATAAAAGAACTGCTTTTTAGAAAGGTGAGTTCGCTGGTAATTTTAATGACAGTAATTGTGGCAAGTACCGTATCGGTCGCCATGATTACCTTAAGCAAAGCCAGCGAGAATGAAACACGTAAAATAATGAGGGAGCAGGGCCTGAACCTGTATATTTTCCCGAAAGGCACCAACCTGATTGATTTCTACTCGGTGAACAACACACCCACTTTTCCCGAAGATTATGTGGATGTGCTTGCCGACTCGAAAACCTTTGATGCCGTGAGGCACCTCACCGGAATTCTACAACTCAAATATCCGGATTGGATTGATCCAAATGGTTCCCGCCATCACATTGTGGTTATGGGATATAAGGACGAAGCCATGCAGCGTTTTTTAAACAAACAGGAAATCATGGGCTTCGATGTGGTGAAAGGAACCGTGCACGTGGGTGCTCTTCTGTCGAAAAATATTCCCGAGGGTGAAACTTTTAAAATTTTGGGCAAAGATGGTGTTCAGCATGAGTTTGAAATTGCCAAACGTTTGGTGGAAGGAAAAGGGATGATGGATCAGGGCGTTGCCTTTAACTTGGAAGACCTTCAGGAAGTTCTCGGCATGGAAGGCCAAATCAATAAAATTGAAGCATTGGGCTGCGTTTGCCACGATGGAAGAATTAATAATGCAAGAAATCAGGTTCAAACTATATTTTCAGATTTGGAAGTGACCGAAATCAGCAGCATTGCCGATGCGCGCGAAAACCAAAGGCTCATGATGAATAAATACGGTGCATTCATCATCCCTTTAGTTATGCTATCTGCACTGCTCATTTCAGGACTTTTGTTTTATGCCAACGTAACAACGCGCCGTTACGAAATTGGAATTTTAAAAGCTACCGGAAAAAGTAATTTTTTCATTATACTCATTATTTTGTTGAAAGCTGTACTTCTGGGTCTGATAGGTAGTGTTGTAGGTTTTTTTGCCGGAAGTTTGATTGCTGAAAGCTTTGGTCGGGAAATTTTCCAATTCACCGCCGCTGCCATTAAACCGCTTTGGAATGTGTTTGCATACAGCGTTATCATTTTTCCGGTATTGTGGATGCTTTCAAGCTGGATTCCTGCCTTGCTCGCTACACAGGTTGATGCTGCCGCAACGCTTAGTGGGGAATGAGGGAGGGAGAAAGTGAGAAGTGAGAAGTAAAAAGTGAACGGTGAACAGTAAACGGTGAAGAGTGAGCAGTAAACGGTGAAGAATGAGCAGTGGACAGGAAGAAATAGGAAGAATTCATCCACACGATTGAGCACCTTATTTTATAGAATTCATGAATTTTGGGCAAAATACGCAAATAACAATTATCAAAAAACAAACAAAATTGATCGTATTACGAGGCTGCCGAAATACGGACTTTTACACCGGAGCTTCAGCCCGGTGAACAGAAACGATCAAAAACTAAGGAGCTTCAGCCATTAAAGGGATTAAACGCCAAACAATAAATTTTTAAAATATGTTGGAAATCAATTCTATAACAAAGAAATATAAAAAGAATCAAACGGTTTTTACAGCCTTGGATGATGTTACATTCCAGGTTGAAAAGGGAGATTTTCTTTCGGTTGTAGGCCCGAGCGGTTCAGGAAAATCAACGCTTCTTCACACCATCGGCGGATTAATCCGGCCGGATTCGGGACAGGTTCTGTTCATGGGAAAAGATGTTTACGCACTCAACCGGCACGAGTCCGGACTTTTCAGGCAGAAACATGTAGGATTTGTGTTTCAGCAATTCCATTTAATGCCGTATCTCACGGTTTATGAGAATATAAAGTTAGTTTGTACTAACCCCTCGCAGGAGATTGAAAGTTACTTAGATAAATGTTCCTTACTGCCATTAAAAAATAAATTCCCTTCCGAGCTCAGTGTTGGCGAAAAACAGCGTACGGCTTTTATCCGCGCCATTATTACGCAACCGGACATTCTGCTCGCCGATGAACCGACAGGAAATCTTGATCCGGTAAACAGTACAATTTTAATGACGCTGATTGAAGATTTTCACCACAATGGTGGTACCGTTTTGCTGGTTTCGCACAATTCGGAAACATCAAAATATGCCAGCCGCCACATCACACTTAATTCTGGAAAACTCTTAAAATAATATTTATAATGAAACACTATTTTTTATTTTTTGCCTTTTTTTCAATCTTTTATTTTGCATCCAAGCCTGCTCATTCACAGCAGGTTTTTTCAGTAAATGGATTTGTTTATAACTCCGAAACCGAAGAGCCGATCGCCAATGCAAACATTGTAGTAAGCGGCTCCCAAACCGGAACAAGTTCAGGTAGTGAGGGTGCTTTTGAATTAAAACTTGCCGCCGGAAAATACAGTCTCAGAATTACCTCTGTTGGCTTTTCTGAAAAAGAATTGGCACTCCGGGTTCCGGCTGAAACTAGTGAGACTTTGAAAGTTTCGTTACGGCCAGCCGAACTTGAAATTAAGGGTGTGGATGTTTTTGGCAATTATGCTATTGCGGGTCGGGATACCGCAATTAATCGGGTCCCGGTTTCGATTTTGCCTGCCATTACAAGCGTCAGTGCAATCGAAATTGAAAGGCAGGGTGCAGTTACAATTGTTGATGCAATGAAATTTGTTCCCGGTGGATGGACCGAAAATCGTGGTCGCAAAACCAAACAGTTCTTTACTATCCGAGGGCAAAAATATCCCTATCCTGATTATTCTATTGACGGCGTGTGGCAAAAAGAATTTGAAGAAACCGGTTACTATTTTTCTGCGCTCGACATCGAATCGGTTGAAATTATCCGCTCCAGCAGCGCCTTGGTGAAGGGACTTTCGGGTTTGACAGGGGTGATTGATGTAAAAACAAAAAAACCTGAACGCGAAACGGCTTCATTCATGGCCAAATACGGTCAACTAAATAATCATCTGGCAATTCTGCAGTACGGGAATAAAATCAATGATCTTTCTTTCAACACCTCAGCAACTTTTTTTGGAACCGATGGCTTGCCCGGAAATAATAGCAAGGAAAGGATAGGGAATCTCCATGGAACCCTGGATTGGAAAATAAACGAAAAATTCAAATTGTCTGCTGGCGTAACCTATATTCAGGGATTACGGCAGCTTGCCAGCATTGACCCGGAAATTGGCACCCCAAACCTTACAAGCAGGATTGAAAGGTATGATCCTGTGCGAACACTATTAACGTATGCCAAGCTGAATTATATTGGGAATGATGGTTCCGTCACAGAATTACAAGCTAATCTGACCGACAGAAAAGTAGATTTCGCAAATTATAACATTTCGAAGGACACAACCGCCTGGCACGATGAAAACGACTATGAATACGGTTTTAATGTTTTACACAGCCGTGCGTTAAGCGCGTCCAATACGCTACGAATTGGTGGCCTGTACAATCACTGGGTAGCACCAAACGGGAAGCGGTATTATACAGGACGTGCCTGCAATGTTCATACTTTTTCAGGCGTGGTTACCAATGAACAGAAAGTTGGAAAATTCCTGTTTGATGCCGGCCTAAGAATTATCGGGGGACACATTGTGGAATGGGGAGGTTTTGGAATTGAAGGCAGTGCCTCAGGTTTTCAGAATGTGGCGCCTATTGAAAATCAGGCTGCTCCGTTTGAATGGCAGTCGGTACTGGGCGCATCCTATGCACTTTCTGCCTTTTCATCGTTGCACTATAATTTTTCTGGTGGAACCATTGCGCCCCGCAAAGGAAGCTTGAACGATGATGGAATAAGCCCCGACAATGAAGCCCGTTTTCAGCACGACTTCGGGTTCAGATATAAATCACCAAACCAGAATGAGATATCAATAAGTTCATTCTTTACACAAAGGCAAAATGCAATCGACTTTAGCGGACAAACCATAGTTAACGAAAATGATCTGGTGATGGAATTGTATGAAAACATCGATAAACGAAGTTATGGTATTGAAGTGTCCACCAAACTGAATGTTCCGGCCTTGCACAGTCATGTGTTTGCCAACGCCCTATTTATGAAAGGGGAAAAAGAAAAAGATAATCGCATGACAGAAGACGAACAACTACCAAAAACAATCCTGAACGCGGGCCTGTTTTTCGATTACTCCGGCTTCGATGCCAACCTTTTCATAAATTACACCGGTTCCTATTCCAACAACCGCTTTGTTAATCCGGGCTGGATTAAAGTAAATGGTGATTTCCCGCTTGGTGATTATGTTTCTGCTGATTTCACGGCTGGATATACCTTTTCGGGCCGGTTTTCTACCCGTCTTTTTATCGAAGTGAAAAATATTCTTGATAAAAAATATTATACGGTAGCAGGTTATCCTGATCCGGGGAGGATTTTTCAGGCGGGAGTAAAAATTTATTATTAATGCGAATCAAGGGTTGAACCCGCTTCGAGGTTCCTTTCATATCCGCTTCATTACCACGGGTTTTACCCGTGGCTATTATTGTTTAATCCGCCAGCTGGCGGATAAGGAAATGTCCGTAGGGCATCAACAATAATAGCCCCGTGCGAAGCTCGGGGGCAACATTGCAATGTGAAAAACAACCCCGTAGTGGGTTGAATATTGACATTCAACTAATTTCAACCCTTGATTGGCATTATTAAGATTTTCAGACGGAATTATTGCGAAGACATGTGAAAATTCATTAAAATTGCAACCATTCATTACTTCACCGAATAAAAATCAAAAAAATGAACAGCAAAGGTTTCAAATCAAATTTTATGAGAATTGCAGCTTTTTTAATTGCAATAAGCTTGTTCTCATGCAATTCGCCGAAGCCGTCAAAAAACGAAAAAGCCGTTGCCGACGATTATTATGTTGCCGCCTATATCTGGCCGTCATGCCACCACGACGAACGTTTTGGCGATATGCTTTGGCCGGACAGGATCGGCGAGTGGGAAGTCATTAACAAAGGGAATCCTCGTTATGACGGACATTACCAGCCGCGCCTTCCGCTGTGGGGCTACGAAATGGACAATGACCCGAAGGTTGTGGAAAGGTGGATTGATGTGGCCGTTGATCACGGCATCAATGTCTTTGTCTATGACTGGTATTGGTTCGATGGAGGTCCTTTTCTGGAAAGTGCCCTCAACGATGGCTTTTTGAAGGCAAAAAACAATTCAGAAATGCAGTTTTATATTATGTGGGCCAACCACGACGTAAAACGGAACTACTGGAACTATCATAAGTTTCAGGACGACACTTCCATTCTGTGGAAAGGAGCCGTAGAATGGGATAACTTCAGACCTATGGTTGACAGGGTGATCAACCAATATTTTAAACAAGACAACTATTTCAAAATAGACGGTATGCCGGTGTTTTCTATCTTCAGTGTGGACAAATTGCTGGAAGGATTTGGCGGAGACATGGTTGAAGCCCGTAAAGCGTTGGACTATTTCAGGGAAGAAGTGAAAAAAGCAGGTTTCCCCGATTTACATATCCAGTGGAACCAGGGTGGAGGATCGGTGATGTCGCAAGATGCAGCCAGTCGGTTTTCACACAGGGTAGAAGAAATGGGCTTTAACAGCGTGGCCATGTACAACATGGGCGGGATGAATGAAGATTATCTCGTTTATGGCGATAACGCGATAAAAATACGGACACAGATGGATGCTATCCTTGATGTACCGGTGTTTCCCTGCGTTTCGGTGGGTTGGGACGATACGCCCCGGTTCCCGGCAAAAGGGATAAAAGATATTGTACATTATCACAATACACCCGAAAGTTTTGCAGCATTGCTTTCCAAAGCCAAAAAATATGCCGACAGTCATCCTGAACAGCCTAAATTAATTACCATTAATGCATGGAACGAATGGGTGGAAGGCAGTTATTTGTTGCCCGACATGCTCAATGGGTTTGGTTATTTAGAAGCTGTTAAAAAAGTGATAAAGGAAGATTATGATCCGTATGTTACAGAATGGCATTAAAGAATCGGTTCTCCAGATTTAGTTCCATGAAAATATCTTATGTAAACATTCTGTGTGTGTTTCAGTTGGGCAGGCATTTCATTCTCTCAGCCAAAAATTATTTTTGATACCGATATGGGCTCCGATTGCGACGACGCCGGAGCTTTAGCAATACTACATAAATTAGCAGACAAAAAAGAAGTTGAGCTATTAGGTACTATCTTCAGTTCCAATGCCAATCCATATCCACGCATAATTTTTTTGAAGGTAGTATTTCTATTATTCCAAAATCTCCTTGTTTGTTGATTTATCCTGAATAATTCATAAACATTAATCGAGTTCAAATTTAGCCTGATTTTTAAGTTTTGGGAGCTTGTTTTTTTTTGTTTGTTGGTTGATCTGTATTTGTGCTTCAATTTCTTGTATTTACGGGCATAGCTCCCCCATTCAGTTAAAATTATGGTTTTCCTGTTTACATCTGTTGTCAATATTTCAAAGAACGGTTTTTATGGTAATTGTTTAGATCCTGAGCACTTCGAACATATTATATTGAAGCATTTCAGTTTGAAGGGCATGGATTAAAACGTATGCAGCCGAATGCAAAAACAAACGGAATTGGTTGGCCCCAAAACTGTTGCATGACATCCGGTCTGAGAGCAGGTAGGTTTTATGTTCTTTTATCCTCAGTTCGGAAGCAGCGCCCCTGGGGCAATATCCCAGTTCGTGCAATGCCTTTGCCCGTACAACTTTAAGGTTGCCGGTGATGTACCTTATACTGTACTGGTGTCCATGCTGTTGGCCTGGACTTTGGCCACAACCCTCTGGGGGTTTTCCCACGTAGCGGCTTTGTATTGGAAGGAATGATACCTTTTTTACCGGCTCCCCATATTGTTTGAACTCCCTTTGGGCACTTTCAACCGTAACTTTTGCCAGCTTGTCCAATATTTTGTTGCCGGTGAGCCCGGTTATAAACCCGGTGGCTTGGCCCGTATGCGACCAGTCCATAAATTCTTTGGAACAAAAGTGCCCATCGCC
>CAZNEV010000069.1:0-24392 GCA_964572085.1 uncultured Maribellus sp. | reverse complement strand
AGAGCCTGTCCCGAGAATCGGGAGACTTACACCCTCTGGAATAATTTCATGCATCACTTCTGTTTATCTTCCCCGAAAATTTGTATTTTCAACATTTTTTCAGAGCTTTTACAAAAGTGTGCACATGCTCATGCTGGGCACACACAATGTGCAAAATAATAGCCGAACAGTAGTGTATTCAAGGGTTGTATTGTAGCCCGCTTCAGCCTTTCTGTAGCTTGAAAAATTTGCAGTCCGCAATCGGCTACTATTCTTGTACCAAACGTTGGGGTATATTATAAAAAAGACAACATCGACTGAAAAATTGTAACTTTGAAAAATGAAAGAATCAACAATATATTCCATTGGTCACGGGAACAAGAAAATTGAAGATTTTATAAATGAATTGAAGTCTTTCGATATTCATTTTTTACTTGATATAAGGTCAAAACCTTATTCAAAATGGAATCCCCAATTTAATCAAGTCCAACTTAAAATGGAGTTGGAAAGAAATGATATTACCTATGTTTTTGTTGGAGATGTTCTTGGAGGTCTTCCTGATGATAGAAGTTGTTATAACTATGACGGCAAAGTTGTTTATGACTTAATTAAAGAAAAAGATTTTTTCAAAGAAGGTTTAAAAAGGTTAACTACTGCAAATGAAAAAAGAATAAATCTTGCTATAATGTGCAGTGAATCTAAACCAGAAGAATGCCACAGGAGCAAACTAATTGGACAAGAACTATTAAATAAAGAAGTTTCCTTAAAACATATTATTTCAAACAAAAGGATAAAGTCTCAACAAGATGTAATGAATGAACTAACAAAAGGAAAAGGAACGGTTGACCTATTTGGTCAAGAAATAGATTTCACTTCCCGAAAATCATATTAAAATGGAGTTTTACACAATTGGGGTTTATAACTCTACAGAGCAAGAGTATTTCAGAAAGTTAACTGAAAACAACATTGATACTTTTTGCGACATTAGGCAAAGAAGAGGAGTAAGAGGTGCAAAATACTCTTTTGTCAATAGTAATCGCTTGCAAGCAAAACTCAACGAGTTGGATATTAAATATGGTCATATAATAGACCTCGCCCCTTCATCTGAAATTAGAGATTTGCAAAAGGAAGCAGATGCTCAAAAGGGAGAATTGAAAAGAGATAGAGACAAACTAGGAAAGGTTTTTACAATTGCTTACAAAGATAGAATTTTAGGAAAATTTGACTTTGATTCTTTCATTGAGAAACTTGATGAAGTTGGAGCAAGCAGAGTTGTTTTATTTTGTGTGGAAGAAAAACCAGAGGCTTGCCATCGGTCAATCGTAACTGATAAACTTGAAAGTTTAGGTTATAAAACAACTCACTTGTAATGGAAATTTTAATCACTTCAAAAACACACAAAGGCAAAGCCGCTTGTGTAGGCGGTTTAGTAATAAGCAATAATAGATTTGTTAGATTGTTGAATCCTGGAAACTGGGACCAATACGCAGATACAGATTTTGATATTGGAGATGTATGGAATATTAATTTTCAAGATGGAACAGATGCTGAACCACCTCACATCGAAGATGTAATCATACAATCAAAAGATTACATCAGAGAAATTGAAAATGTCTCTGAATTTATTATCAATTCTGGAATAACAATTTATAGAGGGGCTCCAAATCAAATCTTCAATGGACGTCTTGGTTGGACGGGAAGTGGAAGATTTCCATATGTTGGATTTGAATCAAAAGTTGATAGAATTCCAGCAGGAACTTTAATGAGAATGTCTCTTGCAAGATGGTGGAAACCTGAAGATTCGGATATGAATGAAAGGTGTTATTTGCAGTTATCAGGTTGGTATTAACCAATACTGACAATTCTGAAAATGATGATGACTTACCTTGGTGAGAAAAATAACGACACCTCAACAAATTAGCTATACGTAATGCGGAGTTAATCTTAATCAGTCAAGATAAAATAACTCCTGAGATTATTTCCATTAGCAAAAAAATTTATTGAAAAAATCGAAATGAAACGTATTCAAGCGGAATTTGCCCCCTTTGCGCAAACAATTCCTTTTTACTATTTTGGCAGCCAAAATTTTTAACAATGAAACGGAAAACAACGCTATTCACTATATTATTATCGTTATTATTTTCAATCACTTGCAACAGCCAGACTAGTTATTCGCCACATTCTGAAAAACCAAAAGTTGTGGTAGGCATTGTGGTAGAGAACATGCGCCCCGATTATGTTCACCGATATTGGGACCGTTTTGGCAACGACGGCTTCAAAAAACTTTACTCGCACGGCGCAGTTTGTTCCAATGTGCGGCTGCTGCAACATATACAAAGTTACGCTTCCGGAACTGCCACTTTGTTTACAGGAACTTACCCTGCCGTTCACGGTATCGTGGATCGCACCTGGTACGACCGCTTAAAGAAAAAAGAAACGGAATGTACCGAAGACCCGCGTTATACCACCACCGGTGCCGATACCCCTGCCGGTATTGCTTCGCCTGTGAAACTGCTTTCGACCACGGTAACCGACGTATTGAAAATTTCTTCCATGGGAAAATCGAAAGTTTTCAGTGCCGCATTGAACCGCGAATCTGCCTTGTTTTCCGCGGGCCATGCTGCTGATGCCGCCTATTGGTTCGATGTGGAATCCGGCCGCATGGTAACCAGCTCGTTCTACCTTAAACCTTTGCCCGAATGGGTGTTTAATTTCAATGCCGGGAATTACGCCGAAATGTACAGTTACCGCACCTGGACAACCTTGTTGCCCGAAGAAACTTATACGGCAAGCCTCCGCGACGATTACTTTCTGGAAAGAGGTTATTTTGGCGAATTCAACACATTTCCACATTCCATCAACAAATACATTAAGCGAACCAAGGATTTCCGTCCTTTCAAAACCACCCCATCAGCCAACCTGATGATTAAGGATTTTGTATTACAACTGTTCGAGAACGAAGAAATTGGCACCGACGAACACACCGATTTCGTAACGGCCGTTTTTTCATCGATGGACTACGAAAACGGTTCATTTGGCCCGCCTTCATTGGAAATGGAAGATACTTATCTTTACATGGACAAATACCTTGGCGAACTGATCTCGGCCGCGGAGAAGAAATATGGAAAAGATAAGGTGCTGTTCTTTTTAGTGGCCAATACTTCGGCCTCCTACCCGGTAGAATATTTGAAGAACGAGTTTCACCTGCCCGTCGATAATTTCAACATGGAAAGCGCGATTGCATTGCTCACTTCGTTTTTAAACATTACCTATGGCGAAGAAAAATGGATTGAACATTACACCGAGCAGCAATTGTATTTAGACCATGAACTGATAAAAAAGCGGGGTTTCGATTTAAACGAAATGCGCGAAGTTACCTCCAATTTCATCAATCAATTCGAAGGGGTCCTGCTATCTATGCCTTCATTTCAGTTAGAGCAGGGGAGCTCTGAAAACGGCATGTTATCAACCTTGTATAAAAGCTATGATAAAACACGATCCGGCGATTTCCTGTTTTTACTGAAAGAAGGGTGGCAACCCATTTATAAATTCAAGAAAGTGAATTACACCGACCAGTCTCAAATTCCGTTAGTTTTTTACGGTGCCGGCATTCAGCATCAAATCATTAAAACCAAATACAACGGTATCGACCTCGTGCCCACTCTTTCGGAATTGCTACAAATACCGATACCCGATAAATGTCAGGGGAATATTATTATGGAATTGAGAAAATGATTATTACTACTTCTTTTTGTATTCCATAGGTTCCTGATAGCTAACATGCTGCGCCTGATCTTCTGTCTTTTGTTTACTTTTTAGCAAAGTGGCCGGCGCCATCCGTAAATTAATAGTAGTGTCGTTTTTTAACACGAATTGTTTCGACAGATTGCTATAGCCGCTGTACGTCGCTAAAATTTTTATCTCTCCTTTTTTCAACATAAGCTTATAAAATCCATGCTTGTCGGACAATGTACCGATGGTTGAGATCGACTCAAAGATATTGACGTTCTCCAGAAACTCCCCACTATTTGAATTGGTTACAAACCCCGTTACAGTTATGGTCTGTGCCTCGGAAGCAGCGGATAAAAAAAGCATAAAAAGAAGGCTTGTTAAGACAAAAATTGTTTTCATTGTTTAAAAAATACTTTATTGTTTAAGGCTATACTATAAAGAACTACTTTTTCAAAAAAAGGTTGCTTTAAAAATATATATATTTTTTGCAATTTTCCAAATCCTTATTTAATTTTAAATAATAAGGACAAATCACCTCCAATCCATCAAAAACATGCTGTATAACAGGTATGTTACGCAACATAGTTTGAATTTTGTGTTCATCTTATCCTTATTTTTGGATAATATTAAATCGCACCTTATGAGTCCTACACAAATTTTAGTTAAAGACCTTGCCGACCGGTATGGAAGAAAACGGGAAAGCCTTCTTCCCATCATGCAGGCAATGGTGGAAAAAGAAAAATACCTCTCGGAATATTCTATGGTTGAGATTGCCCGCGAAGTGGATATCCCGGCCGCCGAAGTGTACGGAACGGCAACGTTCTATTCCTTTATCGAAACAAAGCCGGCCGGACAATTCATTATCCGGATTTGCAAAACAATTACCTGCGCCATGAAAGGCAAAAACCAGGTTTTATTTGCCATTCAGGACATGCTGAAAATTAAACTGGGCGAAACCACGCCCGACAAACGCTTCACCCTGCTCGAAACCAACTGCCTTGGCTGGTGCCACAAAGCTCCTGCTATGCTCGTGAACAACGAGGTTTATACCGAACTCACCCCGGAAAAAGTCCGCGACATCCTTTCGGCTTATATGAAACGGAACGAACAAAACTAAAAAACCACGCAACATGGCAAATACACATCAGTTAAAACGGGTCGATTTTATTTTCAGAAATGAAAATGACTGGGAAAAGATACTATCGACTACCATTAAAAAGAAACCACAGGAAATTATCAACGAACTTATTAGCTCTGAACTGAAAGGACGGGGCGGAGCAGGATTCCCGACCGGGCTGAAATGGAAATTGACGGCAGAAGCACAATCAGACGAAAAATACATTATTTGTAATGCTGATGAGGGCGAGCCGGGAACGTTCAAGGACCGCGAAATTCTTTCTCGTGTGCCCTATAAAGTGCTGACAGCAATGGCAGTTTGCGGCTATGTTACCGGAGCAAGAGAAGGTTTTATTTACCTCCGTGGCGAATATAAATTCCTGGAACCCCAACTGAACAAGGCTATCGACGAATTTGAATGCTATTGCAAGGAAATCAACCTCGATTTTACCATCTCGATTTTTATGGGCAGTGGTGCCTACATTTGTGGCGAAGAAACCGCCCTCATGGAATCAATGGAAGGCCGTCGCGGCGAACCACGCAATAAACCGCCTTTCCCTACACAAAGCGGCTACAAAGGAAAGCCTACCATCGTCAACAACGTGGAAACCCTGGTGCACACCATTACCATTTTTAAATACGGCGCCAAAAAATTTTACGACCTCGGTGTGCAATATTCGCGCGGAACAAAGCTGTTCTCTGTTTCGGGCGACACACCAAAGCCCGGCATTTATGAACTGGAATTGGGAATGAGCCTTCAGGATTTTGTTTATGAATTTGGCGACGGCGACACCAAAGCTGTTCAGGTAGGCGGTGCTTCCGGTTTTTTGGTGCCACGAAAAAAATTCAAAGACACTTCGATTGGATTTAAAGGAAAACTCACGGGCATTTCGCTTCCCACAGGAGGTTCCATGATGCTCTTCAACAGTTCGCGCTCCATGTTTAACGTGCTCGACAATTACCTGGAATTTTTCCGTGAAGAATCCTGCGGGCAGTGCACACCCTGCCGGGTTGGCTGTCAGCAGTTGTTGTTAGGGATAAAAGCGGTGAAGCGTGGCGAGAAACCGGCATCGTACCTCGACAAACTTTTGCGCCTCACCGAAACCATGCAACTCACCGCAAAATGCGGGTTGGGGCAATCCATTGCCAATTCGTTCTCCTCTATTGTCGAAAACTTCCGCGAAGAAATGATTTATTAATACCGATAAAGTTTAATAAAAATGAAAAATCAAGTGACCGTAACCATAAACGGTTTCCCGGTGGAAATAGAAGCCGGAAAAACCATTCTCGAAGCAGCGAAAACACAGGGGATAATCATTCCCACGCTCTGTTACCACAAAGATTTGTGCGTAGCCGGAAACTGCCGCGTTTGTGTGGTGGAAGTGGTCGGCCAAAACCGCTTGTCGGCAGCATGTGCCACGCCCTGCGACCAAGGCATGGAAATACTCACCAACAGCCTCAAAGTGCGAAACTCGAGAAAACACATCATCGAACTCCTGTTGGCCGAGCACAATGCCGATTGCACAAAATGCTACCGGAACGGGAATTGCGAACTCCAGAAACTTTCGTCGGAATATAAAATCATGACCCAGGATTTTATCGAATTGGTTCCGTTAAAAAGATACAGCATCGATATGTTTTCACCGTCCATCATTAAAGACGACAGCAAATGTATCCGTTGCCAGCGCTGTGTCCGTACTTGCGCCGAGCTGCAAGGTGTAAACGCATTGACCGTAGCCTACAAGGGTGACCAAATGAAAATCTCCACCTTTTTTGAAAAACACATGAACGACGTGGTTTGCACCAATTGCGGCCAATGCGTCAACCACTGCCCCACCGGTGCTTTGGTCGAAAAAAACTATATCGAAGAGGTTTGGGAAGCCATTGCCGACCCGGGCAAACATGTGATTGTACAGACTGCACCTGCAGTGCGGGTTGGTTTGGGCGAAGAATTAGGCTTGCCGCCCGGTTCGCGCGTAACCGGGCAAATGGTTGCAGCCCTAAAGCGGCTTGGTTTCAACTCGGTGCTGGATACCGATTTCACCGCCGACTTAACCATTATGGAAGAAGGCACCGAATTGTTGGCCCGGCTCAAAAAAGTGTTGGTGGACAAAGACGAAACGGTGAAATTACCGATGGCAACCTCCTGCTCACCGGGTTGGATAAAATACATCGAACACATGTATCCGGAATATTTAGATCATCTTTCCACATGTAAATCGCCACAGCAAATGTTTGGTGCACTGGCAAAAACTTATTATGCCAAAGCCCGGAACCTGGCGCCTGAAAATATCGTTTCAGTTTCCATTATGCCTTGTACGGCTAAAAAATTTGAAGCCTATCGTCCGGAAATGTACGACAGCGGTTACCGCGACGTGGACTATGTGCTGACAACCCGTGAATTGGCAATTTTGATTAAACAGGCCGGCTTGGATTTCAATAAACTGGAACCCGTGAAATACGACCGCCTAATGGGCGAATCCACTGGCGCAGGAGTTATTTTTGGTGCCACCGGTGGAGTTATGGAAGCAGCGTTGCGCACGGCTTATGAACTGATAACCGGCCGTGAAGTACCCTTCAAAAACCTGAACATTGAACCCGTTCGAGGAATGGAAGGAATTAGGGAAGCCACCGTAAAAATCGAAAACCCCTTGAAAGAATGGATGTTTTTGGACGGTGTGGAACTGAAATGTGCCGTTGCGCACGGACTGATAAACGCAAAAACTGTAATGGACGCCGTGAAAAGCGGAAAAGCCGATTATCATTTCATCGAATTCATGGCATGTCCGGGCGGTTGTTTGGGCGGCGGCGGCCAACCCATCCCTACCAGTCCCGAAATACGGAAAAAACGTGCAGAAGCCATTTATGCCGAAGATGGCGCACTAACGATCCGAAAATCACACGAAAACCCTGAAATTCATAAGTTGTACAACGATTTTCTAAAGCATCCGCTAAGCGATGTGTCCCATCATCTGCTTCATACAAAATACACCAAACGGGAACGCTACTGAACCAAAATTGTATTTTCATAAAAATCCGATACATTTGCTGTCGGATTTTTTTATGAAAAAACTATTTGCATCTACACTTCAAACCCCCATCGGCTGGCTCGAAATTACTACCGATGAATCTTCGCTACGAAGAATTTCCTTTGTTGATGATCCCTCTTGTTCAACTGAAAATCAACCGGAAATTTTAATTGAAACCATTCATCAGTTAAAGGAATATTTCACCGGAACAAGAAAATTATTTCATCTCAATATAAACCCGGAAGGAACTGGATTTCAGAAAAGGACCTGGAGTGCGGTTCAAGAGATTGAATACGGCCAAACCGCTACTTACCTTGAAATTGCCCTGAAAACCGGTTCGAAAAACAACACGCGCGCGGTTGGCCTTGCCAATGGGAGAAACCCGTTGCCCATTGTGGTGCCTTGCCACCGTGTTATAGGCTCAAACGGAAAACTCACCGGTTATTCCGGAGGATTAGATAAGAAACGCTGGCTGCTCGAACATGAAAGAAACCATTCCAAAAACGAACTCCTGCTTTTCTAATCCTTGTGTTATTCCCTGATTTGAAACCGTATTTCCCACACAGAGAATACTAAAAGAATGTGGCATGAACTTAACACCCTGCTTTTCAAACATCAACGATTTTTGGAACTATTGTTGCTTTGTACCTAAGTAGAAAATTGATATAAAAATTCGGGAAAATTTTTATCTGGTCTTAAGATGGAATTCGCAAGGGTTCCATCTTTTTTTTACCCACTAATTCTATCCATTTTCATTATCATTATCTTCGCACAAAAAATATTCATGTTAAGATATACTCTGATTGTTATTTCCCTTTGTTTCTGGTCGCTTCAGGCATTCACGCAAGAACGTTATTTCGCCAATGTTTTCGACGAAATAAACACGGAGACTTATACCTATGCCACGAAAGATGGCGAAAACCTCGATTTAGACATTTACCTTCCTATCAACGATTCTGATCTTGAGCGGGCTACGTTGATTTATGTGCACGGCGGGGGGTTTAGCGGAGGAACACGCGACAACCAAGGGACTATAGAGTTTTGCAATCGCATGGCAGGATATGGTTACGTTGTGGTTTCCATGTCGTACCGATTAACACGGAAAGATAAACCCGGTGCTTTCGGCTGCAATTGCCCGGCAAATGAAAAGCTAAATACCTTTCAGGCTGCGGTGGAAGATGTGCAGGATGCCACGTTTTTCCTGATCGAAAACCGCGAACAATTTGGCATTGATCCACAAAAAATAATTTTGGCAGGAAGCAGTGCGGGTGCCGAAACTGTACTAAATGCAGCCTATCAACCGCCCTTCTGCTATGACCTCGATTCGGGTCCGGTGTCGTTTGCCGGTGTAATCAGCATGGCGGGCGCGATACCCGACACAGCAGTGATCTACGACGAATCTGCCATTCCTTCGCTTTTTTTTCATGGCACCGACGACAATTTAGTGCCCTACGCCACCGCTTCCCATCATTACTGCAACAAATCGGAGCCGGGCTATTTGGTGCTGAACGGTTCTTATACCATAGCCAAAAAATTGGAAACATTGAACGTGCCTTACTGGCTGCATACTACTTGTGGTGGTGCACACGAATTGGCCAGCTCACCCATGAAGCTTTACTTTGACGAAATTGTGGACTTTTGTTACGATTTTGTAATTAATAAAGTAGGGGAAACCCGGTTAACAATTGTGAACGGAGTGCAAAAAAACAAAGAATACCAACAGTTTAGTTTTTGTGTTGAATAATAGAGCAGAAACCGTCAAACAAAAATCAAGTAGGCTTGTTTAATTATTTAAGTTAGCTTAAGAATATTATTAAACTCTATATTTTTTATTCAAAATGAAAAAATTTATTGTAACACAATGACAACGCTAAAAACTGAAAACAGGTCGTCTTCTGCCGAGAATTTTGTCAAAACCGTGTACAAACAGCATCAGGGCAGCGAGCCTGACAGCCGACCGGGAACATTGGCGCGTAAGCTGAAAATATCGAATGCTGCTGCAACGGATATGGCACGAAAACTTGCGGATAAGGATTTGGTTAATTACACCAAATATAAAGAGCTGACACTCACTTCAAAAGGACTGAAATTGGCCTTGGACGTTATTCGCAAGCACCGTCTGTGGGAAGCATTCCTGTTTCAAACCCTTCATCTCTCTCTGCACGAAATTCACCGTGAAGCCGAACTTCTGGAGCATCTCACTTCCGATTTTCTGGCCGATAAAATAAGTGAATTCCTTGGAAACCCTACCGCAGATCCGCATGGAGACCCCATTCCGCGACAAGATGGTTCGATTGAACAACAAAAAGAAACCCTGCTCTTATCCGAAGCACTGCCGGGGCAAGAATATCAGGTGTGCAGACTATCTGGCTCGGAGGAAGATTTCCTTAATTTTTGTGTTTCAAACCAAATAACGGTAGGCAATAAAATTAATATTGAAAAACAATATAGTTCGGGCAGAATGACAGAAATAACGATTGTCGGCAACAGAATTGTCCTTAACCACGAATTTACAAACCTGATTTTTGTAAAGAAAAAATAATTATAACTCATGAAAAAAATTCTTCTTATAGTATTTGGAATAGCTCTTTTCACTGTTCCATCGTACGCTCAACGCACGGATGCAAATGTTTTCGGCGATGTTAAATCCGAAGGAAAACACATCCCTTTTGTCAATATCTATTTAGATGGAACCACCATTGGCACCACCACCGACGAAACCGGGCATTACATGATGATTGATTTACCCCTTGGCCAGCATACCCTTGTTGCCAAGTCATTGGGATATAAAATTTCAAAAAAGGAAATTCAGGTAACTCCCAATAAATCAATGGAGATCAATTTTGAACTCGACCACGAAACAATGTCGCTAGACGAGGTAGTGGTGACCGGTACAAAAACATTTCAACGCCAGACGGAAGCACCGGTAATTGTCAATATTTTGGGCAAAAATGTAATTAACGCGGTGCAAGCCTGCAACATTTCCGAGGGGTTAAAATTCCAACCCGGACTGCGCGTTGAAACAGACTGTCAAACCTGCAATTACACCCAATTACGCATGAATGGGCTCGGCGGTGGATATTCGCAAATACTGATTAACGGTCGGCCGATTTTCAGCCCTCTTGTGGGTTTATACGGATTGGAGCAAATCCCCGCCAATATGGTTGACCGCATCGAAGTGGTACGCGGCGGCGGATCGGCACTTTACGGATCGAGCGCCATTGGCGGAACCGTGAACGTTATCACCCGGATACCCACCACCAACGACTACGACGTGAGCATGACCAGCCAAAGCATAAAAGGAGAAGCCATGGACAACGTGCTGAACGCTAACATCAATATGGTATCGCGGAAACGCAATGCCGGCGCAGTTCTGTTTGTAAACCGCCGCTACCGCGAGGCATACGATCATCCGGGAATAACACTCCGGCCGGATGGAAGCAGCTTTTTGGAGAAAGATAATTTTTCGGAATTACCTGAATTAAGAAACAATTCGTTTGGCGGGAACCTTTTTCTTAAACCTACTTTAAACCAAAAGATTGAACTGAATTTCACCAGTTTGTACGAGTACCGTTATGGGGGCGAGATGGTGGAGAAGGTAGCGCATTTTGCAAAGCAATCGGAAGAACGGATACACAATATTTTTATGGGAGGCCTGGATTACCAGGTTAATTTCAACGACAACAACAGCTCTTTCATTACTTATTTTGCCGGACAATACACGGACAGGGATCATTATACTGGGATTTATCCTGAGATTGGTGATTTTGAAACAGAAGCTGAGTTCATTAGCGCGGAACAACTGCACCTAAAAAACCCGCCCTACGGATACACTTACAATACAACCGCACAAGGCGGAGTGCAATTTAACCACCGGCTAATGAATTTTATTTCGGGGACCAATGTGATTACCGTGGGCGCAGAGTATGTTTTTGATGACATTCTGGACTCGATTCCTCAATACCGCTATGGCACCGACCAGGTGACAAAAAACGCCGCTGCCTTCCTGCAAAGCGACTGGCAGATCAACAGCGCATTCACCTTTCTCTTCGGCTTGCGTGCCGACAAGCACAACCTTGTAAACCGTGCAATTTTCAGCCCACGGCTTTCCTTGTTGTATCGCTTGAAGGATTACACCCAATTCCGGCTTACCTGGGGTACCGGATTCCGTGCACCACAAGCCTTCGACGCCGATATGCACATTGCCTTTGCCGGAGGCGGAGTGTCGCGCATTGCCTTAGCTCCCAATTTAGACGAGGAACGCTCCAACAGTCTTAGCGGTTCGGTTAATTTTGATTACCCACACGAAAAATACATTTTGGGATTTACTGTTGATGCTTTCTACACCAACCTGAAAGATGCATTTTACCTGCAACCCATTGGCTCCGACGAATTAGGCGTACAGTTTGAGAAACGCAATGGCCCCGGGGCAACCGTGCAGGGAGCCACCTTAGAATTGAGGGGAAATTACAATAAAATGGCGCAAGTGGAGGCGGGCTTTACCCTGCAAACCAGCGTACATGCCGAACCGGTTGAGAACATCGAAGGGCTGGCACCCAAAAAAGAGTTTTTACGTTCTCCGAACCAATACGGATATTTGATATTAACCTTGAACCCTACAAAAAACATCAATGCCTCGCTAAGCAGCATTTACACCGGAACCATGCTACAAGCCAAATTTTCGCCCAACGAAGCGCTTCTGCCCAACGAATACCGCACTTCACCATCGTTTACCGAAATAGGTGCTAAAATCGGTTATACTTTTTCGTTGCCAATGATTGATTCGGAAATTGAAATTTTTGGCGGGGTAAAAAATCTCACCGATAACTTTCAAAATGATTTCGACAACTATAAAAACCGTGACAGCAATTATATTTACGGCCCATCAATGCCCCGCACTTTTTATCTTGGGTTGAGGATCAAATCGCTATAAATTAACCTCTAATCCTTACCACTATCTGGATTCTTTACGGTTGGCACAACAAATGCAACTACAATTGTCCCGATTAGTCCGGCAATCCAAACGATTAACCGTACATTAAATACCGGAATAAAAAAAAGGGTTGAAATGGCAATCATGATCCACATGGAGCCGATAGCAAAGAACTTAATTCCCCATGTAACACCCTTTTTTTGGTGGTATTCCAGTATAAAAGGGCCAACTATTTTATTCGAGATTAAGCGTTTGTATAATTTATCGGAGCTTTTAATGTATAGTGCAGCGGTGAGCAAAAGGAAAGGAGTGGTAGGCAAACCCGGGACGATTATCCCGATAATACCTAAAGTAAGGGAAAGAGTCCCCAATACAACGTATAAGACTTTAAGAATATTCATGTAAACCATTAACGCTTTTTAGCCGTCCGGGTTTACGCTGTTTTTGCTTTTTCAGACGCGCAGCCTTCACGGTACTCGGCAATAATTTGTTTCACCTGCGTGGGGGCAACTCGCCCATATACCTTCTCGCCAACGGTAACAACCGGTGCCAGCCCGCAAGCTCCTACACAACGCAGACAATTTATTGAAAATTTCCCATCGGGGGTAGATGCACCAACTTCCACCTTCAACTGTCGTTTAAATTCAGCCAAAATCTGCTCAGCACCGCGCACATAGCAAGCCGTTCCCATGCAAATAGAAATGGGGAATTCTCCATGCGGAATCATGGTGAAATAACTGTAAAATGTAACCACGCCATAAACCCGTGCTACTGAGGTTTTCAGTTCTTTGGCGATAACCTCCTGTACCTCGGCAGGCAGATAACCCAGCCTGTTTTGGATTTTGTGCAGTACATTTATCAACTCACTCTCTTTGTATTCAAATTCAGAACAAACGTCCTTAATGATTTGAACCGTGCTTTCCGATAGTTTTATTTTTGGCATGATCTAAAGGAATTAAGTGTTTTTATAATCGATAATTATTTGTTTCATGGTAACTCCAATTCACTCGTTCTTCCCAATGACCACTGACTAATGACCATTGTTCCGCTACTCACTCCGTTCTGTCAAAATACTGCGTGTGCAGCAGATGGTGCGCTTTTTCGCTCATCGGTTTTCCGAGGAAGTCTTTGTATAACTTGATGATGTATGGGTTTTCATGCGATTTGCGGATAGTTTTGTTGCTGTCTTCCCGATAAATCGCCATTTGTCGCTTTTTTAAAATTTCAGCATTGCCATGATGATAGGGTTGACCACCCCCACCGATGCAGCCGCCGGGGCAGCTCATAATTTCAATGGCGTGAAACTCGCTTTTCCCTGCTTGAATTTCTTCTAACAGTTTACGCGCATTGCCCAAGCCGTGGGCAATACCGATTTTTATGGGCAATCCGTCAAAATCGATGGTAGCTTGCCGTATTCCTTCCATGCCACGCAGTTCATCGAAATTCAATCTCGGGAGTTCTTTTTTGGTATAAAGCTCGTAAGCCGTGCGCACTGCCGCTTCGATTACACCGCCCGTAGTGCCAAAAATCACTCCCGCCCCACTCGATTCGCCTAAGGGATTGTCAAAATCTTCGTTGGGCAAAGTCCTGAAATTGATGTTCGAAATTTTTATCAGCGCAGCCAATTCGCGGGTGGTAATGGCAAAATCCACGTCGGGGTTGCCGTTCACTTTAAACTCATCGCGGCCACATTCATATTTTTTTGCCACGCACGGCATAATGGAAACCACTACCAAATCTTCGCGTTTGATGCCCATTTTTTCAGCAAAATAGGTTTTGGCAATCGACCCGAACATTTGCTGCGGCGAACGGGCTGTTGACGGAATGTCGCTCATTTCGGGGAATTGATGCTCGAAGAATTTCACCCAGGCAGGACAGCACGAAGTCAGAATCGGAAGTTTCACGTCTTTATCGCCGGTCAAATGTTTCCCCAGTCGGTTGAGCAGTTCCGTGCCTTCTTCCATAATGGTGAGGTCGGCGGCAAAATCGGTATCGAAAACATAATCGAAACCCAAACGACGAAGTGCAGCAACCATTTTCCCTGTAACCAGCGTTCCGGCTTCCATTTCGAACTCTTCGCCCAAAGCAGCACGAACGGCAGGTGCGGTTTGCACAATCACCATTTTGGCAGGGTCGGCCAGTGCGCGGATTACTTTGCCGGTTTCATCCACTTCGGTTAAAGCCCCTGTAGGACAAACCGCCACGCATTGTCCGCAATAGGTACAAACCGAGTGGTCGAGGTTCATCTCGAAGGCCGGGGCAACTACCGAGTAGAATCCACGATGGATGGCCGAAAGGACACCTACGGTTTGCACTTCGTTGCACATCATTTCGCACCTGCGGCACATAATGCACTTATCCACTTCGCGAATGATGGCGGGCGAAGTATCTTCGCGGTAGTGCGACTGTTCGCCTTGATAATGAATTTTGCGAATTCCAAGGTAATGCGCCATGTCCTGTAAGTCGCAATTCCCCGATTTTGCACAAATCAAACAATCTGCCGGATGATCCGAAAGAATCAGCTCCATAACAGTGCGCCTTGCATTGATTGCCCGCACCGAGTGAGTGCTTACGTTCATTCCCTCATAAACATCGGTACAACAGGCGGGTGCAAGGTTTCGCCGGCCATCTACTTCCACCACACAAATCCGGCATCCACCGGGTTTATTTTCGATATTCAAATCCTCCAGCTTCATGTAGCAAAGCGTTGGGATGTGTATTCCAATTCCCGAAGCCGCTTCCAAAATGGTTGTCCCTTTTTTTACAACAACCGGTTTATTGTCGATAGTCAGATTGATTATATCCATGGATTTTCTTTTTCAGTCTAATTGAGTATAACCGCCTTGAATTTACATTTCTCAAAACAAACGCCGCATTTAATACAGAGCGATTGGTCGATGTAGTGCGGTGCACGTCGTTCGCCCGAGATTGCGCCAACCGGACAATTACGGAAACACAAGGTGCAACCGGTGCAAAGGTCTTCGTCAATTTCGTATCGCAGCAGCGATTTGCATTGATGAGCAGGACATTTCCCGTCCTGTACATGCGCCAGATATTCGTCTTCAAAATTGCCAATGGTGGAAAGAACAGGATTGGGCGACGATTGCCCTAAGCCGCAAAGCGAAGTATCTTTGATTACCGTGCTGAGCACTCGCAAGCGTTCGATGTCTTCCACTTCGCCTTTTCCCTCGGTAATTTTGGTGAGTATTTCGTGAAGGCGTTTGTTGCCGATGCGGCAGGGCGCACATTTTCCGCAAGATTCTTCCAAGGTAAATTCAAGATAAAACCGTGCAATAGAAACCATGCAGTCATCCTCATCTAACACGATCATTCCGCCCGAGCCCATCATAGAACCGGCGGCAATAAGGTTTTCGTAATCGATGGGTGTGTCGAGGAAATCTTTTGTGAGACAGCCACCTGAGGGGCCTCCGGTTTGCACCGATTTAAATTGTTTGCCGTCTCTGATTCCGCCGCCAATGTCGTAAATTACTTCGCGCAAGGTGGTTCCCATTGGTACTTCGATGAGGCCCACATTATTGATTTTTCCGGCCAAGGCAAAAACTTTGGTGCCTTTTGATTTTTCAGTTCCAATTTTATTAAACCAATTTGCTCCTTTATTAATAATGACCGGGATGTTTGCAAAGGTTTCCACGTTGTTCACGTTGGTAGGTTTGCCAAGGTAACCCGAAACCGATGGGAACGGCGGTTTCACGGTGGGTTCGCCGCGGAGGCCTTCCATGGAATGAATCAACGCCGTTTCCTCGCCGCAAACGAAAGCGCCCGCCCCATAGCGCAAATCAATTTTGAAGCTGAAGCCCGTTCCCAATATATCTTCGCCAATTAAACCATATGCTTCGGCTTGGCTGATGGCAATTTTCAACCTTTCGATGGCCAAAGGATATTCCGCACGGATGTAAACTAAACCGATATTAGAACCGATACAATAGCCGCAAATTGCCATGGCTTCGATTACAGAATGCGGGTCGCCCTCTAAAATCGAACGGTCCATAAATGCGCCGGGGTCGCCTTCGTCGGCGTTGCAAACCACATATTTTTGGCCGCCTTCCACGTTTCGGGTAATTTTCCATTTCAAGCCGGTAGGAAAACCGCCACCGCCCCTGCCGCGCAAACCCGATTCCTTGATTTCAGCAATAGTCTGTTCAGGCGAAAGTTCAGTCAGGCATTTCCCCAAAGCGGCATATCCGTCGCGACCAATGTACTCATCAATGTTTTCGGGGTTGATAAAGCCGCAGTTTCGCAGTGCGACGCGGATTTGTTTCTTGTAGAAATCGATGTTTGAGGCTGAGCTTACGGCGAAATCGTTTTTAGGATTTTTATAAAGCAAACGTTTTAGCGGTCGTCCTTTAACAATGTGCTCTTTCACAATATCTTCGGCATCCGATGGCTTCACTTCCGTATAAATGGTATTGTCGGGCAGTACTTTAATGATGGGGCCTTTTTCAGAAAAGCCAAAGCATCCGGTAAGCACCACCTGAACCTCAGCTTCCAACCCAAACTCTTCGAGATAATAATTCAGTTTGTTTCTAATTTCGTCGCTTTCCGAAGCTTTACAACCCATGCCGCCACAAATCAAAAGTTGCATTCTGTAATCGGTCATTGTATTGAGTTTGTCCTTATTATTCGTCAATGGTTTTAAAGGTAATTGGGATAATTCCGTCAATCAGTTCGCCCTTTTTAATATAGGTATCAATTATTTCTTCTGCTTTGTGTTTGTTTACGAAGCCAAAAACCACAGGTTCCTTGCTTGGTAAAATAACCTCAACGGTTGGTTCGGCGTAGCAATAGCCCATGCAGCCGGTTTGGGTAACCAATGCGTCAACGGCTTGTTGCTCCAGTTCTTCCGCAAAAAACTTCATGATTTCTTTTGCGCCCGAAGCAATTCCGCAGGTGGCCATTCCCACTTTAACCTGGGCGACCCTTTCGGGATTGTCGCTGTTTTCACGCAGTTTGATTTGTGCTTGCACTTGCTCCTTTATTCTTTTGAGGTCGGCTAATGATTTGATTTTTGATGTCTCCACTTTTTCGAATTTATGTTTAGAACTGGTTCTTTTGATTTTATTTCAGCAAAGATAAGGGTAGAAAAGTTGAAAGCAGAATAAACGTAGCTGTTAAACAACATGTTTTAAACCTTTGAAAGAACTTGAATAAACGTGTTTTATTCCTTACTTTTCGACATCTTGTTTCTAAATAATAAAACCATGATCTACGACAAGAAATCATTTCTGCCCGGCAATATCGACGACCCGGAATTCTACCAGAAAATAATCGACACTTTGCCTATTCCGATTTACTACCGCGACACAAAAGGGGTGTACAAAATGTGCAACAACGCCCACGAGCGGTTTACGGGACGACCACGCGAAAGCATCATCGGGAAATCGGTATTTGAAATACATGCGAAGGAAGCTGCCGAAACCTACTATGGGCGCGATCAGGAATTGTTGGCCAATCCCGGCGAGCAGGTTTATGAAACTGCGATCAGGCACATTGACGATACGATGCACAACGTGATCATGAACAAAGCGGTTATCCGCAACAACAACGATGAAATTATCGGGATTGTGGGTTCGATTAACGATATCACCGAACTTAAAAAAACCCAGAAACGTTTAGAACGAGCACAGGAGTCGATGGAAGTGTCGTCGTACATGATGCACAAGATAAGTGCAGGGATTGTGATGATCGACTCCAACTACAAGGTAATCGACTCGAATGAATCCTTTGCACAACTGATGGGTGAAGAAAGTGCTGAACTTTATGAAACCATTCCGGGCTTAGCCGGTGCCGACGTGAAAATGCTGGTTCCGGAAGTAATCTTTAAAATGTTGGCCGGAATTATGCAGTCGGGCGAAAAAATGTTGGAACGCGACCTGAAATTCCAAAACAAACTGATCCATGTTTCGGTAGTCACCCTATACAAAAACAAGGTAGTGGGCGCAGTGATCCGCGATATGTCGGCTCCTATGCTGGTGCGCGACGAAATCATTAACCGGGCTAGGCGCATCAACAAACAAAACATCGAAACGGTGCAAAAAATCGCTTTTCTAATGGGCGAAAATGCTGCTGAAACCGAAGAGCTTTTAAATTCAATCATTGAATCCTACAGATATGGTGACGATGAATAACCCCGCCTACCACGTTGAAATCGACGTTCAGCAAAAACGGCCAAAAGGCGAAATTGCCTGCGGCGACGTGTTTCAATCGGATATTACGCGCGAAGAAGGCCGGATGATCCTGGTATTGAGCGACGGCATCGGGCACGGCATAAAAGCCAGCGTTTTAGCTACGCTCACGGCCACCATGGCAGTGAAATACACCAAACTTCACACGAAACCCGAAGTAGCGGCAAGCATTATTATGAATGCACTCCCCAAAAGCAGCGACGGGAAAGAGAGCTATGCCACCTTCACCCTTATCGAACTGGAAAACGACGGGCATGTGCGCATCACCAATTACGACAACCCTAAAGTGATTATCGTTAGGAACGGGAAAGTTTTCGAGCCGAAAGAATATGAATTGAAAGTGCGCGGGGAAGAAAACCTCGGGAAGTTGTTGCGTTGCCGCGAATTTGTGGCGCAAAAAGAAGACCGGCTCATTTTTATGTCGGACGGGATTCCGCAATCGGGATTAGGAAATGCCCGCTATGCCCTGGGCTGGGGAATGGATAAAATCGAAGAATTTGCCTGTAACCAAATCAACCGTATGGCAGATATTTCGGCCACAAAACTGGCGCGGAAAATTATTAACCAGGCCTCCATGAACGACGATTTCTCGGTGAAAGACGATGCCACCTGCGGGGTAATTTATTTTAGGGAACCCCGGAAATTCATGTTGATTACCGGGCCGCCTTTCTACAAAATAAAAGACTGTGATTTTGTGAGCCGAATCCGTGATTTTCAGGGAAAGAAAATAATTTGCGGAGGCACAACAGCCGAAATCATTGCCCGCGAAATGAATATCGACGTAGAAATACAACACCGCCATAAAAATGCAACGGCATTGCCGCCGACAGCAAAGATGAGTGGTTTCGAACTGGTTTCAGAAGGAATCCTGACCCTCGGGAAAGTGGAAGAAATACTTGAAACCTACTACAGCGACATGCGCTTAGAGGACAGTCCGCCCGAAGAAATCGTGAAACTGTTGCTGCAACATGACGTTATCAACATTATTGTTGGAACCCGGATCAACTGGGCACACCAGGCCCCCGGACAACCCCTGGAACTGGAGTTGCGAAAATTTGTAGTGAAACGTATTGTGAAAATTCTCATTTATAAGTTTTTCAAGAAAGTGAAAGTAGAATATGTTTAGGCATAAGTCATCAACCCCCTCATAATTATATCGTTAACAAGCCGTAGTTTTTTCAGCCATTTTTGCTGCCTTGCATAGGTGATTTTGAGCTGTTGATTGTTAATTAATTATTGCTATTTTTGATGACCTGTCTCGAAAAAAGTTGAAAAAAGTTGGAGTTAACGAAAAAAAATAAATCAAAAAAATCACTACGTTATGAAAGTTTATAAGACGGATCAAGTTCGCAACATTGCGTTAATCGGTAATGCCGGCAGTGGGAAAACCACCCTCGCGGAAGCCATGCTGTTCGAGGGTGGAGTAATTAACAGAAGAGGTGAAGTAATCGCAAAAAACACGGTTTCCGACTACTCCCCCATCGAACAAGACTATGGCAATTCAGTGTATCCCACCTTATTATATACTGAATACAACGGAACAAAAGTTAACATTATCGACACTGCCGGGATGGACGATCTTTGCGGCGGGGTAGCTTCGTCGCTGTATGTTACCGGTTTAGGATTGTTAACCATTAACGCAACAGCCGGGGTTGAAGCTGGTACAGAAAGCGCCTACCGCCAGGCGGAATCTGCTAAAACTCCCTTAGTTTTGGTAATGAACCAATTGGATCTCGACAATTCAAATTTCGACAACGCCATAGACCAATGCAAAAACTCTTTTGGAAACAAGATAACCATCATTCAGTACCCGGTGGATACCGGCCTCGGTTTTTCGTCGATTATTGACGTATTGAAAATGAAAATGTACAAATACGGCAAAGACGGTGGCAAGCCTGAAATTTTAGACATACCTGCCAATGAGCTCGAAAAAGCCGAAGAACTGCACAACGAACTGATTGAAATGGCCGCCGAGAACGAAGAAGCGCTCATGGAACTGTATTTTGATAAAGGCACCCTAAGCGAAGACGAAATGCGCAAAGGCATAAAGCTTGGAATGATGGAGCGCAGTCTGTACCCTGTTTTTTGTGTAGGAGCCAAAAGGAACATCGGTGTGGGCCGTTTGCTGGAATTTATCGTGAACATTTCACCTGCCCCCAACGAAAAACCTTTACCTCCGGTAGTAAGCGGCAAAGAAGTAAAAATGGACGCGGCAGAAAAGCCCAGCCTGTTTGTTTTCCGCACCTCCGTAGAACCGCATGTGGGCGAAATCACCTATTTCAGAGTCATGTCGGGGAAAGTTACCGAAGGGCTCGATCTCATCAATACTTCCAACAGCAGCAAGGAACGCTTGTCGCAGGTATTTGTGTCGGCAGGTAAAAACCGCGTAAAAGTGGAAGAGCTCTACGCCGGCGATCTGGGATGCACCGTGAAGCTGAAAGAAACGAAATACAATCAAACTCTCTCCACCAAAGAGATGGAAACCAAATTCCAGCCCATAAAGTTTCCAAAGCCAAGGATTACCGTGGCGATGAAAGCCGTAAATGATTCGGACGATGAAAAGGTGGGCGAAGTATTGAACAAAATCAAATATGAAGACCCCTCCTACATTATCGAATATTCAAAAGAAATTAAACAATTACTGGTTCATGCGCAGGGTGAATACCACCTCAACATTTTGAAATGGTATTTCGATACCATCTATAAAATCGACGTGAATTTTGAGACCCCCAAAATCCCTTACCGCGAAACCATTACCAAAGCATCACAAGCCGACTACCGCCACAAAAAGCAATCGGGCGGCGCAGGTCAGTTTGGCGAAGTTCATCTGATTATCGAGCCCTATGAAGAAGGCGTTGAAGCAAAAAAGATGTTCAAATTTGGCGACAAAGAACAAAAAATGGCCATCCGCGACGAGCAGGTTCACGAGTTGCCCTGGGGAGGAAAGCTGGTGTTCCTTAACTGCATTGTGGGCGGCTCCATCGACGCCCGGTTCCTGCCTGCCATTTTAAAAGGCATCATGGAAAAAATGGAGGAAGGTCCGTTAACCGGCTCCTACGCCCGCGATATCCGCGTATATGTGTACGACGGAAAAATGCACCCGGTTGACTCCAACGAAATTTCGTTTAAACTGGCCGGGCGCAATGCCTTCAGCAAAGCGTTTAAAAATGCCGGGGCTAAAATTCTGGAACCCATCTACGATTTAAACGTTTGGACACCGTCCGATCGCATGGGCGACGTGATGAGCGACTTACAAGGCCGACGTGCCATGATTATGGGCATGGGCTCCGAAAGAGGCATGGAGAAGATAAGCGCAAAAGTGCCGCTGAAAGAAATGTATAAATACACCACCTCGCTGAGTTCAATTACCGGCGGGCGCGGAACGTTTACGCTGGAATACGGCGACTACGAAAAAGTACCTGCCGACGTTCAGGAAGAACTGCTAAAAGCCTACGCCGAAGAGCAGGAAGAAGAATAGACTTTTCTGGTCCATATTCATAAACTAAACAAAGGCTCCGGTTCAATTGAACCGGGGCTTTTTTTGGGCGAATGTGCCTGTAAGACAGTAATTATTTAGCGCGTATTTCCTATTTTTGATGTATATACGCAACACATAAAACGATGAAAGCCGAAAAAATTGAGCACAAAGGAGAAAAACGGATTAAAATAGATTTCCCGTATAACCAGGAAATAGCTTCTCGTTTAAAACAAATCGACGGCGCAAGTTGGAGCCGCACAAACAAATCGTGGCACATCCCTTACACGCAGGAAGCATTTAGTCAAGTGAAGAACCTCTTCCCGGACATTGAATATCCGCAAAAGAAAAATGAATTGAAAGCCGTTGAAAAAGAAACTCTTAAGAATTCAAGCCTTATAATTGAAAAAAATGTTTCCATTTACATCACCGAAAAACGGATCATTATAAAAATTCCCAAAAACGACAGGGACATCCAATTCATCCGAACATTGAAATTCAGCCGATGGGACAAAAACAATTTTTGCTGGATTGTACCGAATTACGGTAAAAATGCCGAAATTTTAAAAGATTTTTTCGGTACGCGCATAAAAGAAATTACCGAAGACCCCGATGTAAACCGCGAGCTGAGAATGGTGCAGGAGAAAACAAAACTTCTTGTGGTAAACTCAAATACGGGCAGTTTGAGGCTTATTTTCGGATTTAATAAAAATCTCACCAATGAAATACGGAAATTCCCGTTCAGCAAATGGAATGCAGAAAACAGATGGTGGACAATTCCGTATGCCGAAAAGTTTGTGGCTGAATTACGTCAATTGGCCGAAAATCACAAACTTACCTTTGTTTATGAAGAAGAAGGGCAAGGGGCCGGAAAATCAAAAATCAGCGAATACGACATTCCCAATTACCGCCCCTGCCCCAGTGATTTCATTGAAAAACTGCGGGAACTCCGCTACAGCGAACAAACCTTAAAAACCTATAAATCACTTTTCGAGGAATTTATTAACTACTATCACAAATACGATATTGGCAAAATTGACGAACCAATGATAAAAGCGTACCTCCGTTATTTGGTTACCGAACGAAAAGTTTCGATTTCGTACCAAAACCAAGCAATAAACGCGATAAAGTTTTATTACGAGAGGATTTTGGGCGGACAGCGCAAAGTGTATTATATCGATAGGCCCCGCCGCGAGAAAACACTACCAACTGTTTTAAGCGAGGAAGAAATTGTGAGTATCATCACTTCAATCAACAACATTAAGCATAAAGCCATTTTAATGACCATTTATTCGGCAGGTTTGAGAATAAGCGAAGCTATTAATCTTAAAATCAAAGATATTGACTCGAAACGAATGCAAATACGTGTTGAACAAAGCAAGGGAAAAAAGGACAGATACACCTTGCTATCAACAAAAACGCTAGAAGTTTTGCGCAAATATTTTACCGAATATAAACCCAAACAATGGCTTTTTGAAGGACAAAGCGGCGGACAATATTCATCGCGGAGCATCCAAAATATATTAAAAGTTGCAATTGCAAAAACCAGTATCAAAAAGAAAGTAACCGTACACACATTAAGGCATAGCTTTGCAACACATTTGCTCGAAAATGGCACAGACCTGCGTTATATCCAGAATTTGCTCGGCCACGAAAGCAGCAAAACCACCGAAATATACACCCACATCACTACCAAAGGCTTCGACCAAATAAAAAGTCCGCTCGATAAACTAAATATTTTATAAATAAAGAATTTAATAATGAAATAATCTTTACATTTGAAAGACAAAATCAAATTAAACTGAACAGCATGAACAAAATATTTCGACGAAAAATCACAAATCTTACAAAAAGAGTTATTAATCAAATACTTAACATCTACAACTAATTCAGAAATACCCGCAATATGCGGGTATACAGCCGTT
>CAZNEV010000068.1:0-24815 GCA_964572085.1 uncultured Maribellus sp. | reverse complement strand
CAATCAGTTAAAGCCGAACACGGACTTGTTCCCGATGATTTAGCGAACCGCTCCCGAGTACTCGGGAAGGCCCGTACGTACGGTGGTGTGAGAGCCTCTCCCTGTCAGCGTTTGCTGATGGGGCGGGCTACTCGATTGTGCGTAGTATTTTAATTTTCAGTCAAATAATTCTTTTAAAGTTTTGGTTGCAATAAACATTTTCTTACTGTCAGGAAATTCAATGAAATCATACTTTCCATAAAAGTTTTTTGCTTCATCGTCAATCGGGTCAACAACTATTCCGAAAGAACCAATTTCAGTTGATATGGCGTAGCACCTTTTTAATGCATCAATTAATAATATTTTTCCTATTCCTTTTCCCTGGAATTTTTTGTCAATTGCCAATCTCCCGAGAAGAGTTGTAGGTATCGATTTATAAGATTTGGGAAGTTTTTTTCTAATTTGCTCAGAAAAATCTCTCAACGGAATACTATAATTTGAAAGTGTATAATATCCTTGAAGTAAATTTGTTTCATTGTCAACTAGTACAAAACAGGCAGACAATTTGCGTTTAACATCCTGTCCTGCTTGATTTTTTAGGTAATTACTTAATAGTTCTTTTCCGCAATCAAATTCCTTACGATTATGTTTTTTATTTAAAAGCTCAATCATGCTATTTTGAATTTACCATAAAAGAATTGTAGTCATTTAAAGCATTCTTCAAAGTTTCGGAAGGCTTTTTCGGATTTGTTATCGCATCAAAGAATATTTGGCTATCTCTTTCTGATGCAATTACTTGTTCTTTTTCTTTAATAATTTCTTTTGCTTTTTCTTGAACTACCCGAATTACAAAATCTGTTAGATTTCTGTAACCCCCTAAATACGCAGCTTTCTCAAAGAATTGTTTTTGTTCTTTCGGAAGTCTGGCATCAAATCTTGCTTGTCCTGATATTGCTGTACTCATAATTTAATGTTTTTTGCAAATGTACGCAAAATATCCGTATAAAAACAAATCAGCACTGTTTTTATCCGTACATTTATTCGATTTAATATTACGCACAACGGTTTATGGTCGAGTAGGCAAAGGGGGTTTCACCCCAAGCCTCTCATCCCGAGTACTCGGGATACGTGACAGTCTCCCGTCATACGGCTCTTCTAATTTAATCTACAAATATAAGCTCATCCTCTTTCAAGTTGGCAAATTGTATTTTAAATTAGCTAGCCCCTTTGCTCCACTCCCATTACAGGGGCTTCATCACTACTATGGGTTAGTCTGCCCTTGCATGGCACTTCGTTATTCTGCCTTTGGGTTGTTCCCATTGTGCATTTCACTTTGCATTGCCATACAGGTTCCCGAGTTCCGTAATTGAGCCCGAATAAAGTTCCCCGCTATGCGGGACAGGCTATGCCGCCTGAATGACGCCAGCCATGCGAAAAATAAACAGGTTGCCTCCGCATTTAAAGTTGTTTCCAACTCTACTTTTAACTACATCACATACTTTGTAGCTTTTGACTGGATGTTTGCACTTCTCGACACCTCATCAGTGGTTACGGTTAGTTCATCTCCTTTATCCATACCTGACAGCCTCGTGGGCTGCCTTTTCCTAAACGCTCAATACTTGACTCTTTATCAAAGCACCTTTAGGTGGTTTAAAACCCTTGCCTGTACAACGGTTTTGGTGGGTCGGTTCCACCATCTTAATTACAGCATGCAATGAACTTTATTGCCGAATCATTGCTTCTCGGCACACCATGTTTAGTAGCGTTAAATACCCTCCGATGTTGCTACGTGTACTGCCGTTTCTTGTTTTAAATTTTTTAGGGAGGGTTTTAATTTTAAATTTTAAAATCATGAGTTTTTTTTCAATTATTGATTACAGTGATGATAATTATTGCACCGAAGCACACCTTATCAAAACAAGATGTTTTTTCTTGTTTGGAGTAAAAATATTTACAATTAAATACTATGAGGACGAAGAAAATAGAAGGGCGAAGAAAATAGACGTTAAGAATACTTAACGGTCATTCCTTTCTTGATTTCGTTTATTTTAAATGTTAGTATCAAATATTCATTAGTTATTTGATACATTTCTTTAAACTCATAAACATTCATTTTAGGATTCTGGCGTTTTAATAATTCCTTTTCTTCTTTAATTATTTTATCAATATCCAAAGACATTGAATTGTCATTGTCGAATTCTAATTTGATTCTTTTAATATGTAGTTTTTTCATTGTATTAATCTTAAATTTTTAAATCATGGATTTTAGTTATTATTTTTTAATAGTAGTACCTATTCTGATAGTTTTATATATGGTTTACGAATACATACATATATGGAGAAAAGCTAACAAAGAATATTCCCAAGCAATTGAAAAACAAAACCAATGCAAAGCAAAATTATCCCAACAGGAGATATCCTCTTTGTAACCTTTATATCCCTTAATTCCTTAGCCGTTGGGTCTTGAAATGAAAGTGCGTGGATACTCCTTGTTTCGGCAGATGGCAATCCGTACTTAAATGATGATAGCCCAATTAGTTTGTATTTTCTAACATTCATAATTTTAGTTGATATAGTATTTACTAGTTAAAGTTGCTTTGCCTTTTCATTAATTCGATAATCTCTCTTTGGTTTTTGATTACTTCGTCTATTCGTAGCATCCAAGCACCAAACAATCTAATTGCAAACATTACAACAGCAACGATAATTAGTCCAATAATAATTTCCATAGTATTTAATTATAAAATTTAAAAATCATGTCAATTGAATTTAGCGACACATTGTCAAATGGGTATTCTAATATCAAGCTTACTGAAATAGTACATAGTTTTAAATCATTGTCATCTGAAGAAAGGCTCTTGTTGCATTGCTACATGGCTTTATTTATTGGCGTTGAAAACGAGAATACCAAAAAATCTATTTTGGCGAACATTAAGTTTTTGTCAGAAGAAACAGGTCATAAAGTGCAGGAGATACTCCCTCCAAATCGACAATGAATTTGTCGGATGTGTCATCGATGGTAATGTTTAATTATGGTCAAACTTGCAGCACCTTGATTAAATGCTCAAATTCTTTTACGCTTGTTGGTAACTTGTTTATATATGCACCAAAGTTATCTTTTATTTCCAAATAGGGTATGTATTATACACCTTTTTGATTCTATATTTTTAGGTCATCCAATGGGTTTCTTATGCTTTTCAAACTACTGTTGTTTCCATGGGTATAGGTTTCCGTTTTATTCGACGAATAACCAAGTAGTTGTACCATTTCCGGAAGTTGGACAACGGCGGTAAGCTTTCATTTATTCAATCTTGAACTTAACCGATAACTCACATTCCACCTTTATTTTTTCAAAATCAATATCGATGGGCTGATAATCGGCTTCCGCTTTTGCGAAGGACATTTGAATTCCTGCCCTGCCGTCATAACGGTTGTAGGTTTGGGCGTTGAAGTCGGCAATATGGATGGCGGCCCCCAATTTTTGTCCTAAAGGTTTCAGCATCGAATCGCCTTGTTGCTTGGCTTTTATAATGGCACGCGAGCGGAGCTCCAGTTTAAGGGCTTCCATTTTAGAGTATTCCGTTTTTTCAAAATCCACATTGGCAATACCAATTTGCTCCAAGCCCATGATTACTCTTCCTGCAGTTTGGGCATCATAAACCACGAGCGAATAGGCTTTACTTTTTGACACCTCTTTTTGTCGCAAAAAATATTTTTTGAAATTGCTCGACAAGTCCGAAAGCGTAAGTTGTTTTTCCAGATCGATGCCGAGGGACTTAAGCTTATCGGCCATTTTGTTCTCCTGTTCCTCCACCGAAACCTTATCTTTTGTATCCTTTTCAGCAATTAAAATAGAGAGGTAAATCCTGTCGGGGGTTACCATGGTATCTACCCTACTGCTGGTTTCCAGATAAGGCTGGTCAATAAAGTTTTTGTTCTGAGGGGAGGAATAGAGAAAAACACAGGAAAAGACGATTGTCATAATTGTTTTCATCCAATTAAAATTAAAAGTTTTCAAAGGTATTGGATGTAACTCCCTCATTTTAATTATGCTTGTTTGTGAAGCATTTCTACATGGTCGTTTCATAATGCAAATTTGTTGATTTCTAATAGTTTTTATGTTTTGAAAATGCAAAGTACCAGCATTACAATAAATATTCCAATTTCACAAATCCGGTTTTACGAAAGAAAGTTTTGTCGAAATTAGTTTTAAATTTGTTTCCTATAAGCCGGGAAACCCAAAAATACAAGGAAGAAAAACACATGGACAAATACCCATCGAAACTGCTTGAAAACGCAGTAAACGAATTTGCAAAACTACCCGGAATTGGGCGAAAAAGCGCATTGCGAATGGTGTTGCATTTATTGCGGCAGGACATTGAATCGGCAAACAATTTTGGGAACAGTATAATCCGGCTGCGCAACGAAATCAAACATTGCTGCATTTGCCACAACATTTCCGACACGGAAACCTGTCAGATTTGCGCCAATCCCGCCCGAAACCGAAGTGTAATTTGTGTGGTGGAAAACATTCGTGATGTGTTATCGATTGAAAACACACAGCAATTTAACGGCTTGTACCATGTTTTGGGCGGAATAATATCACCAATGGACGGAATCGGTCCGGCCGAACTTGAAATCGATTCCCTCGTTGAACGTGCATCGGATAAAGAAACCATCGAAATAATTCTGGCGCTTTCAACCACCATGGAAGGCGATACCACCAACTTTTACATCTACCGAAAATTAAAAGACAAACCTGTAAGAATATCCACCTTGGCGCGCGGCGTTTCAATTGGCGACGAACTGGAATATACCGACGAAATTACCCTGGGGCGCTCACTTTTGAACCGCGTTCCCTATGAGAACTCCATTGGAAAGTGAAACAGCCCTGATTTAACTACACCTTAACCCTGCATAAAGGGCAGGCAGGCGAAAGTGGGAATCCCTATCTTTAATAGTGAGATTCCTCCTAAACCTGCCTTCAGTGCGCCGGAGTGGATGGTTTCGAGCAGCCGGCCATTCGAGTCTCAAACCAATTTTTTTTGATTGGGCATAATGAGGTGATGACAGGATAGGGTAGGGGGTTGGACTTTCCAAGTCCAACATAATTTCTTCGAAAATTAGATGTATATTCGTGTTTATAAAAAACTGCACCATGAAAAAGAAGTTTACATTCGTCTTTCTCCCCCTTTTTTTATTACTAACTGCTTGTCAAACCACAGAAAAGCCAGAACCCAAACCCAACATCATTTACATTCTCGCTGATGACCTGGGCTATGCCGAGCTGGGATGCTACGGACAACAAAAGATAGAAACGCCCAACATCGATGCTTTGGCAACTAACGGAATGAGGTTTACGCAACATTATGCCGGGGCGCCGGTTTGTGCACCGTCACGCTGTGTACTGCTCACGGGTAAGCATCTGGGCCATGCTCAAATTCGTGGCAACGACGAATGGGCCGAACGTGGCGCGGTCTGGGACTTTGAAGCGATGGAAAACGACCCGCATTTGGAAGGCCAACGCCCATTAAAAGCCGGGACAAAAACCATCGGGACGGAGTTGCAACGTGCTGGGTATAAAACTGCGATCGTAGGGAAATGGGGCCTCGGTGCACCTTTCACGGAAGGGGTTCCGAACAAACAGGGCTTCGATTTCTTTTATGGATACAATTGCCAACGTCAGGCGCACACCTATTTTCCGCTCCATTTGTGGCGGGATTCTACAAAAGTACTGCTGAACAACAAACTGGTGCGGCCCGGCACAAAACTCCCCGAAGGTGCCGACCCTTTGGATCCGGCTTCTTACGCCGATTTTTGGCTCAATGATTATTCCGGCGAATTAATGCAAAAAGAAGTCATTAAGTTTATCAAAGACAACAAAGATCAACCATTTTTTATGTACTATGCTAACCCCATTCCACACGTTCCGATTCAGGCGCCAAAACGGTGGGTGGATTATTATGTCGAAAAATTTGGCGACGAAGAACCTTATGACGGACGACGAAACTATTTCCCGCACCGTTATCCGCACGCGGGATATGCCGCAATGGTTTCGTATATGGACGAGCAAGTAGGCGAAATTGTACAAACCCTGAAAGACCTGGGGCTGTACGACAATACCTTGATTGTTTTTAGTAGCGATAACGGGCCGTCGTTTAACGGTGGAACCGATTCGCCATGGTTCGACAGCGCGAAACCTTTTAAAAGTCAACAAGGGTGGGGGAAGGGTAACGTTACCGAAGGCGGGATCCGCGTACCAATGATTGCACAATGGCCGGGAAAAATTGCCCCTGGAAGCGAATCGGACCACATTTCGGCATTTTATGATGTGCTGCCTACTTTGTGTGATGTAGTGGATACCAGCATCCCGGATGATACGGACGGCAAAAGTTTCCTACCCACATTGCTGGGTAAAAAAAGGCAGCAGGAACATGAATTTTTATACTGGGAATTCCCTGAATCGGGAGGGCAGCAGGCCGTGCGCATGGGAAAATGGAAAGGAATGCGCAAGGACATCAAAAAAGACAGCATGAGGGTTCAGTTGTATGATTTGGGGGAAGATATCCGGGAATTGAACGATGTTGCGGCGCAAAACTCGGAAGTTGTGGCAAAAATTGAAACCATATTCCGACAGGAACATACACCTGCGGAAATTGAACGGTTTAACATGAAGCAATTAGAGAAGTAGGTTTTGATGCAAAATCAAAGACTTTAAAAGTAACTTAAACCTACTTCGAAAAGTGGGTTTATTATCCCGGAGGCCTAAAGGTCAGGCAGGCTTTCAGGACTGTTTTCGCAGTTTAATACTTTTCAGAGTGAGCTCAATTTCCAAACCTACGTTTTTAAATGCGAGTTTTATTTGTACTTTAGAGCAAAATTAATTGTAAAAATAGAAATAGTATGGATGGAAAAACAAAAGCAATTATTGCCCACCTGTGGTGGATTGGTTGGGTTATCGCGCTTGTGGTGAACATGAATGAGAAGGATGAAATCGCCAGTTTTTATATCCGGCAATTGCTCGGATTGTTTTTGGCCAGCCTTGTGTTATTATTTATCCCGGTTCTTGGCTGGTTGTTGAATATCGTTCTTTTCGTGTTTTGGATTATCAGCTTAATTGGAGCAGTGAATGGCGAAATGAAAGAAGTCCCCCTTCTGGGGAAGTATTTTCAGGAATGGTTTCGTGGACTGTAAAAACAAAACTTTCAAAAAAAAGACAGGTGCAAAACCCGTCTTTTTTTTGTATAACTGTTGTAGTTAATCCTTGTCCTTTTCTTTCCGGTCGCGGTACATTTTAATCATGTGCATACGGAATTCGTTTTCCGTTTTATAGAGTTTCAATACCTTTTGGGGAGGTAGGATTTTCAAAAACTCGTCATTGTATTTGGTGAGGATCGTGGCCTCCTTTTGCATGCTTCCGGTAAAATCCCGGGTGAGCTTAATCACCTCTTTTTCCGAGAGCGATTCTTCCGCATCGCTGACTTTCATTTCCAGTTCGCGACGGGTTTTCTGTGCTTCCCAGCGTTCTTTTTCCATTTGGTTATAGACCGGCCAAAACTTTTGGGCCTCGGCGGGTGTCAGGTTCAGGTTCGAGGTCAAAAAGGCAACTTTCTCTGCTTTGAATTTTTCCCAATGATCTTTGTGCGATTTACCCTGTGCACTTGCACTCACGTTCATCATAACCAAAGCAGCGAACAAGAAATATAAGAATACGGTACGTTTCATAATGATGTTATTTAATCGTTTCTGCAAAAAGTTCATAATCGGAGCTGTTGGTTTGCAAATAGCTCACAATCTCATCGTCTGTAAAATCGGCTTTGCCATTCGTGTCGTCCAGCAAAGCGTAAAATGAGTTCTCATCGATTCCTTCCACCATGGTTTCATAATCCATGTCAGAAAGTTCCGTATCGTTTGTGCTGCTTGCTGTTCGCGTATTCGGCACAAAAGTTTTCAAGGGCCACTGCACCAGTAAAAAAATCAGGGCAAAGCCGGCAGCCAGGCCCAGCACCGGTTTTAAATAGTGGATAAACCGGTTTTCATGCTTCGTATCTACCGCATTTTCCGCATCTATTTTTGCTTGTAACCGGGCAGAAAAATCATCGAAATAATGCTCGGGAACCTGAAAAGGGTTTTCCTTTTTTATTTTCGACAATTTGCTGAATTTATTTTTTGGATCTTCCATGTTTACAATTTTATGGTTTGACTTTTCCATCTTCCGAAGGTTTAACCTGTGCACTTAATCTTTTGATTTTAAGAATTCCTCTATTTTTTTAACCGCATGGTGGTACGAAGCTTTCAATGCGCCTACCGAAGTGTCCAAAATGGCCGACATATCTTCGTATTTCAAATCGTCGAAATATTTCATGTTGAATACAATCCGTTGTTTGTCGGGCAACCTTAAAATCGCTTCCTGCAATTTTCGCTGTATCTCGTCACCGTCGAAATAGGGGTCTGAGGTTAAATTATTCAACAAAAACTCCCCCGTTTCACTCATGGGAACGAATGTCCGTTTTT
The DNA here is from genome assembly GCA_964572085.1 of uncultured Maribellus sp. Taxonomy (GTDB): domain Bacteria; phylum Bacteroidota; class Bacteroidia; order Bacteroidales; family Prolixibacteraceae; genus Draconibacterium. The sequence continues at coordinate 16,322 of CAZNEV010000068.1, read as the reverse complement.
TTGCCGAGTTGATAAACGTGATCGATTCGTTGGTGGCAATTCGGTAGAGCCAGGTATAAAGGCTCGATTCTTCCCTGAAATTTTCAATGCTCCTCCAAACTTTTATGAAGGTATTTTGCAGCACATCGTCGGTATCGTCGTGGCTGATTACGATTTTACGGATGTGCCAATACAACCGCTCTTTGTATTTATTTACCAGGCCCTGAAATGCTAAATCCCTTGTTGAAGCATCCTTTAAGCTGGCAATTAAATCACGGTCGTCTGTGTTCATTAATAAAAATTTACTGTATGACGGGCAAAGCATCCAAAGGTTTAATGCCGCTTATATCCGGAAGTTTAAACCCTCTTGCTTCAGCCGGTTGTAGGTTTCGGTATCGAAAGGATACAATTTTGCAGCCCGGTGCGCCACGTTTGTCTGTTTTGACAAATGTATGAATTGAACGATGAAAACCCTTAGTTTTTAGGCTGAAACTTATTTTTTGAGCAAAGTGGGCACAAATATCAAGCAAATCGGAAAATGTTCCTTACTTTTGCGGCGTATTTGGTTCCTATCAGATTAAAAGGGAATTTGGTGAAAATCCAAAACTATCCCCGTAGCTGTAAGTTCCGTTAAGGGTTTATCCATTGTGCCACTGTTTCTGTGATTGGGAGCGGGAAGGCGGTTAAACCCGGAACAAGTCAGAAGACCTGCCAAGTATAGAAGTTTCGTAGCTTTCGGGTGAAAAGCGGTTGAAATCCTATCTTGGCTTAGGCTTTCTTCATCTGATTCCCCGTGAGTTACCATTATTTAATTTATTTCATAACTAAAAATTGTAGTATGAAACACATTTATCTTTTTTTGGTAGCTTTTTTATGTTGTAGCAACGGGCTTTTTGCTCAAAGTAATGCTTCCTCAACCATTCCATCCAGTGCAGAAAAGTTCGTTGCAGGCGATCCGCCTCCTGTCAATAGCGATTATTTGGTTTCTGATTTCGAAAACCTCATACTTGAACCTGACAGTTATTGGGATGGTTCCGACGGCTCCGGTAGTTTCACGAGCGGTGCGGTTACATTTGGCAACAATAATTCAGGCTGGGGATGGACAGGTTGGGCCTACTCCAATATCTCGGACAATACAACGCCGGGATATAACAATCAATACAGTGCCATTACCGGCGCCGGATTCGACACCACCAACACGGGTATGAACTACGGCGTGGCTTATATTTCAACGGATTGGGACACCTATCAGCCATTGCCGCTGCCGCTTTCATTCAGTGACAAACAAAGCCATGCGATTGAGGGTTTGTACCTTACCAACAGCACCTACGCCGCGTTGTCGATGGAACATGGCGATGATTTTGCAAAAAAATTTGGCGGGGAAGATGGCAACGATCCCGACTATCTCAAAATCTTGGTTTGGGGAGTTAAAGATGGTTTGAAAACCGATACCATTGAATATTATCTTGCCGACTACCGGTTTGAAGACAATTCCAAAGATTACATCGTTAAAACCTGGCAATGGTTAGATTTAAGCTCGTTGGGCAAAGTTGATACTCTTCTGTTCAGTACCGCTTCGTCGGATGTCGGGGATTTTGGCATCAATACGCCCACCTATTTTAATATCGACAACATTTATGTGGTGCCGAATTCTACCCGATACATTTCCGAAGTGCTAGAATATCAACCTGCACCGGGCCAATTCATCAATAAAACGCCATGGGGACTGCCCTCATCTAAAGAATCATTGGTAGGTAAAATCACAGGTTCATTGAGTTTGGGGGCATTCGGCGGTTACGTAATTTTTAAATTTGAAAACCCGGTTAAAAATCATCCGGACAATCCGTATGGAGTGGATTTTACCATCTTCGGCAATCCTTCGGGTTCCTGGTCGGAACCGGGAATTGTATGGGTAATGAAAGATGAAAACGAAAACGGCTTGCCCGATGATACTTGGTATGAGCTGGCCGGCAGCGATTACTTTTTTTCATCCACCCTGAAAAATTACCAGATAAGCTATGCCAACCCTAAAATGGAAACTGCTGCTGATGTTTTCTGGAGCGACAATTTGGGAAATACCGGATACATAAGGAAAAATGAGGCTCATAGCCAGCCTTATTATCCGTTGCCCGAAAACTTTGGCAGTACGTTGTCCGATTCGCTAACCCTCAAGGGATCCCGAATTGATAATGCCGTGGACAAAAATAATCCGACGTTCATTAAATCGTATCCACGGGCTTTTGGCTATGCGGATAATCAATTGCGCGGGAATACCCGGATAACTTTGCCCGATAATCCTTATACTGCTGAAATTGAAAACTCGGGCGGCGATGCTTTCGACATTCATTGGGCGGTGAATAAAACTGGCGATTACGTTGATTTAGATGCAATTCATTTCATAAAGGTGCAAACCGCAGTGCTTGCCGATTCTGGTTGGATAGGCGAAATATCCACGGAAATTACCGGAGCCATTGCGGTAGCACCCGATCCTTCCATCGATGGAGTTAGCGAAATGATAGTAATCAAGGATTTACCCGACACCATAAAAGGGAAAAGTTTTCAAATAGAGGCATTTCCGTATAAAAAAGGGCGTTGGCAGAAAAATCAAATTATAACCTGGTCATCAAATTTAGCAGATGCAAAAGTTGATGCAGATAACCTGCTTACTTTTTCTGCTTCGGGCGAACTGACTTTAACGGCACAACTGCCAAATAATCCTGAAATTACAAACACAGTTTCCACTTATTTGCAGTTTGACGACACTGCAACATCGATTCCCCAACAAAATTTGGCAGAAATAAAAGTTTACCCAAATCCTGCTTCGGAAAATATTTTTGTTGAAGGGGCAGATGATGCAACTATCGAGATATTTAGTATTAATGGTTACCCGGTTTTCCGGCAGGAGGAGTGTGAAAACAAACAAGCGGTTTCAATCGGTCATTTGCCACAAGGAATTTATATTGTTAAAATAAGTGGAATAAATGCAAATGCTGCGCTTCGGTTTTTGAAGAAATAAGGTTCTATGAATTATAAAATAAATAAGAGATGAGGGTTTTTATTTTGCACCGTCGCTTTAGCGCGGTGATTTGCAAGTGGGTAGATTCTTGGCTTTAGCCTTTAATCCTGTCCAAAACATTAAAGGCTAAAGCCCAAAAACATGCAGCAAATCACCCAGCTAAATAGGCTGTGTGAAATTGTGATTTTTGACTAACCCTGGCATTCCTGCCCGTCCGGTCAGGCGGGTATGCCAGGGATTTGATGTGATGAGAAGATTCGGGCTTTAGCCCTCAATATGAGCAAGTTGGGCTAAAGCCCGGATTCCTCACTTTCATCGTAGTCCCCAGCATAAATGCTGGGGTTAGTCATTTTCCCATAACCTGGAAAAGGGGATGCAAAAAAAGAATAAAAATGAACGCTAAAATTATTGAATGGATCAGGATAAAAGTTTTGCACCGTCGCTTTAGCGCGGTGATTTGCAAGTGGGTAGATTCTTGGCTTTAGCCTTTAATCCTGCCAAAACATTAAAGGCTAAAGCCCAAAAATAAACACCTGCCAATCACCCGGCTAAAGCTGGGTGCAAAAGCAAAGTACAAGAAAGAATTAAAGGCTAAAGCCGGGTGATAAAATGGAGCAAATGGGAGCATTGCCAGCTCAAAAAGGGATGCAACAAATGAACAGAAAAGATGAAGCAGCTATATTATTTAAAGGTGGATAGTAGTTTTGCACCGCCGCTTTAGCGCGGTGCATGAGAAACAGTTGGAAATCCCGGCTTTAGCCTTTAAAATAGAACACAACAAGGGGGTGTGCCAAAGGCATCCATTCGGGCAACCCCTTGTTAGTTGTGCTTTTCCTGATAATAATGTTATTGATATTTCTCAAGTCGAAGTATCTCCAGTTTTTTGAAATGAACAAATTAATTTACATACTACTATTTCTCATCCTCAATTCCCAAATTTCCTTCTCACAGGGAATCCGGGATTCGCTTTTCCAAATTCGGGAAGTGGCGGTTACTGCCGAGCGGATTTTCAAAAAAGAGGAGGCGGGAATGAAGGAAACTAAAGTGGATTCCTTCGTGTTGGTGCAGAAAATAAACCGCTCGCTTTCTGAACTTTTATCGGAAAATACTTCCGTTTTTATCAAAAGTCACGGACGGGGTGCGTTGGCCACTGCTTCGTTCCGGGGAACTGCCGCTTCTCACGTGCAGGTAGAATGGAACGGCATCAACATTAACAGCCCAATGACGGGAATGGTGGATTTTTCGCTGATCCCCGTTTATGTTATCGACGATGTGAACCTGAAACATGGCGGTGCATCCATTGCCGACCAAAGTGGTGGTTTGGGCGGTTCCATAAATATCAACAACACAGTTGACTGGAACAAATCGTTCAACTTGAAATACTTACAAGGAGTGGGCAGCTACCAAAGTTTCGACGAGTTTTTGTCGGTGGGCGGCGGCAATAAAAAGTTTCAGGTTAAAACCCGCCTTTATCACAATTACTCCAAAAACGATTACACATTTATCAACCGCGGAATTGGCAATATCGACCCCGGAACGGGTATCATAACCAACCCCTTAGACACCAACCATAACGCGGATTACACGAAATATGGGATTTTGCAGGAAGTGTATTTCAGACCAAATGAAAAAAGTGTTGCCTCAGCAAAATACTGGGGGCAGTGGGCCAGTCGCACCATTCCGCGGGCAACCAGTTATGAAGGCCCGGATAACTCGAACCTGAACGACCAAATAGATAACGACCACAAAATCGTGGCCGACTGGAAACACTATTACGAAAATTCGAGCCTCCTTGTGCGGACAGGATATTCCCAAAAACGCCTGGGTTATACCCTAAAAAACTATATTCCCGGAAGTGGAGAGGTGTTGGCTATCGATTCAAAAAGTTGGGCGAAAAGTTCGTTCAATTCGGTAAATTATGCCTTCAATTTCAACAACTCCTTTTCGTTGGAAAGCAGTCTGGATGCGAATTATCACGATGTTGACACGCACGAATCGGTTAAAATGACCGGCTATAATGAACAACGATGGGAAATTTCGGCATTGGTGGCGTTGCGTAAAAGCTTCAACAACCGCCTGAATTTGAACCTGATGACACGCCAAAATTGGATTGACAAAGATTTTGTGCCGATTGTCCCCTTTTTGGGTTTCGACTATCGGATTGTTGAAGGGAAAGATTTGCTGCTAAAAGGAAATATTGCCCGCAATTACCATCAGCCGTCGCTCAACGATTTGTATTGGCAGCCGGGCGGGAATCCCGATTTATTGCCCGAAAAAGGAGTTAGCAGCGAGTTGGGCGTTGAATATCAAAAACAAATCAACCAACAATTACTGCAAACCGAAATCACCGCCTACCGCGCTGACATTGACAATTGGATTGTCTGGATTCCAAACTACAAAGGCTACTGGGAACCGCGGAACATCAAAAGGGTTTTGTCGCAGGGCATTGAATTCAAACTTTCGTTGGGCGGAAAAATCAACAAACTGAAATACAAGGCATCGGGGAATTACGCCTACACGCCTTCCATAAATTATGGTGACCCGCTTGTGTGGGGCGATTTGTCGTATGGCAAACAATTGGTTTACGTTCCGTTACATTCCAATAATCTCATGCTGAACTTTTCGTATCAGGGCTTTTTTACTACCTACCAATTTAACCATTACAGCGAAAGGTTTACTACATCCAACAACGACGTTACCCGCCGCGATTGGTTGTACCCCTATTTTATGAACGATTTGGTTGTGGGCAAAGAGTTCCAAATCAGCAAAATACAATGTACGGCCGAATTGAAAATTTACAACTTGTTCGATGAAACCTACCATTCCATACTTTATCGCCCCATGCCGGGAAGAAATTATATGTTGTTGTTAATGGTTAATATTTAAAGATGAATGTCCGCATGTTTACCCAATTGGCTGCAAAGTTTGTTAAGGACGAGTCCCCCTTTCCTGAAAGGGGGTGGGCGACGCAGGAGCTCGGGGGATTATTTCAGCTTGGATTTAGCTGTTTTAAACTGACAAAATCCCCCTTTTGTTCCCCCTTTGATAAAGGGGGACGAGGAAAGAGCAAACAACTTTTCGGTAAGCAAACGGGTATTCATAATATTTAAAGATGAAAACGACTTTGAAATATATTGTTTTTCCCCTCTTAATAGCACTTTCATCGTGCATGGACGACGACGAATTGTGGAATTTCGATAAGCCCGATTTGCGCTTGCCATCGCATGGTTTGTTCATTGTCAACGAAGGGAATTTTATGTACGGCAACGCTTCGCTCTCATACTATGACATGGAAACACGTGAGGTAATGAACGACATTTTTTACGAAAACAACAAACTCCCGCTTGGCGACGTGGCGCAATCCATGACGATACGCGACAGCCTTGGTTACATTGTGGTCAATAACAGCGGAAAAATTTATGTAATCAATACCAATACGTTCAAATATGTTGGGAAAATAGCAGGTTTGACTTCGCCGCGTTACATCCACTTTTTGAGCGATACAAAAGCTTATGTAACCGATATGTATGCAAAATCAATCGCCATCGTCAACCCCGCAACTTTTGAAATAACCGGGGCTATTGATGTGAACAGCCACGAATTGAAATTTTACCAACATCCCACCGAGCAAATGGTACAATACGACAAATATGTGTTTACCAATTGCTGGAGCTACGACAATCAAATTCTGGTTATCGACAGCGAAACCGACCAGCTGGTGGATTCTATTCAAGTGTTGAAACAACCCACTTCGCTGGTCATCGACAAATACAACAAAATATGGACAGTTACCGACGGCGGATTTTATGGCGGCCCATACGGACATGAAGCACCAGGATTAATCCGCATAGATGCTAAAACCCGGAAAGTGGAAAAAACGTTCCGTTTTGAGCCGGGCGACTGGCCTTCTGAAGTAAAACTGAACGGCACCCGCGATACGCTCTATTTTATCAACCGGCACATTTACCGGCATCCGGTTTTTTCTAATAATGAACCCGAACTGTTTATTGAAAGCCCATACACGGGGCCTTATACAGGCACATTGACTGGTGGATATTATGGTTTGGACATCGACCCTTATTCTTCGGAAATTTATGTTGCCGATGCCATCGACAATGTACAGCGCGGTGTAGTTTATCGCTATTCGCCCTCGGGAATTCCTGTTGATACCTTTAAAGTTGGCATTATCCCCGGGGCTTTTTGTTTTAAGAAATAAATTAGAAACTATGAAACGAGCATAAAAAATATTTGCCCCCAAGGTGATAATTAGTATATATGCGAGTTCCATACTATACCTTAAAAATAAACAATTTTAATAGTATGAAAGGATACATTCAAATTTACACCGGAAACGGTAAAGGAAAAACCACTGCGGCAATAGGATTGGCAGTTCGGGCAGTTGGTGCTGGCAAGAAAGTGTTTTTTGCCCAGTTTGTGAAAGGGCAAATTTACTCCGAAATCAAGGCGATAAACGAATTTTTACCTTCAATAAAAGTTAAACAATACGGGCTGGATTGCTTTATTTACAACGACCCCACGCAAGCCGATATTGATGTTGCTCGCGAAGGATTCAACGAGGTGGCGCAAATTATTGCATCAGCAGAATATGATGTGGTGGTTTTGGACGAAGCAAACATCGCCCTTTATTATCGCCTTTTTACGATTGACGAACTTATTTCTTTGCTGATAAATAAACCCGAAGAAACCGAAATCATCATCACAGGCCGGTATGCGCCGGATGAACTCATAGAACTCGCCGATTTGGTGACCGAAATGAGGGAAATCAAACATTATTACGCACAAGGCGTGGAAGCGCGAATTGGTATTGAACATTAAAAAATTCCTTTCAAAAAAAAATTACCTTTGCGCGAAATTTAAAAATACGAAATGGCTTTAAAATGTGGAATTGTTGGTTTGCCAAACGTGGGAAAATCAACTCTTTTTAATTGTTTGTCGAGTGCAAAAGCTCAGGCGGCAAACTTTCCTTTTTGCACCATCGAACCCAATATTGGGGTGATCACGGTGCCCGATGCCCGCCTGGTGAAGCTCGCCGAAATCGACCGCCCAAAACGGGTGGTGCCAACCACAGTTGAAATTGCCGACATAGCCGGTTTGGTAAAAGGCGCCAGCAAAGGCGAAGGCTTGGGCAATAAATTTTTGGCGAACATCCGCGAAACCGATGCGATTTTACATGTGCTCCGTTGTTTCGAAAACGAAAACATCACCCACGTTGACGGTTCGATAAACCCTGTGCGCGACAAAGAAATCATCGACATCGAATTGCAATTGAAAGATTTGGAAACGGTGGAAGGCCGCATAGAGAAGTTGGAAAAACAGGTGAAGTTTGCTCCCGATGCCAAAACAAAGAAGCTATACGAACTTGCCGTGCGCTACAAAAAAGTGTTGGAAGAAGGCAAATCGGCGCGGACGCTAAAGTTGCCCGAAGAGGAAGCAAAAATTGCCCGGGAATTTTACCTGCTCACCAACAAACCGGTAATGTACGTTTGCAACGTTGACGAAGCCTCCGCCAAGAACGGGAACAAGTTTGTTGACCAGGTGAAGGAAGCCATCAAAGATGAAAATGCTGAACTTTTGGTAATTGCTGCTGCTACCGAAGCCGATATTGCCGAACTGGAAGATTACGACGAAAAACAGCTTTTTCTTGAAGAATTGGGTTTGGACGAACCGGGCGTGAATAAGCTCATCCATTCGGCGTATAACTTACTGAAACTGAAAACCTATTTCACCTCCGGGCCCGAAGAGGTTCATGCCTGGACTTTTACAGAAGGCACAAAAGCTCCTCAGGCTGCCGGTATTATCCATACCGATTTTGAACGCGGATTTATTCGTGCCGAGGTCATAAAATATTCTGATTATGTTGCTTTAGGCTCCGAAAGTGCCTGCAGAAATGCTGGCAAAATTGCTGTGGAAGGTAAAGAGTATGTAGTGAAAGACGGCGATATTATGCATTTTAGGTTTAATGTGTAGCAGCCCCTCCCGGCCTCCCCGAAGGGGAGGAGAGAAGTCAGAAGTCAGAAGTCAGAAGTCAGAAGTCAGAAGTCAGAAGTTGGAAGACGGGGGTCAGAAGTTAGAAGTATCAAACCTAATTTTTTAATTTTAACCTCGAATGATTAAAAATAAAAAAATGTGGCAATTATTTTTTGTGCTTATCTTACCCTTTATTATGCCGGATGAGAAACAAAACTCCCGAATTGAAAAGGCGATTGAAAACGAATTGAATTATTATCCGGAAGCCAGATTAAGAGACATTTACAAAAACTTTTTCCAGGATGCCTTTGGTCCGGGGCATCTTATTCCGGATACCACCCACGCCGGAGAATATTTGAATTTTGAGTTGAGTCAAGCTATTGGAGACACGGTGAAATGGCAGGCTATTGGTCCGGAAAATAACTATTACCGCATTAATCTTCAATTGGTGAAAAATGGTATTTTACCCCGGGCAGTTTTGCTGGAAGCGATGATAGAAAGCGCTCTGCTTGCTCGTAATCCGGCTATTGAAGCCTGGAAGAAAGAATGGGAAGATGCAATTGTTGTTATTCAAAAGCTGAAACTCAGGCTACCGGATTTTGAGTCGGACAAAAAGGCGATTGAAGAGTTACTCTCGAAAGGGGAATTTGTGATGCACCACAGTGATCATTACAACGAAACCTATCAACGGCATTACCGGATTATTCATAAAACAGTATTTAACCGCTGGAAAGGTGTTTACTTTTAAACTTTTCCACCGGACACTTCCTTTGTGGATGATTAAAAAGAAGGGTTGAGAATCAACTTCTCAACCCTCTTTCCTATCGAAAATCTTTTTGGTTTTCAGGGTAAATGCCCATGAGCTTTTTCTTTTCTCCTCCCCTTTGGGGAGGCAGGGGAGGGGTTTACCGTTGCGGTTGAACGTCGCTCATGTCTTTCACAATCCCGTTTTTATCGACGGTGATTTGTACGTCTTTGGCAATTTCCAAAACGATAACGGTTTCTTTCACTTCCACAATTTTTCCGTAAATACCACCGGTGGTTACAACTTTGTCGCCTTTAGAAAGGCTTTCACGGAATTTGCGCACTTCTTTTTGCCGCTTCATCTGCGGGCGGATCATAAAAAAGTAAAATACCACCACAATAAGTATGAGCGGCAAAAAACTCATCAGCGGATTGCTTTCGGCACCATCCTGCGGCTGCATCATCAAAATAATATTCATCATTATATCTAATTTTTAATGTTAAAATCTAATTGTTCGTTTTCGATGTCGGCAAAAATAACTAAATGTTTTGGTTCTTTGCAATTTCGGCGTTTTCATCTATTATTCGCCAATTAGCCCGCGTCCTTCTTTCTGAATTTTGTTCTCTTTTTTCAGCTCTTTTAGCGTTTTGTCTAAAATTCCATTGATGAAATTTCGGCTTTTATCGGTGCTGTAATATTTCGAGAGTTCGATGTATTCGTTCATCGTCACTTTGGTGGGTATCGACGGGAAATAGAGAAATTCGGCAATAGCCATTTGCATCATCAACACGTCCATAAATGCAATTCGCTCCACATCCCAGTTTTTCGAGTGTTCCTTAATGAATTCGCGTAGCTCGTCGTGGTTGAGAATCGATTTTCGGATCAGATCTTTGGTGAAATTGCGATCGTCCTCGTCTTTAAACATGGGCATCAGTGTTTGGTCGGAATCGCTCAGCTCATTGAAACGTTTGATTGATTTTACAATCATCGACACCACATATTCCACGTCATCATTCCAATAAATACTTTGTTCTTCCAAAACTATGTAAAGGTCTTCGGAAATGAGGATGATTTTGTTGAATAGTTTTTCGATAAATTTCCGGTCTTCCATAAATGAACGGACAGGGCTGTCCATATATTCGGCATAAAAATCCGATTCGGTCATAAAAAGATAAAGATCTTTAATGAGCTCCGGATGGTTCACCCAGGTCAGTTTCTTTTGATTGATGTAGGCATTCAATTGTCGGTTGCTGCGCAGTTGTTGGATTAACAGGTTGCTAACAAATTTTGTATTGGGGTTAAGGTCTTCGGGAGTAGGCTGGTGTTTGTTTTTTTTGATTTCGATACGGTTCTCGGCATAATCCGCAAGTTCGGCGGGCAGCGAGAATAAATAATGATAGAGGTCGTAGGCTTTCTGGATGCAGAAAAACAACTCCTTTTCCGTAAGGTTCAGTGATCGGTCGTCTGACGAATAATAGGCGTACAACACTTGCAGCACCTTTGTGCGGATAATCCTTCTGCTAATCATTTCTTAATTTTAATGAACTTTGTGATTTGTGGGGCAAAAATAGCTTTTTTTTGAATTTCCGGCCATCTATTGCTGTTTTAAAGAGAATTCAATGCGTTTATAAAAATAGATTTAATGGTTCAATAACGTTTTGCAAGGGTAATGTGTAAGATTAGATTCTTCAAACCCGAGGGGTTGGTAATATTATAGAACATGTGGCAACAAGATTTCTTAACCACGAAGTGGTGGTATAATCCTGTCATACCTGCCTACCGGACAGGCAGGCCTTCGGCATTTTTTTACATACCTGCACACCATTTTTCTATAATAATTTCATGCCTACCGGCATTAAAGAAGTTCTTTCATTTACCCATATTATTCGTTACAGAACCTCTGAAAGTTTAATCTGTGAATCTGAGGCTAAAATTTTTACTATGAATTTGTTCCAGATTTTCAGATTTAATCAATTTTAAAGTTCCTTCTGATTTCTGCCAATTGTTCGGGTTTGCCCACATCCATCCACAACTCCGATTCGTCGAAATAGCCATTTATTGAATGGGTTTTGGCCAGTTCGAGATAAAAGCCGGTAATCGAAAAACGCTCCAAGTCGGGCAGTAAATTCAATATTTCAGGTTGAACGATATGGATTCCGCTAAACGCCATTTTTGATGAAACGTTGAAATGTTCGGGCCGGGAAACCTTGGCCTCACCTGTTTTGGTGTTGATCCAGCCGGTAAGCTGTTTGTGTTCATCGAAGGTAAAATAACGTTGGGTAGAGCGGTTTCTCACTACCAAAGTAGCCAGTGCACCAGATGTGAGGTGGGCATTTTTTAGTTGGATGAAATCGATATTACTGATTATATCCACGTTATATAGGAGAATTGGCTCGATACCTCTTAACCATTCCGCTGCTTTTTTTAAGCCTCCGCCGGTTCCCAATAATTTCTCTCTTTCGTCGGAAATATGGACAGCAACTCCAAAATCCTGATTTCGCACAAATTCGATGATTTGTTCGGCAAAATGGTGGACATTTACTACAATCTCATTTATACCGGCTTTCTTTAGCTTTTCTATGGCCAGTTGCAACAAGGGTTTTCCGCCAACTTCCACCAGTGCTTTCGGTTTGTTTGAAGTTTCGGTTCCAAGCCGTGTTCCCAGTCCCGCAGCAAAAATCATTGCCTTCATAACCGAAATAGTTAAACGTATTATCGAATTCGGTTCAGGCTTCGTATCAATGCTTCGTCTTTCCCTATGGCGCGAATTGCAAGATAATCCAGGATTGCAGCAACAATCGGGAAGGCTACCGGGATTTTAAAGGCTACTTTTGCTCCCTCGAAACTGGCGTAGGCAAAATAGAAAAACATACCAAACAGCCCTAACATCAGGATAATGGTGAAAACTAAAATTCGAAGTTGCAAGACCCGTTTTTTATAGAGGAATATTACTAAAACATGCAGTATCGCAACGATTCCGATAAATAGGAAGATGGGAAGACCGTTGACCACTTCCGTTTCGCCCTTGAAAATTCCTTTGGCAAAAAAGGTGTAAAGCTCGTTGTTTAACGAAAGGTCACCCAATTTTAATTTGTACAAGCTACCAATCAAAAGCGTTGCAACGAAGACATATACAGTTTGTATTCTCTGAATCATACGATTTCATTTTTTTGCAAAAATAGTCTTTATCTACAATTCGCAAACTTTTTCGACTTCGTTCAGGCCGATGTGCCAAAGGAAACCTTCTACTTTGCCGAACCCGGTTTTTTTCAGCATTTCAGCGTAACGCTTTACTTGTCGCCGGTAGTTTTTCGATTTTTTGTCGCCGGTTTTGTAGTCCACTACAATGGCATTTTTACCGTCGGTCATCAACCGGTCGGGACGTAAAATCCGGTTGGCAGTCAAAAGGTTCCGTTCGTTGATTACGGCGAAACTCCCGTCAAACCAGCGGCTGATCTCGGGATTTTCCATGCTTTTTTGCAATGAATTTTGTATCTCCGTCAATTCCGTTTTGTTGATGGCCCCTTTGTTGAAGGCGGCCAAACATGCTTTCTCGAGGTCGGCTTTAGTTTTGATTTCGGCGAGGATTTCATGGATTAACTTCCCTATGTTTTTTACCGAATGGTGACTTTCATCGGTCGTTAGAAAATCCTTGCCCGACAAGCGGAGTTTAACCCTTTCGCTAAAATCGTTGAAACTATAATTTTTGATGAGTTCCGATTCGGAGGCTTTACTTTCGCTGTGTGAATCAATTAGTTGACCGAATTGAAAAACGGTTTTGTCGTTGTTCCAGGCTCCCGCAAACTCGATGCTTGTGCTTAAATTTTCCAAGGCTTTATTGCAGAGATAATGCATCGGCTTACTCGTGTCGCCCGATTGGTTTTTGGGCTCTTTCGGAACGGGGCAATGAACGATTAACGCCGATTTTGCGCGGGTAAACGCCACATACACCAAATTGAAAACATCGATGTAAGTGTTCACTTTTTCTTCGAAATACTCAAAGCTGAACAGCGATTTTTCTAAGCTCGAACCCGAACGCAGCGGCAAAAGCGGAAACTGGTTGAAAGGTGCGGTTTGGGGGCGACACCACAGCAGCGGTGCGAATTTCGGTGAAGTTTTCCAGTCGAAATAGGGGAGAAGTACGGCCTTGTATTCCAGCCCTTTCGATTTATGCACTGTCAATAAGCGGATGGCGTCCAACCCTTCGTTCACGTTCACCGATGTCCCGGAGCCTTTTTCGTTCCACCAAAACAACAAATTGGAGAGGTCGTTCGAGAGCGAAGTTTTCAGTTCGCCGGCCTTGTCGATGAGCGTTTGCACGAAGGGAAGCTCAGTTTCCACCTCGAAAATCCCAAAAATGGAAGCGATTTGCGTAATCGTTTCGTCGAGGGAAGCAAGCAATACTTTCGCTTTCGCCTGTTCCATTTTTGGAAATAGTTCTTGCCTGAAAAGTGTTTCAAATGATTCGTAGAAGGATTGATTTCCCTGCGTTTCAAAACTCATTTTTAGTTGACTGTTTTCAGTGGGCGCCAATTTCCCCCGTTGCTGAAGTTCGGGTTTCAGCCAATTCTGCCACAAGTTGAGCAAGGCAACTTTTGCAATTTGATTTTCCGGGTTAATAAGAAGCTTCACCGTTGTGATAATGAACGCAACGCCTTGCGAAGCATGAAGGAAAAGTGATTCGTTGGAAAGTACCGACAAATTGTACCCGCTGTTTTCGGGCAATTTTGCTGCTTGCAAAAACCTTTCGACAATCGATGTCCCTTCTTTGTTAGTGCGGATCAGTATCGCAGTTTCCGAAGCTTTAATTCCTTTGTCCTGCAATTCTTTAACTTGCTCAATCAATGCATCTTCAGAGGTTTCTTTGAAGCCTTCTTCATCGTAAAAGCTGAATTTTACAAATCCTTTCTTTTCGGCTTTGGCATTTCCCGGAGTTTGCGAAATATGTTCGTAAATCTTTCGGAATTTTTCGACGAAAATCCCTTGGGCATCATCGATGGCGCGAAACTGGATTTCCTCGAAAACCGTTTTCAGTTCGTCAAAAACTGCATTGTTGAACTCAATGATATTCAGGTCGCTGCGCCAGTTGTTCACCAACGGTTTTTCTCTGCGTTGCGCATCGGTGAAGTCGGTGTAGATTTGTTCGGCAAGTATCCGCCAGTCGCTGTTTCGCCAGCGGTAAATCGACTGCTTTACGTCGCCCACCAGCAGGTTTTTATTCCCTTCGGCGAGCGAATTCGTTATCAGCGGTTTAAAGTTGTGCCATTGCAAACCCGAGGTGTCCTGAAACTCGTCGAGCATGAAATGGTTGTAGTAGCTGCCTGTTTTTTCGTAGATAAACGGCGAATCGCTCTGTCCGATAATTTTGCTCAACAACAGGTTGGAATCCGACATTTGCAGGATGCCTTTTTCGTGGGCCAGCAATTTTATTTCTTCCCTCAAATCGGTTAATATGCCCAGCATCCGCAACTGTTTCAGCACGGCAAGCACGGTAAAATATTGAGGGGTGTTTTCGTTGTAAAAGAAAAGCAAGTCCTGCAAAAGAGCTTGAAGCTTAACCTCGGCAAGAGCGTGTATTTCTGCTTTTTTCTTGCTGGTTTTTGTGTACCATTTTTCTACGTCTTCTGTGGCATGGAGCACTCTTGTTCCGGCTTCTTTTACCTCTCCTTCTGCAATTTTTTGGATGAACCCTGCAACTCCGCTTTTGCCGTATGCAAAATCTTCGACCACCAAACCGCTCTCCAAAATCATTTCAATCCCTTCTTTCCCAAAATTTTTGAGCGTGTTTTCAAATTGCAGTTTTAGTTGCCTCAATTCTTTTGCAAACTCGTCTAAATGTTTCCGGTTATATACTGATTCGCTGTCTTCGGGAAAAAACACCTGGAAATTTTCTTTAAAAAGCTCTTTCCCCAGCGCTTTTATGTCTTCTTCAATACGTTGACTGTAGTTGTCTTCAATTTTTTCTTTGCTGAATTCTTTGAGCCACGAAAGCAATTTTTTGTCTTTGTCGATTTTGGCCAACATGCGGTCGGTAGCTTCGGCCAAAACCATGTCACTGTCCAGTTCTACGGTAAAGTTGGGCGAGATCCCCAATTCCCGGTTAAAAGCCTTAATGGTGCGTTGGGTAAATGAATCGATGGTGCTGATGGAAAATCGGTTGTAGTCGTGCAAGATATTTTTCAATATGATTTTAGCACGTTTCCGGATAAATTCCTCCGTGTAGTTAGTTTCGCTTTGAAGATGTGCGAGGGTTGTTGAAGGGTGGTTCTGCGCCAATTCATTGAGCTGCTCCAAAATGCGCGTTTTCATTTCGTTGGTGGCTTTGTTGGTAAAGGTTACCGCTAGTATATGCTTGTAATTTTGCGGGTTTTCCAACAAAAGCTTGATGTATTCCACCACCAACTGAAAAGTTTTTCCTGATCCTGCCGAAGCTTTGTAAACGGTTAGCATAATGGGTTTTTAGTTTTTAGTTCAAAATTAAAAGAGTTTAAGAAGTGGGAAGACCAGTAACCAGTAAGCAGTAAACAGTAACCAGTAAGCAGTAACCAGTAAGCAGTAACCAGTAAGCAGTAACCAGTAAGCAGTAACCAGTAA
>CAZNEV010000067.1:0-25007 GCA_964572085.1 uncultured Maribellus sp. | reverse complement strand
GAAGTTAAATCTTCGGAACTTAAAAACACTGTATTTGGTTTGTAAACCGGATTGTCAACTTCAACAACATGGTATTGCCTGTTTCCACAGCCTACTACTAACATTATAAAAAGTATGAATAGTGCATGTTTTTCTTTCATTTATTATTATTTTAAGTTTCGTAAAAGTATATATTATATAATATTATTACAAAACCTTACTACTCTAAAGATATTTTTTTTATTTTTGAAGACTAATATCAAAGTATTATGAATATTTTATGGATTGGAAAAAAGATCAATTTTTTGGTCTTCATTTTTTTTGTATTGAGTGCTTCTTCGCAGAATCCGGATAACCTAATGGTTGTTAAGCCAAAAGAGATTAATGATGTTTTAACCAATCCTGGCATTGGCTTTATGACATTCCAGCGCTTTAACGGAGATAAACTTAATGAAGGAAGTGGTTGGACTGAAGGTTTTCCGATTGATTATCAGGAATTTGATGGAGATCTTACAAATGAGGGCTATCCCTCAACAACAATCGCTTATTGGAGGATTTACTGGAAATTTGTCGAACCCGAAAAGGGAGTTTATCGATGGGATATGATTGACAAAGCACTTGCGGTAGCTAAAGACAGGGGGCAAACCCTACTTCTTCGTATTGCTCCATATGGTACTGGTAAGGAGAAAGACGTGCCTGATTGGTACAGGGAAATTGTTGGATCAAGCACTAACTGGAAATATAATAATCCGGTTAATTCTTGGGCGGTTGATCCTGAAGATCCCCGGTATGCCGAATATTTTGGAGGCATGATACGCGCTTTAGGGAATCGTTATGACGGCCACCCTGACTTTGAGGCCATTGATCTTTCAATTGTGGGAGCCTGGGGTGAAGGAGCAGGTTCGGAGTTATTAAGTCAAAATGCAAGAGAGGCCCTTGTTGATTCCTATACTGATTCTTTTAAAAAAACTCCATTGATTGCTTTGCTCATGGATGAAAAAACCAATAAATATGCAAATTCTCAAATCCCAATGGGATGGAGAGTTGATTGTATTGGTGATTTAGGATTTTGGGCGAAGGAGCAAAATGGTTGGACCCACATGTACGATTTTTATCCCCGGGAAATCATCAATTGTGATGTACAGGATGATTGGAAGCTTTCGCCGCTAAGTTTTGAAATCTGTGGTACCTTTTTAAGTTGGCGGGATAAACAAGGTTATGGGAGGGA
Organism: uncultured Maribellus sp.; assembly: GCA_964572085.1. Classification (GTDB taxonomy): domain Bacteria; phylum Bacteroidota; class Bacteroidia; order Bacteroidales; family Prolixibacteraceae; genus Draconibacterium. The sequence goes on along the minus strand of CAZNEV010000067.1, from coordinate 23,800 downwards.
AGAAGTTCAATATATTTTTGATGAATCCCTGAAATGGCACATGTCTTCTTTTAATGCAAAATCTTCGCCGGTGCCCGAAGAATGGAGCGATTTGGTGGAGGACTGGCTGAAAAAAATGGGATATCGTTTTGCTTTAAGGCGGTTTACCTATCCTCCGGAAGTAAAACAAAACGGAAAACTGGCTTTTACTTCCTGGTGGGAGAATAAAGGAGTTGCGCCTTGTTATAAAGATTTTATTCCCGCTATAAGATTAATATCGGCCACTGATGAAGCGGTAATGGTGATTCCAGACATGAACCTCAAAGATTGGCTGCCTGGGGATATCGTTTTCGATGATGCCGTTTTTGTGCCGCTCGGTTTGCCCGAAGGAACTTACGATATACAGATTGCCTTGGTCGATCGGTTGAAACATCAGCCAAGGATTAACCTGGCCATTGAGGGCAAAGTTGGTGAAGGTTGGTATCAGTTGGGAAAAATTAAAGTGATCAGATAAACCCCGTTGTTTGTCCGGCTAATCCCACGTTGCACAAAACACGGTAAGCTGGTCCGGGAAAACCTGGTGGGTGTGAAGTTGAAATTACATTGAAATGACCACCCCTCTGATAATGCCTATGTTCAGTTTAATATCTTATGGACAGTGTTCTCCTGTTGCTTCTGTTACCTGAGATGGATGAAAAAAGGGATTGAGTATTCCATTTTTACGCGACTGACTTTTACATCCTGTTCACTTCAAAGAATAAAAAAATGGAGAAATTCCGTATTGCATAAGGTTCAACGATAAAAACAATTTATGGCAGAGTTAAGAAAAATAAAGGTGCGGGTAAAACTAATTCTGATTAGTTTAATTATTCCAATGTTTTATTGCGCTTCATCAAAAGCTCAGGCATTTGATTTCAATACAATTATGGAGCGTATTCAACAAGATCAACGTAGAGGAATTAAGTATGTAGGTACCATGGATGGATGGGTATCTTCTCAAAACGCAGATGGTAGCTGGGATGATGTTACCTATGGTAAACTGTCGGTATCGGTGGGGACCGGGCAGGTAGGGGACCATGTGGGAATGTTATGGCATATTGCAGCTGCAGCAACAGAATCTACGCATTCCCGTTACCACAACGAAGCGTATAAAAATACGGTAAAAAAAGGCCTGGAATTTTGGTATGGTTCCAATACCGTAGATCCCAACTGGTGGTACAACCAGATTGATTTTCCTCAAAAACTTGGCGAAATTCTCATTTTTATGCGGGAGTTTGAGAATTTTATTCCTGCTGTTTCAGAGCAGGGCATTGACGAACAAAAAATTATTTCTTTGTTTTACCCTCAGGAGATTAAGGATATTACCTTATGGAGTACAGGGGCCAATGCCATTGATATTTCACAGCACTATATTTACAGGGGATTGCTTACGGCCGATAGTGCATTGTTAATTAATACACGCAATAAGCTTGAAGATGTACTTGTCGATAATATCAGGGAAGATTTGGTTTATCATGATCATGGGCCACAAATTCAAATTTCCAGTTACGGGAAAGTATTTTGTAACGGCCTCCTGAGGCTCGCTTCCTATTTGACAGGTTCACCTGCCGCGTTTGATGTAGATAGTGAGAATTTTGGTAAAGTAATTGGTTTTGTCAGGGAAACACAATTATCAACAATCAGGGGAAGTTCATGGGATTTTAGTGTTATGGGGCGGGAGATAAGCCGCAGCAATGCACTCAATGCAAATCTGAGCTACCTGCAGACACTGATTGATTTCAAAATTGATTCAGCAAACAACTCACTCTATCAGGATGCCCTGGATAGGATGAAAGGGCTTAAACCACCAAGTTACAATGTCAGAGAATTTAATAAACACTATTGGGCTTCGGATTATACCCAGCATGCGCGCAGTGGTTTTCTTTTTGCTGTACGCAATGTTTCTACTCGTACAGTGGAAGCAGAAACAGGAAACGGTGAAAATTTAAAGGCCAATTATTTCTCGTATGGGGCTACATTTATTTCAGTGGATGGAACAGAATATAAAAACATCATGCCTTACTGGGACTGGTCAATGATTCCAGGCAGCACATTTCCGCATACAACAGAATTTCCTAAAAGATCAAACTGGGGGGGTAATTACGGCAATACTTCCTTTGTTGGCGGTGTTTCAGATGGGGAGCATGGCGCCGCTGTCCTTGAGCAGGATAAAGGAACTACGACAGCAAAAAAAGCCTGGTTCTTTTTTGAAGATGAAATTGTTTGTCTGGGTGCCGGAATTAGCGATAACAGCGGATTGGAGGTACGAACTACAATTAACCAGACAAAAATGGAAAAACCTTCTTACGTTTCTGAAGTGGGAAGTGACCAGGAAAAAGTAGAGAGCTTAAGTTCTGAGGTATATTCCAATTCAACCCTGGAATACATCAGGAATGGGAAAGTAGGATATTTCTTTCCGGGGCAGGGAAATATAAAGTATTCTATGAAACTGCAGACCGGAAGGTGGCGTGATATCAATAATAGCGGTTCAACAAATTCAGTATCAGGGAATGTTTTCACACTTTGGGTGGACCATGGGAATAATCCTCAAAATTCTTCGTATAGCTATGTTGTAGTACCCGGCATTGATTCGCGGGAAAAAGCACTGGCCTACGATTTGTCTGAAATCAAAATCCTTGAAAATAGTGCAGAAATTCAGGCAGTGTTTCATGAGTCCCAAGATATTCTTCAGATAGTATTCCATCAGGCAGGATCACTATCTCAGGGCAACCGCACCATTACGGTTGATTCTCCCTGTGTTTTGATGCTGAAGAACGGTTCTTTGGTTACTGTGTCAGATCCTTCACAATCTCAGTCCAACATCAATGTGTCTGTTCAAGTTAATGATACAAATTTTGATAAAAGCATACCGTTACCAGTTGGTAACGGTATGCTTGGAGCTTCTGTTTCCGTTGATTTTGGAATTCCAACTGGCACTTCACTCATTTATAACAAACAGGATTTGGAAATTCTATGTGCGCCGAACCCTACTAAGGGGTTAATCTACCTGTCAACAGGATATAATGCGTTGCTGAATTTTGAGATTAAAAATATAAACGGGCAATATATTCTCAGTAATTATTTCGAAAAAAAGACGGTTATTGATTTATCCGGCTATCCTTCTGGTACATATTTCTTATCGGTTTTTGATAACATGTCGTTTTATAATCAGAAGATTTTAAAATTCTAATATAACTATGTAACGGAATTATTTATATTTTATATTTTGCGTTTTTAACTTATTTTAACAATGAAAATAATATTAATTTTTTTTCTTTTAGCTGTCCACCTGGGAAGTTTTGCACAAATAATTAAAGTCAAACCTAAAGAAATTGACAGTGTTCTTTTTAATCCGGGTATGGGGTTTACTACTTTTCAGCGATTTAATGGAGATGAGAGGAATGCGATTGACGATTGTGGTGATTTTTTAACTGATTATCCCTATGAGCTATTAACGGATGAGGGGGGAAACATCCAAAATCCCCATTATCCGTTTACAACAATTGCCTATTTAAGAATTTACTGGATTTTTATTGAACCGGAACAGGGGAAATACCGATGGGATATTGTAGACAGGGCACTTGAGTATGCAAGTGAAAGAGGTCAGACACTGATGCTGAGTTTGATGCCGTATGGTTCGAGCCTCGAACGTAATGATGTGCCTGTCTGGTACAGGGAAATGGTTGGTGATGAAACAGAATTCAGACATAATAATCCTGTTAATAAGTGGCTTGTGGATGCTGAAGATCCTCGTTATCTGGAGTACTATGGAAAATTGATAAAAACCTTTGGCGAAAGATATGATGGCCACCCTGCTCTGGAAAGTGTGGATATGAGAATCGTAGGAGCCTGGGGTGAGGGAGGAGGGACCGATAAGCTGGAATCGAACACAGCGATGGATCTGATTGATTTATACCTCGATTCATTTAAAAATACACCTATAAAATTGCTGTTGACCGATAAATTTTCAAATAGTTACGCCATTTCAAAGGCTGATGTCGGTTATCGTGCCGATTGTTTGGGAGACCTTGGTTTTTGGGCAAAAGACCAAAACGGCTGGACGCATATGTACGATTATTATCCCCGTTCAATCATTGAAAATGGGCTAAAGGATGCCTGGGAAAAAGCTCCGGTATCGTTCGAGATATGCGGTACTTTCCCCGGATGGAAACGTACGCACAATTATACCCCTGAAGATGTGGAGTACATATTTAATCAGGCCCTGAAATGGCATGTTTCTTCTGTGAATGGAAAATCATCAGCGGTTCCTGAGGAATATATTCCTCAGATGAATGAGTTTCTGAAGAAAATGGGCTACCGGTTCGTTTTAAAAATGTTTACTTATCCTTCGATTGTTTCACCCAGTCAAAAAGTTAATTTTACTTCGTGGTGGGAAAATAAAGGCGTGGCTCCGGTATATAGGAATTATAAACTGGCAATTCGTTTGCAAAATGACAGGTATAAAAGAATCTTTTTTACTGATGCTGATTTAAAAGAATGGTTGCCCGGAGATAGTATGTACGATAGTTATTTATTTATGCCGGATGATATTCCTGATGGAAAGTATACAATGCAAATGGCTTTGCTTGATGAACATACTCATGAACCAAAAATTAAACTGGCAATTGAGGGAAGATTACCTGACGGATGGTATAATTTGGGCACCATAGCCGTTCGGAAATGAAAGGTAAATAAAGAATGGTATATTTGAGTGTGAACTATTTATCATGTCTGATGTTTATGATTTTTATCTACAATAATTTGTGTTAGGAGATGTTCGCGGGTTAAAATTATAAATCAAAAAAAGAAAATCCTTATAATTCGTAAGCTTCTATTATCTTTTTTTTCCTTTCGAAATGACAACATGGCAATTGTTTTACCTTTAATGTTTGGATTAAAAAAATAAATATAGATATTTGCAAATCAGAATTATTGAGACAAGTTAAATTAAAATTCTTGGAATTAATAAACTGACATTGGTTTTTTAATTACAAACTTAAACATCATTTTATGAAAAATTTCTTTTTAATTATGTTCGCACTAATCCTCTTTAATGCAGGTAGTGCATTTGCCCAGCAACGTACTGTAACCGGTACTGTTACTTCGGCATCAGATGGTTTACCGTTGCCGGGTGTTACGGTAACAGTAATGAACGCTCCGGGGGTTGGAACAGTGACCAATACAGACGGGGAATACTCCCTTCGGGTGCCTGAAGGAGTAGAGGCACTGGTATTCTCCTTTATAGGAATGAATACACAAACTGTAAGTATTGGCACATCCAATGTGGTCAATATTGCTATGGAAATGTCAACTGAAGCCTTGGGAGAGGTTGTTGTTACAGCTTTAGGAATCACGAGGGATCGAAAAACACTTGGTTATTCCGTTCAGGAGATTCAGTCAGAAGAGCTAACGGAAGCCAGGGAGGTTAATGTGGCCAATTCTTTAAAAGGAAGGGTTGCCGGAGTTTATATTAATTCAACCTCATCCGGAGGTGCCGGCGGTTCATCCTATATTTCTATCCGTGGGAACAGCTCCCTGACCGGGAATAATAAGCCGCTATTTGTAGTGGATGGTGTACCTATTGACAATGAGAACCTTGATGCACCCAACAGTTTTGACGGATACGATTATGGAGATGGAGTCGGGAGTATTAATCCGGATAATATAGCAAGTATTTCTGTGCTTAAGGGCCCGAGTGCTGCTGCGCTTTATGGGTCCCGAGGAGCAAACGGGGTTATACTGGTAACTACAAAAAGCGGACAGGTACGCAAAGGAATTGGTGTGAACGTTAATTCAAATTTTACGTTCGAGAATCCCAGTGTAAACCCGACATTCCAGAATACCTGGGGAGGAGGATACGATGATGATTACAGTGCATTTGATAGCAGGGTTGTTGATGGAAAGGAAGTAATGATGTGGCCATCATGGTTGCTTGACAATTGGGGTGGTCCTATGGACGGACGGCCAATCGTATATCAGTATGCACCTGAATGGGGTGTGCAATCCTATGTTCCTCAGCCTGTTGATAATGTCAAGAACTTTTATCAGACTGGTACTACCCTTACCAATACCGTTGCCATTTCGGGTGGGAATGAAAACAATACTTTTCGTCTGTCTGTTTCCGATATGCGGAACCAAAGTATTGTTCCTAATTCTACTCTTGACAGGCAATCTATTTCCTTAAGGGGATCCTCTCAGATTTCGGAGAAATTATACGGTGAAGCTAAGGTTGATTATACAAGACAAGCAGGGCGAGAACCGGATTCAGAACGGGGTTGCCCTTATCAACCTTCCTGCCAGTTTGGCTGTAACAGCGCGTAGTGTGGACTTTGACTGGTTAAGGGATCATACAAAAGAAAATGGACGTATGCAAAGTTATAAATCGGGATATCCCGTTAACCCATATTGGATTACCGAAAAATTCAAAAATAACGATACCCGGGACCGTATTATGGGCTTTGCTTTGGTGCGGTATAATTTTACTGATTGGTTAAACATTCAGGGAAGAACAGGTACCGATTTTTATATAGATAACCGGTTTGCAATGATTCCCCAGGGTACTCCCGGATCAGCAAATCTTAACGGACAGGTCAGAAATACCATGTGGCAATCAAGAGAAGAAAACAGCGATGTGTTGATTACTGCCAATGGGGATCTTTCATCTGATTTCACAGGGTTGTTAACAGTAGGAGCCAATCACCTGAACAGAGAACAGGAAGTGGTTGAAGTACGGGGCCAAAACCTGAGCGTAGCGAATTTGTATCATATTGATTATGCAGGATTGGTTTATCCAAGAAACCAACTGATCCGAAAACAAATTAATTCAGTGTATTTTACAGGACAGTTAGGTTACAGAAATTACCTTTTTTTGGATGTAACAGGTAGAAACGACTGGTCATCTACATTAGGTCTTAATAATCAGTCTTTCTTTTATCCTTCAGTTAGTGCCAGCTTTGTACTTTCAGATGCAGTGGAACTGGATAACAATATCCTAACTTTTGCCAAAGTTCGTGCTTCTTATGCTGAAGCAGGAAACGATGCAGATCCATATCGGACCACGATTGGTTATCCATATAGTCAAGTATCTTTTAATGGACTTCGGATGGCAACTATAGGAAATACCATACCAATGGCGGAGCTTAAGAATGAGTTAACAAGGGCCTATGAAGCAGGTTTCGATGTCCGCTTGTTTAATAACCGGCTTGGTATTGATTTTACTTACTATAATCAATCCACATCAAATCAGATTTTACCTGTCGAAATATCAGCAGCAACAGGTTTTAACTACCAAATGATCAATGCAGGTGAGATACGAAACCAGGGAATGGAATTGCTGCTTAATGCGACTGTGGTAAGTGCAGGAGATTTCACCTGGGATATAATGCTTAACCTTTCCAGAAACAGGTCAGAAGTAGTTGAACTGGCCCCTGGAATAGATAGTCATACCCTTTTAAGTGGCGATGGAACAATTGAGGCCAGAGTGGGTGAATCGTATGGTAACATTGTAGGATATGCCAAGAAGAGAGCTGCGGACGGAACCATAGTTGTGAGTGAGCAGGGTAAATGGCAAAGAGCTGATGAAATGTCTGTTTTGGGGAATATTCAACCTGATGCACTTGGTGGTTTAAGCAATTCGTTCAGATACAAAGGAGTTTCGTTAAGTGCTTTGCTGGATATCCGGATTGGCGGACAGGTGTATTCGTACAGCAAATATGATCAGATGGCAAAAGGTACAGGTAAATTTACGGAAGACAGAAGTCCTGGAACTTTGACAGTTGATGGTGTTATCGAAGATCCGAACGGGGATATAGGAATCGGCGGTGTAAAGTATCGGAAAAATGATATTCAGTTGCTATCTCACCAGTATTATGCCGAACAAGGACCATGGGGAGGTATTGCTGAAACCATGGTTATTGATGCTGATTATCTGACGTTGAGAGAAGTTACCTTAGGATATAACCTACCGGCAAGTATCCTGCAAAATTCACCGTTTGTGAATGCAAAAATTTCACTTGTAGGCAGAAATCTTTTTTACCTCTACAGGGATGCTGAATTTGAGTTGATGGGAATCAGTCCCGAGTCGGCTTTTAATACTGAAGCTTATGCACAAGGTGTGGAAGCCAGAGGGTTGCCAACTACAAGAAGTTTTGGTTTTAATCTATCCTTTTCCTTTTAACTTAACCATTCAAAAAAATTAGAATATGTATTTATATAATAAACTCAAAAAAATTGCACTTGCAGTCGTGGTAATAGCCATGGTGGGTGCATGTACTGGTAATTTCGAGGAGCTGAATACCGATCCTTCATTGGTAACAGGGGATATAATTCAGCCGGAAGTATTATTTACCAGTGTATTAAAGCGCTCTATCTTTGAATCGTATGAAAATACCGGCGGCAGAGTTGGTGAGTTCTCTCAGTATTATTCCAGTCAGGCTAGTGGGAACTTATTTACTCCAACAAATTATACTAGCCCGTTTAGCTGGTACAGGAGCTATATCATTAATTTGAACGAAGTTCTGCGTATGACCGAGGATGAGCTGAGGAGAAACGATCAAAATGCTATGGCCAGGATATGGAAAGTATGGGTATTTCATATGATGACCGATGCCTATGGTGATCTTCCATATTTTGAAGCTGCGCAGGATTATAATGAAGTTATAATTCAACCGGAATACAACACACAGGAGGATATTTACAGAGATATGCTCAACGAATTGGATGAAGCTGCAGCTCAATTAGGTTCAGTTGAAAATCAGATATCTTTTGGCAATGCCGATGTATTGTTTCAGGGAGATGTGGACAGTTGGGTCAGGTTTGCCAATTCTTTACGGTTGAGGCTTGCCATACGTGCACGTTTTGCCGATGAGTCGCTTGCTTCAAAACATATTAACGCTGTTATTAATGCTCCATTGATAGATGAAAACAGTGAAAATGCATCATTGAATACACAACCACCAAGTGACACTGAAAATCCGGATAATATAAATTTTGTATATAATCGGAACCTGACCGCAGAAACTCCTATGTTTGTGGGATTTGCAATTACAGATGTAATGATTCCTACAGATGATCCAAGGATGCCTGTTTTCCTAACTCCTTCTCAGGATAGCCTTCAGTCATATCGTGGTCGCCCTATTCAGCTCGCTCAGGAACAGAAAGATCCTTACGGGCAGGGTATGGTAGCCAGTGTTGGTCCGCTTTTAAATGCCGATGTATATGAAATTATTGTTTTAAATGCTGCTGAAACTTACCTGTTAAGGGCCGAAGCTGCCTTTGCCGGCATTACCAGTGAAGATGCAGAGCAGATGTATATCACAGGGATTGAAATGTCGATGGAACAATACGATATTTCTGAAGAGGAGGTAACAGAATTTTTAAATGATCCAAATGTTGTTTATGGAGGAGGCGATGAAAAAAGGTTCGAAAAAATAGTAACCCAGAAGTACATCGCAATGTTCTTCCAGGGACACCAGGGATGGGCTGAATACAGAAGGACAGGCTACCCCAGAGTATGGATTGGCGGTGAAGTTGGTGTTGTTGATAATATTCCAAGGAGATTTACCTATTTTGAAGATGAATATCTTAAGAATAAGGAAAATGTTCAGGAAGCTGCTTCCCGTATTGGAGGTGATCGGCTGGATACAAGGTTATGGTGGGATAAACGTCCCGGATTGCCTTTCAAGCATCCGTTACAGGATGTTTTTCCGCCTAATTAATTTTTGGTGAAATATATAATTAGCTATGATATCAATTTGATAAAGATTCATAGTTTAGTGAATAATAATAAGCTCACAGGGTTTGCCCTGTGAGCTTTGGGTTTTAGTTTGCAGCATTTCAAATTTATGTAGAAATGAAAGTATCAGCCCAATACGGTTTATTTTGTTGCTGAAGATAGTTGATGCCGACCGGACTCCCTTTGAAGTACAGTTATAAAGAACGAATATGGAACGAAGAAAATTTTTTTATCTGGCAGGCTCAAGCGCTGCCGGATTGGCGCTGGGAACTTCTTGTGGGCAAAAGGATAAAAGCCGGACAGGAACTGTTGCCGGTGAAATTAAACAGGAAATACCCGATTACAGAAGTTCAGTTAAAACCAGTTTCACTGCTCCTGGAACAAAATCGGCCAATGATGTAGTAGTCCTTGCATTAATAGGTGCCGGGAATTATGGTACACTTGTTATTTTGGAGGCTGCTAATTCAGGTGAAAATATTCTGATTAAATACGTCTGTGATGTTGATGATACGCGAGGGGGCAGAGCAATTTCCGAACTGGAAAAAATTCAGGGGTTCCGGCCTGTTGCTGTTCGCGATATGAGGACGATATTTGATGATAAAGAAGTTGACGGAGTGGTTATTGCCACACCCAGGCATTGGCATGCATTGGCATGCATTTGGGCATGCCAGGCCGGAAAGGATGTGTATGTAGAAAAAACAATCTCTCATAACATCTTTGAAGGTCAGCAGATGATAAAGGCTGCCATGAAATATGAACGAATAGTTCAGTGCGGAACTCAAAACAGAAGTGCGGATTATGCCCTTACAGCCCGGGATTATATTAAAAGCGGGGAGCTGGGCGAAATTGTTGCTGTACACGTAAGAGAATTGCTAAATGGTCCTGCACCTTTCAGGGAAGCTGAAAACACAAATGCCCCGGATACCATCGACTGGGACATGTGGCTCGGCCCTGCACCTAAAGTTCCGTATAATGTAACCCGTAACAAATCGTGGGGCTATTATTGGGATTATGGTGGCGGATACGTCACCTCAGGCGGCTCAATACACCAACTGGACATGGCCCGGTTGGTTTTGGATAATCCTGGGTTCCCCAAATCTGCATGCAGCGTTGGTGGGCGTTATTTCTTTGACGATAATCGTGATATGCCGGATTATCAGATGACCACTTTCGACTACGGTAACTATGTTCTTACCTTGGAAACCGGGGCATGTACTCCTTATATGCAGAAAACAAAACCTGAAGTTCGTTTTGGGGACAGCTTTCCGCAATGGATGCAAAATGCTACCCGTATCGAAATACTTGGCACCAAACAAATGATGTATGTTGGCCGTATGGGTGGAGGCTGGCAGGTTTTTGATCGTGACGAACAACTTGTTGCACAGGAGAGCGGTTATTTTCCTTTGCAGGCAAATATTAAAAACTACATAGATTGTATTAGATCCAGGAAACAACCAAATGCGAATATTATTGAAGGACATAACAGTTCCGTTCTTGTGCATCTGGCTAATCTTTCTTACCGGGCAGGGAACAAACAACTGTTTTTTTCGCCTGAATATGAAACGATTACCAATGATGAAAATGCTGCATCCCTCGCAAGGGGAAACTATAGGAAGGGATATGAAGTTCCAGGGAACATATAAGCACTTGTTTTTTAGCGACATATAAAATTAATTAATTCACTTTTAACGCTTAGATGAACAGTAAGATTACTAAAAAAAATATTGCAGTTGTTAGTATAGCACTTCTTTTAATTACAGGTTCTGTTGTTTTCTATGCTTTTGCAAAAACATGGAATAAAGCGGAATTGGAATTTAATATTCACATTAATGAGCAGATTGTTTATCAATCGGCTTACGGAGAATCTCCTACATTTGCCATTTGGATCGAGGATCCGGCTACCGGACAGGTACAGACTATTTATGTAACCAATCGTGCTGCCAACAACGATTGGGCAGGTAAATCAGAAGTGCCGGTTGCTCTTCCCAGATGGTTTGAAATAGAAAAAAGCCGGAATCAAATAAATAATGATATTCCGGAACAAATAATCGTATCGGGTGCAACTCCAAAACCAGGATATTTTAGTACCCGCGTAAGGGTAACACCGGGCAGTGATTGGATTTGCTGGATTGAAGTTAATCTGGCGGGTGATTACAACGATACCTATAAGGAATACGACCCTGTGGCGATGACCTCAGATGAATATGGAACGGGGCAGCCGGCATTGCTTTACAGAGCTGAAATTACTGCAAATGACGGAAGTAATGTGGAACCGGATATTGCCGGAATGTTAGTGGTGGATTCCGAAAAAGGTACGGTCTTAAAGCCCCTTGAAGGAATTACTACCGCCAAAGAAGTATTTGATGAAATAAGGATCATCGTTGTAAAACCAAAACCGAAGTTGATTGATTAATATTTATTTTTCGCAAAAAATTGAAATAAAAATGAAAAGATATAATTTAATGATTCTGTTTCTGCTGGTGAGCTTCACAGTATCCTTCGGACAGCAGAATAAAAAAGCTAAAATTGCAGTTATTCAGGCAAACACAACAAAAATCCCTGATTTGTTTGTTGATGAATTTAACCGGGATAAGGTTCACCAGCAAATGAATCTGCACCTTGACAAACTTCTTGGCCTTTTTGAAGATGCCGGAAAATTGAATGCTGACCTTGTATGCGGCCCCGAAGATATGCAGCATATTGGTCCTTATGGCTTGCACATTGATGTGAACGATCCGGAAACAGGAAAAATATTGTTTAATTCTCTGGCTGTACCTGTTCCGGGGCCATTAACCGACCGCATGGCTGCTATTGCCAAAAAGTACAGCATGTATATTATTGCTCCAATTTATGAAGAAGAAGGTGCCCGGGTGTACAATACAGCTGTGATTTTCGATAGGCAGGGCAATATTATGGGCAAACACCGTAAAACACTTTTGCCTGTAATGGAAACCTGGTTAGTATCTACCGGAGATGAATACAAAGTCTTTGAAACCGATTTTGCCAATATAGCGATTGCTACCTGCTGGGAAATTTCTTATCCGGAAATTTCATCCATTTTTGCCTTAAAGGGTGCCGATATTATTTTCAACCCTACTATGGCAAAGGATAACAAACCCGGTCAAAGCCTCGAAACCGCCCCCATGTTTATTACCCGCGCCAGGGACAATTCCGTTTACATTGCTCCCGTGGTTTTGGGAAAAGACGGAAACGGCATCATCGATTTTAACGGGAATGTAGTTGCGGAAGCGGTCGGGAAAGAAAATACCGTTGTTATGGCGGAAATTGATTTCTCCAAAGAAAGGATAAATCAAAGCAAATGGTGGGAAGTTATCAACGGGACCAACAACGTAAGGGCATTGCATTTAAAATCAAGGCGGCCCGAAGTCTATCAGTTGTTGAGTGATCCGAATCCCCCCTTGATGGAAAGATATAAAGATGCCCATTTAACTACAGGTGACAGGGAAAGACAACTCGATGCTGTCAGAAAAGTCGATTATGGTAAAAATCGATAATTGACTAAACCAGCCTGTTGAGTGTTGAAATAGTGCAATGATGAAATTGCCATTGTCTTTATATGGATCAGCCACCGGAATTCATCAAAGACTTTAGAAAATATTAGATTACAATATGATGAAACGAGCATGGCAAAATATTGACACACAGGAGCATGATTATGGCGAGTTCTCCCGAGCACTCGGGATTACCATTAAAAAACAATAAATTATAAACACATGAAAATAATTCTGATTCTTTTTTTAACTCTTTTTTCAGTTGAAAGCATAAGTCAGACTGCTTTATCGAAGGTTTCTGTTATTGATGATTTTGAGGATAAAACTTCGGTTGATAGATGGAAAGGCACTTTTGATATTTCAGATAAATATCCTTCACATGGTCAGCTTGGAATCGAACTGACTTCTCCTTCAGGAAGCATCTCGCTGGAGAGTGAAAAAATTCCGACAGACTGGAGCGGATTTGAAACCTTGAAATTTGATGTTTATAATCCATCGGAGAATCTTTATTATGGAAATCTTCAGATATTTGATGGTTTGGCAACCGACGAAGAAGCTGAAGTAAATGGTCAAAGTTACAGGGGACAAAAGTTGTTTTTAAATACGGGTTGGAACCATTTCGAATTTCTTATTCAGAATGCAAAAGTAGAGGAAGGCGATCGATTTCTGGGCATAAGCAAGATCAGGAAGATACGGTTTGCGTTTGGAGGCATTCGTCATCCGTTATACTTTGATAATATCCGTTTGGTTTCAGGTCAGGAACCCATGAATACATTGTCAGATATCCAACCCTCACATTGTTTGACCATCATTGATGACCGGTACGTTTACCCCAGGCTTGCAGGACCTGAAGAAGAAATAAAGCTGAGTGCTGAAGTAGTGCAGTTAAGGAAACAGGCAGAGAAAGCTGTTCATGCCCTTGAGAAGGATATAAAGATTGCTGAGATGCAGGGATACCAGGCACTGTATGAACGTATCCCGCTAATTGCTGCCAACGTCGGATTAGGCATTCGGAGTAAACTGGTATATTTTCAGAATGAAAAGGATGAAATCAAAATGTTGAATCATATTATTCAATCCTGCCGCCAGACATCCCGTGAGCTTAATGTACTCCTTTCCGCACAGCAGAGTAATATACCGGTGTTTGAACCGGAAAATGATGCCAGTCCGTACCCTTTTTATGTGCCGCCTTTTCCTCCGCTAAAAGAACTGATGATAGAAGATGGTTTTTACAGGGATAAAACCGGAAAACCTGTTATGATCCTTTCTATGCTTCAGTTAAATGAAGGTCCCTTAATGGATTATTTTGCACCTTTCGACCACCGGATTGAAAGCTATACTGTTGGTGGCGGTTCAAGATATGATATAGAAGAATCTCCGGTATACAGAGCTTTTCATACACATGATGATGCCAAGCGGGTTGGCTGGGATGGCTGGTGTGGTCATCTGATAAAGGACCGGTGGGCAATGGGAGGCAAAAAGGAAAATGTGGTAATTTGCCTGGAAAGTGATAACATAAGGGAAGCAATACTGGAATTCATGCAACTGCATTACCGCGAATGGATTAATAACCCCAACTTGTTATATAATATAATGGCCTACGAACTGCAGTACATATGCTATTGCGATAAAAGCCAGCAAATGTTCCGGGACTGGCTGAAGGTAAAATACAGCAATATCAGTGAATTAAATAAAATATGGGATACAAATCACAACTCTTTTTCGGAGGTAATCGCCCCTTCAACTAAAAATGCGCGGCCGCTTGATGATGTCAACAGGGCAGCTTGGTACGACTGGACCGATTTCAATACCCGTCGTTTTACGGATTACTTAAAATGGGTGAAACTCGAAATGTGGAAATTTGATCCGTATACTCCCATTTGTGCAGGGGGAACGCATTCGATGCTCAGTTCTTCGAATGGTGTAACCGGAATTGATGAAGAAATGATCATTAATGAAGTGAATGATGTCATCCTTAATGAATCAGGTGGCTCACCTATTTTCTCTGATCTTCTTTCAAGCCTGAGCGAGAAACCAAAAGTAATGGTCGATCCTGAAATGGGTGGAAGTGTTCATGGCCTCCTGTTGCAATTCCTTCATGGCAAATCTGATATCTCCAAGTGGTGGTGGGCAAGTTCCCCCAGCAAGGAGTATCTGCATATGAACCAGTCGTCCATCCCGCACAGTAAAGATATATCACTGGCTGATGTGGAAGAAGTATTAAAAGTAGGTTTGGATGTAAGGCGTCTGGGTGAAGAAATTGCAGCCTTTACACAAGTAGGCCCTGAAATTGCGCTGCTGTACTCCAAAACAAGTATTTTACAGGTACCACCGAACCAGGTACAGGCAGGAACGACTCCATATATTGAAGCTTTAAAAACAGCATGGGAGGGAAGCCGTTACCTGGGCTGCCGGGTTGGTTTTGTAAGTGAAAAGCAGGTTCTGGAGAATAAACTGAACAAGTTTAAACTGCTGATCGTTCCGGCAGCTAAATATTCAAAACCGGAAGTTATAGAAAAGGTTCAAGAATATATTAAAGGAGGGGGGACAGTTGTAGTCATTCCTGAATCGTTCATTTTTGACCAGTATGCCCGTGATAATGACAGAATGGTTGATTTTGGCGTGAAAATACTTGATGTCACCGTCCCTTCAGTTTTAGGGGTAGGTGAACGGGAGCAGAATTACGATCAAAGTTTTTCTCAAAAGGTAAAATATGAAAACATCCGAAAAGAAATTACGGTACTGGACGGTGACATTTTTAAAAACAGCAACCAGCCTTTAAAATTTCAATCTCAGGGGCTTATTCAGACAATAGATAAAAATGGAACAAAGGTTCTTGCTCAATTTGATGACGGAAATCCGGCTATAGTAAAAAATGAAATTGGCAAAGGGAGATTGTATTATCTGGCAACTTCGTTAAAAGCTTCGGATTTACACCATGTATTTGCCTCCATTTTGGAAAAAACAGACATGAAAAGACCCATAGTTGGCGTGAATGAAAACGGTGATTTAATCACAAAGGTTGAAGTTCGTACCGTTGAGAGGGATTTGGATTACCTGGTTTATGCAAGCAATTTAACCGAAGATCATGTGGAGTTTGAATTAAGGAGCAATTTGAAATGGGAAACCATTACCGATTTGCGTAAAATGGTTGAAATCCGGGAGAAAAATATAAAGTTGGGCCCCTATCAGGAAACGATATTCAGGATAGAAAAGGCAATCGGCAAAAACAAATAAAATACTAACTAATAAACGGAACAGGATTATTAACCATAAAAGGATTTAACAATGAAACCGGAAAAATTTCATAGGAAAAACGCATTAAAGTTGAAA
This sequence comes from uncultured Maribellus sp., assembly GCA_964572085.1. GTDB lineage: Bacteria > Bacteroidota > Bacteroidia > Bacteroidales > Prolixibacteraceae > Draconibacterium. Next base: position 7,204 of record CAZNEV010000067.1, on the reverse strand, counting down.
CTTCTTTTCAGGGATATCATACATGAACAATTGTTTTTGGGATTGGCCCTATTTTCAGTAATACTATTTTTTAACGAAGCAAAAGCCAGCAATCTCTCAGATATTGGCCTTCATGTTATCCCTTATCCCCAAGAGGTTATTTTGGGAGGAAGCGATTTTACTTTTTCTGATAATCTGACTATTGTGCTGGATGAGGCACATTCGGCTGCAGACCGTTTTACTGCTGAAGAATTGGCTGGGGCCTTAGAAAATGAATGGAACTTGAAAGTGGAAATATCCGGGAAAAAGTCCGGCAAATCAATAGTGTTGACACGGCAGAATGTTCCCGAATCATTAAAAGGACAGGGCTACCGGATAAGCACTTCAGCGGATGAACTGATAGTAGCGGGCAACAGCGGGAATGGTCTGTTTTACGGAACGCAAACTGTCCTTCAGTTGATTCAGAATGCCAGAAACGGTTTCAAGATTGCCGGTATGAAAATAACTGACTGGCCTGATATTGAGACACGTGCCGTTCACTACGACACAAAGCATCATCAGGATAAACGCTCCTATGTGGAAAGTTTTATCCGCGATTTGGCCCGGTATAAAATCAACATGCTTATCTGGGAGTGGGAAGATAAATTTGAGTACCCAAGCCATCCGGAAATTGGGGCGCCCGGGGCATTCACAATGGAAGAGATGCAGGAAATGACCCGGTTTGCTCAGAAATACCATGTCCAAATTGTTCCGTTGGTGCAGGGGCTTGGGCATGTAAGCTATATCCTGAAATGGCCTCAATACAGCCATCTGCGCGAAATACCCGCCTCCAACTGGGAGTTTTGCCCACTGAAAGATGGAAGCTATGAACTGCTGAACGACCTTTGGCAGGACGCCATAAAGGCAACTCCCGGCTCCGAATATATCCACATTGGCTGCGACGAAACCTACGAGTTGGGCCTGGGCGTTGAGTGTGGCTGTGAAGCAAGGATGAAGGAGATTGGTAAACGTGGGCTTATGACCGAATTTATTAACCGCAGTGCAGCACCTTTGATGAAGGAAGGCCGGACAGTAATGGCATGGAGCGCTCAATATGTTTCGGATTCCAAACTTAATCCCCATGAAGGAATGGTCACACTTGGCCGAAGCACCGACATTGATATGTTAAAAGAGACCCGGAATGCTGGCTACAAGGTATATGTTTATGACCCAAATCCTGGAATAGAGCCCTTGTTTTTGCCCTACTTCTACAAGGTGCGCCCCGGGAGAAATAATGGCGTGTATGACGATGAATTGGAAGAGGAAGTGGAAAATGCACTGGTACGTTCTTATAATGAGGTTTCCCATGCGGCAAATTCAGGTGTTTTCGATGGGATGATCAATACCTCGTGGGATGATTCAGGCCTGCACAACCAGGCATGGATGATGAGCTTTATCAATTCGGCAGAGTACTCCTGGAGTGGCAGCAGCCCCTCGTTGGACAATTTTACCGAAAGTTTTTTCCGGAATTATTACGGGAAAAATTCTGTGGATATGAAAGAGCTCTATCTTTTGCTGAACAAAGCTTCCTACTATTATTACAAGTCGCTGGAACGCAGGGTATGGCACTATGGCGATATTGGTAAAACACACCTCCCCGACCTGCCCCGCGGCGACCACCTGGAATACGACGAATTCTGGAACCGCGAATATGCAGGAAAGATAAAGGAATCACTGGAACAGTTGAAGCAAATGGAGCGTGCCGGTCAAATAATCCGGACAAATTATGACGCTGGTATCAAAAACAGTTACGACCTCGAGATTTTTGAATCCATTACAGAACTTGTCAAACATACCTGCAATACTTACCTGGCGCTTTCTAACCTGGAAAAAGCGATCAAAGAAGCGCACAATCAGCGGTTTCTAAGCCATGAAGCTGCATATAATGCCCTGCTGAAGGGGCTGGAAATTATTGACGGCAATCTTGCCGAAAGGAAAAAGATTTATGAAGAACTGGTGGCAACCTGGGAAAAAACAAGGCTGCCAAAAGGTTTGTCAACACCCGAAAAACAGTTTTTCCACCGTCAGGACCGGGCCAGGCACTTTGCCTTCAGAAGGGCCGACATGAGTTACCTGATTTGTGACGAAGAACTCCTCGGACTGGAAGATTACAGGAGCAAATTAGGAGATTACGCAGAGTGGTACAGAAAAACATTTTTATAAAAAACCGGAAACTTGCAGATGTTAAATTATTTAAAATGAAACGAGTCCCGAGCACTCGGGACGAGTTCCATACTATACCTTAAAAATAAACAATTTTAATAGTATGAAAAAAACACAAATATTTATTGTATTGCTTGTACTGTTTGCCAGTGGAGCTGTTTTTACCAGTAGTTGCAAAAGAGAAACTATTCTTAGTGAAAAGAAATTGAATTTTATTGTTGGTCAATTTGAAAATACTTTGGCAGTTTCAAAGGATACTACAAAATTACCAAGAACTGTTTTAAATGATGGAACACTAAAAACTACTGGAATATACGGTTGGACAAGTGGCTTTTTCCCCGGAAGCCTTTGGTATTTATATGAATTAACAGGTGATGAAAAATGGATGAATGAAGCAAAAAGGTGGACGGAAGCATTGGCGCCTGTTCAATATTATTCAAGACATCATGATGTGGGGTTTATAGTTAATTGTAGCTATGGAAATGGATTGCGGTTATCGGGCGAAACAGAATATGAAAAAGTTCTGGTGCAAACTGCCAAATCCTTGAGTACTCGTTTTAATCCCAATACAGGGTGCATTAAATCCTGGGATTATAAAGAATCCTGGGATGGCATAACTGAATGGTTCTATCCGGTTATAATTGATAATATGATGAACTTAGAACTACTTTTTGAAGCAACAAAAATAAGTGGGGACGCCACTTTTCAGGACATTGCGGTAGAACATGCCCTGACTACGATGAAAAATCACTACAGGGATGATTTTTCAAGTTATCATGTGGTCAATTATGATACACTTAGTGGTCAGGTATTAGATCGTGCTACAAACCAAGGTTTGGCTGATCCTTCCTCATGGTCTCGCGGACAGGCCTGGGGACTGTATGGATTTGTAATCTGTTATCGATATACCCGGGATATTAAATTCCTCGATTTCGCAGAGAATATTGCAGATTATTTCCTTAATCATGCAAACCTGCCTGCAGATATGGTTCCTTACTGGGATTTTAATGCAGGAGAAGATCAAATGGTCCCTGAATGGGATATTAATGCCTCAGAATTTGCAATGGACCAGAGGGATGCCTCTGCAGCAGCTATCATTAGTTCTGCTTTATTTGAGCTAAGTACATATTCATCAACAAAGGGAGATAAATATGCCGGTGCTGCTTCAAAAATTCTTGAATCTTTAGCATCGCCCGCTTACATGCCAATACCCGGAAACAATAATTATTTTATTCTTGATCACTGTGTTGGTAGTATTCCGCATGGAGTAGAAATTGATGTGCCGCTGGTATATGCCGATTATTATTTTTTGGAAGCAATAAAAAGAAAAAAGGATCTGGCAGGAAAGGGAAAAATATAAATGGATTGTATTATCTGGTATATGCCAGTAATTTAACCGCTGAGCGTGTGGAATTTGAATTAAAAAGCAACCTGAAAATGGAAACAATTACCGATTTGCGTAAAATGGTTGAAATTCGGGAAAAAAATTTAAAACTGGGGCCCCCCTATCAGGAAACGATATTCAGGATAGAAAAGGCAATCGGCAAAAACAAATAAAATATTAATCTATAAACATCATATTAACGAGTTATGACAGAAAAAAACAGAATGCTTTTTTTTCTGGCAGCATGTGTAATTATGCTGACCAGTTGTACTGAAAAGAAACAAGTTCAATACAAAGACTTGCCCAAAATTGATGCACATGTCCATGTGCAAACAGAAAACCCGGTGGTAATGGAAATAGCCAAAGCCAATAATTTTAAATACTTGTCGATAGCAACCGGCTCTGGAAGCCAGGAAAATATTGAGGCGCAATTGAATTTTGCTAAGGAGGTAAAGGATATATATCCAAACGAAATTGCATATGCCACCACCTTCTCTATGGAAAACTTTGAAAGAGAGGGTTGGCTGGAAGACGTTATTGCACGACTGAAGAAAGATTTTGAAGAAGGGGCAATTGCCGTTAAAGTTTGGAAAGATATAGGGATGGAATTTCAGGATAGTTTGGGGAATTTTATAATGATTGACGATTCCCGTTTCGATCCGGTTCTCGATTTTATTGCCGATAATGGCAAAACACTTGTTGCACATATTGGCGAACCAAAAAATTGCTGGCTGCCACTGGATTCAATGACTGTGATAAACGATAGAAATTATTTTAAAGAAAATCCTCAATACCATATGTATCTTCATCCTGATTATCCGTCCTATGAAAGGCAGGTGGAATCAAGAGACAACATATTGGCGAATCACCCAAATTTAACGGTTGTTGGTGCTCACCTTGGTAGCCTTGAATGGAGCGTTGAGGAATTGGCAAAACGTCTTGATCAGTATCCAAATTTTGCTGTTGATATGGCAGCAAGGGTTTGCCATTTTCAGGTGCAGGACAGGCAAAAAGTTAAAGATTTTATCATAAAATACCAGGACAGGCTGCTTTATTCTACCGACCTTGTTATAAATGATAAAATGGATATTGAAAAAAGAATGTCTCAATTGGAAGATGAATGGAGATCGGATTGGAAATATTTTACAACAACGGAAGAAATGAATTCTCCTAATGTTGAAGGGACATTTCAGGGGCTCGGTTTAAATGGGGATGTTTTGAAAAACATATATTACAATAATACCTTAAAATGGTATCCGGGTAGTTTTGAATAGAATGTTCCAGATGTATTTATAATTAAAAACCTTAAATATTGAGTATTATGAAGTTTATTAAAAATTGCAAATTAAAAATTATAAACCCACCAGTTTTAACATTTTTACTATTGCTTTTTCTTTTTCAGTTTCTGAATTTAAAATCATATTCGAGCGATTTGTCTCAATTAGGATTAGCTGTTATTCCCTATCCGCAGCAAGTTCGCCTGGGTGGAGATGATTTTATTTTTACAAAGGAGTTGACTGTAGTAATTGATGAAAATTCTTCGGCAGAGGATAAATTTACAGCCAGCGAATTGTTAAAGGATCTTCAAAAAGAATTTGGAGTTACCGGTTCAATAACAAACCGTGCAGGAAGTAATTCAATTATTTTATCCCACAAAAATGTAACCGATGGTATAACAGGACAAGGATATGAGATTGAATCCGCAAAAAATAGTATAACTATAAAATCAGCAAGTGAGGCTGGGTTGTTTTACGGAACCCAAACCCTTCTGCAACTCATAAAGAAAGCAAAAGCAGGATTTATTGTCCCTGGTTTATCCATAACAGATTGGCCTGATATTAAAAAACGGGCAGCACATTACGATACCAAACACCATCAGGATAAAAAGGCATACGTAAAAAGTTTTATCAAAGACCTGTCGCGGTATAAAATCAATCAACTGGTTTGGGAATGGGAGGATAAACTGGCTTATCAAAGCCATCCCGAAATCGGTGCTCCCGGTGCTTTCACCATTGAAGAGATGCAGGAATTAACTCAATATGCGAGAAAATATCACATTGAACTTATTCCGCTTGTTCAGGGGCTTGGTCATGTAAGTTTTATTCTGAAATGGGAGCAACATCGTCATTTAAGAGAAATTGAAGATTCAAACTGGGAGTTCTGCCCCTTAAAAGAAGGTAGTTATGATTTGCTTTTTGACCTTTGGGACGAAGCGATTAAAGCTACCCCCGGATCTGAATATATTCATATCGGTTCCGACGAAACATACGAATTGGCTGCTTGTGATGCATGTAAGGCTAAAGCTGAGGAAATAGGAAAAAGCGGTGTTTACCATTTGTTCGTGGGGAAAGCTGCGGAACATTTGCAGAAAATGGGCAGAAAAGTAATGGTATGGGAAACTCCCATGGGATGGGAGATGAATGCGTCACCGGCAAAAGGGATAACACCGGCAAAAGGGTTGGTGCTGACCGAAAGTTATCATTACGCAACCCCGGATTTTAAATATGTCAAGGAATCAAAAAGGAAAGGCTTCGAAGTATATGCTTACGATCCCAACCCCGGTATAGAACCTCTCTTCCTTCCTTATAAATTCAAGAAAAAAGGAGGCAATGTGGTTACAGGGAGTATGGAAGATTCCTATCAGTTTCTTAGCTCAGTGGCGGTCTCCGGTGCTTTCGACGGGATGATCAATACTTCGTGGGACGATTCCGGCCTGCACAATCAAATGTGGATGTTGAGTTTTATTACCTCTGCGGAATATTCATGGAGTGGGAGCAAACCGACTTTAGATGAATTTGAAGAATCTTTTTATAAAAGTTATTATGGACCAGCGGTAATGGACATGGAGGAATTATATTTTCTCCTGAACGAAGGCGCGTACTACTATTCGTGGACAATGGAACGCAATGTGTGGCATCATGGCGATATTGGAAAGACACACTTGCCCGACCTTCCCCGGAATGATAATATGGAATATGATCCTTTTTGGAATACGGAATATAGAGAAAAGGTACAGGAATCGAAAGATGAACTGAAGAAAATGGAACGTGCACTTCAAATCATTGAAAACAATAAGAAAATAGGTGTAAAAAACGCATACGATTTTGAGTTGTACCGGACGATTGCAGAACTGATAAAACATACCTGCCTGACCTATCTCGATCTTTCAACCCTTGAACAAACCATTACCGGGGCACACCGGTTAACTTTTATCGATAAACAGGAAGCTTACAATCAGCTCGTAAAGGCACAGAAAATTATTGAATCCAGCCTCGACAGACGGGATATGGTTTATAACGATTTGGTTAAAACCTGGGAACAAACCCGTTTGCCAAAAGGAATGTCCACCCCGGATAAAACGTATTTTCACCAACAAGACCGTGCGCGGCACTATGCAAACCGGACACCTGATATGTCGTACCTAATTTACGATGAACAATTGCTGAACATGGAGGGCTATCTTAAGCAATTGAAGGAGTACATCGATTATTACAAAAAAAGTTATTTGGATTAGGCACTTTGTCAATACACAAAAAATATTTTAGAATGGGGTTAAAACCCCTTAACCATCAGATTTCCTTAATCCCCCGATTGCTTCGGGGCAGGCTGTCTGCTTTAGCTGACGGTTTATGTAAGTTG